>CAZOQI010000046.1:0-38969 GCA_964582105.1 uncultured Solirubrobacteraceae bacterium
GCGGGGGTTGCTGGATCAGGGGTATCGGGCGTTTGTCGAGGTCAGCTCGCACCCGGTGCTGACCGTCGGGGCGCAGGCGACCGTCGATGAGGCGCTTGACGACCCTCAATCCGCGGTGATCGCCGGCTCGCTGCGCCGCGAGCAGGGCGGCCTGGAGCGCTTCCTGGCGTCGCTGGGTGAGCTGTGGGTGCGGGGAGTGAAGGTCGACTGGGGAAGGGTATTCGCGGGCTCGGGCGCCGGGCGGGTCGAGTTGCCCACCTATGCCTTCCAGCGCGAGCGCTACTGGCTTGATGCGGCCGTATTGGGTGTTGGCGATGTTGCATTGGCGGGTCTGGACGGCACGGGACACCCGCTGCTGGGCGCTGCTGTGGGTCTGGCGGACGGCGAGGGATGGTTGTTCACGGGCCGTTTGTCACTGCAGACTCATCCCTGGCTTGCCGATCATGCCGTGTTCGGTGTGGTGCTGCTCCCGGGCACCGCTTTTGTGGAGCTGGCGTTGCACGCCGGTGGGCAGGTCGGGTGCGATCGGGTGCAGGAGCTCACGCTGGAGGCGCCGTTGCTGTTGCCCGAGCAGGGCGCTGTGCAGGTGCAGGTCCTGGTGGGCGAGCCCGATGAGGCCGGGCGCCGCGAGGTGGGTGTTTACTCCAGGCCCGAGGCTGCGGCAGGCAATGACGTGTGGGCGGATGAAGCTGCGTGGATTCGTCATGCAGGCGGTGTGCTTGCCGCGGATGGAGAGGCTGACGCGGGGAGGATCGTCGATGAGCGGGTGTTGACCGGAGGCGTCTGGCCTCCGGCCGATGCGGTCGAGGTCGGGGTCGATGGCTTGTATGAGGGCTTTGCCGAGCGGGGCATTGACTATGGCCCCGTGTTTCAGGGTCTGCGGGCCGTGTGGCGACGTGGGGATGAGGTTTTTGCCGAGGTTTCGTTGCCAGACGGAGAGGCGGTGCAGGCAGGTTCGTTTGGTGTGCATCCAGCTCTGCTGGATTCGGCGTTGCATGGGATCCTGATCGGTGCGCTGGCGGGCGAGGATGGCACTGGGCTTGAGGATGGCGCTGGGGGTGAGAGCGGCGCTGGTGGTGGAGTGGGGCTGCCGTTCTTCTGGACTGACGTCTGTCTATATGCGGCCGGTGCGTCTTCGTTGCGGGTTCACCTGTCGGGGGTGGGCACCGAAGGGGTGTCGTTGGCGGTGGCCGATGAGTCTGGTGGACTGGTCGCGTCGGTGGGCTCTCTGGCGTTGCGGAGAGTCTCCTCCGAGCAGCTTGGCAGCGCTCGGGGCGGCTATCACGAGTCGCTGTATCGCGTGGATTGGGTTGCGGCTTCGGCTTCTCCTGAGGTTCGTGCGGGTGAGTTTGCAGTGGTGGGATCCGATGGTGTCGGGGTTGCGGGAGCGCTGCGCGCGGGCGGGCCTGATGCTCGAGTGTTCGCGGATCTGGGGTCGTTGGGGAAGGCCATCGAGGATGGTGGAGCGGTGCCCGAGATGGTGCTGGTGGATTGCACCCCTGCTGCTCGCGCCATCGCTGCGGAGGCCGCTGGTGCGCCGGCTGGTGGTGGAGGTGCTGTCGATGTGGATGCTGGTGCGCCGGCTGGTGATGGAAGTGCTGTCGAAGGGGATGCTGGTGGGGTGGTTGGGGCTGCGCATGCGGGTGCGCACTGGATGTTGGGTGTGGTGCAGGAGTGGCTTGCCGACGAGCGCTTCGCCGCTGCGCGACTGGTGGTGGTCACTTTGGGTGCGCTGGCAGCAGCGCCTGGGGAGGGCGTGTCCGATCTCGCCGGTGCGCCCTTGTGGGGGTTGGTCCGTTCTGTGCAGTCGGAGAATCCCAACAGGCTTGCGCTGATCGATTTGGATGGCGAGGATGCGTCGTGGAGCGCACTGCCTGCGTCTCTTCTGTGCGATGAGCCGCAGCTGGCGGTGCGTGGAGGTCGCATGCTTGCAGCGCGATTGGCGCGTGTGGCGTCTGCTGTGGGCGAAGTCTCCTCCCCAGCCGGTGGGGAGCTTGGTGGTATTGGTTTCAGCGCCTCGCCGGGCACGGTGTTGATCACCGGTGGCACGGGTGGGTTGGGTGCCCTGGTGGCGCGGCATCTGGTTGTCGAGCATGGCGTGCGCAGCCTGATTCTGGCCAGCCGGCGCGGGCGCGAGGCCGCGGGGGCGCAGGAGTTGGAGGCTGAGCTGACTGAGCTTGGCGCGCGCGTCGTGGTGGCGAGGTGCGATGTGGCTGACCGTGGGCAGCTGGTGGGACTGTTGGAGAGCGTGCCTGATGAGTATCCGCTGACCGGCGTGGTGCACGCGGCGGGGGTGCTCGACGATGGCCTGGTCGAGTCCCTGACGGCCGAGCGCCTGGATCGTGTGCTGGCGCCCAAGGTCGATGCGGCGTGGCATCTGCACGAGTTGACCGAGCGCCTGGGTCTCTCGGCGTTCATCATGTTCTCTTCCGCGGCCGGCGTCATGGGCAACGCGGGCCAGGGCAACTATGCGGCGGCCAATGCCTTCCTGGATTCGCTCGCGGCCTATCGCCAGGCGCGGGGACTCGCCGGCACATCGATGGCCTGGGGCTGGTGGGCGCCGGCGAGCGATATGACCGGACAGCTCGGCGAGGAGGATCTGCTGCGCCTGGCGCGCTCCGGTGTCGCAGCTCTCTCCGCGGAGCAGGGCCTGGAGCTGTTCGACGCCGCGTACGGCACGGGTGAGGCGCTGCTGATCCCGGTGCGCCTGGATGTCGCCGCGTTGCGCGCGCAGGCGCGGGCCGGCATGGTGCCGGCACTGCTGCAGGGCTTGGTCCGCTCGCCCCAACGCCGAGCCCGGGACGTGGCCGGCGGGTCGCTCGCCATGCGTCTCGGCGGCGTTCCCGAGGACGAGCGCCCGCGTGTCGTTCTTGATCTTGTTCGCAGTCACGTCGCAACGATCCTCGGGCACGCCTCGCCTGATGCGATCGACTCGCAGAGCACCTTCAAGGAGCTCGGCTTCGACTCCCTCGCGGCGGTCGAGCTTCGCAACCGGCTGGGAGTGGTCACGGGACTGCGTCTACCGGCCACGCTCGTATTCGACTATCCGACTCCCAAGACCCTTGCCAGTCACCTGCTGGACACCGCTGTTCGGGATGGGCTGGCGAGGGCGGTCCCCGTGGATATCGAGCTCGACAAGCTGGAGAGCATGCTGCAGTCCACAACCGTGGACCACGCCGAGCAGACGAGAATCACGGCGCGTCTGCAGGAGCTCATGTCGCTGCTCGGCGACGCGCAGCAACTGCAGGACGGTGACAGGGTGGCAGAGAAGATCCAGTCGGCATCGGATGATGAGATCTTTGGATTCATCGACGAAGAGCTCGGCAGCTCTTCCGAGCTGCGGGATCTGGGGCCCGACGCCGTTCCCACCGAGGGAGGGGCCGGCAATGGCAGATGAGGAGAAGCTGCGCAGTTATCTGAAACGGGTCACGGTGGACCTGCACGATGCTCGTCTGCGCCTGCGGGAGGTGGAGGACCGGGGGCATGAGCCGATTGCGATCGTTGGGATGAGCTGCCGCTATCCGGGTGATGTGCGCTCGCCCGAGCAACTGTGGCAACTCATTGCCTCTGGCACCGATGCGATCTCGGAGTTCCCTGCGGACCGCGGCTGGGAGCCGGAGCGGCTCTTCGATCCCGACCCGGATATCAGGGGGATGAGCTATGTCCGCGAGGGCGGGTTCTTCCACGAGGCCACGGAGTTCGATGCAGGGTTCTTCGGGATCAGTCCACGTGAGGCGCTGGGGATGGATCCTCAGCAGCGCCTGCTCTTGGAGATGTGCTGGGAGGCGATCGAGGAGGCGGGGATCGACCCAATCTCGCTGCAGGGCAGCCAAACCGGAGTGTTTGCCGGCGTGATGCAGCCCGACTACGGCATCGGTCTGCTTGCGGGTGATGGCAATCCCCTCGAGAGCTCGGGGCTGACGGGCCTCGCCCTCAGCGCAGCGTCGGGGCGCGTCGCCTATACGCTCGGGCTGGAGGGTCCCGCTGTCACGCTTGACACAGCGTGCTCCTCATCGCTGGTGGCGCTGCATCTGGCGTGCCAGGCGCTGCGTGGAGGCGACTGCGCGATGGCCCTCGCGGGAGGCGTCACGGTGCTGTCCACGCCGCGGATGTTCGTTGAGTTCAGCCGGCAGCGGGGACTGGCTCCCGATGGGCGCTGCAAGTCCTTCGCCAACGCAGCCGACGGCACCGGTCTGTCCGAGGGCGTGGGCATTCTGTTGGTGGAGCGGCTCTCCGATGCACGTCGTCTCGGGCATCCGGTGTGGGCGGTCGTGCGAGGCAGCGCGGTCAACCAGGACGGAGCGAGCAACGGACTGACGGCGCCCAATGGCCCCTCTCAGCAGCGGGTGATCAGGCACGCGCTCGCCAATGCGCGGTTGTCGGTCGGAGATGTCGATGTGGTTGAGGGCCACGGTACGGGCACCGTGCTCGGCGATCCGATCGAGGCGCAGGCGTTGCTGGCGACCTATGGTCAGGGTCGGCCTGAAGGAGATCCGCTGTGGCTGGGCTCGTTGAAGTCGAACATCGGTCACGCGCAGGCAGCGGCGGGTGTGGGGGGGGTGATCAAGATGGTCATGGCGATGCGTCATGGCCTGTTGCCGCGGACGTTGCACGTGGATGAGCCCTCGGCGCAGGTGGATTGGTCGGTGGGCAGGGTGTCGCTGCTGGTCGAGGAGGTGCCGTGGCGGGGGAATGGTCAGCCGCGGCGGGCGGGGGTTTCGTCATTTGGGATCAGTGGCACCAACGCGCATGTGATCCTCGAGGAGGCGCCTGAGCCGGATGGCGCGGCGGATGGTGTGTCCGGCAGCGGCGGTGTGTTGGGTGGCGTGGTGCCGTGGGTGGTCTCGGCGAGAGGCGCCGAGGGGTTGCGTGCTCAGGCTGGGCGTCTGCGGGGGTTTGTGGATGGCGATCCGGGGCTTGGGTTGGCGGACGTGGGGTTGTCGCTGGCGGTTGGTCGTTCGTTGTTTGAGCGTCGCGCGGTGGTGTTGGGTGAGGATCGTGAGGGTCTGCTTGGTGGTCTTGGTGCGCTGGAGCGTGGCGAGTCCGCTGCGGGTGTGTTTGAGGGTGGGGTCGTGGGTGGTGGCTTGGGGTTGTTGTTCACGGGTCAGGGTGCGCAGCGTGTGGGTATGGGTCGGGGGTTGTATGAGGCGTTTCCGGTGTTTGCGGAGGCGTTGGATGAGGTGTGTGGGTGTCTTGATGGCTTGTTGGATTGTTCGTTGCGCGATGTGATGTTTGGTGTTGGAGACGGGTCTGTGGAGGGGTTGTTGGATCGGACGGCATTTACGCAGACTGGGTTGTTCGCGCTTGAGGTGGCGTTGTTCCGGCTTGTCGAGAGTTGGGGTGTGCGGGCGGATTGTGTGGCGGGTCATTCGATTGGGGAGGTCGTGGCGGCGTTTGTGGCGGGGGTGTTCTCCTTGGAGGATGCGTGTGCGCTGGTGGCGGCGCGTGGCCGTTTGATGGGGGCGTTGCCTGAGGGCGGGGCGATGGTGGGGGTGCAGGCGTCTGAGGAGGAGGTGTTGGAGTCCCTGGCCGGGCGTGAGGGTGAGGTGTCCTTGGCGGCGGTGAACGGTCCTCGGTCGGTTGTGTTCTCGGGCGATGAGGGCGCGGTGTTGGAGTTGGCGGGGCTGTGGGAGGGCGAGGGGCGTAAGACGAAGCGTTTGCGTGTGAGTCATGCGTTTCATTCGCCGCGTATGGATGGGATGCTCGGGGAGTTCGAGGGAATTGTGGAGAGTTTGTCGTTCTCGGCGCCGCGGGTCCCGTTGGTGTCGAATGTGACGGGTGGAGTGGTGGTGGGTGAGGAGGTTTGCTCGGCTGGATATTGGGTGCGTCATGTGCGTGAGACGGTGCGGTTCCGTGATGGCGTGCGTGCGCTCCAGGCGCGGGGTGTGAGGAGCTTTTTGGAGTTGGGTCCCGATGGTGTTTTGAGCGCGATGGTCGGGGATTGCCTGGCCGGTGAGGCAGGGGCAGCGGGCGAGGCGAGCAAGGTGGGCGAGGCGGGCGAGGCGGGCAAGGTGGGCGAGGCGGGCAAGGCGGGCGAGGTGGGCGAGGTGGGCGAGGCGCCGGTCGCGGCGGTGCCGGTGTTGCGCGGGGAGCGCCCCGAACCGCTGGCCCTTCTTGCGGCGTTGTCCGAGGTGTTCGTGCGCGGTGTGCCCGTGAATTGGCAGCGGGTGTTCGAGGGGTCGGGCGCGCGGCGTGTGAGGCTTCCCACCTACGCCTTCCAGCGCGAGCGCTACTGGCTGGCGCTTCCGGCGCTGGGTCCCGGGGATATGGCCTCCGCCGGCCAGGCATCGGCCGAGCATCCCCTCCTCGGCGCGGCCATCGCGCTGGCCGATGGCGAGGGATTGCTGTTCACCGGTTGCCTGTCCCTTGAGACCCACCCCTGGCTCGCGGAGCACATGGTGATGGACACGGTGCTGTTGCCCGGCGCTGCGTTTGTTGAGCTCGCGCTGCATGCCGGGAGGTGGGTGGGGTGCGAGCAGATCGCGGAGCTCACGCTGCCGGCGCCGTTGGTGTTGTTTGGGGAGGGCGGTGTTCAGCTGCAGGTCTTCGTGGGGGAGCCCGATGAGTCCGGGCAGCGGACAGTGGATATTCATTCGCGCGCCGAGGATGGCACGGAGGATGGGCTGTTGGTGCAGGGGGGATCGTGGACCTGTCATGCCAGCGGCACGCTGGCCTCGACCACCCCAGGCGAGCGGGCGGCGATGGAGGTGGGGGGGGCGCTGCAGGAGCAGGCAGAGAGACTCCTCGCATGGCCACCGCCGGGCGCACGATCCTTGCGGGTGGACGATCTTTACGACCGTCTGGCCGAGCAGGGACATGACTATGGGCCGGTGTTCCAGGGGCTCAGGGCGGCGTGGCGGCGTGGGGAGGACCTGTTCGCCGAGGTCTCCCTGTCCGAGGAACAGCTCCCGCACGCCACGCGCTACGGCGTGCACCCCGCGCTGCTCGACGCCGCGCTGCACGCCCTGCTGGCGGGTCTGGACGGCGCCGGCGGTGGGCACGATCAGGATTCTGAGCGCCAGGACGAGGATGCGGGCGGCGGTGTGCGGCTCCCCTGCTCCTGGGGTGGAGTGAGGTTGCACGCGGCAGGCGCCTCTCGGCTGCGCGTCTGCGTGTCCCCGGCGGGCAGCGACGCGGTATCGATGGTGATTGCCGATGAGGGCGGCGCGCCGATTGTCTCGGTGGATTCGCTGGTATTGCGGCCTGTATCGGCGAAGCAGCTCGATGGTCTGCGGGGAGCCGGTCGTGAGTCGCTGTTTCGCCTGGACTGGACGCCGGTTCCGATCGCGCCCCGCGAGCAGGCCGCCGCTTTCCCGCGCGAGCAGGCCGCCGGCGAGCAGGCCGCCGCTTTCTCCCGCGAGCAGGCCGCCGCTGGCTGGGCGGCTCTGGGTGTACGGGAGGAGGGGCTTGCCGCAGCGCTTGGGATTGCGGGTGTGGAGATCGGGGTGTATGGGGATCTGGGGTGCCTGTCCGAGGCCGTGGATGGGGGCGCTTCGATTCCCCAGACGGTGCTCGTGGATTGCGCACGCGGTCCATCCGATGAGCGCGATGACGGGGTCGCCGCGGGCGCTGTGCGTCTGGGCGTCGGGCAGGCGCTGGGCCTGGTGCAGGCGTGGCTTGCCGATGAGCGGTTCTCCGCTTCGCGACTGGCGCTGGTGACGCGGGGAGCCGTGGCGAGCAGCTCCGCGGAGGATGTGCCGGACCTGGTGGGCGCGGCGGTGTGGGGTCTTGTGCGCTCGGCGCAGACCGAGCACCCGGGTCGTCTTGTGCTGGTGGATCTCGACGGCGAGCAGGCGTCTGTGGGTGTCCTGGGCGCAGCGCTCGGCTGCGATGAGCCGCAGCTGGTCGTGCGCGAGGGTGTCGTGTCGGCCGCGCGGCTGGCGCGGCTGAGCAAGATCGCGTTGACGCTGCCATCGCCGATCGACTCGCAGGGCACGGTGCTGATCACGGGCGGCACGGGTGGCCTGGGTGGTCTGGTGGCGAGGCATCTGGTGGCGGCGCATGGCGTGCGCAGCGTGGTGCTGGCCAGCCGGCGAGGAAGCGAGGCCGAGGGCGCATCGGAGCTGCGCAGCGAGCTGGAGGCACACGGTGCACACGTGGAGATCGCGGCATGCGACGTGAGCATCCGCAGCGAGGTCGCGAGCCTGCTCGGGTTGGTGCCCGAGGAGCGCCCGCTGAGCATGGTGGTGCACGCCGCGGGCATCCTCGACGATGGTGTGCTCGAGTCGCTGACGCCTGAGCGCGTCGAGCGGGTGCTGGCTCCCAAGGTGGACGCCGCGTGGCATCTGCACGAGCTGACGAGACACCTGGACCTGTCGGCGTTCCTCCTGTTCTCGTCGGCCGCGGGCACGCTCGGCGGCGCGGGCCAGGGCAACTCTGCCGCGGCGAACGCCTTCCTGGATGCGCTGGCGGCGTACCGCCGCGCGCGGGGTCTTCCCGGCACCTCGATGGCGTGGGGGCCGTTCGCGCAGGACGGCGCCCTGGCTGGCCAGCTCGGCAAGGGCGCCCGCGCGCGCATGGCGCGCTCGGGCGTGGCAGCGCTGTCATCCGAGGAGGCGCCGGGGCTGTTCGACGCCGCGCGCGGCATCGGCGAGGCGCTGGTGATCGCGCTGCGCCTCGATGCGGCCGCGCTGCGGGCGCTCGCCAGGGCCGGGACGGCGCCGGCGTTGCTGCGCGGCCTGATCCGCGCGCCTGCGCGCCGCTCGGGGGAGGACTCCGGCGGATCTCTGGCGCGGCGCCTGGCCGGCGTATCCGAGGGTGAGCGCAGGCACGTGGTGCTCGAACTTGTGCGCGCCGAGACAGCGGTCGTGCTGGGGCACGCCTCGGCCCTGGCGATAGACGCGCAACGACCGTTCAAGGAGCTTGGGTTTGATTCCCTCGCCGCGGTGGAGCTGCGCAACCGCCTGAATGCTGCCACCGGACTGCAGTTGTCCACCAGCCTCGTGTTCAACCACCCCACGGCCATTGCCGTAGCCGGCCATCTGCTCGGCGAGATTGAAGGCGCCAAGGTCAGAGCAGCGGTGGCGGTGTCGAGGGCATCTGTCGATGAGCCGGTTGCGATCGTGGGCATGAGCTGTCGCTATCCGGGTGGCGTGCGCTCGGTCGAGCAGCTATGGCAGCTGGTTTCCTCCGGTACCGATGCGATCTCGGGATTCCCCACCGATCGCGGTTGGGATCTGGAGGGCATCTTCGATCCTGATCCCGACGGCGCGGGGGCGAGCTGCGTACGCGAAGGGGGCTTCTTCGACGGGGTCGCGGAGTTCGATGCGGGGTTCTTCGGGATCGGTCCACGCGAGGCGGTGGTGATGGACCCGCAGCAGCGCCTGCTCCTGGAGACGTGCTGGGAGGCGATCGAGGACGCGGGCATCGACGCAGCTCGGCTGCGCGGCAGCCAAACTGGAGTGTTCGCCGGCCTGATGCAGTCCGACTACGGACTCGGTCTGCTGGGGAGCGACAGCGAGGTTCTCGAGGGTGTCGGGCTGACGGGCCTCGCCCCCAGCGCTGCCACGGGGCGCGTGTCCTATACGCTCGGGCTGGAGGGGCCCGCGGTGACGGTTGACACGGCGTGCTCCTCATCGCTGGTCGCGCTGCACCTGGCATGCCAGGCGCTGCGTGGGGGGGACTGCTCGCTGGCGCTGGCGGGAGGGGTGGCCGTGATGGCGACACCTGGGATGTTTGTGGAGTTCAGACGTATGCGGGGACTGGCCAGCGATGGTCGGTGCAAGGCGTTTGCGGATGCCGCGGATGGCACTGGCCTGGCCGAGGGCGTGGGTATGTTGCTGCTGGAGCGTCTCTCGGATGCGCGTCGTCTGGATCATCCGGTGCTGGCGGTGGTGCGGGGCAGCGCCGTGAATCAGGACGGTGCGAGCAATGGGTTGACGGCGCCGAATGGTCCGTCCCAGGAACGGGTGATCGCTCATGCGTTGGCGAATGCGCGGTTGTCGGCGGCGGATGTCGATGCGGTGGAGGCTCATGGGACGGGCACCACGCTTGGGGATCCGATCGAGGCGCAGGCGCTGCTGGCGACCTACGGGCAGGATCGGCCTGAGGGGCGTCCCTTGTGGCTCGGTTCGTTGAAGTCCAATATCGGCCATACGCAGGCAGCGGCGGGTGTTGCCGGGGTGATCAAGATGGTGATGGCGATGCGTCGTGGGGTGTTGCCCAAGACGCTGCACGTGGATCGGCCCTCGGGCCAGGTGGATTGGTCGGCGGGGAGGGTGTCGTTGTTGACGGAGGCGGTGCCGTGGGCGCGCAATGGCGAGCCGCGGCGGGCGGGGGTGTCGTCGTTTGGGATCAGCGGTACGAATGCGCATGTGATTCTCGAGGAGGCGCCTGCGCTGGATGGCGTGGCTGCGGCCTTGGAGTCTGGTGTGGAGGGGGATGTCGTCGGCGATGGTGTGGCTGCTGGGAGTGGTGGTGTTGTTGAGGATGGTGTTGGTGGTGTGTTGGGTGGTGTCGTGCCGTGGGTTGTGTCGGGTCGGGGTGTGAGGGGGTTGCGGGGCCAGGCTCGTCGTTTGAGGGCGTGTGTGGATGGTGATGTTGGGTTGGGTGTGGCGGATGTGGGGTTGTCGTTGGTGGTCGGTCGTTCGTTGTTCGAGCGTCGTGGAGTGGTGTTGGGTGGGGATCGTGATGGTCTGCTTGGCGGTTTGCGTGCGTTGGAGCGTGGGGAGCGTGTTGGGGGTGTGGTTGAGGGCGTGGTTGTGGCTGGTGGGGTTGGGTTTTTGTTCACCGGCCAGGGTGCTCAGCGCGTGGGTATGGGTCGAGAGTTGTATGAGGCGTTTCCGGTGTTCGCGGAGGCGTTGGATGAGGTGTGTGGGTGTTTGGATGGGTTGTTGGGTCGTTCGTTGCGTGATGTGATGTTTGGCGTTGGGGACGAACCTGTGGAGGGGCTGTTGGATCGGACGGTGTTTACGCAGGCTGGGTTGTTCGCGCTTGAGGTGGCGTTGTTCAGGTTGGTGGAGGGTTGGGGCGTGCGTCCTGATTTTGTGATGGGTCATTCGGTTGGGGAGCTTGTGGCGGCGTATGTGGCGGGGGTGTTCTCGCTCGAGGATGCGTGTGAGCTGGTCGCGGCGCGTGGGCGGTTGATGGGGGCGTTGCCGGCTGGTGGGGCGATGGTTGGGGTGCAGGCGTCCGAGGAGGAGGCGCTTGAGTCGTTGGAGGGTTTGGGGGGTGGGGTGGCGTTGGCGGCGGTGAATGGTCCTGGATCGGTTGTGTTTTCGGGTGATGAGGATGCGGTGTTGGGGTTGGCGGCGTCCTGGGAGCGGCGGGGTCGCAAGATCAAGCGGTTGCGGGTGAGTCATGCGTTTCATTCGCCGCGGATGGATGGCATGCTTGAGGAGTTTGGGGGGGTCGTGGAGGGTTTGTCGTTCTCTGCGCCGCGATTGGGGTTGGTGTCGAATGTGACGGGTGGGGTGGTGTCCGAGGGGGAGGTCTGTTCGGCTGGATATTGGGTGCGTCATGTGCGCGAGACGGTGCGGTTCTGCGATGGTCTCCGGGCGCTTGGGGAGCGGGGTGTGAGGAGCTTTTTGGAGCTGGGTCCTGATGGTGTGTTGAGCGCGATGGCCAGGGATTGTCTGGCTGGTGAGGAGGACGACGGGGGCGGCGTGGGCGGCGCTGGTGGCGCGGGCGGTGTAGGGGGCGTGGGCGGCGCTGGTGGCGTGGGGGGTGTGGGTGGCGCTGGTGTCGTGGCGGTTCCGGTGTTGCGTGGTGAGCGCTCTGAGCCCTTGGCGTTGTTCACGGCGTTGGCTGAGGTGTTTGTGCGCGGTGTGCACGTGGATTGGCCTGGGGTGTTCAGGGGTTCGGGGGCGCGGCGGGTGGCGTTGCCCACTTATGCGTTTCAGCGTGAGCGTTATTGGCTTGATGCGCCCGCGTTGGGTGTTGGAGATGTGGCGTTGGCGGGCTTGGAGGGCGCTGGGCACCCGTTGCTGGGTGCTGCGGTGGGGTTGGCTGATGGTGAGGGGTGGTTGTTCACGGGTCGTCTGTCGTTGCGGACCCATGCGTGGCTCGCGGATCACGTGGTGTTGGGCATGGTGCTGCTGCCTGGTGCTGCGTTTTTGGAGCTTGCGTTGCACGCGGGTGGGCAGGTTGGGTGCGAGCGGGTGGGGGAGCTCACGTTGGAGGCCCCTTTGGTGTTGCACGAGGATGGTGCGGTGCAGGTCCAGGTGTTGGTGGGTGAGCCCGGGGAGGACGGGTCTCGGGAGTTGGGTGTCTATTCCAGGTTTGAGGCTGCCCCGGGCGACGGTCTGGCGGTCGATGAGGCGTGGACTCGTCACGCCAGCGGTGTGCTCGTGGGCGGCGAGGGTGGTGCTGGCGGGGGGTTGGCTGGTGGGCAGGCAGAGGGGTTGGCTGGGGCTGTGTGGCCTCCCGCGGGCGCCGAGCGTGTGGAGATTGATGATCTGTATGAGCGTTTCGCGGAGCGCGGCATCGATTATGGCCCGGTGTTTCAGGGGTTGCGGGCCGTGTGGCGAGACGGGGATGAGGTATTTGCGGAGGTATCACTCTCCGAGGATCAGCGGGGGCAGGCGGGTCTGTTTGGTGTGCACCCGGCGCTGCTCGATTCCGCGCTGCACGGGCTGGCGACAGCTCTGCTCGGGAGCGGGGGGGATATCGCAGGCAGCGAGGACGGCGGGGCGCGCCTCCCGTTCTCGTGGAGCGAGGTGCGCCTGCACGCCGCTGGCGCGTCATCGCTGCGGGTTCACCTCTCCAGCACTGCTGCCGGCGGAACCTCACTCACGGCAACAGACGAGGACGGCGCACTGGTGGTCTCGGCGGGCTCGCTGGCACTGCGCGCAGTGTCCGCCGAGCAGCTCAATGCCGCACGCGGTGCGCCTCGCGACTCGCTGTTCCGCTTGGACTGGGCTGCGCTTGCGATTCCCTCAGAGGTCTCCGCGGGGCGATGGGTTGCGCTCGGTGGCGACGAGGGAAGGCTGGCGCAGGCGCTGCGGGCAGCCGGCGGCGAGGCGGGCGCACACAGGGACCTGGCGTCGTTGGGGGAGGCCATCGACGCGGGCGCCCCAGCGCCCGCGGTCGTGCTGGTGGACTGCTCTGCGGACATACCCGGGAGGAGCACCGGTGGAGAGGCAGAGGCCGATGGTGTGATCGAGAGGGCGCGCGCCAGTGCGCATTGGGCAATGGAGCTGGTAGGGAGCTGGCTCGCGGATGAGCGATTCTCGGCCTGCCGGCTGGCGGTGGTGACCCGGGGCGCCGTGGCCGTCGAGGCGAAGGAGGATGTGCCGGGGCTGGTCGAGTCGCCGGTGTGGGGGTTGGTGCGCTCGGCGCAGTCTGAGAACCCGGGTCGCTTCGTGCTGGTCGACCTCGATGAGAAGGAGCTCTCTCCGGGCGTGCTGCCTGCTGCGCTCTCCATCGATGAGCCGCAGCTGGCGGTGCGTGCGGGCGGTTTGTTTGCTCCCCGTCTGGCACGCGCTCGGCCTCCCGTTCGCGGCGGTGTCTCAGCTGAGGACGGTCTTGGTGCGTTCGACTCGCAGGGTACGGTGCTCATCACCGGCGGCACCGGTGGTCTGGGCGCACTCGTGACCCGGCATCTGGCGAGGGTGCACGGGGTGCGCAGCATGGTGCTCGCCAGCGGGCTCGGCCGTGAGGCCGAGGGTTTGCCGGAGCTGCAGGCTGAGCTCGAGTCCCTGGGCGCACGGGTGACGGTTGCCGCGTGCGACCTGTCCAACCGCGGCGAGCTCGAAGGGCTGTTGGATCTGGTGCCGCCGGAGTTTCCGCTCAATGCAGTGGTGCATGCCGCGGGGGTGCTCGGCGAGGATTCGGTCGAGTCGCAGGCGGTCGAGCGGCTCGCTTCGGCGCCGGCTCCTCAGATCGCCGGCGCATGGCACCTGCACGAGCTGACCGAGCATCTCAAGCTGTCGGCGTTCGTGCTGTTCTCCTCCATCGCCGGCACCTTGGGCAACGCGGGTCAGGGCAGCTACGCCGCTGCGAACACGTTCCTGGACTCGCTCGCCGCTCACCGCCAGGCAAGAGGTCTCACCGGCATCTCCCTGGCGTGGGGGCCGTGGGCGCAGGCCGGTGACGTGCCCAGCCCGCGGGCCGGTGACGTGCTCAGCCCGCAGGCCGGTGATGTGCTCAGCCCGCAGGCCGGTGACGTGCTCAGCCCGCAGATCACTGACGTGCTCAGCCCGCGGGCCAGTGACGTGCCCAGCCATCTCCAGGAGGATGCTCTGGCGCAGCCGGCGCACGCGGGTGCGCTCGCGCTGTCCTCGCAGGAAGGTCTGGAATTGTTTGACGCCGCCTGCGCCACGGGAGAGGCGTTGGCGATCCTCGTGCGCCTCGATCCTGCGGCGTTGCGCGCGTATGCCAGGGCAGGGATGCTGCCGCCATCGCTGAGTGGCTTGGTTCGCCTGCCCGTGCGCCGCGCAGCGGACGGTGGATCGTTGGCGCGGCGCCTGAACGGCATACCCGAGGAGGAGCGTGAGTCGATGGTGCTCGAGGCGGTACGTGCGCAGGCAGCCGCGGTGTTGGGGCACGCCTCCTCAGAGCACGTCGATGTGCAGCTGGCTTTTCTCGAGCTCGGATTCGATTCGCTGGCGGCGTTGGAGTTGCGCAACCGCTTGGAAGCAGCCGCGGAGCTGCGGCTGCCGACCACGCTCGTCTTCGATCACCCCACTCCCGCTGCGCTGGCTGGCTATCTCTGGAGTCAACTGGCTTCTGCGCGTGCAGGCGGCGGCGATCGACCGGCCCGAGTCGGCGACTCCAATGGGCAGATCTCGCCCCTCGATCGTGAGCCGGGCACGCTTGGCGCGCTGTTTCGTCGAGCGCACGACCTCGGAATGGTCGATCAATTCATGGAGCTGCTGCTGACCGCCTCCAGGTTTCGCCCGACCTTCGATGCTCCCCTGGCTCCCGATCTGGCTCCCAAGCCGGTTCGACTCTCCGAGGGTTCCAAGTCTCCCGGCCTGATCTGCCTCCCCTCGCTCGTTGCGATGTCCGGCCCTCACCAATTTGCGAGATTCGCCAAGGCCCTTGATGGCAACAGAGACCTGTCGGCGCTTCCCGTGCCTGGGTTTGTCAGCGGGGAAAGCCTGCCCGCGACCGCAGAGGTTGTCGTTGACACGCTCCTCGATGCTTTACGAGGAAGCACGCTCGACGCTCCGTTTGCCCTGATGGGCTACTCCTCCGGCGGCATGCTCGCCCAATCGCTGGCGAGCCGGCTGGAGAGCATCGGCATCTTTCCCGTCGCGGTCATTCTGGTTGACACATATTCATTTGAGAGCAGGGCTCTCTCCGCGATTTTGTCGGAGCTCGCGGACGAGATGCTCGAGAAAGATGGAGATCACCTGACGATCGACGATGTCCGGTTGACGGCGATGGGCGCCTATCTGCGGCTGTTCTCGGATTGGGAGCCGGCGAAGATCACTGCTCCCACCCTGCTGGTGAGAGCCGCGGACCAGATGTCCGGCTTCTCGGCCGACCGAGAGTGGAGGGCTTCCCGGGATGCGACGCACGCCGTCGTCGAAGTGCCCGGCGACCACTTTACGCTGATGGAAAAAGACGCCGGCTCAACCGCACAGGCGGTTCAGGATTGGCTCACCACAGACATGTGCCAGGCGTGAAGGCTGTGCGAACGCGACCAGCCCAGACCAAAGCTGTGCGAACGCGACCAGCCCAGACCAAAGCCATGCGAACGCGACCAGCGCAGACACAACCTCCTGTCATGCGCAGCGCCGGCGATTGTCGCGTGCGCAGGTTGGGGACACCATGTTCAGGTGGTCTCTCACTCGCCTCGCCAGCGTGGCGTACGCTTCTCGGCAAAGGCGCGTATGCCCTCGCGCATGTCCAGCGAGGCGAAGGAGGCGCGGCGCAGCTCGATCAGCTCCCGTTCGACATCCTCCGGCAGCTCGCCCTCTGCCCTGAGCAGGGCCGCGATCACGCGCTTGTTGCCCCTCTGCGCCAGCGGCGCGTTGCCGGCCAGCTCCCCAGCCAGGTCGAGGGTGGCCGCCTCGAGCTCCCCGCCCGGGGCCACACGGTTTATGAGTCCCCATGCGAGCGCCGTCGAAGCGTCGATATAGCGACCCAGCAGGAACAGCTCGCGGGTTCGCGCTGCGCCGATCGTCTCCAGGAAGCGGCGCACGCCCATGTGCGAGTAGACAAGTCCGAGCTTTGCCGGGGGCATTCCCAGCCTGACCCCCTCCGCGGCGACACGCAGGTCGCACGCCAGCGCCAGCTCCAGGCCCCCGCCGATGGTGTGGCCCGGCAATGCGGCGAGCGTGGGGTAGGGGAATGCCACCAAGGCGTCGATCGCCTCGCTGAAAGGGTGGGCGATCAGGCGCTCGGCGCGCTCCTCGAATTCGGCGTCGGGTATTTCGCCGATGTCATAGCCCGCGGAGAACATGCCATTGGCGCCCGTCACAACCAGGCAGCGGATATCCGACCGCGCGCACACAAGCTCGGAGAGCGTCGCGGTGATCGCGTCGAGAATCGGATGGTCGAGCGCGTTGCGCTTCGCCGGATTGGAGATCGTCAGCCGGGCTACGCCGCCGGCGGGCAGATCGAGCAGCAGCTTGCCATCGGCCAGCTCCCGTGGAGCGACGCTAGGAGGCATCGGCGCGAAAGGCTAGCGGGTTCTCTGCTGGCGGGTTCTCGGGACGAGGGTGGGTGATCGCATGGCGACCACGGAAGAGCGGCGTATTCTGGATGCAGTGCCGTCTGGCGAGTCCGAGACGGTGAGGCTGTCGAGGCTCTATCGCTGGGGGGTCGCCCTCGCGCGTCGCCGGCGCGCCGTTCTGGCGGCCTCGGTGTTCCTGATCGTGCTGGGCGCGGGCGCCTATCCCACTCTGCAGAAGAGCCTGGGACCTCCCAGCTATCAGCTCAAGGGCTCCGAATCCTATGCTGTGGAACAGCTTCTCGAACGACACTTCCCCGGCCTCGGCAGTGAAGACGACGCGCTGGTGTTCTACTCCAAGCGCCATCTCGCCGGCGACGCGGTCTACCGCGCGGTGATCGCCGCGGCGGTGAAGGCGGTGCGCGGCCAGAAAGACGTCCGCGGCGTCATCGGTCCCTATGACACCGAAGCCGCTGGACAGATCTTCGGCGAAGAACACGACGCCGTCGCTCTGGTCACGCTCGCCGGGAGCTCCAGCGAACGCTACAACGGCGCTCGTCTCACGCAGGAAGCCGTCACGCGAGCAGCGGGTGAGCGGGGGGTGCAGGCGTGGTTGACGGGCTACTCGCCGATAGTGCGGGATCTCAGCGATGTGCAGAAGGCCGACACCCCACGGGCCGAGTCCATCGCCCTACCCGCCACCTTCCTGATCCTGCTGCTCGCACTGGGCGCACTGGTTCCGGCGCTGCTGCCGCTGCTGGTGGCGACATCCGGACTGGTGTTGACCGGCGGCGTGCTCACCCTGCTCAACAGCTGGTTTCACTTCGACAGCGTCCTCATGGCGGTGGTGACCATGATCGGCCTGGGGATCGGGATCGATTACTCGCTGTTCATCGTCAGTCGCTTTCGGGAGGAGCTTGCGCGAGGGCGCTCCGAGGAGGAAGAACGGCACGAGCAGGAGGGCGATCCACACAAGGAGGAGGGCGATCGGCACGAGCGGGTCGCCGATGCCCTCGGCCTCGCGCTCGCCACGTCCGGCCGCACGATCCTGTTCTCCGGCGTGATCGTGGCGCTCTCGCTGGCCTCCCTGTTCGCGGTGGACTTCCAGATCTACCGCGAGATCGCGGTGGGCACCATCGTGGTGGTGATCTGCATGCTCGCCGTCGCCATGACGCTGCTGCCCGCGGTGCTCGCCATGCTCGGTGGGAGGGTCAATGCGGGCGCGCTGCCTGTGGCTCTGCGGCCGGCCAGCGTGCGCACCGGGGCGAGCCACGGACGCCGTGGCGGCTGGGCGCGATGGGCGCTGCTGGTGATGCGCCATCCGATCCCCATCGCGGCTGTTGCGATTGGGGTGCTGATGGTGGCAGCCCTGCCGGCGCTGCACCTGCGCCTAGGGCTCAACGTGGGGGTTCTGCGGGTCTCCAGCACGCCTTCCGGACAGGGTGAGAAGGTGCTGGCGGATGCATTCAGCCCAGGTGTGATGGGACCCATCCAGATCGTCGTGACCGATCGTGGCGGGCGTGAACACAGGGGCTCGGAGGTGGCGGCGGCCAGGTCCTTGAGCCAGGAGCTGGAACGCGACCCGCGCGTCTCGGGCGTCACCGAACACCGGGCGCAGGCAGGGGTGCTGCTCACCGCGGTGGCATCGGTTCCGATCGACTCCCGCACGGCCACCGCGCTGGTACGGCACATCCGCCAGGATCTGGCGCCCCCGCTGCGGGCCCACGGAGGCCCGGTCGTGCTCGTGGGCGGCGCGACGGCCCAGGCGCTCGACACCTCCAATGAGCTGCAGGCCAAGTTCCCGCTCATCCTGGGGCTCATCCTCGTTCCATCGCTGCTGTTCCTGCTGATCGTCTTCCGCAGCGTCGCGCTGCCGGTGAAGGCGGTGCTGATGAACCTGATCGCGACGAGCGCCACGATGGGGCTCGTGGTCCTGGTCTTTCAGGACGGCCATGCTCAGCGCCTGTTCAACTTCACCAGCACAGGCTTCATCCAATCGCCGCTGCCACTGATCGTGTTCGCTCTCCTGTTTGGACTGTCGATGGACTATGAGGTCTTCCTGATTCGCCGCATTCAGGAGGAATGGAGGAAGACCGGCGACAATCAGCTCTCGGTCGCGGCCGGCATAGAACAGACGGCACGGCCGATCACCGCGGCCGCCGCGATCATGGTCGCGGTCTTTGCCAGCTTCCTGACCGCCGATCTGTTGGAAGTCAAGCAGATCGGGTTCGCCCTCGCCGCGGCCATCGCGCTCGACGCCACGCTGATCAGGCTCGTCCTCGTCCCGGCGGTCATGCGCCTGCTCGGCGCGCGCAACTGGTGGCTGCCGGGCTGGCTTGCGCGAGTGCTCCCGAACCTGGGCGTCGACTGATGGCTGCCGGGCCGGCCTGCGCGAGTGCTCCCCGACATCGGCGTCGACCGATGGCCGATCCAGCACCGCCGGCGCTACTCCAGCACCACCAGCGTGTCCCCCTCGTTGACGGCCTGGCCCTCCTCACAGCGGATCTCGACCACGGTGCCCGCGTCTTCGGCCTCCACCGGCATCTCCATCTTCATCGACTCCAGAATCGCCACCGTGTCGCCCTCCTCGATCTCATCGCCCACAGAGCACTCGATCTTCCACACCGTGCCGGTGATGTGCGCCTGCACCTCAGCCACGCCAAACCTCCTGGGAAGGGCCCTCGGCCCGGTCGGGGGCACCGGGAAGGCGCCCATTCTCGTCAGTCGAGTCGGCTGGATGCCCACTCACGAGGGACAATAACCGTCGTCGCCGACCGATCATGGACCCGAACGCCTTGGACCCCAACGCCTCCTTCGCCAACGCCTCCTTCATCATCCTCACCGCCCGCAACGAGGCCGATCGCCTCGGCGCCACGTTGCAGGCGCTCGCCGGGACCTTCCCAGGTATACCTGTATGGGTGGCGGACGACGGCTCCAGCGATGCGACCTCTCAGATCGCCCGCGCGGGCGGCGCCGCGGTGGTGCGCAGCGAGCGCTCGATCGGCAAGGGCGCGGCTGCCACGCTCGCCGCACGACGTGCGCTGCGCGACCTGCAGCCGCCCGCCGGCGCCATCGCGGTGTTCTGCGACGGCGATCTCGGGGCCTCGGCCGGGCGACTCGTGGAGCTCCTGCCCCCCATACAGCGGGGAGAGGCCGATCTGGCCGTCGCCGTCTTCGCGCGGCGCCTCGGAGGGGGCCTGGGCCTGGCCGTCGGGTTCGCGCGGTGGGCCATACGCCGGCGCTGCGGCCTTGTCCTGCAGGCGCCCATATCCGGTCAGCGCGCGCTGCGGGTGGGTGCGTTGGCAGAGGTGCTGCCGTTCGCCGGCGGCTTTGGCATGGAGATGGGTATGACCATCGACGCCGCGCGCGGCGGTCATCGCGTATGCGAGGTGCAACTCGATCTGGAGCACCGCGCCAGCGGGCGCACGCTCGCGGGGTTCGCCCACCGCGGCCGCCAGCTCGCGGACTTCGTGCGCGTCTATCGGGAGCGGCGATGAGCGTAACCGGACAGCCGGGTTCCGGCTATCGCGACCTCGAGGCGCCCATCGTTGATGAGCCAGCGATCATGGCCGCTGGGCCGGCCGTCGACAGGTCCGCCCGGGCCCACCGCTGGGGTGTGAGGATGGTGCGTCATCGGCGTCCCGTGCTGGCTCTGTGGGCGCTGGTGCTGATCGCCTCGGCGGCTCTCTATCCATCGCTGCATCGAGCCTTGGGCGCTCCCGACTACCTGGTTGCCGGCTCGCAGTCCGCGCGCGTGGAACAGCTTGTCGAAAAGCGCTTCCCCGACGTCGGCACCGAGGACGATGCGCTTGTCTTCCACTCCAGCCCGCACATCGCCTCCGATGGCACATACACCCGCTTCATCGCGTCGCTTGTCGCGACGATCGCGCACGAGCGGGGAGTCAAGGGCGTCCTCAGCCCCTTCGACAACGAAGCGGTCGGGCAGATCTCCTCCGACGAACACGCCGCGGTGGCCGCCGTCGCGCTCAGCGGCGACGCCCAGCATCGCTTTGAAAACGCGGCTCGCCTGCAGAGCGCCGTGCAGCACGCTGTCCACACGTCCGGCGCCGGCATACAGGCGTGGCTGACGGGCTACTCGCCCGTCGCCAAGGATCTCGTCCAGGTGCAGACCAACGATGTCGAGCGGGCCGAGGCGATCGGCCTGCCGGTGGCGCTGCTGATGCTGCTGATCGCCCTGGGCTCGCTCTTCTCGGCGTTCGTGCCGCTGATGCTCGCGGGGGCGGGGCTGCTGTTGACATACGGCGTGCTGGCGATCGTGATCAAGTTCTCCCACTTCGACAATTTCCTCATCTCGATCGTGGCGATGGTCGGCGTGGGGATCGGCATCGACTACGCGCTCATCATCGTCAGCCGCTTCCGCGAGGAGCTCGCCCGCGGCGCCCCTCGCAGCGGCGATGGGCAGGTGCGGGGCGACGGGCAGGTTGGGAACGATGGGCCGGTGCGGGGCGAAGGGCTGGCGGCAGGCGATGGGCCGGTGCCCAGCGACGGGCAGGTTCACGACGAGCAGGCACGGGTGGCCGATGCGGTGGGCGTCGCGCTCGCCACCGCAGGCCGCACGATCCTCTTCTCGGGCGTCATCTGCGGGCTGGCGATAACCTCGATGCTCGTAATCAGGGCCGCCGTCTTCCGCGAGATCACCGTCGGGGTCATAGCGGTCGTGATCTGCACGCTGCTCGCCGCGCTCACGCTGCTGCCGGCTCTGCTCGGAGCGCTCGGGCAGCGGATCGACCGGGGCGCGCTGCCGCAGCGCATGCAGCCGGCCAACGCGCGGCCAAACGATCCTGATCGTCCCGGCGGCTGGGCCAGATGGGCGCTGAGCATGATGCGCCACCCCATTCCCGCCATTGCCGCCTCGGCGGCCATCCTGCTGCTCGCGGCCGTGCCGGTGCTCGGGCTCAACTACGGCCTCAACCTCGGCGTCTTCGCCGTCTCCGAAGCGCCCTCGGGCAGGGGCGAGCAGGTGCTGGCCCACGCCTTCGCCCCGGGCGCCGTCTCGCCCGTCAGGATCACCATCACCGGCGGCGGCGGCTCCGCCGGCGGCAGCTCCGCCAGCGGCAGCGATGTCTCCGCCGCCAAGGAACTGACGGAAACGCTCGAACACGATCCTCGCGTGGCGGGGGTGGGCGAACGGCGCAGTCCCGCCGGTGCGCTCCTCAACGTCGTCAGCACCGTCTCGGTCGACTCCACCGCGGCCAAGAACCTGATCCTGCACATACGCCAGGATCTCGCGCCCAGGCTGCGCGCCAGGTGGGGCGCCACCGTGCTCGTGGGCGGGGGGCCGAGCGTGCTGGTCGATCTCGCGCACGAGACCAGCGTCAGGTTCCCGGTCGTGCTCGCGCTGATCCTCGGCGCCTCGCTGCTGTTCCTCCTGATCGTCTTCCGCAGCCCGCTGCTGGCGTTCAAGGCCATCCTCATGAACCTCCTCGCCACCGGGGCCATGCTCGGGATCGTCATCTACGTCTTCCAGGAAGGCCACGGCCAGCAGCTCTTCGGCTTCACCAGCACCGGCTTCATCCAGTGCTTCGTTCCCCTCACCGTGTTCGCGCTCGTCTACGGGCTCTCGATGGACTACGAGGTGTTCCTCATCCGGCGCATCCAGGAAGAATGGAAGCGCACCGGCGAGAACCGTCGCTCCGTTGCGATAGGCGTCGAGCACACCGCCAGGCCGATCGCCGCTGCCGCGGCCATCATGGTCGCCGTCTTCGGCAGCTTCGTCACCGCCAACCTCCTCGAACTCAAGCAGCTCGGCTTCGCCGTCGCCGTCGGCATCGCCATCGACGCCACCCTCATCCGGCTCGTGCTCGTGCCCGCGCTGATGCGCGTCTTCGGCGACTGGAACTGGTGGCTGCCCCGCTGGTTGGACAGGATCCTGCCCAACCTGGAGGCGAAATAGCCGCGGGGTCCTTTAGGTTCCCTGGTCATGATCCTCGCGATCGACCAGGGCACCACGGGCACCACCTGCCTGGTCTTCGACGAGCGGGCTCAGCCGCTCGGGCGGGCCTACAGCGAGTTCACGCAGCACTTCCCCCGACCCGGATGGGTCGAGCACGACCTCGATGAGATCTGGGACGTCACCCAGGCCGTCGCCGGCCGGGCTCTGGAAGATGCCCGCGTGCGCCCCGGCGCGCTCGCGGCGGTCGGCATCACCAACCAGCGCGAGACCGTCTGCGTGTGGGACCCCGCCGGCGGCCGGCCGCTGCACAATGCCATCGTCTGGCAGGACCGCCGCACGGCGGCGCGCTGTGAGGAACTGCGCGCCGCAGGCCTTGAGGACCTGGTGCGCCGGCGCACGGGGCTGGTGCTCGACCCTTACTTCTCCGCCACCAAGATCCAGTGGCTGCTGGAGAACGTGCCCGGCCTGCGCGAAAGGGCGCAGAGCGGCGGCGCGGTCTTCGGCACGATCGACTCCTGGCTCGCCTTCAAGCTCACGGGTGAGCACCTCACGGACGCCTCCAACGCCTCGCGCACGATGCTCTACGACATCGCCTCCGGCCGCTGGGACCCGGAGCTGCTGGAGCTCTTCGGCATACCCGAGCGGGCCCTGCCGCGCGTGTCCGCGAGCGCCGGCCACCTCGGCGAGACGCGCCCGGAGGACCTCCACGGCCACCGCGTGCCGCTCGCGGGCATCGCCGGCGATCAGCAGGCCGCGCTCTTCGGCCAGGCCTGTCTCGATGCGGGCATGGGCAAGAACACCTACGGCACCGGCTCCTTCCTGCTGCTCAACACCGGCTTCAGTCCTCCCGACTCCGTGCCCGGGCTGGTGGGCACCGTGGCCTGGGAGATCGCCGGACGGCGCACCTACGCCCTGGAGGCATCGATCTTCGTCACCGGCGCCGCCGTGCAGTGGCTGCGCGACGGGCTTGGCATCATCGAGGGCGCCTCCGACAGCGAGGCCCTGGCCGCCTCGCTGTGCTCCAACGAGGGCGTCTACTTCGTCCCCGCTCTCACCGGCCTGGGCTCGCCCCACTGGGACCCCCACGCGCGCGGCGCCATCTTCGGCCTCACCCGCGGCAGCCAGCGCGCCCATCTCGCGCGCGCCGCACTGGAGGCCATCGCCTATCAGAGCCTCGATGCGGTACAGGCCATGCAGAGCGCCTCGGGGCAGCCCCTGCGGGAGCTGCGCGCCGACGGCGGGGCGACGGCCAATCGCTGGCTCATGCAGTTCCAGGCCGACATCCTCGGGGTGCCCGTCGTGCTCCCGCACATGACCGAGACGACCGCGCTCGGCGCCGCCTGCCTCGCGGGGCTCGGCGTGGGGCTGTGGAGCACCGATGACGTGCGCCGAGCGTGGCGCGAGCAGGCGCGCTTTGAGCCGCGCATGGGCGCTGAGGAGCGCGCCCAGCTGCTCGCCGGCTGGCGCGATGCCCTGGCCTGCGCGCGCAACCTCGCCGGCGCGCGTAACCTCGGCGCGTCTGGGATGTAAAAGCGTTTGCCATGAACGATCTCGCCTCCATGCGCGAGCAGGTCTACAGCGACCCCCGCCCGAAGGAGCACTTCGACCGCTTCCACCACCGCGCGCGCACGCGCGAACCGGACTGGACCTACGAGCTCACGCGCCTGCTCACCTCGCTCTACGCCTACACCCTTCTGCGCACGCGCGCGATCTCCACCGAGGAGGTCCCCGGCAGCGGCCCCGTGATCCTCGCGCCCAACCACTTCTCCTTCATGGATCACTTCCTGATGGGCTGCTACATCCGCCGCAAGGTCCGCTTCATGGCCAAGTCGCAGCTCTTCAAGCCGCCCATGCAGTTCATCTACAGCCACGGCGGCGTCTTCCCCGTGCGCCGCGGCGCACGCGACGAGGAGGTCTTCGTCACCGCCCAGGCCATCCTTGCGCGGGGCGGGGCCATCACCATGTACTGCGAGGGGGGACGCTCGCGCACGGGCAAGATGGCCACCGAGGCCAAGCGCGGCATCGGGCGCCTGGCGCTTGAGAGCGGCGCCCCCGTCGTCCCCATCGCCATCCACGGCTCCTCGCACATCCGCAACTGGAAGCGCCTGCGCTTCCCGCAGGTGACGGTGCAGTACGGCCAGGCCATGCGCTGGGAGCGCATCGAGCAGCCCACCCGCCAGCAGCAGCAGGCGGTCGCCGACGAGATCCTCGCGGAGATCCGGCGCCTGTATGCGGGCCTTCAGGAACACGGGCGCAAGGGGGTGCTCGAGCGCGTCCGCGCCGAGCGGCGCGCCGAGGTCATGGCGCCGCAGGCGCGATGAGCGCCAGGGAATGGGGGAGGAGCGGTGAGAGCGCGGTGAACGCCGCCACGCTCCTGCGCCCCGAACTGCTCCAGGGCGTCTCGCTGCTCATCGCAGGGCCGCCCGCGCCGCAGGGCACCGCCATCGCGCAGGCCTTCTCGGGGCTGGGTGCGCGGGTCCGCACCTGCCTGCCAGACGGGGAGGACGAGGCTGCCATCGATCGCTCCGTCCGCGGCGCCCTCGCCGAGATGGGGGCCATCGACGTGCTCGTCGTGGACGGCGCCGGCCTGTTCGCCAACGGTGCTCCCACGGCGCTGCGAGCCTGCCTCGACGCCACCTGGAACGTCACACGCGCCACCATCAACCACGCCTTCCTGCCGGCTCAGCGGGGTGAGCCGCTCGCGCAGGGGAGGCCGATCGAGCGCGGCGGGCGCATCAAGGGTGGGGGGCGCATCGTCTACCTCATGCCTGCCGCCGATGCCGGTGAGCACGCTCTCGCCGCGCGCGCCGGTCTCGAGAACCTCGCGCGCACCCTCTCCGTTGAGTGGGCCCGCCATCACATCAACGTCACCGCCATCGCCGGGCGGGGGTCCGCTGGGCGGGGGTCAGATGGGCCGGGGTCCGGGGAGCGGGGGTCAGATGCCTCCGCGGATGAGACCGCGGCTCTCGCCGCCTACCTCGCCTCGCCCGCCGGCGCCTACTTCTCGGGCGCTCTCCTGGACCTCGCCGGCGCCGCTCTGCCCCTTCCCCCCTGAGCGAGCAGCGCTTCCCGTCGCTCAGCGGCGCCGCGCCGGGCAGGGCACCGTGCTGGAGGCGCTCACCGTGGCGCCATCCGCGAAGGCTATGTTCGACACGAAGCGAAAGCCTCCGGCGGGACATCTCGTCGGCAGCGCCACTCCTTCCGGGCGGTAGCCCACCGTCCTGCCGTGCACCTGCTTGTAGTAGGTCAGCCCGGCCGGGCCCAGGCTCAGATTCATGCTCACCATCGACACATCGGGCGCGCCCGGCACCGAGGGGATCAGCGGCACCGAGGTGTTCAGGCTCTGACCCGTTGCGCCTCCGCCGCTCAGCAGCACGCCCGGGAAGATCAGCTGCGCCGCCACCGGCGTTCCCGCTTCGGCATACAGCAGCACGCCGACTTCTTCGCCCACGGGTGGGCCCATCTCCGCCTCGATGCTCGCCGACTCGGCCACCGGTTCAGGTCCCACCGGCACCTTGATCTCCGCGCTCCCCAGGCCCAGGCGCGCATTGGGCGAGCAGCCGTCCGACCCGCCCGCCAGCAGCGCCTCGGGCCGGCAGATGGCCAGGCCCAGGCTGCTGCCGATGATCTCCAGGTCCGCCGGGATGCGCATGTCGAACCTCGTGACGGGCGCCGGCAGCCCGTCGCTCACGCCCGCCACGCCGAGCTTCAGCGCGATCTTCAGCGTCGTGCCGCGGCCCAGGCGGTAGGGCGAGAACGCAACCGCGAGCTTGGCCGTCTCGCTTGCCCCCGCCGCGGCGGGCAGGCATCCTGCGGCCGTCGTGAGCAGTCCGGCGGCAAGCGCCGGCAGCAGGACCGCCAATGTCGGGTGCACGCGCATAGGGGCCCATCACACGATAGGCCCTTATGCCCCTTGTCTGCGCTGCCGCGGTCTTTAATAGTTGATACTGCCCTGCATGTGCGTCGTGGCGTGGAAGTTGCGCCGGTCCACCACGCCGCTGAACCCCAGACCCCGGCCCGAGGCATGCGCCCAGCGGCCGCTTCCCCCGGTGATCGTCATGCTGCCCCCGAAGTACACCTTCGCGCCCACCACGCGGCCCTTAGTGCTCGTGCGCCCGCTCACGTAGCCGCCACCCCTCGGGTAGGCCGCGAACGTCGCTTCTCCCGAAGTGGACGTCACGGACGTGAAGCGAATGGCGATCGTGCCCGACTGGCTGCCGGTGAAGGTGCCCTGCTCGTTGAGCACGTGCCCGGCTCGGCCCACGAGGTGCAATGTCGAATTGATGTTGAAGGCCTGCGTCCTCGCCGCCGTGGCCACGGGCCCATCGCCCCCGGACGCGGCGCCGGAGGGCGCCACCCACGCGATCGCCCCGAGCGCCACCAGCAGGGGCGCCACCCACAATCTTCCGAAACCTCTCCGTCGCAAAGCTGCCTCCCCAGATAGAACAAAAGGACCCATAGCCACGCCATCCTACCCGGTCTCGCCTGCCCGCTGCGCCGGTCAGCTCGTCATCCCCACGAACTGGCCGCCGGTGATGTTCAGCACCTGCCCGTGCACGTAGTTCGACCACGGCGAGCAGAGGAAGAACACGCCTCCGGCCGCCTCCTCGGGGGTGCCCGGGCGGCCCAGCGGGATCAGCATCGAGGCCATCTGGCGCATCTGCTCGGGTATCCCCAGCTGCACCTTCTCGCCGCCGATCTCCATCGTGTTCTCCTCCACCTTCGCGGCCGTCAGACGCGTCTCGATGAAGCCGAAAGCGACGGCGTTGACGTTGACCTTGAACTGGCCCCACTCCTTCGCCAGCGTCTTGGTCAGGCCCGTCACGCCCGCCTTCGCGCTCGAGTAGTTCGCCTGGCCTGCATTGCCCATCGTGCCCGATATCGACGACACGTTGACGATCTTGCGAAACACCTCGCGGCCCTCGTCGCGCTCCTTCTTGGCCGGCTCGCGCAGGTGCGGCGCCGCCGCGCGGATCACCCTGAAGGGGACGATCAGGTGGATGTCCAGCATCGCCTGGAACTGCTCATCGCTCATCTTGTGGATCGGCGCGTCGATCGTGTAGCCCGCGTTGTTGACGATGATGTCGATCTTGCCGAAGGCATCGATCGCCTTCGCCACCAGCTGCTCGGGCGCATCGCCCTTGGTCAGATCGCCGGCCCACACGGCCGTCTCGCCCGCGATCTCGCTCGCGGTCTGCTCAGCGACGTCGCCGTCGAGATCGTTGATGAGCACGCTTGCGCCCTGCCCCGCGAGCAACTCGGCGGTGGCCCTTCCGATGCCTCTTGCCGAGCCTGTGACGATTGCGGCCTTTCTGTCGAGAACGCCCATAACCCTTGTGTCTCCTTGTGAGGGGAAGTGTCGAGTGGCCCGGCTCGGCGGCCTTTGGCCGCCTGCGCTGCCCTCTCGTCTGCGAAGGCCGCAGGTTATAGCGAGCGGCGCCGCCGGTGACGATTGACCCGAAGTCCTGCGTATACACCGCGCCCGCCTGGCCCTGCGCGAGGAACGCCGGCGGAGGCGTGCTCACCCCAACCGCGGTGTCTCTGAAGCGGGCATCGAGGATGTTCGCGAGGTGGTCCGGCGAATGCACCCAGCCGTCCACGATCGCCCGCGGCGTCGCCAGGCTCAACGTGCCCCAGGCGATGTTCTCGCCCACTTCGTAGCCCACGCCGGCGCCGGGCGCGTATCCGTTCGCGCGCATGCGATCCAGGGGGGTGTCGCCGCGCGGACCGATGTGCTCGAAGTAGTCCTTCGCCGTCATGTCTTCGCTGTGCCCCTGTGCGGCCGCTTCGAGCCGCGCGTCCGCGCGCAAGGGGGTCTCGCCGCGGCGTTCGCGCACCTCGTTGACAAGGCACACCACCGCGGCGCGCACGCGCGCCAGGTTCCCCGGCTGGGGGATCAGGTTCGCGTCGGGGCACGCCGCCGCCGCGCCGGCAGAGGTGGCCGCAGGCGCCGCCACCGCGGCGATCGGGGTCATGCCCGCGCAGCACAGCGCACCCGTCGTCAGGGCAGCAGCGAGCGTGGGGCCAACCCGTGGCACGCCCAGCTCATCGGCTCATCCGCCCGCAAGCATTAGCTCTCTTCGTGCACCTGGACGTCTGTTCGGCTCGGCTGCGCCCGTGTGCCTTACCGCGCAGGCGGGGCTTCGATCAGGCGCCCCAGGATCTCGCGCATGATCTCGTCGCTGCCGCCGCCGATCGGGCCCAGGCGCGCGTCGCGCGCGGCGCGCTCGATCCAGTACTCGCGCATGTAGCCCGCGCCGCCGTGGATCTGCAGGCAGGCGTCCATCAGCTCGAAGCTCGCGCGCTGGGTCAGGAGCTTGGCCATCGTCACCTCGCGCAGCGGTTCCTCGCCGTTTACGAAGCGGCGCAGCGCGTCGTAGGTCACGCACTGGCAGGTGTACACGCTCGTGGCGAGATCGGCCAGCTTGTGGCGGATCGCCTGGTGGCCGCTCAGCGGCCTGCCGAAGGCCTGGCGCTCGCGCGCGAACTGCGCCGTGCGCTCCCAGGCGGCGCGCATCGCGCCCACGGCCCCCAGCGCCATCGCCAGGCGCTCCCACTGGAAGTTGGCCATGATCAGCTTGAAGCCCTCGTGCTCGGCGCCCAGCAGGTTCTCGCTCGGGACGAAGACGTCCTCGAAGGCGATCGTGGCGGTGTCCGAGGCGTGCCAGCCGAGCTTGTGCAGCGCCGAGCTGCGCACGCCCTCCTGGCGGTCCACGATCAGAAACGAGATGTCGTGGTGGCGGGCGGGTGGGGTCGTTTCCTTCGTCTTCACGGCCGTCACGATGAAGTGGGCGCGCACGCCGTTGGTGATGTAGGTCTTCTCGCCGTTCACCACCCAGCCGCCATCGACCGGCGTCGCGCGCGTGCGCAACGCCGCCACGTCCGAGCCCGCGTGGGGCTCGGTGATGCCCAGCGCGCCGATCTTCTCGCCGCGTATCGCCGGCTCCAGGTAGCGGCGCTTGTGCTCCTCGCTGCCGAACCTCCAGATCGGGGGGGTCGCGATGTTCACGTGCGCGCCGATGCCCGCCGCGGTGCCCCCCGAGCCGATCCGCGTCAGCTCCTCGATCAGCACCGCCTCGTGCAGGTAGTCGCCGCCCTGGCCGCCGTGCTCCACCGGGTACTTCAGGCCCAAAAGGCCCTGGCTGGCGAGCTTGGCGAAGACCTCATCGGGAAACCATTCCTCCTGCTCCCACTGCTGCGCGTGGGGGGTCAGCTCGCGTTCGATGAAGCCGCGCACGGACTCGCGCAGCGCCTCGTGCTCCTCGGTGAAGGGGGGGTCGATCAAGCGCTCAGGCCCAGCCGGGGATCACAGGCCGTAACTGCGCCCGATCACCTCGAGCATGATCTCGTCCGTGCCCGCGCCGATGCGGTTCAGGCGCATATCCCGCCACACGCGCTCGACGTTGTACTCGCGCATGTACCCCGCGCCGCCGTGGATCTGGATGCACTCGTCGGCCACCTCGCAGGCGATGCGCGCCGAGTACAGCTTCGCCATCGAGATCTCGCGCACGGGGTACTCGCCATTGGCGAAGCGATGGGCCGTCATGTACACCAGCTGGCGCGCCGCCTCGATCTTCGTCGCCATCTCCGCGAACTTGTGGCGGATCACCTGGAAGTGGCCGATCGCCTTGCCGAACGCTTCGCGCTCCTTGGCGTACTGCAGCGTGTGCTCGAAGCACTTCTGCGCCGCCGCCACGCAGCCCGCGGCGCCGATCATGCGCTCGCCCTGCAGCTCCCACATGATGTGGTAGAAGCCCTTGCCCTCCGTGCCCAGCATCGCGCTCGCCGGCACGCGCACGTCCTGGAAGGCCAGCAGGGCGGTGTCCGAGGCGTGCATGCCCATCTTGCGCAGCTTCTGCTCGCGGATCACGCCGGGGGCGTCCATTCCCACCAGGAACAGGCTGAAGCCGTCGTAGCCGGCGTCGGGGTCGGTCTTGGTCACCAGCACGATCACGTCGGCGCGGTGGCCGTTGGTGATGTAGGTCTTCGAGCCGTTGATCACGTACTCCTCGCCGTCGCGCACCGCGCGCGTCTTGATCCCCGCCACGTCCGAGCCGGCGTCGGGCTCGGTGATGCCCAGGCAGAGGATCTTCTCGCCCTTTATCGCCGGCACCACCCACTGCTGCTTCTGCTCCTCGGTGCCGAAGGCCAGAATCGGGGGCATCGCCATGTCCGTGTGCACCGCCACGCCCATCGCCAGGCCGCCGCAGTTGGCGTTGACGATCTCCTCCGCGAGGACCATCGCGCTGAAGTAGTCGCCGCCCTGGCCGCCGTACTCCTCGGGCTTGTCCAGGCCCAGCAGGCCCAGCTCGCCCATGCGGCTGAAGACCCAGTCGGGGAAGGTGCTCTCCTCCCACTCCGCCGCGTGCGGCGCGAGCTCCTTGAGGGCGAAGTTGCGCACCGACTCGCGCAGCGCTTCGTGCTCGTCGTTGAAGATGAAGTGCTTGCGCTTGGCCGCGAAGTCCGGCTTGCGCACACTCTCGGCGGTGGCCATCTCGGGGGCTCCTCTTTCTCTGGATCGTTGGATCTCACACGCTAACGCACCCGCGCGCAAAAGTAAACAGTAGGACTTCCTACTTGCTGCATAGGGGGAGGGGGGCGCGGGAGGGGGGCGCGAGAGGAGGGAGGGGAGAGGAGGCGCGCGGGTAGAGGGTGCAGGGGCATGGGCGCAGGGCGGATGGAGGCAGGGAAGGAACGCTCGCGCTGGGGGATCATTAGAGTCGCGCTATGGCCTCGGACTGCGTCCTCTACGAGGTGGCCGACAACGGCGTTGCCACCATCACTTTGAACGAGCCCGACACGCGCAACGCGCTCTCGGTGGAGATCCTGGGGGGGCTCAGCGCCTCGCTGCGGGACGCCCGCGGGGACGAGCGCGTGCGCTGCGTCGTGCTCGCCTCCTCGCACGAGAAGGTCTTCTCCTCGGGCGCCAACCTCGGCGGCTTCGCCGGGGAGGTCCCGCTCGTGCACAAGCACTTCGGCTCAGAGCTGTTCGTGGACATCTTCAAGCTCATCGGCTCGCTGGGCAAGCCCACCATCTGCGCCGCGCGCGGGCACGTGCTCGCGGGGGCGCTGGGCATCGCGCTCGCCTGCGACCTCATCGTCGCCTCCGAAGAGGCCACCTTCGGCACGCCCGAGATCAACGTCGGCGCCTTCCCCTTCATGATCATGGCGCTCATCTACCGCAACGTCCCGCGCAAGAAGGTCAACGAGATGCTCCTGCTCGGGGAGCGCCTCGATGCGCAGGAAGCGCTTGCCTGCGGGATCGTCAACCGCGTCCTCCCCGCGGAGGAGTTCGACGCCTTCGTGGCCGACTGGGCCGGCAAGCTGGCGGGTAAGTCTCCGCTGGTGATGCGCCTGGGCAAGGAAGCGATGCGCCGGCAGCTGGACATGCCGCTCGACGACGCCCTCGACTACCTGCGCGCGCAGCTCTCGCTGACGCTCTCCACGGAGGACATCGTCGAGGGGGTCAGCGCCTTCTTCCAGAAGCGCGATCCGGTGTGGAAGGGGCGCTGAGCCGCGTGCCCTCGCCTCGATCCCGCCGGCCGGAGCCAGGGCCGGTGAGGGCGCCCTCATGAGCTCCATCGTCCGAGCCGAGCAGGCCACGCTCATCGCCATGCGCTGCCGCACCGCCGAGCGCTCGCCCGCCTCCGCGCCCGGCGTGGAGGCGCTCGCCGCCACCATCGGCCGCCAGATCGGCGCCTCGCCGCGCCTCATCGGCTCCCCCCAGCCGCCCTCCACGGCGGGCTTCGAGGAAGACCTCATGAGCTCGCGCGGCTGCCTCCTTGAGGCCGGCGGGCAGGTCGAGGACGCGCTCAACGCCTTCACGCTGCCCCTCATCGTCGCCGGCGACGCCTCGATCGCGCTCACCACCCTGCCCACCCTCGCGCGCATGCGCCCGCACGCGCGCGTGCTCTGGCTCGACGGGCACGCCGCCTTCCACACGCCCGCCACCACCCCCTCGGGCTACCTCGGCGGCATGGCCCTCGCGGGGGCCGCCGGGCTGTGGGACACAGGCTTCGAAGGCCACATCGCGGGCGAGCAGGTCGTCCTCTGCGGGGTGCGCGAGCTGCAGGAGGGGGAGCGCGAGGGTCTGCGCGAGGCGCGCGTCACGGTCATCGGCTCGAGCCTGGAGACGCTCGTCTTCATGCAGAACGCCCTCGACGGCGCGCCCGTCTACGTGCACCTCGACGTGGACGTGCTCGACCCCGCCACGATGCCCCTCAGCCACTCGATCAAGGCCGCGGGGGGCTTCGACGACGGCAAGCTCCTCGATCTTCTGGAGGCCCTCGGAGAGAGCTGCGAGGTCATCGGCATCGAGGTCACCGGCTTCGAGGCCCAGGACGGGCAGCCCGAGCAGACCGCCCTCGCCGCCGAGGTCATCGCCGGGGTGCTCGAGCCGCTTCTGCCCTGAGGAGCCGCGCCGAGCGCCACTTGACGGCGCGCACGCCAACCTGCCAGAGTAAGCAGTAGGACTTCCCACTATCTACCGACTGCGCGGCCATCGCGGGCCGCTCTGCGGCCCTCCTCAAAAAAACCTTGCCCTCGGACATCGCCACGCCTTCGCTCCTGCGCCCGCTCGTTGAGGACCTGCACGCGCGCCGCGCCGCCATCATGCTCGGCGGGGGCGAGGAGAAGATCGCCAAGCAGCACGCGCAGGGCAAGCTCACCGCGCGCGAGCGCCTTGCGCTGCTGATCGACGAGGGCACCTTCACCGAGCTCGGCATCCACGGGCGCCCGCACTTCTCGCAGCGGGCGATGGAGGGGAAGGAGGCGCCGGCCGATGGGGTCATCACCGGCTACGGCAAGGTCGCTGGGCGTCTCACCGCGGTCTGCGCGTACGACTTCACCGTCATGGCCGGCTCGATGGGCATGACCGGCGAGATCAAGGTCTCGCGGCTGCGCGAAATCGCGCTGACCAAGCGCATTCCCTTCGTGTGGCTGCTCGACAGCGCCGGCGCGCGCGTGCAGGAGGCCGCCGGCTCGGTCTTCGCCGGCTCCGGGCACCTCTTCCGCGAGGAGGTCATCATGAGCGGCGTCATTCCGCAGGTCGCCGCGCTGATGGGGCCCTGCGCGGCCGGCACCGCCTACATTCCCGGTCTTGCCGACTTCGTGCCGATGGTCAAGGGGCGCGGGTCGATGGCGCTCGCCGGGCCGCATCTGGTTCGAGCGGCCGTGGGCGAGGACGTCACGCAGGAGGAACTGGGGGGATCGCGCGTGCACTGCCGCAAATCCGGCGTGGGGGACATGGAAGTGGCCGACGACGAGGAGTGCATCCTGCGCGTCAAGGAGTACCTCTCCTACATGCCCCAGAACTGCGAAGAGCGCCCGCCGCTGCTTGCGGTCTCCGATCCCATCGACCGCGCCGAGGAGGAGCTGCTGGACGTGCTCCCCGAGTCCAACCGCAAGCCCTATGACATGTATGAGGTGATCCGCAGGATTGTCGATGACGGCGAGTACCTGGACATCAAGGGCCTCTGGGCCAAGACCGTCATCACCTGCTTCGCCCGCTTCGGGGGGCGCCCCGCGGGCATCGTCGCCAACCAGCCCAAGCAGCTCGGGGGCATTCTCGACAACGACTCCTCCGACAAGGCCGCGCGCTTCGTCAACCTCTGCAACGCCTTCGGCATTCCGCTTGTGTTTCTCCAGGACGTGCCCGGCTTCATGGTCGGCACCAAGGTCGAGGCCGAAGGGATCATCCGCCACGGCGCCAAGATGCTCTATGCCGTCGCCAACGCCACCGTGCCCAAGATCACCGTCATCACGCGCAAGGCCTACGGCGCGGGGTATTACGTCATGTGCGGGCGCGCGTATGAGCCCGACCTGATCGTCGCCTGGCCCTCGGCCGAGATCAGCGTCATGGGGGCCGAGGGCGTCGTCGAGATCGCCTTCCGCAAGGTCGTCGAGGAGGCAGAGGACCCCGCCGCCAAGCGCGCCGAGCTGATCGAGGGCTTTCGCAAGGCCTTCGACGTCTACATCGCCGCCGGCAACGACCTCATCGACGACGTGATCGATCCGCGCGAGACGCGCGCCACGATCTGCCGCGCGCTGGAGCTGGCCGAGAACAAGCACGTCGAGCGGCCGTGGAAGCGGCACGGGGTCGTGCCGGTATGAGGGCATTGGATTGGGAGGAGGCGGCCTCCGGCCGCCGGCGATGGCCGCGCAGAGCGATACTGGGCGGAGCGGCAAGGGCATGAGCGTCGAGGATCCCGTGCTCATCACCTGCGCCATCTCCGGCGTGCTCGCCAACCGCGAGCAGTGCCCCGCGATCCCCTACACCCCCGCGGAGTACGCCGCCGAGGCGCGGCGCATCGTGGACGAGGGGGGCACCATGATCCACATTCACGCGCGCACCCCCGACGGCGCCCCCAGCTTCGAGGTCGAGGACTACAGGGCGATCGGGAACGCCATCCGCGACGAGGTCGGCGACGCGGCGATCATCAACTTCTCCACGGGAACCGTCGGGGTCAGCGTCGAGAAGCGCGTGGCCTATCTGCGCGAGTGCCGCCCGGAAGTGGCCGCGCTGAACATGGGCTCCATGAACTACGCCAAGTACTCGCGCTCGCGCAAGGACTTCGTCTTTCAGATGGTCTTCGCCAACCCCTTCGAGGAGATCATCGCGCTCTTGCGGGCGATGAACGAGCTGGGGATCAAGCCCGAGCACGAGTGCTTTGACATCGGGCATGTGGGCAGCCTGGAGCCGCTCATCGACATGGGGGTCCTGGAGCCCCCCCTGCACGTGGACTGCATCATGGGGGTCGTCGGCGGCATCCCGCCCAGCGCGCGCAATCTCGCCGCGATGGTCGCCAACATCCCTGGCGGGGGGGGCGGGCAGGGCGGGTCCAAATCCCATTGGGCGGTCATCGGCATCTCGCGCGAGCAGTGGCTCCTGGTCGCCGCGGCGCTCACGCTCGGGGGGTCCATCCGGGTGGGGCTCGAGGACAACCTCTATCTGCCCAACGGGGAGATGGCGCGCTCCAACGGCGAGCTGATAGCCAAGGCCCGCCAGATGGCCGAAGACATCGGGCGGCGGCCCGCCACCGTGGCCGAGGCCCGCGGGCTGCTGGGGATCGCACAGCCATGACGGAGGTCGCACGGCCGTGAGGGAGGCCGCTCAGCCATGAGCCTGCCGCTGGCCGGCATCCGCGTGCTCGACCTCTCGCGCCTGCTGCCCGGCGGCTTCTGCTCGCTGCTGCTGGCGGACTTCGGCGCCGAGGTGCTCAAGGTCGAGGACACCGGCATGGGCGACTACATCCGCTGGGCGCCCCCCTACTACGAGGGGGCGCACGACAGCGCCAAGTCCGCGCTCTTCCTCTCGCTCAATCGCAACAAGCGCTCGATCCGCGTCGATCTCAAGAGCGAGCAGGGGCGCGATGTGCTCCTGCGCCTCGTGCGCGACCACGACGTGGTGCTCGAGTCCTTCCGCCCCGGCGTGCTCGATCGCCTCGGCGTGGGCTACGAGCGCATGCGCGAGGTCAACCCGGGGATCGTCTACTGCGCCATCAGCGGCTATGGCCAGGATGGGCCCATGCGCGAGCGCGCCGGGCACGACATGAACTACCTCGCGCTCATGGGGCTCCTGGGCTTGACTGGCGAGCGGGACGGCGCCCCGGTGCAGGCCGCGGGGCAGATCGCCGACATCGGCGGCGGCGCGCTCATGGCCGCCTTCGGCATCCTTGCCGCCTTGCGCGAGCGCGATGGCGGGGGGGCGGGGTCCGGATCCGGCCAGGGGCAGATCGTCGACGTCTCGATGGCCGACGGCGCGCTCTCGTGGCTGGCGATGGTCGCCGGCAGGTACTTCGCCGAGCGGATGGCTCCTCACCGCGAGGGTCTTGAGCTGGCGGGCTCCCTCATCTGCTACCGGCCCTACGAGTGCGCCGATGGCTGGGTCGCGCTCGGGGCGCTCGAGCCCAAGTTCTGGCAGGCATGGTGCCGGGGGGTGCAGCGCGAGGACCTCATCGAGAAGCAGTTCGAGGGGCCCGGCTCGGAAGTCCACGCGCAGGTGCGGGAGATCTTCAAGGGCCGCACCCGCGCGCAGTGGCAGGACTTCGCCCAGCAGCACGACTGCTGCCTGGAGCCGGTGCTGGATCTCGACGAGGCGCTTGACTCCGAGCTCGTGCGCGCGCGGGAGATGGTCGTCGAGATCGACCAGCCCGGGGTCGCCGGCGGCGTACGCCAGCTCGGCCTCCCCGTCAAGCTCACGCGCACCCCCGGCCACCACGCGCAGCGCCCCGGACCCGCGCTGGGCGAGCACACCATCGAGGTCCTGCGTGAGTCGGGCCACTCGCCCGAGGAGATCGAGCGGCTTCTGCAGGCGGGAGCGGTGGCCGGCCCTGCGCCTGCAGCCGAGGCGGGCGAGACCGCGGCCTTCCGGGCGTGAGCGGCCGCGATGGGCACCGCCACCAACACCACCACCGACACGCCCGTCCAGGAGCCCCAGCTGCTGAAGATGAGCGAGCTCGCCGAGCGCTCCGGCGTCAGCGCCGGCACGATCAAGCACTACTTGCGCGAGGGCCTTCTCGGGGGCGAAGAGGGCATCGTCAGGACCAGCCGCAACATGGCCTATTACCCGCCCGGCATGGTCGAGCGCATCGCCCTCATCAAGCGCCTGCAGGAGGAGCGCTTCATGCCCCTGCGCGTCATCAGGCGGGTGCTGGAGGACGACCCCGGGCGCGTGCAGGCGCTGATCGAGCTGGAGGATCGCATCCTCGAGCGCGCGCTCGCCAGCGCCGATGAGCGCCGCGTCTCCGCCAGGGAGGTGCGCGAGCGCTATCGCATCCCCGACAACGTCCTTGGGCGCCTGGCCGAGATCGGGGTGCTCAGCCCAAACCGCGGCGGCTACGACCAGGACGACGTCAAGATCATCGAGGCCATCGCCAGCTTCCGCGCCGGCGGCTACGACGAGGCGCTGGGCTTCACCGTCTATGACACGCTGCGCTATCGCAAGGCGCTCGAGCCGCTCGTCAAGGAGGAGGTCCGGGCATTGCTCGATCGCCTCGCCGGGGAGGTCGAGGTCGAGCGGGCCCTGCAGATGATCGCCGCTGGCTCCGAGCCGCTGCGCGAGCTCATCGGGGCGATGCACTCCAAGCTGCTGCTTGCGGAGCTGGGGCGCCAGCGGGAGCGGCGGGGGTAGGGGGCGCGTAGGCGAATCGCCCGCGCAGTCCATACGGACCGCTCAAGCACTCGTGGCTACCAGCGCGCGCGGTGGTGCTCGACCACGCCCAGGCCGTGCGCCAGCTCGATGCCTCCGGGCAGGATGCCGCTGAAGGTGCCGAACGGGGCCTCGTAGTCGCTGCGAACCAGCAGCAGGTTCTCGCGGCGACTGCGACGGGCCTCGGCGGCGAAGCGCAGCTTCGAGCCGTCCGCGGCGGCGATCTCTGTCAGGTCGGAGGCGAAGCTGACCGGGGGGGCCTCGTGCGGGACGCCTTCCACCCATACGGCGCGCTCGCTGCCGCTGGGCGGGTCGTTGACGCCCTCCACGAGGTTGAACGCCAGGGGCGTTCCCGCCGGGTCCACGCCGATGCCCGCGGCCCAGCGCCATTCGGTCACGCGCGCGTGGTAGCCGGCGGTGTCGTCCACGATCGCCAGCGCCTCGATCGAGCGTGGCGCTGCGCCGTCCAGGGCCACGGTGCCGTGCGCGCGGATGCCGGCCTGCTTGCGCGTCCACACGTGCTGCCCGCCGTGGGGGCACGTCGCCTCCCAGCCCGCGTCCTCCTCAAGGGCCAGATCGAGTCGCACCGGGCCGTCGTGTACGCGCAGCCGCCCGGGCTCGCCCTGGCGTCCGGACACACCCGGCCGTCCGGGCTCCAGCTCGACCGAGCCGCGGCGCATGAGCGTGTGCGTGCGCTCCCGCAGCCGGGAGTCCGCGCGCGTGAGGACCGCCCAGAAGCTCTGGCGCGCCGGCCCCACCTGAACGGTGGCGGCGCACAGCATCAGCTCATCGCAGAACACGCCCACGTAGCGCCAGCGCTTGAGCGGGCGGCGCCCGCGGAACATGGGCGTGGGCGCTATGCTGGAGGTTGTTGACTGACCAGTCAATCTATTTCGCGGGAGCGGATGCCCGCGGGAGGAATGCGCTTTTGAGAGCAGCGGCCGTCCAGCTCAATTCCACAGCCGACAGGGCCGCGAACATGGCTGGGGCCGATCGTCTCACGCGCGCCGCGGCGGCGGATGGAGCGACGCTCATCATATTGCCCGAGAAGTGGACCGCGCTGGGGCGCGAGGAGGATCTGCGCGCGGCGGCGGAGCCGCTCGACGGGCCGGCCGTCACATGGGCGCGGGAGATCGCCCGGGAGCTTGAGATCGACCTCGTGGCGGGCTCGATCGTCGAGTACATCGATGGGCGGGAGAAGCTGGCCAACACCTCCGTGCACGTCAATCCGCAAGGGGAGGTGGCGGCGGTGTATCGCAAGATGCACATGTTCGACGTGGAGATCGAGGGTCGCGGCTACCGCGAGTCCGACCTGGAGGATCCGGGCGATGAGGTCGTCGTGAGCG
>CAZOQI010000047.1:0-21331 GCA_964582105.1 uncultured Solirubrobacteraceae bacterium
GCGGGGGTTGCTGGATCAGGGGTATCGGGCGTTTGTCGAGGTCAGCTCGCACCCGGTGCTGACCGTCGGGGCGCAGGCGACCGTCGATGAGGCGCTTGACGACCCTCAATCCGCGGTGATCGCCGGCTCGCTGCGCCGCGACCACGGCGGGGCGGAGCGCTTCCTGGGCTCGCTGGCCGAGGTGTTCGTGCGTGGCGTGGATGTGGATTGGAGCGTCGCCTTCAGGGGGTCGGGCGCCAGGCGTGTGGCGCTGCCCACCTATGCCTTTCAACGGGAGCGCTACTGGATAGGCGGCGGCGTGGGCGGTGTGGGGGATCTGGGGTTGGCCGGCCAGGCCTCCGCGAATCACCCGCTGCTGGGCGCCGCGCTGGGTTTGGCCGGCGGTGAGGGATGGCTGTTCACCGGTCGTCTGTCGTTGCAGACGCACCCGTGGCTTGCGGATCACGTGGTGATGGGCGTCGTGCTGCTGCCGGGCGCGGTGTTCGTGGAGCTTGTGCTGCACGCGGGTCGCGGAGTCGGCTGCGGCGTGGTGCGCGATCTGACGCTGGAGGCTCCGCTGGTGCTGCCCGCGGAGGGCGGCGTGCAGGTGCAGGTGTCGGTGGGCGAGCCCGACGAGTCGGGGTGCCGTTCCGTGGAGGTGTATTGCAGGCCCGAGCACGCGGTGAGGGACGGCTCGCCGGAAGAGGAGTGGACGCGCCACGCGAGCGGGCTGCTGGCCGCCGAGGAGGCGCTCGCGGATGGCGGGGCTCCCGCTGAGCGGCTGGGCGAGCTGGCCGGGGCGACGTGGCCGCCTGCGGATGCCGAGCCCGTGGACGTCGAGGATCTGTATGACCAGCTCGCGGACAGGGGCTATGAGTACGGACCGGCCTTCCAGGGGCTGGAGATGGCCTGGCGACGTGGCGAGGAGATGTTCGCGGAGGTCTCGCTGGGCGCAGCGCAGAGCGAGCAGGCCGGCCTGTTCGGCATGCACCCGGCGTTGCTCGACGCGGCGCTGCAGGCGGTCGGGCTGAGCGCGCTCGCCGCCCAGGCGGATGGGGCCGAGCCCGAGGGTCGCAGTCCCGAGCACGGGGCGCGGCTGCCTTTCTCGTGGGGTGAGGTGTCGCTGCGCGCCACAGGCGCCGCTCGCCTGCGCGTTCTGGTCACCAGCGAGGCGCAGGACGCGGTCTCGCTCGTGATGGCCGACGAGGATGGCGCGCAGGTGGCCTCGGTGCGCCGGCTGGTGACGCGCCCGGCGCCGGCCGAGCAGCTCGGTGTGCGTGGTTATCGCCAGTCCCTGTATCGCCTGGATTGGAGCGCGCTCCCCGACACGCAGGCCGCCGCGGATCAGACACGGGCCGTCGGGGGCACCGATGCGGTGGCGCACCTCGCGGGTGGACCGGCGTTGGTGGGTGTGTGCGAGCCGGGGCTTGCCGGCGAGCTTGAGGCGGCGGGGATCGAGCTGTTCTCAAGCGCGGGCGAGCGGATCTCAACCGCGGGTGAGCGGGAGTCCGGCGTGGCTGCGGGCGATGTGGTCGGGGAGGTGCACGCGGCCACGTGGCAGATGCTCGAGTTGTTGCGGAGCTGGCTCGTGGATGAGCGCTCTTCCTCGCGGCGGCTGGCGGTTGTGACGCGCGGCGCGGTGGCCGCGAGGGCCGGTGAGGACGTGGCGGATCTGGCCGGTGGCGCGGTGTGGGGGCTGGTGCGCACGGCGCAATCGGAGAACCCCGGGCGTCTGATGCTGCTCGATCTGGATCGCAGCGAGACGTCGATGCAGGCCCTGCCCGGGGCGCTGGCCCTGGAGGAGCCTCAGCTGGCGATACGCGAGGGGAGCGTGCTCGTGCCCCGGCTCGCGCGGGTGGGCGCCGAGAGCGCCGGGCGCGCAGAGGACGAGAGCGCCGGGGACGATGAGAGCGCCGGGCGCACGGAGGAGGGGAGCGTTCCCGCGTTCGACCCGCTGGGCTCCGTGCTGATCACGGGCGGCACCCGGGGTCTGGGCGCTCTGGTGGCCAGGCACCTCGTCGCCGAGCACGGAGTGCGCAGCCTCGTGCTGGCCAGCCGGCAGGGGCGCGATGCGCAGGGCGCAGAGGAGCTGGAGGCCGAGCTGAGGGAGCTGGGCGCGGAGGTGTCGATCACGGCGTGCGACGTGGCCGACCGCGAGCGGCTGGCGGAGCTGGTGGGCTCGGTGCCCGCCGATCATCCCCTGAAAGCGGTGGTGCACCTGGCGGGAGTGTTCGACGACGGCGTGATCGAGTCCCTGACGCAGGAGCAGGTCGATCGGGTGCTGGCCCCCAAGGTCGATGCTGCGTGGCACCTGCACGAGCTGACCGAGCACATGGATCTGTCGGCATTCGTGATGTTCTCTTCGCTCGCGGGCACGCTGGGCGGGACGGGCATGGGCAACTACGCGGCCGCGAACGCCTTTCTCGACGCCCTGGCGGCGCATCGCCGCGCGCGGGGTCTGGCAGGGACCTCGCTGGCGTGGGGGCTGTGGGGCAGCCGCAGCGGCATGGCGGGCCGCGTGGGCGAGGTCGATCTGAGCAGAATGACGCGCCTTGGCGCCGCGGAGCTGTCTTCCGAGGAAGGCCTCGAGCTCTTCGACGCGGCCTGCGGCATGGGCGCGGCGCTGCTCATCCCCGCGCGTCTGGACGCCGCCGCGCTGCGCGCCCAGGCCCGGGCCGGGATCGTTCCCGCGCTGCTGCGCGGCCTGCTGCGCGGCTCGGCGTCCGTCGCGGAGCAGGATCGCGGTGGATCGCTGGCGCGACGATTGGCCGGCGTCGCCGGGGACGAGCGCGAACGTGTGCTGCTGGAGCTCGTCCGTGGCCAGATCGCCGCGGTGCTGGGACACGTCTCAGCACAGGCGGTGCGGGCAGGGCAGACGTTCAAGGAGATCGGGTTCGACTCGCTGACCGCCGTCGAGCTGCGCAACCGGCTCAACGTGGCCACCGGGTTGCGTCTTCCGGCCACCCTCATATTCGACTATCCAACGCCCGGGGCGCTGGTGGAGCATCTGCTGGGCGAGCTCGTGGGCGCTCGCTCGAAGGGCGTGGCCGTGTCGGCGGTGGCGAGCGAGGAGCCAATCGCGATCGTGGGGATGAGCTGCCGCTACCCGGGCGGCGTGCGCGGCGTGGAGGAGTTCTGGGAGCTGCTCGCCTCAGGCGGCGATGCGATCTCCGGCCTGCCGACAGATCGAGGGTGGGACCTGGAGAGGCTGTATGACCCGGATGTCGAGGCGCTGGGGAGGAGCTATGTACGCGACGGCGGCTTTCTCTATGACGCGGCGGAGTTCGACGCCGCCTTCTTCGGGATCTCTCCGCGTGAGGCGCTGGCGATGGATCCCCAGCAGCGGCTGCTGCTGGAGGCCAGCTGGGAGGCGATCGAGCACGCGGGGATCGCTCCGCTCACATTGCGGGGCAGCCAGACCGGCGTGTTCGCGGGGATCAGCGTGTCCGACTACGGCACGGATCTCTGGGCGCAGTCAAGAGACCTGGAGGACTATGGCATGACCGGCTGCTCCCGCAGCGTCGTGTCGGGCCGGGTGGCCTATGAGCTCGAGCTCGAGGGACCGGCGGTCACGATCGACACGGCGTGCTCGTCCTCGCTCGTGGCGCTGCACCTGGCGTGTCAGGCGCTGCGCGGGGGCGAGTGCTCGCTGGCGCTGGCGGGCGGGGTCACCGTGCTGTCCACGCCCGTGACGTTCGCGGGATTCAGCAAGCAGGGGGCGCTCGCTCCGGACGGACGCACCAAGGCCTTCGCCGCGAGCGCCGATGGCTTCACCCTGGCCGAGGGCATGGGCGTGCTGCTGCTGGAGCGGCTCTCCGATGCGCGTCGCCGCGGGCATCCGGTGCTGGCGGCGATCAGGGGCAGCGCGGTCAATCAGGATGGCGCCAGCAATGGGTTGACGGCCCCGAATGGCCCCTCGCAGCAGCGGGTGATCCTGCAGGCGCTCGCGAATGCGCGGCTGTCGGCCGGCGATGTCGATGTGGTGGAGGGCCACGGCACGGGAACCAGGCTCGGCGATCCGATCGAGGCGCAGGCGCTGCTGGCGACCTATGGGCAGGGCCGTGCGGAGGGCCGGCCGCTGTGGCTGGGGTCCGTGAAGTCGAACATCGGTCATACCCAGGCGGCGGCCGGTGTGGCCGGGGTGATCAAGATGGTGATGGCCATGCGCAACGGCGTGCTGCCGAGGACGCTGCACGTGGATGAGCCCTCGCGGGAGGTGGATTGGTCGGCCGGCGCGGTGTCGCTGCTCACCGAGGCGGTGCCCTGGCCGGGCAATGGCGCGCCGCGCCGGGCGGGGGTGTCCTCCTTCGGTATCAGCGGCACGAACGCGCACCTGATTCTCGAGGAGGTCCATCCGCCGGATCCCGGCGACTCGCCTTCGGGCTCCGACGCGGCTGGGGACGGTGCTCGTGCCGAAGGTGGTGCTCACGCCGAAAGGGATGTTCTCGGCGAGGGTCATGCCGACAGGCCTTTCAGCAGCCTGCCGGCGGGCGGGGTGGTGCCGTGGGTGGTCTCTGCCCGCAGTGGCGATGCGCTGCGAGCACAGGCCGATCGCCTGCGATCTCGTGCGCTGGAGGATCCGGAGCTTGATATCGCCGACGTCGGCTATACGCTCGCGACGGGTCGTTCGGTGTTCGGGCATCGCGCGGTGGTGTTGGGTGACGATCGGGATGGTTTGCTGGGGGGTCTTGGGGTGGTTGCGCGGGGTGACTCTTTGGCAGGTGTGGTCGAGGGTGGCCGTGCTGTTGAGGGTGTCGCCGGGTCTGCTGGTGAGCGGGGTGTTGTGTTCGTGTTTCCGGGTCAGGGTTCGCAGTGGGTGGGGATGGCGTTGGGGTTGTTGGATTCCTCGCCTGTGTTCGCGCGTGAGCTGCGGGCGTGTGGCGATGCGCTGGCGCCGTTTGTGGATTGGTCGCTTGAGGATGTGCTGCGTGGCGGGGTGGGTGCGCCGGGGTTGGAGCGGGTGGATGTGGTGCAGCCGGCTCTGTTCGCGGTGATGGTGTCTTTGGCGGGGTTGTGGCGTGCGTGTGGTGTGGAGCCGGGTGTGGTGGTGGGTCATTCCCAGGGCGAGATCGCGGCGGCGTATGTGGCGGGTGGGCTCTCGCTTGGTGATGCGGCGCGGATCGTGGCGTTGCGCAGCCGGGCGTTGACGAAGTTGGCGGGGAGGGGTGGGATGGTGTCGGTTGCGCTTGGGGTCGGGGATCTTCTGCCGCGTCTTGAGCGTTGGGAGGGGCGGGTTTCGGTGGCGGCGGTGAATGGTCCTCGTTCTGTTGTGGTGTCGGGTGAGCCGGGGGCGCTTGAGGAGCTGCTGGGGGAGTGCGAGGGGGATGGTGTGAGGGCGCGGGGGATCCCGGTGGACTATGCGGCGCATTCGGTGCAGGTGGAGGCGATTCGTGGGGAGTTGTTGGAGGGGTGTGCGGGGGTCTCGCCGCGGTCGGGTGATGTGCCGTTCTATTCCACGGTGGTCGATGGGCTGGTCGATACGGGTGAGCTCGATGGTGAGTACTGGTATCGGAATCTGCGGGAGACGGTTCAGTTGGAGCGGGCTGTGCGCGGCTTGTTGGGGGAGGGTTATGGGGCTTTTGTGGAGGTGAGTCCGCATCCGGTTTTGACGGTGGGGGTGCAGGAGACCGTCGAGGAGGTGGCTGGTGAGGGCGGCGGATCGGCGGACGGCTCTGGGGGTGGCGACGGGGCGGCGGTGGGCGCTGGAGGCGTTGTGGTTGTCGGCTCGCTGCGCCGTGAGGAGGGCGGGGCGGAGCGCTTCCTGACCTCTCTGTCCGAGCTGTTCGTGAGCGGCGTGGATGTCGATTGGGGCGCGGTGTTCGCCGGATCCGGGGCCGCGCAGGTGGCGCTGCCGACGTACGCCTTCCAGCAGGAGCGTTTCTGGCTGAAGGCGCGTGCCGGCGGCGTGGGGGATCTGGGGTTGGCCGGGCAGTCATCGGTACGCCATCCGGTGCTGGGCGCCGTGGTCGGGCTGGCCGGCGGCGAGGGCTGGTTGTTCACCGGTCGTCTGTCTTTGCAGACGAGTCCGTGGCTCGCCGACCACGCGGTGATGGGTGTGGGGCTGCTGCCGGGTGCGATGTTCGTGGAGCTTGTGCTGTGGGCCGGCCGCTGGCTTGGATGCGAGGTGGTACGGGAGTTGGCGTTGGAGGCTCCGCTGGTGCTGCCCGCGGAGAGCGGGGTGCGGGTGCAGGTCTTGGTTGGCGAGCCCGATGAGTCGGGGTATCGCACGGTGAGCGTGTTCTCCAAGCCCCAGGACGCCGCCGGGAGCGAGGTCCCCGCGGACGGAGAGTGGACGCGGCACGCCAGCGGGACGCTTGCTCCAGATGAGGCGTCCATGAATGGCAGGAGCGGCGGGGCTTGCGATGAGCGGCTGCGGGAGCTGGCCGGGGGGTTGTGGCCGCCGCCGGACGCGGAGCCGGTGGAGGTCGATGAGCTGTATGACCGGCTGGCCGCTCGGGGTTACGAATATGGGCCGGTGTTTCAGGGGCTGCGGGCCGCGTGGCGGCGTGGGGACGATGTGTTCGCGGAGGTCGCCCTGCCCGTCGAGCAGTCCGAGCAGCTGGAGCTGTTTGGGCTTCACCCCGCGTTGCTCGACGCGGCTCTGCAGGCGTCCACGTTGAGCGTGCTTGACGACGTCGGGGATGGCGCGGGGCTCGATGGTCAGGGTGGGTCCTCCCAGGCGCGGCTGCCGTTCTCCTGGAGCGAGGTGTCGGTGCACGCCGTGGGCGCGTCCCGGCTGCGGGTTGCCCTGTCGCAGGACGACGATGGCGCCGTGTCGCTGGCGATGGCCGACGAGTACGGCGCGCCGATCGCGACGGTCGGCCGGCTGGTGGCGCTCCCGATATCGGCTGAGCAGCTTGGCGGCGCGAGCGGTTATCGCGATTCGCTGTTCCGCTTGGAGTGGGCTGAGCCGCCGTCGCGGGCTGGGGGCGTGGCCGCCGCGGCGCCCGGGGAGGACGCAGACGTGGCGGGATTGGCGGTCCTGGGTCTTGAGGACTCGGCGGTGACGCGCGCGCTGGCGGCGGCCGGTGTGGAGTCTGTCGCGCACGCTGACATGAAGTCGCTGGGCGAGGCGGTGGATGCAGGCGCCGTGGTCCCCGCGGCGGTGCTCTTGGATCTTGCGCATGCGGCGCCCGCGCCACCTTCCGGCGCGGCTGCTGCCGAGGGGATGCCGGGGGCCGCTGAGGGGCTGCCCGCGGCTGCTGGGGAGATGCTCGACCTGGTGCGTGAGGGCACCCACCGGGCTCTGGGTCTGCTGCAGTCGTGGCTTGAGGATGAGCGGTTCGCGTCAAGCCGGCTGGTGGCGTTGACGCGGGGGGCGGTGCCCGCCGGAGCCGGCGAGGACGTGCCGGGTCTGGCCGACAGCGCGGTGTGGGGGTTGGTGCGCTCGGCGCAGTCGGAGAATCCCGGCAGGTTCGTGCTGGTCGATCTGGATGGAGCGGATGCCTCGTGGCGTGCGCTGCCCGGGGCGCTTGCCCTTAGTGAGCCGCAGTTGGCGTTGCGCGGAGGCAATGTGCTCGTGCCCAGGCTTGCGCGTGCGGGCGCGGGCGGAGAGCTGGCGGCCCCCGCGGGTCTGGAGTGGCGATTGGATGCCACCGGCGGAGGTACGCTTGAGAATCTCGGGCTCGTCCCCGCGCCGGAGGTGGGCGCGCCGCTCGAGGAGGGGCAGATTCGTGTCGCGATTCGTGCCGCGGGCTTGAACTTCCGCGACGTTCTGGTGGCTCTGGGCGTCTATCCGGGTGACGCGGTCCCCGGCAGCGAGGGCGCGGGTGTGGTCGTGGAGGTGGGCGCGGGCGTGGAGGACATAGCTCCGGGCGATCGCGTGACGGGTTTGATTCCCGGCGGATTTGGTCCGTTGGCGGTGACCGATCACAGGCTCGTCGCGCGGATCCCCGAGGGTTGGTCGTTCACGCGAGCCGCTTCGATGCCGGCCGTGTTCCTGACTGCGTACTACGCGCTTGTGGACTTGGCGAAGCTGAGGCCGGGGGAGAAGCTGCTGGTGCACGCCGCCGCGGGCGGGGTTGGCATGGCTGCGGCGCAGTTGGCACGGCATCTGGGCGCGGAGGTGTTCGGAACCGCCAGTCCTCCAAAGTGGGGCGTGCTTGGGTCGCTGGGGTTGGACGAGGCCCATGTCGCGTCCTCGCGCACGCTGGAGTTCCGCGAGGCGCTCCTGGAGGCGACGGGCGGCGATGGCGTGGATATCGTCCTGAACGCCCTCGCGGGGGAGTTCGTGGACGCCTCGCTCGAGCTGCTGCCGCGCGGCGGTCGCTTCATCGAGATGGGCAAGACCGACATACGCGACCCGCGAGCGGTGAGGGAGCGCCACCCGGATGTGTCCTACCAGGCGTTCGAGCTCATGGAGGCGGGACCTGAGCGCATTCAGCAGATGCTCGGGGAGCTGCTGGAGCTGTTCGCGAGCGGGGCGCTCGAGCCGCTGCCGGTGAGGTCGTGGGACATACGCCGCGCACCGGAGGCATTCCGGTTCATGAGCCAGGCGCGTCACATCGGCAAGATCGTGCTGCGCGTTCCATCGCAGTTGGACCCGCACGGTACGGTGCTGGTCACAGGCGGCACCGGTGGGATCGGTTCTCTCCTCGCGCGGCATCTGGTCGCGGAGCATGAAGTGCGCAGCCTCGTGCTGGTCAGCCGTCAGGGCCGCGCGGCGGAGGGAGCACAGGCGCTGGAGGCCGAGCTGGTGGGGCTGGGCGCGCAGGTGACGGTCGCGGCGTGCGATGTCGCCGACCGCGAGCAGCTGGCCGGCCTGCTCGAGCAGGTGCCGGGGGAGCATCCGCTCACCGGCGTGGTGCACACGGCGGGGGCGCTCGACGATGGCGTGGTCGAGGCCCTGACGCCCGAGCGCGTGGATCGTGTGCTGGCGCCGAAGGTGGATGGCGCGTGGCACCTGCACGAGTTGACCAAGCACATGGATCTGCCGGCGTTTGTGCTGTTCTCCTCTGTCGCGGGCACGTTCGGCGGCGCGGGCCAGGGCAACTATGCGGCTGCGAACGCGTTTGTGGATGCGCTTGCGTCGCACCGTCAGGCGCTCGGTCTCGCCGGCACCTCGATGGCGTGGGGGCTGTGGGCGCAGAGCAGCGCCATGACCAGCCATCTGCGTGAAGGCGATCGGGCGCGGATAGCGCGCCTGGGCCTGCTCCCGTTGTCTGCCGAGGAAGGCCTGGGGTTGTTTGACGCCGCCCGGGGCACGGGCGAGGCGCTGCTTGTCGCGGCGCGTCTGGATACCGCGGGGCTGCGCGCGCAGGGCCGCGCCGGGGAGGTCCCGGCGCTGATGCGCGGTCTGATTCGAGTGCCCTCGCGTTCAGGCGAGACCGCAGCCGGCGGTTCGCTCGTTCGCCGTCTCGCCGGTGTGCCCGAGGGCGAGCGTGAGCGCGTGGTGCTGGAGCTCGTGCGCAGCCAGGCCGCGACCGTGCTGGGGCATGCCTCGCTGCAGAACATACATCCGCAGCAGGCGTTCAAGGATGTCGGGTTTGACTCGCTCGCGGCGGTGGAGCTGCGCAACCGCCTGAGCACGGCCACCGGACTTCGCCTGCCTGCCACGCTTGTGTTCGACCACCCAAACCCCACCGCTCTGGGCAGACATCTCCTGGATCAGATCGCACAGGATGGCGCGATCACGGTCCGTTCCGTGAACGCGGAGCTCGACAGGCTGGAGCTGATGCTCTCGGCGGTCGCGGTGGACAGGGTCGAGCGGACGGGCATCGCAACCCGCCTCCAGACGTTCCTGTCCAGCCTGAGAGACCCGGAGTCGCAGGCTGACATCGCTGCCGCCGATGGCGCCGATGAGGATCTGGAGTCGGCCAGCGACGATGAGATGTTCGATCTGATCGATCGAGAGCTTGGAGGGTCGTGAGATGAGCGAGGATCACAAGCGTGGCGATGAGCTGATCGACGACCCCGAGCTTCGCGGCGACCCCGAGCTTCGCGCCGAGGCCAGCAACGATCACAAGCTGCGCGACTACCTCAAGCGAGTCACGCTCGATCTCCGCAGGACCCGCCGGCAGCTGCAGCAGATGGAGGAGCGGACGCGGGAGCCGATCGCGATCCTCGGGATGAGCTGCCGATATCCCGGCGGGGTGCGCTCGGCGGAGGACCTGTGGGAGCTGGTCGCCTCGGGCAGCGACGCGATCTCGGGCTTTCCCACCGATCGCGGCTGGGATCTGGAGGGCGTTTACGATCCCGATCCCGATCATCCGGGGACGAGCTACGCAAGAGAGGGCGGGTTCATCGATTGCGCCACCGAGTTCGACCCGGGCTTCTTCGGGATCAATCCGCGCGAGGCGCTGGCGATGGACCCTCAGCAGCGGCTGTTCCTGGAGGTCTGCTGGGAGGCGCTCGAGGATGCCGGCATCGATCCGCTTTCGCTGCGCGGAAGCGCGGCGGGAGTATTCGCGGGCGCCTGCTACGAAGACTATGCGCTCGCTCGGGCCGGCTCGAAGTCAAAAGATTACGAGGCGTACACGATTACGGGCGGTGTCGGCAGCGTCGTATCCGGCCGTGTCGCGTACACATTCGGCTTGGAGGGCCCCGCGATCACGGTGGACACCGCCTGCTCCTCCTCGCTTGTCGCGCTGCACCTGGCGTGTGAGGCGCTGCGCCGGGGAGAGTGCTCGCTGGCGTTGTCCGGGGGTGTCACGATGCTGGCGACACCCGGGGTGTTCGTGGGGTTCAGCCGCCAGCGGGGCCTGGCTCGCGACGGCCGCTGCAAGGCCTTCGCGGACGCCGCGGATGGGACCGGCCTGGGTGAAGGTGTCGGTGTGCTGCTGCTGGAGCGGCTCTCCGAGGCGCGCCGGCTGGGGCATCCGGTGCTGGCGGTGGTGCGCAGCAGCGCGATCAATCAGGACGGTGCGAGCAATGGGCTCTCAGCACCCCACGGTCCCTCGCAGGAGCGTGTGATCCGCCAGGCGCTGGCAGCCGGCGGTCTGTCGTTTGGGGATGTCGATGCGGTGGAGGCGCATGGAACAGGCACCACGCTTGGAGATCCGATCGAGGCGCAGGCGTTGATGGCGACCTACGGGCAGGATCGTGGGGGCGGTGACCCACTGTGGCTTGGGTCAGTCAAGTCCAACGTCGGTCATACGCAGGCGGCGTCGGGTGTCGCCGGCGTGATCAAGATGGTCATGGCGCTGCGCAAGGGCGTGCTGCCGCGGACGTTGCACGTGGATCGACCCTCTACGCAGGTGGATTGGAGCGCCGGCGCTGTGTCGCTGCTGAGGGAGAACGTGCCCTGGCCGGGGAATGGCGAGCCCCGGCGGGCGGGTGTGTCCTCTTTTGGGATCAGCGGCACGAATGCGCACATGGTTCTCGAGGAGGCTCCGCCCGCCGATGACCCGGCGTCCGCGACGAGGCCCGTCGAGATCGATGGCGGCGCGCTGGTGGAGGACGGCGCAGGCGTGGTCAACAACGGTGCTGGTGGGGTGGACGACGGTGCTGGTCTGGCAGTCGATGTGGGTGTCCTGGCTGGTGGCGGGTGTCCAGTGCCCTGGGTCGTTTCAGGGCGAAGCGAAGCGGCGCTGCGGGCGCAGGCCGAGCGCCTGCGGGAGTATGTGGATGGCGATCCAGACCTCAGCCTGACCGACGCGGGCTGGTCCCTGGCGGCGGGTCGCTCGGTGTTTGAGAATCGCGCGGTCCTGCTGAATGGCGATCGCATCGGTCTGCGCTCGAGTCTCGATGCCCTCGCGCGGGGCGAGCCGGCCGCGGGCGTCATCGAGGGTGTGGCGGAGGGTGATGACCGCGTTGTGTTCCTGTTCCCGGGTCAGGGTTCGCAGTGGGCGGGCATGGCGGTGGAGCTGCTGGACTGCTCGCCTGTGTTTGCCAGAGGATTGCGGGCGTGTGGCGATGCTCTTGCGCCGTTTGTGGATTGGTCGCTGCAGGACGTGTTGAGGGGCGTGGAGGGCGCGCCCGGGTTGGATCGGGTGGATGTGGTGCAGCCGGTGTTGTTTGCGGTGATGGTGTCGTTGGCGGGATTGTGGCGTGCCTGTGGCGTTGAGCCCGATGTGGTCGTGGGTCATTCGCAGGGTGAGATCGCGGCTGCGTACGTGGCGGGTGGGTTGTCGTTGGATGACGCCGCGCGGGTGGTTGCCCTGCGCAGCCGGGCGTTGACTGGTCTTGCAGGAAAGGGCGGGATGGTGTCGGTCGCGCTTGGCGTGGCGGAGCTGGCTGGGCGTCTGGCGCGATGGGACGGGCGCGTGTCCGTCGCGGCTGTCAATGGGCCTCGTTCTGTGGTGGTGTCGGGTGATCTGGGGGGTCTTGCGGAGCTGCTGGAGGAATGCGAGGCCGACGGGGTCAGGGCGCGGAAGATCCCGGTTGACTACGCGGCGCATTCGGTGCAGGTCGAGACGATTCGGGAGGAGCTGTTGGAGGGGTGCTCTGCGATATCACCGCGGTCGGGTGATATTCCGTTTTATTCCACGGTGGTCGACGGACTGGTCGATACCGCTGAGCTCGATGGTGAGTATTGGTATCGCAATCTGCGGGAGACAGTTCGGTTCGAGCGGGCCGCGCGTGGGCTGCTGGAGCAGGGTTATCGGGCTTTTGTGGAGGTGAGTCCTCATCCTGTGTTGACGGTCGGAGTGCAGGAGACGGTCGAGGAGGCGCTCGAGGACCCTGGGGAGGCCGTGGTGGCCGGTTCGCTGCGCCGAGGCGAAGACGGCCTGGGGCGTTTTCTCGGGTCGCTTGCCGAGGTGTTCGTGCGTGGTGTGAATGTGGATTGGAATGGGGTGTTCGCCGGATCGGGCGCCAAGCGGGTGAGGTTGCCCACGTATGCCTTCCAGCGCGAGCGTTATTGGCTTGATGTGTCTGCTTTGGGCGCAGGTGATATGGCGTCGGCCGGTCAGGCTTCCGCTGAGCATCCCCTGCTGGAGGCGATGGTCGGCTTGGCGGATGGTGAAGGCTGGCTGTTCACCGGGCGTCTCTCGCTGCAGACGCACCCGTGGCTCGCGGACCACATGGTGTTGGGAGCCGTGCTGTTGCCCGGCGCGGCATTTGTGGAGATTGCGCTGCACGTGGGCGGCCTGGTCGGGTGTGGGCTGGTGCAGGAGTTGACGTTGGAGGCGCCCTTGGTGCTGCCCGAGGAGGGCGCCGTGCAGCTGCAGGTCTCGGTGGGCGAGGTCGATGAGTCCGGGTGCCGGCCGATCGCGGTGTATTCGCGCCTGGAAGATGCCTCCGGGGAGGAGCCGTGGAGGGACGAGGAGTGGACTCGTCACGGGTGTGGCGTGCTCGCCCCGGCTGGAGAAGGGGGCGGTGAGGGGGCTGGGGATGCCGGCGCTGAGGGGGTCCTCGCCGAGCGGGCGGGATCGCTGGCTGGAGGCGAGTGGCCTCCGGCCGGGGCGGTCGAGGCTGAGATCGACGATCTATATGACCGCTTGGATCGGCAGGGTATCGAGTATGGCCCTCTGTTCAGAGGGGTGCGAGCTGCGTGGCGGCTTGGAGATGAGATTCTCGCCGAGGTGTCGCTGCCGGAGCAGGAGAGGGACCAGGCGGGGTTGTTTGGCGTGCACCCGGCGCTGCTGGACTCGGCGCTGCACGCTGTTGCGCTGGGCCTGACCGATGGGCAGATGGGAGAGAGCGGCTCGGTTCGGCTGCCGTTCTCGTGGAGTGGAGTGTCGCTGTACGCTGGCGGCGCGTCCTCTTTGCGTGTGAGCCTGTCGGCAAGGGGGCCGGACGCGATCTCGGTTGTCGTGGCGGATGAGGGCGGTGCGCCGGTGGCTGCGGTGCGCTCGTTGGTGGTACGGCCGGTATCGGCGGAGCAGCTGGGTGCTGGCAGCGGCGGCTCCCACGAGTCGCTCTTCCGCGTGGATTGGATCTCGATCCCGACGACCCCCGTGGCCGAAAAGGGCGAGCTGGCGGTGCTTGGCGTGGACGAGATGGGGCTCGCCGGGGCGCTGCGTGCGGCGGGCGCCGATCTGAGGGTGTATGCGGATCTGGATGTCCTTGACGAAATCGTGAGCGGGGGCGGTGCTGTCCCTGTGGCGCTGCTTGTGGATCGCACGTTGAGCGGGGACGGGGAGGGAGACGGGGACGGAGCTGGGAGCGATGAGAGTGTGGCCGGGGTCGCGCGGTCGGCTGTGCAGCGGGCGTTGGAGCTGGTGCAGCGCTGGCTGGCCGACGAGCGGTTCTGCGCCTGCCGGCTGGTGGTGGTGACCCGGAGGGCGGTGGCTGCCCGCGCCGGCGAGGATGTACTCGATCTGGCCGGGGCGGCGGTGTCGGGGTTGGTGCGTGCGGCGGAGACCGAGAATCCCGGGCGCCTGGTCCTGGTGGACATCGATGGCGAGGACGCATCCTGGGCGGCGTTGGGCGCGGCGATCGCGTCGGGGGAGCCGGAGCTCGCGGTGCGCGACGGCGCCCTGTTCGCTCCAAGGCTGGCACGGGCCGGGGCTGGTGAGGCGCTGGTGGCGCCCGCCGGGGTTGCGCAGTGGCGGCTGGAGATCGCCGGCAGCGGCACCCTGGAGGATCTTGCGCTTGTGCCGTGCCCCGAGGTTGCCGAGCCCCTCGGCGAGGGGCAGGTTCGTATCGCCGTGCATGCCGCGGGCCTGAACTTCCGCGATGTCGTGGTTGCCCTGGGCCTGGTTCCCACGGGCGGAGATCCCCTTGGCGGCGAGGGCGCGGGAGTCGTGCTCGAGGTCGGTCCGGGTGTGGAGAGCCCTGCTCCGGGCGATCGCGTGATGGGCATGCTGGCTGGTGGGTTTGGCCCTGTCGCGGTGGCCGATCATCGTGCGCTTGTGCCGATACCCGAGGGTTGGTCGTTCACGCAGGCCGCTTCGGTGCCGGCCGTGTTCCTGACCGCCTACTACGCGCTCGTGGATCTGGCGGGCGTGGGGCAGGGTGAGAGGGTGCTGGTGCACGCGGCCGCGGGCGGGGTCGGCATGGCCGCGGTGCAGCTGGCGCGGCATCTGGGAGCCGAGGTGTTCGGGACGGCGAGCCCTCAGAAGTGGGGCGCGCTGGAGTCGATGGGGTTGGATGAGGCGCATATCGCGTCCTCGCGTACGCCGGAGTTCCGGGAGAGGTTCCTGGATGCGACGGGGGGTGAGGGTGTGGATGTCGTCCTGGATTGCCTCGCGGGGGAGCTCGTGGACGCCTCGCTTGAGCTGCTGCCCGGCGGCGGTCGCTTCATCGAGCTGGGCAAGACCGACATCCGTGACCCGCAGGAGGTCCGTGAGCGCCACCCGGGTGTGGCCTACCGGGCGTTCAACCTTGCGCAAGCGGGGCCCGAGCGGATCCAGCAGATGCTCGCGGAGCTGCGCAAGCTCTTCGCTCGCGGCGTGCTCGAGCCGCTGCCGGTCAGGACCTGGGACGTGCGCCGGGCGGTGGATGCGTTTCGCTTCATGAGCCAGGCGCGTCACGTCGGCAAGGTCGTTTTGAGTGTGTCCTGCGCGTTTGACTCGCGGGGCACGGTGCTGATCACGGGTGGCACGGGGGTTCTGGGTGCCCTGGTCGCGCGGCACCTGGTCGTGGAGCATGGGGTGCGCAGCCTTGTGCTGGCCAGCAGGCGGGGGCGGGAGGCCGAGGGCGCGGAGGATTTGGAGAACGAGTTGAGGGGCCTGGGCGCCCAGGTCGTGGTGGCGGCGTGCGATGTGAGCGACCGCGAGCAGCTGGTCGATCTGCTTGGGCTGGTGGGAGAGGAGCATCCTCTGATCGGGGTGGTGCATGCGGCGGGGGTGCTCGACGACGGTGTGATCGAGTCCCTGACGGCGGAGCGGATGGATCGTGTGTTGGCGCCGAAGGTGGACGGCGCCTGGCATCTGCACGAGCTGACCGAGCACATGGGTCTCTCGGCGTTCATCATGTTCTCCTCGGCCGCGGGCACCTTTGGTGGCGCGAGCCAGGGGAACTATTCGGCTGGTAGCGCGTTCCTGGATGCCCTGGCGGCTCACCGCCGCGCGCGCGGGCTTGCCGGTGTTTCGCTGGCGTGGGGGTGGTGGGCACAGGCCAGTGGCATGACCGGTCATATGGATGAGGACGACGTGAACCGGTTGACCCGCTCGGGCGTGGCTGCGCTGTCCTCTGAGGAAGCTCTTGAGCTGTTCGACGTCGCCCTGGGTATGGGCGAGGCGCTGCTCGTCCCTGTGCGCTTCGATGTCGGGGCGCTGCGCGCGCGCGCCAGGGCGGGGATCGTGCCCGCCCTGTGGCAGGGCCTGGTGCGTGTGTCTGCTCGCAGGGTCGAGGCTGTTTCCGCCGGATCGCTGGCGCGGCGTCTGGCCGGAGTGTCCGAGGGCGAGCGCGAGCGTGTGGTGTTGGACCTCGTCTGTGATCATGTCGCGATCGTCCTGGGGCACGCCTCGCCTGATGCGGTGGCGCCGCGGCGGGCGTTCAAGGAGATCGGGTTCGACTCGCTCACCGCGGTGGAGCTGCGCAACCGGCTCACCGCCGCCACCGGGCTGCGTCTGCCCGCCACGCTCGTCTTCGACTATCCGACCCCCGCCGCGCTCGCCGAACATCTGCTGCGGCAGAGCGCCGGTATCCGCAGTGAGGTCCGTGCTTCCAGGTCGGCGGCGGCGGTCGACGAGCCGGTTGCGATCATTGGTATGAGCTGTCGGTACCCGGGGGGTGTGAGCTCGGCTGAGGAGCTGTGGGAGCTGGTCCTCCGTGGTCGTGATGCGATGTCGGAGTTCCCCGCGGATCGTGGCTGGGACCTGCGGGCTCTCTATGACTCCGATCCCGGTCATCGGGGAACGAGCTATGTGTGCGAAGGCGGATTTGTCGATGACGTCGGCGATTTCGACGCCGAGTTCTTCGGGATCAGCCCGCGCGAGGCGCTGGCGATGGATCCCCAGCAGAGGCTGCTCCTGGAGACCTCCTGGGAGGCGATCGAGAACGCGGGCATCGACCCCTCGTCACTGCACGGCAGTCAGACCGGCGTATTCGCCGGCATCGGCGCATCCGACTACGGCGTGGACCAGGGATCGGGGTCCGGGAGTACTGAGGGCTATAGGTTGACGGGCAGCATCGGCAGCGTCGCTTCGGGTCGGGTGGCCTATGCGCTTGGGCTCGAGGGGCCGGCGATCTCGGTCGATACGGCGTGTTCCTCCTCGCTGGTGGCGTTGCACCTTGCCTGCCAGGCGCTGCGTGGAGGTGAATGCTCACTGGCGCTGGCGGGAGGCGTGACGGTGCTGTCCACCCCTGGATTGTTCGTGGAGTTCAGCCGGCAGCGAGGTTTGGCTTCCGATGGGCGCTGCAAGTCGTTCGCGGACGCGGCGGATGGCACGGGGTGGTCCGAGGGTGTGGGCGTGCTGCTGCTGGAGCGGCTGTCCGACGCGCGCCGTCTCGGGCATCCGGTGCTGTCGGTGGTGCGGGGCTGCGCGGTCAACCAGGACGGCGCGAGCAATGGGCTGACCGCGCCCAACGGTCCCTCCCAGCAGAGGGTCATCAACCAGGCGCTGGCCAACGCGGGGCTCTCGGCCGGTCAGGTCGACGTGGTCGAGGCGCATGGAACGGGCACGACGCTCGGCGATCCGATCGAGGCGCAGGCGCTGCTGGATACCTATGGACAGGGCCGGCCCGAGGGGCATCCCCTGTGGCTAGGGGCGATCAAGTCGAACATCGGTCACACGGGCGCCGCGGCGGGAGTCGCCGGGGTGATCAAGATGACGATGGCCATGCGCCAGGGGCTGCTGCCGCGGACGCTGCACGTGGATGAGCCCTCCGCGCGGGTGGATTGGTCGGCCGGAGCGGTGTCGCTGCTGACCGCGGAGGTGCCGTGGTCGAGGAACGGGGAGCCCCGCCGGGCTGGAGTGTCCTCGTTTGGAATCAGCGGCACCAACGCTCATCTGATCCTGGAGGAGGCTCCTGAGCCGGTTGGCCTGAAGGAGGCTGCGGGCGGCGGCCCTGCTGATGAGGATGCGATCGGTGGCGATGGCGTGCTGCCGGGTGGCGTCGTGCCGTGGGTGGTCTCGGCGAGGAGCGCCGGGGCATTGCGTGCTCAGGCTGAGCGGTTGCTGGCGTGCGTGGACGGCGATCCGGACCTTGGGTTGCTGGACGCCGGCTGTTCGCTGGCGGTGAGTCGCTGCCTGTTCGAGCATCGCGCGGTGGTGTTGGGTGGGGATCGGGATGGTCTGCTGGGAGGTCTTCGTGCGCTGGCGCGCGGGGAGTCCGCTGGGAGCGTGGTCGAGGGCGTGGTCCTCGGCGGCGGGGTTGCGTTTCTGTTCACCGGTCAGGGCGCCCAGCGTGTGGGTATGGGCCGGGAGCTGTATGAGGCGTTTCCGGTGTTCACGAGGGCGCTGGATGAGGTGTGTGGTTGTTTGGATGGCCTGCTGGGGGGCTCGTTGCGCGCTGTGATGTTTGGAGTCGGGGACGGGTCTGAGGTGGGGCTGCTGGATCGGACGACGTTTACGCAGGCCGGATTGTTCGCGCTCGAGGTGGCGTTGTTCCGGCTGGTCGAGAGCTGGGGTGTGCGTCCGGACTATGTGATGGGTCATTCGATCGGCGAGATCGTCGCGGCGTTTGTGGCGGGGGTGTTCTCGCTGCAGGATGCGTGTGAGCTCGTCGCGGCTCGCGGCCGGTTGATGGGAGCGCTGCCCGAGGGTGGGGCGATGGTCTCGGTGCAGGCGTCCGAGGATGAGGTGCTCGCGTCTTTGCGGGGCCGTGAGCGCGAGGTGGTGCTGGCGGGGGTGAATGGCCCTGAGTCGGTTGTGCTCTCAGGCGATGAGGACGCGGTGTTGGAGTTGGCGGGAGCGTGGGAGGAGCAGGGTCGCAAGACCAAGCGCCTGCGGGTCAGCCACGCGTTTCATTCGCCGCGCATGGATGGCATGCTCGATGAGCTCCGGGAGGTGGCCGGGAGCCTGTCGTTTGCCCTGCCGCGGATTCCATTGGTGTCGAATCTGACGGGTGAGGTGGTTGGCGAGGAGGTGTGCTCAGCCGAGTACTGGGTGCGTCATGTGCGTGAGACGGTGCGGTTCTTCGCCGGGGCGCGTTCGCTTGGCGCGCGCGGTGTGAGGAGCTTTCTGGAGTTGGGTCCCGATGGCGTGTTGAGCGCGATGACCCAGGATTGCCTTGCCGGCGAGGGGGGCGATGCGGGCGAGGAGGGCGATGGGCCGGTCGCGGCGGTGCCCGTGTTGCGTGGCGAGCGCCCGGAGGTCCAAACATTGATGGCTGCGCTGGCAGAGGTGTTCGTGCGTGGTGTGCACGTGGATTGGGGTCGCGTGTTCGAGGGGTCGGGCGCGCGGAGGGTGGGGCTGCCCACCTACGCCTTCCAGCGCGAGCGCTACTGGCTGGCGTCCCGGCCGCCGGACGGCGGGAATATGGCCTTCGCCGACGGGGCGGCGGCCGATCACCCGCTTCTGAGCGCGGCGGTGGCGCTGGCCGACGATCAGGGCTGGCTGTTCACAGGCCGCCTGTCGCTCCAGGACGACCCGTGGCTCGCGGACCACATGGTGCTGGGCGAGGTGGTGGTGCCGGGCACGGCGTACGTGGATCTGGCCCTGCACGTCGGCGGTCTGGTGGGGTGCGAGCGTGTGCAGGAGCTCATTCAGCAGGCGCCGCTGATGCTGCCCGAGCAGCGCGCGGCACAGATACAGGTCCTTGTCGGCGCGCTTGATGAGTCGGGGTCCCGGGAGGTGAGTGTGTACTCGAGGTTGGAGGATGCGTCGAGGACAGGGCCATCGTGGGATGAGGCATGGACCTGCAATGCCAGTGGCGTGCTCGCCCCGGCTCCGCTGGCTGGCGCTGGCGTTGTCGATCCGCGGACGGAGGCGCTGGCAGACGGCGTGTGGCCCCCGGCTGGTGCGATCGAGGTGGAGATCGATGGTTTTTATGAGCGCATGGCCGATCAGGGCATCGAATATGGCTCGGTGTTTCAGGGGCTGAGGGCGGTGTGGCGGCGTGGGGACGAGGTGTTCGCGGAGGTCTCGCTGCCGGTTGAGCAGGCCGCTCAGGCGGACATGTTTGGCGTACACCCCGCGCTGCTCGATGCCGCGCTGCACGCATCCGGTTTGGGTCTGTTCGGTGGTGAAGGGGATGGCGAGGGGCCTGGCGGCGAGGATCAGGAGCGCCGGGCCTGGGTGGCGTTCTCATGGAGTGAGGTGTCCGTGCACGCAGTGGGCGCTTCCCACCTGAGGGTTGCTCTGTCGCAGGCTGGCGATAACGCCGCGTCGTTGGTCATGGCCGATGAGAATGGATCGCTGGTTGCGTCGGTTGGCCGGCTGATGGCGCGCCCGGTATCGGCTCGGCAGCTTGGTGGGGCAGGCGGTCATCGCGAGTCGTTGTACCGTCTGGATTGGGTTGAGTCGCCGGCGCTGGGTGGGGATCTTGCGGCGGGGGTGCCTGGGGAGGCGTCGGTGGATGGTGTGGTGGTTCTTGGCGCCGGGGAGGGGGGGCTTGCTGGGGAGTTGGCGGGGGTTGGTGTGGAGGCTGTTGTCTGTGCGGATTTGGGGTTGTTGGTTGGGGTGGTTGATGGGGGTGCTGTGGTTCCCTCGGTGGTGCTTGTGGATGTTGTGTCCGGGGTGCCTGTGGGGGATGGGGGTGGGGTTGCTGCCGGGGAGATGGTTGGGTTGGTGCATGGGGGTGTGCAGCGGGTGTTGGGGTTGGTGCAGGGGTGGCTTGCGGATGAGCGGTTTGTGTTGTCTCGGTTGGTGGTGGTGACGCGGGGCGCTGTGGCTGCGGGGGTGGGTGAGGGTGTGTCGGGTTTGGCTGATAGTGCGGTGTGGGGGCTGGTGCGCTCGGCGCAGGCGGAGAACCCGGATAGGTTTGTGTTGGTCGATGTGGATGGGGAGGAGGAGTCGTGGCGGGCGTTGCCGGGGGCGCTGGCTTTGGGGGAGCCGCAGTTGGCGTTGCGTGGGGGCGCTGTGTTCGTGCCGAGGCTTGCGCGTGTGGGGGCTGCCGGCGGGGGCGCGGGTGGCGTTGGTGTGGCTGTTGGCGATGGTGTTGATGGCGATGGTGTTGGCGATGGCGGTGGGGGTGTTGGTGTTGGCGCGCTCGACCTGGGTGGTTCGGTGTTGGTGACGGGTGGTACGGGTGGGTTGGGTGCTTTGGTGGCGCGTCATCTGGTGGTGGGGCATGGGGTGCGCAGTCTGGTGTTGGCGAGTCGGCGGGGGCGTGAGGCTGAGGGCGCGGGGGAGTTGGAGGCTGAGCTGGTTGGGTTGGGTGCGCGTGTTGTGGTGGTGGCTTGTGATGTGGCCGATCGGGGGCAGTTGGAGGGGTTGTTGGGGTGTGTGCCGGAGGAGTTTCCGTTGGGTGGGGTGGTGCATGCGGCGGGGGTGCTTGACGATGGTGTGATCGGGTCTTTGACGGCGGAGCGGGTGGATCGTGTGTTGGCGCCGAAGGTGGATGGGGCGTGGCATCTGCACGAGTTGACCGAGGGGATGGGTCTCTCGATGTTCACCATGTTCTCCTCCGCCGCGGGCAC
>CAZOQI010000048.1:0-96784 GCA_964582105.1 uncultured Solirubrobacteraceae bacterium
TCGTTGGCCTTGCTCTTCTGGTTCAGGAACGCCGGGATGGCGATCGCGGCCAGAATGCCGATGATCAGGATCACAACCAGAAGCTCGATGAGCGTGAAACCACCCTCATCCTTCGAGCGCTGGCGCAGTCGATACAGCATTTGAATCCTCCTAGGATCCGTTTACAGGACGCCAGTCCCTCGGTCCCACCGCCCCAAATGGCGATGCGCACCCCTCGCGGAGCCCGCCGGCTTTGCCAAACACACCCACTGTGGGTGCTGCCCTGGCACCTCGGCGCTGGCTGTTGTCAGGCGAGGGATCGGCCGGGCGGCAACGGGCCTATAGCACTGCAAGCGCCCTTGGACGCATGGGCCGGCGACATCACGCGCCTTCGACGGATGTCTGAGGGGGCCCCTCGGCAGCGGCCTCGCCCTGCCAGTGCGCCTGCGCGTCGATGCCGTGGCGGCGGGTGCCGTCCCCTTCGCACCAGGGGCAGGTGACCTTGCTGGCGGTGCCGCCGAGGTTGGAGATGACGCGGCCGGTGCCGCGGCAGGGCATACACTCCTGCGAGCCGTGGGAAGCCTCTGCCTGATCGATGCCCTCGCCCTCGTCGGTGGCCATGAGGCGAGATTAGCGGGTGGGGCGTGAGCATGGGGGCGGGAGGGTCGCGGCCGGCGGCGGGAAGGCACGAGGCGCCGGCGGTGAAAGAGTCGCGGCCCGCGGAGGGCCGGCAGCGGAGGCAGCGCCCGCGCTGGGAGTGGGCGGCGGTCGCGCTCGTGGTGGCGGGCGCGGCGGCGCTGCGGCTGATCGATCTGGGAGCCGTGGGGGTGGATCCGTTCTACGACGCGGCGGTGCGGAGCATGGGGATGTCCTGGCACAACCTCTTCTTCGGGGCGTTCGAGCCGGGGGGGAGCGTGTCGATCGACAAGCCGCCGATCGATCTGTGGTTTCAGGTGGCGAGCGTGAAGCTGTTCGGGTTCGACTCGGCCTCGCTGAAGCTGCCGGAGGCGCTGGGCGGGATCATGGCTGTGGGGCTGCTCTATGCCGCGGTGCGGCGGGTCTGGGGGTTCGCGGCGGGGATCGGGGCGGCTCTGGCGCTGGCGGTCATGCCGATCGAGGTGATAACGGCCCGCAGCGACACGATGGACGCGGTGATGATGGCGCTGCTGGCGGGGGCGTTGCTGCTGCTGGTCAGGGCCTGCGAGAGCGGCAGGATCGGGTGGCTGCTGGCAGCGGCGGCCGTGCTGGGGGTGGCGTTCAACGTGAAGCTGCTGGAGACCGTGGTCGCGCTGCCGGGGCTGGCGGTCATCGCGCTGCTGGGATTCCGGCGGGGGGTGCCGGCGCCCGCGAGCCTCTGGGCCGCGCGTGGGATGCAGGCTGCGCATGGAGCGCAGGGCACCCCGGAGGTGGGCTGGCTGCGCGGGCGCGCGGCGCCGCTGGCGGCGGCGACGGTGGTGTACGTCGCGGTGGCGCTGTCGTGGCTTGGGGCGACGCTGCTGTTTCCAGCACACGAACGGCCGTGGGCGATCGGGTCCACGAACGGGAGCGCCTGGAACGCGGCGTTCGTGTTCAACGGGACCGACCGCGTGAACGGCAAGTCGCTGGAAGGGCCGCAGTCGGGCTTTCAGGCCTCGAACCACCCGCCGCAGGCGACCTTGAGCGAGCGCGAACTGATCTCGATCACCGCCCCCTCCCCCACGCGGCTGCTGGACCGGATCGGGCCGCTGAGCGGCGAACGATTGGGGCTGGAGGCGCTGATCGCGCTGCTGCTGGGAGTGCCCGCGGTCGCCTGGGGCTGGCGCGGGCCGCCTCTGCGTCGGGCGGTGGGGGTGGGGTTGGTGGTGTGGCTGTTGACGGGCTTGGCGCTGTTCAGCCAGATGCTGCGATTGCACCCGCGCTATGTGGAGGGTTTCACGCCGGCCGTGGCGGCGCTGGTGGGGATCGGCGTGGCGTGGGCGGCGCAGCCGGGGGCGCGCATCCGCCTGCTCGTGCTGATGGTGGCCTTCGCGGCGATGGTGGCCTACGCCGCGCACCTGCTGTATGGGATGCCGGCGATCTGGTGGGTGGTGGTGGCGGGCGCCGTGGGGGCGGTGGTGTTCGCGTGGTTCGAGCGGGTGGATACGGGGGCGCTGGCCGTGGCGCTGGCGCTCGTCGCCGTGCTGGCGATCCCCGCGAGCGCGAGCGTGAGGGCGGTGCGCAGGCACGTGTCCAGCGCTGGGAACGTGGGCGCGATGGCGCCCGAGGAGCTGAATGCGCTGAGCAGCTATCTGCGCGCGCACCGCTCCGGAGCGAAGTACGAGCTGGCGATGGACTCCGCGACGAAGGCGGCGGCGCTGATCGTGCGCGACGGGCTGCCGGTGCTGATGCTGACGACATACCAAGGGCAGACGCTGACCACCGTCGCCCAGCTGAAGCTGGCGGTCGCGCGCGGGGAGGTCCACTACGCGCTGCTGACAACATTCTGCGGCGCCAGGACGCCGCGCAGCGACGCCGCGTGCTCGCCCCCCGCCGTGTGGGTGCGGGCGCACGGGAAGGACGTGTCAAAGCAGGCGGGGCTGGAACGCGCCGGCCTGCTGTGGCGACTGCCAGAAGCGATAGCGTAGGTGGAATGAATGCGGGTGAGGGTCCGGATTCCCTGCCGGGGCTGATGGCGCAGGCGCGCGCGGGGGGGCGCTTCGCCGTCGATACGGAGTTCATGGGCGAGGGGCGCTATCGCACGCTGCTGTGCCTGGTGCAGATCGCTGTGCCCGATGGGCGCATCGAGCTGATCGACCCGCTCGACGAGCGCATCGACGGAGCGCCGCTGGCGCAGGCGCTGGCGGACCCCGAGATCGAGGTGGTGGTGCACGCCGGGCGCCAGGACGTGGCGCTGCTGCGGCGCTGGCTGGGAACGGAGGTGCGCAACGTGTTCGACACGCAGGTGGCCGCGGGCTTCGCGGGCATGGGCGCGCAGAGCTCGTATGAGTCGCTGCTGGGGCAGGTGCTCGGCCTGCGCGTGACCAAGAGCGCGAGCTTCACGCGCTGGGACGCACGTCCGCTCTCGCACGAGCAGCTCGGCTACGCACGCGAGGACGTGGTGCACCTGATCGAGCTGGCGCAGGAGCTGCAGCGCCGCCTGCGCGAGTCCGGACGCCTGGAGTGGGCCCGGCAGGAGTGCGAGGCGCTGCAGCGCGCCAGCGACGAGCGCGACCTCGAGGCGGTGTTCGCGAGGCTGCCGCGCGTGCGCAACCTCAGCGTGGCCTCCCAGGCGATCGCGCGCGAGCTGGTGGCGTGGCGAGAGGAGACCGCGGCCACCCAGGACCGCACCGTGCAGAGCGTGCTCGGCGACCCCGTGCTGATCGAGATCGCCAAACGCAAGCCGAGCACCCCCAAGCAGCTGCACGACATCCGCGGCGCCGGCCAGAGCGCCGTGCGCCGCCGCGGCGAGGAGGTGCTGAACGCGGTGAGACGCGGACGCGAGCGCCCCCACGAGCCGCTGGAGGAGGCGGCCCGCCACAGGCCCCCCGACCCCGATGACGCCCCCCTCGTGGCCCTCGCCGAAGCGCTCGTGCGCGCGCGCACGAGCGAGGCCGACCTCGCTTATGAGCTGCTCGCCGCCAAGGCCGACCTGCAGGCGATCGTCAGCGCCTGGCGCGCGGGCGGCGAGGCCGACGTGAGGACGCTGCAGGGCTGGCGCCGCGAGCTGGTGGGGGCGGAGCTGCTGAAGCTGCTGAACGGCGAGGTGTCGCTGTCGGCCGGCGATGGGCGCCTGCGCATCGCATGAACATCCCGCACGGCAGCACGACCGGCCGAAGAGGCACGGTCGAAGGTCTGCACTGCGAATCGCACGAGCATCCGGAGATGGGCAGCATGGATCGCCTACCATGAGCGCGTGTCGAGCGTGTCCGCCGATCTACCCGGTCACGAGCTCGTGAGTGGCGGGCTGGCCGATCTCGCCGCGGGCCGCGAGACGGAGTCGGCGCTGCTGGTGGCGATGGCGGCGCCGCGCCTGCGCAGGCTCGGGTTCGACGTGCCGGTCTACCGGGGCGAGCGGCCCTCCCACCGCCTCTATGAACTGCTCTGCGACACCAGCCGGAGCCCCCACAGCCGCTATAACGCGCTCGTCGCGCGCATCGTGAGCTTCGCGCGGGCGGCTGAGCATGCGTCCGCCCGTTGACGAGCCGGGGATCCGCGAACTGGCTCGCCGGCTGGGGCGGGTCGCCCGTGAACCTGTGCGCATCTATCTGACGGGTGGCGCGACCGCGGTGCTCGAGGGCTGGCGGAGCTCGACGGTTGACGTCGACCTGCGCTTGGATCCCGAAGCCGATGAGCTGCTGCGCGAGCTGCCGGCGCTCAAGGAGCATCTGGGGTTGAGCATCGAGCTGGCCTCGCCGCCGGACTTCATCCCCGAGCTTCCCGGCTGGCGCGAGCGCAGCCCGCTGCTTTTCAGCGAGGGCAACGTGGATGTTCACCACTTCGACCTCTACTCGCAGGCGCTGGCGAAGATCGAGCGGGACTTCGAGCAGGACCGCGAAGACGTGCACACGATGATCGGGCGCGGGCTCGTGAAGCGCGAGCGGCTGCGCGAGCTTTACGAGGCGATCGAGCCCGAGCTGTACCGCTACCCGGCGATCGAGCCGGAGGCGTTCCGCGCGGGGGTCGAGGCTGCGCTCAGTTCCCGATCTGGTTGTAGGCCGTGAGCAGAGGCATGTACATCGAGACGACGATGAAGCCGACGATCGCGCCGATGACGATGATCATGATCGGCTCGAGGATCGAGGTGAGGGCCTTCACGGAGGCGTCCACGCGATCCTCGTAGAAGTCGGCGATCTTGTCGAGCATGGTGTCCAGCGCGCCGGTCTCCTCGCCGACGCCGACCATGTGTGTGACCATCGTGGGGAAGATGGGGGCGTTGGCCAGGGGGGCGGCGATCGTGCCGCCGCGCTTGACGGAGCCGATGACGCCCTCCATAGCGTCCTCCACGGCGACGTTGCCGCCCGTCTTGCCGGTGATCTCCAGCGCCAGCAGCAGCGGCACGCCGGCGGATGTGAGCGAGGCGAGGGTGCGCGACCAGCGCGCGACGGCGACCTCCTGCACGATCGTGCCGATCTTCATGGGCACGTGCAGGCGGAAGCGATCCCACTGCGGGCGGCCCCAGGAGGACTTCTTCCATTTGATGAAGGCCACGAGGATCGCGACGGTGCCGATGATGAGCGCCCACCAGTAGCCGAGGATGGCGTGGGACATGGCGACGGAGACCCTCGTGATGGCGGGCAGCTTGCCGCCGAACTGCTTGAAGACGCCTTCGAAGACCGGCACCAGGAAGGCCACGAGCGCGATCATGATGACGATCGCGAAGGTGATGACCATCGCCGGGTAGATCATCGCCGAGCGGATCTGGCGGCGCAGCGAGGCGTCCTTCTCCAGCTGGTTGGCCACGCGCAAGAGCGAGCTCTCCAGCACGCCGCCGGCCTCGCCGGCGCGGGTCATGGCCACGAAGAGGGGGTTGAAGACCTTGGGGTGGCGCTCCATCGCGTCGCTGAGGGAGAGCCCGGCCTCGACGTCCTTGCGCACCGCGATGATGGTTTCCTTCAGGAACTTGCTCTCGGTCTGCTCCTCGAGCACGTAGAGGGCGCGCAGGATGCTCATGCCCGAGGAGATCATCGTGGAGAGCTGGCGCGAGAAGACCGCGAGATCCTGCGCCTTGGCGCGCTGCATGAAGGTCAGCTCGATCTGGCGCGAGGCGTGCTTGTCGGCGATCTCCAGCACGATCATGCCGCGCGACTTCAGCTGCTCGGCGACGGCCTGCTTGGAGTCGGCTTCGACCTCGCCGCGCGCCTTCACGCCGGCGACGTCCATTGCCTTGAAGACGTAGGTGCTCATCTCAGGCCGCCAGCGATCCCGCGCCTGTCAGGCGCCTGAGCTCCTCCGGAGTGGAGGAGCGCGATTCGGCCACCTTCTGGGTGATCTTGCCGTGGCGCACGAGCATCGCCAGCGAGGCGTCCATCGTCTGCATGCCGCTCGCGGAGCCGGTCTGCAGGACGGAGTAGATCTGATGGGTCTTGCCCTCGCGGATGAGGTTGCGCACGGCCGGGTTGGGCACGAGCACCTCGACGGCCACCGCGCGCCCGGAGCCGTCCGCGGTGGGGATCAGCTGCTGGGTCATGATGCCCTGCAGGGCGACGGAGAGCTGCACGCGCACCTGCCCCTGCTGGTGGGAGGGGAAGACGTCGATGATGCGGTCGATCGTCTGCGCGGTGTCCTGGGTGTGGAGGGTGGCGAACACCAGGTGCCCGGTCTCGGCCGCGGTGAGGGCGGTGGAGATCGTCTCCAGGTCGCGCATCTCGCCGACGAGGATCACGTCGGGGTCCTGGCGCAGCGCGGCCTTCAGCGCGTCGCCGAAGCTCTGCGCGTCGCTGCCCAGCTCGCGCTGGTTGACGATGCACTTCTTGTGGCCGTGGAGGAACTCGATCGGGTCCTCGATCGTCATGATGTGCTCCTCGCGCGTGGCGTTGATCTCGTCGATCATGGCCGCCAGCGAGGTGCTCTTGCCCGAGCCGGTGGGGCCCGTGACGAGCACGAAGCCGCGCGGGCGGCGCGTGAAGTCGTGCACTGCGGGGGGCAGGCCGAGATCGTCGATGGAGGTCAGATCGACGGGAATCAGGCGGAAGGCCGCGCCGATCGCCCCGCGCTGGTAGTAGGCGTTGACGCGGAAGCGCGCGTGGCCGGGGACGGAGTAGGCGAAGTCCAGCTGCCAGTCGGTCTCAAGGCGCTGGCGCTGGTCGCCGGTGAGGATCGAGTAGACGATCTCGCGCGTGTCGGTGCCCGAGAGCTTCGGGTAGTCCTCCAGCCCGGTGAGGCGCCCGCGCACGCGCACCGTGGGATGGGCGCCCGCGCTCAGGTGCAGGTCCGAAGCGCGCCGCGAGACGACCTCCATGAGCAGCTCTGCGAAATCGATGTCCACCCCCCGGGCATCGTCCTTGCGTCGAGGACATCCGCGTGGGTCGGGTGCAACTGGACGAAGATTTGATTTGTTGGCCGCGTGCTGGGAAGAAAGTTGCAGTTGGCGCTCAGTCAGGCCCTTGCAGGCTAGCTGGAGCCGATCACGCGCGCGATCTCGGCCATCGAGGTGACCCCCTGCTTGACCTTCTCCAGGCCGTCGTCGCGCAGGCGGCCCATGCCCTGGCGGATGGCGAGGTCGCGCAGTTCGTCCGCCGAGCGCCGTTCCAGCGCGAGCGAGCGGATCTCGGAGGTGACGAGCATGACCTCGTAGATGCCGGCGCGCCCGCGGTAGCCGGAGCCGCCGCAGCGCCTGCACCCCACCGGTTCGTAAGCCTCAAGGTCAACCAGAGCCTTATAGCCGTTCTCGCGCATCACATCGGCGGAGACGATCGTGCGCTTCTTGCAGTTGCTGCAGAGCGTGCGCACGAGGCGCTGGGCGAGCACGCAGTCGATGGCGGAGGCGACGAGGAAGGGCTCGATGCCCATCTCCACGAGGCGCGTGATGGCGGAGGGGGCGTCGTTGGTGTGCAGCGTGGAGAGCACGAGGTGGCCGGTGAGCGCGCTCTCGATCGCGATCTGCGCGGTCTCGCGGTCGCGGATCTCGCCGACCATGATCACGTCGGGGTCGGCGCGCACCATCGCGCGCAGGCCCGTGGCGAAGGTGAGGCCGGCCTTGGGCGAGACCTGCACCTGGGTGATGCCCTCGACCTGGTACTCCACCGGGTCCTCGACGGTGATGATGTTCTTCTCGGGGGTGTTCAGCGCGAGCAGGGCGGCGTAGAGCGTTGTGCTCTTGCCCGATCCCGTGGGGCCCGTCACGAGCACCGCGCCGTGGGCCTCGCCGAAAGCGCGCTCGAAGCGCAGGCGCTCGGCCTCGGCCATGCCGAGCTTCTCGAGCTTCATCACGACGGAGTCCTTGTCGAGGATGCGCATGACGATCGACTCGCCGTGCACGCTGGGGAGCGTGACGACGCGCAGGTCCACGTGGCGGTTGTCCACGGTGAGGCCCACGCGCCCGTCCTGGGGGATGCGCTTCTCGGAGATGTCCAGTTCGGCCATGATCTTCACGCGCGAGACCACCCCCAGGGCCATGCGGCGGGGCACGGTCGTGACGTCCTGGAGCACGCCGTCCACGCGGAAGCGCACGCGCACCTCCTTGCCGTCGGGGGCGAAGTGGATGTCGGAGGCGTGCATCTCCACGGCCTGCCCCACGATCTGGTTGACGAGCTTGATGACCGGCGCGTCGTCCGCGGTCTCGCGCAGGTCGACGACCTCGGCCCCTTCATCCTCCTGCGCCTCGGCCAGCGCGTCGGAGTTGGAGACCACGTCCTCGAGGCGATCCAGGCGCGAGATCAGCGCCGCGATGTCCTCGGGGGCGGCGACGCCCACGCGCACCTCATAGCCGGTCATGATCGCGATGTCGTCGACGGCGAGCACGTTGGAGGGATCGATCATCGCCACCAGCAGCGTGCGCTTGTCGATGAAGGCCACGGGCACCGCCTGATAGCGCTTGGCGGCGGAGGTGGTGACGAGGTTGGCGGCGCCCATGTCCACCGAGAAGACGCTCAGATCGAGGTGGTCCAGCCCGTAGCGCTCGGCGAGCGCGCGTGCGAGGCCGTCGGTGCTGAGCGAGCCGTTGCCCAGCAGCACCTTCTCGGGGGTGGTGCCGGTGGAGCGCGAGGCCTCGATCGCCTCCTCCACGCGCGGGCGCGGGACGAGGCCCATGTCGACGATCACATCGGTGAGGAAGCGCGTGGAGGAGCCGCGGCGGGAGGGCTTGGTGAGGCCGCCGCGGGTGGGCTCACCGTCGCGCTCGGCGGCGGAGGGATCGGCGGCGGAGAGCTCGGGCTCGGTGGGCGCGTCGGCCGCGGGAGCTTCGGGAGCGGCGAGGCCTACCGTGTGCTCGCCGCCGGTCGCGGTGCCAGCGCCTGTGCCCGTGCTGCCCTGGGCGGCGTCCTCGTCGATTCCGAAGATGGCGTGCAGGTCGGGGCTCTGCTCGCTCATCGCCGGGACCCCTCTGCGCTAGCCGCCTGCCCCTCGCGCCGCCCGGCGCATGACCTCCAGCGGCGCGATACGCCCCGTCCACGATTCAAGGCTGAGGGCGCCCTGTGCGATGAGGACCTCCAGACCGCCGAGCGCTTGTGCGCCGGCCCTTTGCGCAGCCGCGAGCAGCGGCGTGGGCGCGTCCGTGTAGACCAGGTCGACAACATGGGAGTACTCACCGACCTGATCGTGCAGAAGACACAGTTGTTGCAAGGGATCCTGCTCAGGGCTAGCCGATGGTTGTAGGCCGACGGAGGTGCAGTTGACGAGGATGTCGGCGCCCGCGGGGGCCGCAACCGCGCGAACGCCGAGGTCGCGTGCCAGCTCGATCGCCCGCTGGGGCGTGCGATTCCACACCATCACCTCGCTCGCGCCTGCGTCGAGGAGCGCCCAGACCGCCGCGCGCGCGCTGCCCCCTGCGCCGAGCACGAGCGCGCTGCGACCATGTAGGCCCCCACCCCAGGCCCGGGTCATGGCCGCGATCAGCCCCGGCGCGTCGGTGTTGGCCGCCGCAATCGTTCCATCCTCTCTGAAGGTGAGCGTGTTGGCCGCCCCGATGGCCCGCGCGGTGTCAGTGGCCTCGGCCGCCAAGGCGAGCGCCGCCTGCTTGTGCGGGATCGTCACATTGGCTCCGAGAAAACCGGCGGCACCCAACGCGCGGGTGGTCTGTGTGAACAGCTCCGGCGGCACCGGCAGGCGCTGGTAGCGCCAGTCGGCAAGGCCCAGCGCGGCGAGCGCGGCGTTGTGCATCGCGGGCGAGCGGCTGTGCGCCACCGGCCAGCCCAGGACGCCGAGCCGCACCATCCCGCCGGAGCGCCCTCCGGCGGGCGCCGCACCGGCGCGAGGGGATGGTGGGGTCATTTCTTGTGACAGCTCGGTACGCGGCCGTGATTCCTGGCCACGGCTTCGCGGTAGGCCGCGGCGTCGTGTTCGAACTGCGCGAAGCTGCTGGAGAAGACCTGCTCTTTGCAGCCGTCGGCCGCGGCCACGTAGTACAGATAGGAGACGTGCGCGGGATGCGCCGCCGCCTGGATCGAGGCGGCGCCAGGGTTGCTGATGGGCGTGGGCGGCAGGCCGGCGTGCAGGCGCGTGTTATACGGCGAGGGGTCGTGCAGCTGCGCTTCGGTCAACGGCTTTGAGAAGTCGTTGAGGGCATAGCGAATGGTGGCGTCGATGCCCAGCGGCATGCCCTGGCGCAGGCGGTTGTAGATGACAGCGGCGATCAGCGGCCGGTCGTGCTGCACCTCCGCCTCGCGCTCGATCATCGAGGCGATGCTCAGCAGCCCATAGGGGGTGACGCCAAGCGCGCGGGCGCGGCGGATCTCGGCCGTGCCGAAGTTTTCGCGGAAGGCGAGCAGCTGCTCGTCCACCAGGTGCTGGGACGAGGAGGTGGAATAGATTTCATAGGTGGCGGGGAACAGGAAGCCTTCGAGGTTGGGCGTCGAGCCCGAGGCGCCATAGCGCGTGGGGTGCACGTAGTGGGAGTGCACCGAGTCGGCCAGATAGTCGCCCTTGAGGTGGTCGACCTTGGCCAGTTGGGCGATCTGCGCGCGCGTGAAGCCCTCGGGGATCGTAATCCTGATCACGTGCGGAAGGGGCGGCGCGGGGTGGCCTGAGCCGCCGAGCGATTGCGCGAGCAGCCATACGATCCCGCCGACGGCCGCCAGCGCGAGCAGGGCGCCGAGGCGCGCGGACAGGCGCCGGTACCAGCGGTTGGAGGCGGTGCGCCGCCGGCGCAGACGATCGACCCGCCGCCCCACGCGCGCATCCACACGGGGAGGTGTGGGGGCAGGGGCAGGGGGCTCGACCGGTGGGACGGGGTCCTCGACAGCGGGCGCTGAGGGGTCGTAGGGCTGGGACGGCTCCTCGACAGCGGGCGCCGAGGGGTCGTAGGGCTGGGACGGCTCCTCGACAGCGGGTGGCGGCAGTGCGACCTCGGCCGTGGGGGGCTCATCGGCCGTGGGGGGCTCATCCACTGTGGGCGGCTCTGGCGTGGGCGGCAGCTCCACCCCACGACGCCGTTCGCGTTCTTCGCGCGCGCGCTGGCGCTCTTCGGCGGTGCGCGCGTGCGCGGACTGCGATCTGTTGCGGGCGAACACGGAGAGATCCTGGAGACTAACGGGAGGAGGCGGAGCGCTGCGCACGGTGCCAGTCCGCGAGCCAACTCTCCAGCAGATGCGCGGCGGCGCGCGAGTCCTCCGCGGCCGTCGCACCCTCCATGCGCTGGGCCATGCGCGTGGTGAAGCGCTCGTCGTGCATCTCGACGGGGATGGGTTCGGAGCCCGCCTGCCCGGCGGGGCTGTCATTCAATTCCCGCGCCAGCCGGCGCACGAACTCGCGCGTCTCGCGGGTCTGCATGGTGTCGCCCCCGCGCAGCGAAAGCGGGAGCCCCACCACCACCCGTTCCACCTCGCGCGCGGCGACGAGCGCCTTCAGGGCCGCCATGCCGCGCCTGGTCAGCGGGCGGGGAATCGTCTCGATCGGCGTGACGATCGTGCCCGTCGGGTCGCTGATGGCGCAGCCGCAGCGGGCGCTGCCGTAGTCGAGGGCGAGCACCCGCATCAGACGGGTATCCCCGTCGTGGCCGGCACGCCGCCGCCCTGCGCGCCGGTCCTATCGGTCCCCACGCGCATCAGCCCGACAGGGCCGCCTCGATCGCGGCACGGCCCGCGGCGATGGCCTCGTTCAGCTTTTCGGGGTGGCGCCCGCCGGCCTGCGCGATCGTGTCGCGCCCGCCCCCGCCCCCGCCGGCGACCTCGGCCGCGGCCTTGACGACGACGCCCGCCTTCACACCGCGCTTCACCAGCGCAGGGGCCACACCGCTGAGAAGGTGCACCCGCCCATCGACGGCGGTGCCCAGCACGATCGCCGCCTCGGGCAGCCTGCCCCGGATGCAATCGAGAACCTCGAGCAGTGCCTTGGCGTCGGGAGCGTCCACGGTGGCGGCCAGCACCTGCGCTCCGGCGATCTCCTGCGCCTGCCCGGCGAGCGCGTCGATGTCCATGCCCGGGGCGGAGCCGGAGCCGTCCCCGCTCTTGAGCGCCTTCTCCAGTCGCCTGCGCTCGGCCTCGCGCTCGCGCACGGCCTCGGGCGCGCCCTCGGGCCTCGTGCGCAGGGTCGCGGCGATGTCCGCCAGCAGACGATCGTGCTCGCGCAGCAGCTCCACGGCCCCAGCGCCGGTGAGCGCCTCGATGCGGCGCACGTTGGCGGCGCTGGAGGTCTCCGCGAGGATGCGAAAAGCGCCGATCTCGGCCGTGCTGCGCACGTGTGTGCCCCCGCACAGCTCGCGCGAGTACTCGCCCGCGCCGATCTGCACCATGCGCACCACGTCCCCATACTTCTCTCCGAACAGGGCCATCGCCCCGAGCCGCTTCGCCTCGTCGAGCGTGGTCGTGATCGGCCGGATCGGATCCCCCTGCGCGATCCAGGCGTTGACCTGATCCTCCACGTCGCGCAGCTCCTCCGTCGTCATAGCCTGCGAGTGGCTGAAGTCGAAGCGCAGCTTGTCGGGGCCCACGTAGGAGCCGGCCTGGCGCACATGGCCACCCAGGCGCGCGCGCAGCGCGGCGTGCAGCAGGTGCGTGGCGGTGTGATTGCGCTCGGTCGCGCGCCTGGCCGAGCGGTCCACGCGCGCCAGCACGGGCTCATCGGGACGCAGCACCCCGCGCTCGATCCTCACGGCGAGCGCCTGGTCGTCGCCGATGCGAAAGACGCCCTCGACGTGCGCCACGCAATCGCCCCCGAGGCATTCCAGCGTGCCGGCGTCGGACACCTGCCCGCCGCCCGCGGGGTAGAAGGGGGACTCGGCGAGCTTCAACAGGAGGCGGCCGTCGTCCTGCGCCAGCGCTCCCACCGTGGTCCGCTGCTCGTCGCTCTCATAGCCGGTGAAGCGCGTCTGGAATCCCGCCCCCTCGGCCAGCTCCCGCGCCAGCTCCCGCGCGTCATCGACCCCCGCCGCGCCAGCGCCGGCCGCTCGGGCACGCGCGCGCTGCCGGTTCATCAGCCGCTCGAAGCCCTCCTCATCCACCCCCAACCCCTGTTCGGCCGCCAGCTCCGTCGTCAGCTCGAACGGGAATCCATACGTGTCGTGCAACGTGAAGGCATCCTGCGCGGCGATGCCCTCCATGCCCTCCTGCCGCGCCTTGTCGATCAGGTCCCCCAGCAGCCTGCTGCCCTGCGCAAGCGTGCGCCCGAAGCCCTCCTCCTCGGCGGACAGCCACTTGGCGATCGACTCGCGCTGCTCCTTCAGCTCGGGGTAGGCGCCGCCCATGATCTCGGCGACCGTCTCGGCGTAGCGCGTGAGGAACCCCGGCGCCATGTCCAGTGCGCGCCCGTGCTGGATCGCGCGGCGCATCACCCGCCGCAGCACATAGCCGCGGTCCTCGTTGGAGGGCACCACGCCGTCGGCCACCAGGAATGTCATCGCGCGCGTGTGATCGGCGAGGATGCGCAGGGAGCGGTCGGTGCTCTTGTCCTCGCCGTCGCTTCGGCCCGACAGCTCCAATCCGAGATCGAGCAGCGGCCGGAACTGGTCGGTCTCGAACACCGACTGCCTGTCCTGCAGGATCGCCGCCATGCGGTTCAGGCCGAGGCCGGTGTCGATGCTGCGAGCGGGCAACTCGGTGAGCGCCTGGGTCCCGTCCCCCGCCGCTGGCCTCAGATCGAACTGCATGAACACCAGGTTCCAGTACTCCAGGAAACGCGCGTTCTCACCGCCCGGCAGGTCCTCGTCGGCGCCGAAGCGTCCTCCTCTGTCCAGATACAGCTCCGAGCACGGCCCGCACGGCCCCGTCGGGCCGCCCTGCCAGAAGTTCTCCGAGCGCGGGCAGCGCACGATCCGCTCGCCCGGCACGCCCACGCCCTGCCACAGCTCGATCGCCTCTTCGTCTGCCCCCAGCCCGAGCTGCTCGTCCCCCTCGAACACCGTCACCCAGATGTCTCCCGGCGCGAACCCGAAGACCTCCAGCGAGAGCTCCCAGGCGAAGCGTATGGCCTCGTCCTTGAAGTAGTCCCCGATCGAGAAGTTGCCCAGCATCTCGAAGAAGGTGAGGTGGCGCGCGGTGTTGCCCACGTTGCCGATGTCCACCGTGCGAAAGCACTTCTGGCAGCTGGTCAGCCGCGGCGCGGGCGGCGCTTCGCGCCCGAGGAAGAAGGGCTTCAGCGGGTGCATCCCCGCGACCGTCAGCAGCGCCGAGGGGTCGTGCGCGGAGGGCACCAGCGAGGCCGAGGGCATGCGCCTGTGCCCGCGCTCCTCGAAGAAGCCCAGATAGCGCTCACGGATCTCATCCGATGTCATCGCCCGGATGATCTTAATGAGCCCCGCTGCCGCGACCGGCGCCGGCCGGGATCCTGCCGGCGTAGGCGAGCGCCTGAGGCGTACCGGTCGGGGCCGCGATCGTGCCATACCCCACGATCAGCTCGCCCGCGAACAGACACGCCATCTGCCCCGGCGCGGTGCGCTCGATCGGCTCCTCCAATTCCACCTCCACCCCGGCATGGCGCCCCGGCTCCGCGGGCCCGGCGAGGCGGCAGGGCACGCGCCGCCCGCGCGAGCGCACCTTCACGTGATCCACCGCTGCGCCATCACGGCGCAGGATGACCTCGCGCACCGCCACCGTGCGCGTGAGCAGCTCCGCGCGCGGGCCCACCGTGACCGTATTAGCCTGCACGTCGGTGCCCAGCACATACAACGCATCCCCCCCTCCGAGCCCCAGCCCGTGGCGCTGGCCGATCGTGAACGAGCGGCTGCCGCGATGGACGCCCAGCTCGCGGCCCTCCAGATCCACGATCGCCCCGGGGCGCGCCTGCAGATCGCCGTGGCGCTCCAGAAAGCGCGTGAGGCCCGTGCCCGCCAGGAAGCACAGGTCCTGCGAGTCGGGCTTGCGCGCCACCGCCAGGCCCTCGCGCTCGGCCAGCTCGCGCACCTGCGCCTTGCGCATCGCCCCCAGCGGAAAGCGCAGCCGCGCCAGCGACTCCGGCGCCAGGCCGCTGAGCACATAGCTCTGATCCTTCACGGGATCGACCGCCACCCGCAGCAGCGGTGAAGGATCGTCCTCGCAAATCCGCGCATAGTGCCCGGTGACCAGCGTCTCGCTGCCCAGCCCGCGTCCCAGCTCCAGCATCGCCTCCAGGCGCACACCTCCATTGCAGCGCACGCACGGGTTGGGCGTCTCGCCCGCCGCGTGCCCGGCCAGCCAGTGATCGACCACCCCCGCGCGGAACTCCTCGCGCAGATCGATCGACAGGTGCGCCACGCCCATGCGCTGCGCCGCCGCGCGCGCCCCCCGCACCGCCTGCGCCGAGCAGCAGCTGCGCTCGCCGTCGTTCTCGGGGTCCGACCACAGCTCCAGCGTCACCCCCACGACCTCCTCGCCGCCCCGTGCCGTGAGCAGCGCAGCCACCGCGCTGTCCACGCCGCCGCTCATCGCCACCACCGTGCGCCCGGGCGCACGCGCCAGCCGTGCCTGCGTGCGCGCGGCCATGCCCAGCGCGCGGTGCAACGCATCCGCCGCCAGCTCCGCCGCGTGGCGCTTGGCGTCACTCAGGCCGCCCAGCGCGCCGGCGATGCCCTCCACGCTCACGCGCGCCGCCTCCAGCAGGGGCGCGCCGCGCACCAGCTCCACCACGGCGCTCCCAGCGGCCACGGCCGCGCCGCAGCCCCGCGCATCGAAGCCCACGTCCATCACCCGACCCTCGGGGTCGTCGGGATCGACTGCAAGGGAGACCCTGATCAGATCCCCGCAGGCCGCTCCCCCGGCCGCGCCCGTAACGGCGCCCGCGGGCGTGTGCCCACGTCCCTTTGGTCGTTCCAGATGCCTGACCAGCGCGCTCTCTACGCTCACAACCGTCGAGTGTAAGGGCCTCGCTTGGCGTGCACCCAAATAGAGCGCTTGGCGCGTTCCTGTGACGGGCGCCTACCCACTGCCTCAGGCGTAGGTGCCTCAGGCGTGGGTGCGCTCACCCCGCGCCTGCGCCTCAGCCGCTACGCCGAGGCCTTCCTGGCTTCGATGATCGCCTGTTCGATCGCGTACTGATCCACGAGGCCCGTCATCGTCACCGCCAGCCCCTGCTTGGCCACGATCAGCAGCGTCGGCGTCTGAAAGACCCCCACGTTGCGCGTCACCGAGCCGTACAGGCTCACCTGACCGGCCAGCGCCACGTGCACCGCGACCCTGCCCCTCTGCTGGCCCGACACCGCCCCCAGCGCCGCTCGCACCGACTGGTCGTCGGTGGCCTTGGGGTTCCAGAAGAGCAGCAGCAGCACCTTGCCCTGCTTCAGCTCGCGCCCCAGCACCGCCTGCTGGGCGGCCTGCCGGGCGGTGGCGCTCGCCGCGGCGGCGGCGGCGGAAGGCTTGGGGGCCGCGGCCGGGTGGACCCGCGTCGCCCGCGAAGACCGTGTGGTCCCTGCGGCTGCCGAAGAGGGAACGCTCGCCGCGGGGGCAGGGGCGCTCGCCGCGCTCGTGCCTGCTTCGCCCGATGCCTGCGCCGATCTTTCCTGCAACTGCCTGGCGTTCTGTTCGGAGGTCCTCACCGCGCCGTGGGCCTTGGCGATGTCGCGCGTGAGGCCTTCCACGCCCGGGGCCGCGCCGTGATAGACAGGGCTGCTCGACCCCGGCGAGGAGGGCTTGGCCGCGGTCGCCGGCGCCGCCGCAGTGCCGGCGGCGGGAGCAGAGGCAGGGGCGGGCGCTGGTTCCGAGGGGCTCGAGCCGGGGCGGTGCAGCACCGCGAACCACGCCAGCACGAACACCGCCAGCGCCGCCAGACCGATCTGAAAAGGACGGGAGATCTGCGCCATCTCCCCTGCATTCGGCACATTCAGGGACAAAGTTGAGCCCTGCACATGGCCTTGGACAGGCTCGACCCTCCTGCGGCGCGGGCGCGGACGCCGAGTCGCTGGAGTCGATCCTCTACGAAGGACTCCATCGCCGAGGATCCCACCGAGCGGTGTTTCCCGCGGTGCAGTCGCTACAGATCGCGCAGGCGCCGCAGCAGCGCGTTCACCACCGTCTCGCTTGCCAGCGTCTGGAGTCCCCCCCCGCCCTGCATGTCCTTCAACACGGTCTCCCCTCCCTCGCCCACGATCGCCACGTAGCGGGCGCCCATTTTCCCCGCCTGCCCCAGCTGGCCCTTCAGCGACCTTCCCGCCAGCTCCATCTGGGCCGTCAAGCCGGCATTGCGCGCTTCGCGCAGAACCCCAAAAGCGGCCCTCCTGACGCCACCACGCGGCAACCCCGGCCCCCCCTGCGGGGGCCCCTTAAAATCCTCCCACGCCACGTACACGTCCGGCGCCGCATTCCCCGCCGGGGGCGCATTGCCCGCCAGCAATATCCGCTCCACGCCCGCCGCCCAGCCCATGCCCGGCGTGGAGGGGCCGCCGAGCATCTCCACCAGGCCGTCATAGCGCCCGCCGCCGCCCACGCCGCTCTGCGCGCCCAGATCCTCGGAGGTGAACTCGAACACCGTGCGCGTGTAGTAGTCCAGGCCCCGCACCAGAGTGCCGTCCACCTCGTGCGCCACCTCCGCCTCCTCCAGCAGCGCCAGCACCTCCGCGAAGTGCTCCCTATCGGCGGCATCGAGGTGGTCCAGCAGGCTCGGCGCGCTCCTCATCACCCTCCTCGTGCCCTCATGATCGGAGTCGAACGCGCGCAGCGGATTCAGCTCGATCCTTTCCCGCACCTCCTCCGAGAGGCTCGCCTCGTGCTCGCGCAGGTGCGCCCTCAGGCGCTCGCGGTGCTCCGCGCGGCCCTCCGGGCCACCCAGGCTGGACACGCGCAGACGCGCCTTCACGCCCAGCTCCCCCAGCAGCGTCCCCAGCAGCACTATCGACTCCGCGTCCAGCGCCGGATCCTCGCTGCCCAGCGCCTCCGCTCCCACCTGCCAGAACTGCCGCTGGCGGCCCCTCTGCTGGCGCTCGTAGCGGAAGAAGCTCGACAGGTACCACAGCTTCACCGGCGCCGGGCGCTTGTGCATGCCGTGCTCCACATACGCCCGGCACACCGGCGCCGTGCCCTCCGGGCGCAGCGTCAGCGAGCGCCCTGCGCCGTCGCTCAGCGTGTACATCTCCTTGCGCACGATGTCCGTGGACTGCCCCACGCCGCGCGTGAACAGCTCCGTGGCCTCCAGCGTCGGGGTCTCGATGCGCTCATAGCCCGCGCCTCCGAGGATCGCGCCGGCCCTGGCCTCGAGCGTGGCCCGCGCGCCGGCCTGCTCGCCCAGCACGTCATACGTGCCCTTGGGGGTCCTGAGCTTCGGCGCGCTCAACTTGCGTCCGCGGGTACCCGCAGCTCGCGCAGGAACGGGTTGGTGGCTCGCTCGCGTCCCAGCGTCGTCACTCCCATGTGGCCCGGATACACGATGGTCTCGTCGGGGAAGCGGCTCAGGAGGCCGGCGATCGAGCGCTCCAGCACGCTCCAGTCGCCCCCGGGCAGATCCACCCGGCCCACCGAGCCCTCGAAGAGGACGTCTCCGGAGAGGAGCAATGCCGGCATCGCGTAGGTCACGTGCCCCGGGCTGTGGCCCGGGGTGAAGATCACCTCGAACTCCATTCCCGCCAGCGCCAGCCGCTCGCCTCCCCTGACGGTGTGCTCGGGCTCATGGCCCTCGAACGGGCCAAAGCCGGGCAGCGTCCAGCGCGTGATGTCCATCAACATATGGCGCTCGAGCTCCGGGCACCACACCGGCGCGCCTGTGGCCTTGGCCACCGGGGCCACCGCGCCGATGTGATCGAAGTGGCAATGAGTGATCAGGATCCCCTCGATCTCAACCCCGAGATCCTCGGCCGCCGCCAGCAGTCGCTGGGGCTCATCGCCGGGGTCCACCATCACCGCCCGCCTGCTCTCGCCATCGGCGCGCACGATGTAGGCATTCTCCTGCACCGGCCCCACCGTGAACATGCGCACGTCCACGCCCATCAGCCCGCCGCCTTCTCGCCCTTCCTGGCCCTATTGCGCTGCCGGCGGCGATACAGCCACAGGTCGGTGTAGTAGCTGATCGGCGTGTACATCAACAGCGCCAGCGGGAAGAACGCGATCGCCTGCGTCGATTTGATGCCCAGCAGCAGGCACGCCAGCAGCAGCACCACCGCCGCGGCCATCGAGCGGTAGAAGGCCCCGCTCCAGGTCGGGGGGCGGTCGTAGCGGTTGCCCCCCTTCGCCTGTGCGGCCTTGGCTTTGGCGCGCCCCTCCGGGCTCTTCTCCGCCGTCGTGGGCTTGCGCCCCGTGCGCCCGCGCGCCTCCACCACCCCCGCGGCATTGCCGCGATGCTTGGTCTGGCGCCTGCGCTTGGTCTGAGCCACTGTGGCTACAAGCCTACTAAGGCGTTCTCGATCACCTGCCGCGCGGGGTCGAAGCCGGAGATCGGCAGCTCAGCGGGAAAGCCCTCCAGAGCGGCCCTCGGGGTGAGTCCCACCAGCTCGGCCGCCGCGACCTCGGCGTGCCTTCGGACTGCCTCCACCGCCGCCCGCAGCGGCACCTCCAGGGGGTGCTCCACGTTCATCGAGACCTGCGCCGTCGGTTCGGTGCAAGCCGACCGCAACCCCACCCCGATCGCCCGCAGTCCCGGCAGCCCCTCCGTCCCGCCCTCCCGGATCAGCGCGGCGATTCTCTTTGCGTCCTGCACCGTCGCCGGGGGACCGAGGACCAGGTTGAACGCCACCAGCGGCTCCCTCGCCGCCATCAGCGTGGCCCCCGCCGTGGGGTGCAGGGTTGGCGGTCCGAAGTCCGGGCGCTGCTCGCCGGTTGCCATCCGCTCGCGCAGGCCCACAACGCCGCCGCTGCGCAACTGCGCGCGGGTGCGCCCGCCCGCCAGCTCGCCATACAGGAACACCGGCACGCCCAGCTCGGCGCCCATCCGATCGGCCGCCACCAGCGCCTCCGCGCAAGCCGCGCCCCGCATCGCGGGGTTCAGATAGACCACCGGCACCACATCGACGGCCCCCACGTGCGGGTGCTCGCCGCGGGGGCGCGCACCGCGCCGGTGCCGCTCCTCGGCCCCATCCATCACGTCGATCCGCTCTATCGCGGCCTCTGCGCCCGCCACCAATGCCTCCGCCAGCCCCCCCGGCCGCCCCGCCAGGGTCAGCACCGCGCGGTGGTGATCAGGATCGGCGTGCCGGTCGAGCAGGGTTGCCCGGCCGCAGGCCGTGAACGCCGCTGTGATCGCATCCAGAGCCCCCGCATCGCGGCCCTCGGAGACGTTCGGCACGGCCAGCAGGGGCAGCGGGTCAGGCACTCCCACAGGCTAAACTCTCGCTCCCCGCCGGAGTAGCTCAGTTGGTTAGAGCAGTGGAGTCATAATCCAAAGGTCGCAGGTTCGAGTCCTGCCTCCGGTACTTTCGAGGTCGCGGTGACGAGCGAGTGGTAGGCGACGATCTCGCGGCCCTCGTACTCGATGCAGTTCGTGGCCGTCAGCGAGCTGGCGCGTCAGCCTTCGCCCAGGCCACGATGTTGGAGCCCCCGTTGACGGTGCTGCCGTCGGGGAGCTGCAGCACGGGCAGCTTCTCCTGGCCGCTCATCGCCTTCAGCTCGGGCCGGTGGCCCTTGGTGAAGAGGCCGAAGGGCCTGCCCCTGTCGAACACCTGCTTGTCGAAGTCATGTCCGCTCTCTCGCAGGGCTCGCTGAGCACGCTTGCAGGCATGCGGCCCGGGGCCCCCATCGTCGATATGGCATACGTACAACGTCAGCTTCTCGGGCATTGCGCACCGCCTTGATCGAGGACCGCTCGGGCTCAGAGTAACCGCTTTTCCATCCCCGATTCAACCCGCTCGGACGTCGGCGCCGTGGGCGTCTGGGAGGATTGCCCCATCGCCATGTCCCTCCCCATCGACCCTCTCGCGGCACTGCGCCAGGCCAGGCGCGATCCGGATCTGGTCCTGATCGAAGGGTTCCACGCGCTCAAGCACGCGCTGCGCTTCGGGGCGCAGGTGCTGCGCGCGGCGATCACCGACCCGGAGGAGGTGCAGAAGCTGGCCGCTGCACTGGCGCCGGAGGTCCCGGGGCGTCTGCCCGCCGACACTCCGGTGGTATCGCCCGAACGCCTGGAAGCGTCGGGGCTCAAGGCGCCGATCACCGGCGTGATCGCGCTCGCGCAGCGGCCGCCAGTGGACGTGGCCGGCGCGCTGGCCGACCCGCGCCCGGCGCCGATCGTGCTGTTGGAGCGCCCGCGCGGGCTGGGCAACATCGGCTGGTGCGTACGCACCGCAGCCGCAGCGGACGCTGCGGGGCTGCTCACCACGGGCATCCACGATCCGTGGTGCCCGACTGCGGTGCGCATCGGCGTGGGGCTGCAGTTCGCGCTGCCCGTGGCCCGCGTTGCCGACTTCGTGCCTGGGGACGGTCGGGAGAGCCTGCTCGACAGCGGGCGGCCGCTGATCGCCGTGGATACCAGGGGCGAGACGGTGCGTCCCGAGCGGCTGCCCCACCGTGCGATCCTGGCCTTCGGCACCGAGCGCCACGGCCTCTCAAAGGAGCTGCTCACGCGCGCGCACACGCGCGTGAGTCTGCCGATGCGCCCGGGGGTCTCGAGCCTCAACCTCGCCACATCCGTCGCGGCGCTGCTCTACGCCTGGCGGCTTTCGGCGGGCGAGAGCGGTGGAGTGGGTGGGATGGACAGGGTGGACGGAGTGGGCGGGGTTGGCGGGCCTTAGATGGGCGGGCCTTAATCACCTGGACTGGAGCCCACCGGATCGAGCTCATCGAGCCGATCGAGGATCGTCTTCAGGCCGCCCTGCGTCTTCACGTCGAGCCGGTCGAGGATCACCTCGGCGTCCCTGAACGTGTTGTTGGCACGGGCATCCGCGGCCAGGCTCTGCACGTTCTGCCCAACCATGATGACCGACAGCAGAACGAGCTGCAGAAAGGTCTGCGCGATCCACGAGACGATGCCCTCGCCGCCAGGCTTCAGTGCGGGCCCCAGCCCGATCAGCGCGATGACACCAAACAGGTAGGCGCACCACATCGTGCCCACCAGCCTGGTGATGAGCACGGCGAACTTCGCGTTGAACCCTTCGACCTCGCCCATCGCTTCCCTGAGCACGCGCGGCGTGGGGTGCAGAGCTTTGACGAGATGATGCTCGGTCTTGACCGGCTGGTGCTGTGTCATGCCCGGCGGCTCGCGGTGGGCGGCGCCGGCGGGATCCGATTACGGGAGATCCGCCGAGAGCTCCACCAGCCCCAGCCGCCCACGGTGAGGACGGGCACCACGTAGAGCATCGAGGTGTACCAGTGCGTGAGGCAGGCGAGCACGGCTGTGAAAACTACCACGCCCGCTTGCCAATCAAAGCGGCGAGGCCCGTCAGCAGCCCCAGCGCGCCGAGGATCAGCGCGGCGATTCCCAGGCCCTTGCTGGCGCCGCCGCTGGCCTTGGAGACGCTCGCGCTCGCCGCCGCGGAGGCTGCCGCGCTCTGCCCGCTGGGCGTCTGGCCCGGGGCGGGTCCGGCCTCGCCGCCTGCGACTTCCGCGATCACGCCGCCCTTGGCGGTGATGTTGACCGTGGGGGCCGGGTATTCGGCGCTCGGCGGACCGATCCAGTGGATCGCCTTGCCGTTGCTGTAGTACTGGATCGTCTTGAACGCCAGCGACCGGCCCGCAATGTCGCTGGGCATCGCGATCGACAGCGGGAACTGGATGAACTGGCCGTTTTCAAGGCGCCCAAGCCGGCTGCGATCGCCCGTCCAGACGATCTGGGAGACCTCTTCGCTGACCGGGCCTTCGTCTGTCTGGATCGGCGTCGCGAGTTTGCTCACGATCTCCTTCACGCTCCAGCCCGGGACGTTCTGGGTGTCGATTTCGGTGAACCCGGGCGGGACGAGCATGTCGACCTTATAGGCGTAGGCCCCGGCCTGCTCGCCCGGGACGCGCACGTTGAGCGTCACGAACGCCCCCGCCGGGATCGTGTTGGGGTGCAGGCTGATGTGCGCCTGCGCCGGTGCTGGTGAAAACCATGCCACGCTCATCGCGCCGATCGCGGCTATCCTGGTCGCGGCTGCCTTGATTCTTCTCACCTGTGCTCCTCTTCTCGATCGTGTCAGTTGATTGGGACCTTAACGGTGCGCGTGTACTCTTCGAATTCCGACACCCGGTCGGTGAGCTGGATTTCCCAGGTGCCTCCCGGGCTCAGCTGCGCCGAGTTCAGGGTGTAGTGGCCTGGCCCCGACAGGTTTGGCTGCAGGGGCAGCGGGCCGATGCCCTTGGCGGGCAGGCTGGCCTTGGCGATCAGTTCCCTGGTCGCGGTGAACTGCGTGCCGTCCTTGGCATCGATCAGGTAGAGATGGATCGTGTTCAAGCCGACCCGCGCCGGTTCGACGGTCATCTCCAGCTCCGCGGGACCGAGCGTGGTGTTGACCGAGAACGGCCCGCCGGCCGCGTCGATCGGCGGCGCGTAGCTGACCAGCGCCGCGGTCGCCCCGAAAACGCACAGCATCAGCGCCAGCTCCCCGCGCAGCGAGCGGCGCGCCAGCGCCCCCACGTCGCCCGGGGGCCGCTGTGCCCCCACGGTGCGCTCGAGCGCCGGGATCACGCGCTCGCGGTTGACCCACCCGAGGCCGATCAGGCAGAGCAGCAGCGCCGTCTTGACGAAGATCAGGGCTCCGTAGGTGGTATGCAGGAGACCTTCAAGGCTGCGCACGTCGATATACGCCTGCACCACGCCGCTCACGGCGATCGCCACCACCGTTGCGAGCGCCAATGGCGAGAAGCGCCTCAACACCGCGAGCAGCAGCCGGCTTCGCTCGGGTCCCTCCAGGCGCCGGGTCGCCGCGGGCAGCGCCAGCAGCAGGCAGGCTACTCCCCCCACCCATACGCTCGCCGCGAACACATGCACCACGTCAGACGGGAAGAAAACCGCGGTTGGGCTCTGAATGCTCGCGTGACCGGCCAGCGCAGGTGTGATCGCCAGGTAGGCCACGCCGATGCCCACGAGCGCGAGCAGCCAGCGCGGCCGCCACGTCCTTGCAGCCAGCAGCAGGCCGCCGAGCGCCAGCCAGTCGATCACCCGCAAACCCCACACCTGCCCGAAGCGGCTTTCGAGCGTGTCCTTCACGACGGTGCTCCGCAGCGAGGACCACAGCGACACCCCGGCGGCGCTCGCGCCCTGCAGCAGAACCCCGAGCACGCTCACCGCCACGCCGAGCACGACCGCGACCGCGAACAGCCGCCCCATGCGTTGCGCAAACGCCCGCGAGGCATCCAGCCAGCGCTGCTCGGGGGCGGGCGGGGATTGCCGCCCGGGGATGGGCGGGGACTGCTGCTCGGGGGCGGGCTGGGGCCGGCTCTCGGCCAGCCCCGGCCGCCATGCTGCTAGCAGGAACGCCAAGCCGCCTAGCAGCAGCGCGATCGAGAGGTAGTCCAGGCCGCGCACCACGCCGAAGGCGAGCTTCGTCACCTCGCCGCTCTCGTTGCGGCCGATCAATCCGGCGACGGTGAACTTCGGCGCCTTCCCGGCGTGGCCGATGTTGAACACGAGCCCTCCGTAGACGATGTGCGTGTCGGCCGAGATCACGCGGTAGGTCGCGGTGTAGGTGCCATCGGGCAGGTGCGCCTTCAGGCCCACCCCCATCCAGTGCTCCTCGCCTTCGGCGTGTGAGACGTCCAGGTTGTCCACCTCGTTGCCCTGCGCGTCGTACACCCGTACGGCACCCAGCGTCCCGCCGACGGCCTGGTTGAACTTGAAGATCACCTCCGCCGGCTGCGTCGCCACGGTCGAGCCGCTCTGCGGCGATGTTCCGAGCAGCTGAGCGTGAGCGAAGGCTGTCGAGGCGCCCGTCAGCGCCGCCAGGATGGCGAGTGCCAGCGCCATCCCGACCCGACTGCTCACCACACTTCCTTGGCCGGCTCTCCGGGTTGGCCCTTTGCGTCCCCTGCACCGGCGGCGCCGGGCGGGGTGGGTGGAGTCCCCATTTTTCTGCGCCCCCGCACGAAGAGCACCAGCGCCAAGCCGAGCAGCGCGATCGCGACCAGCGCCACGATCGCGCCGACGGGCGTCTTGGTGCCTTCCTCGGGCACCCAGAACAGTTCGCCGTCGACCGCCCCCGGCTGAGCGCCCACCCTGATCGGCACCTGCCAGTCGAAGATCTTCGTGCGCCTGCTCTTGTCGGTGACCTTCGCGGGGGGCACCGGCGACATCCAGTGGATGCGGTGATCGTGCCATTCGAACTGGCCGGTGCGATCGACGACGCTCCACCGCGGCGGCGCGTGCGCGGAGGCGGATGGTGGCACCGTCACCTGCGCGTAGAAGTTCTGGTTGAGGTAGTAGGCGGGCGAGCTGGTGTTGACCTCAACCGTCCCATTCGCCAGCACGCGCGCGTAGGGTTCGCCTTCGTAGCCATACACAGTGACCGTCCTGCCCGTATGGTTGCTCAGCACCAGCCGGTCGGCGAACTCGAGCACTTCCAAGCTCAGCCCGGGCGTCTTGGGCGCGACGCTCGTGATGTAGGAGCGGTAGTTGTAGCTGCTCCCCTGATCGTTGATCGGGTTGCCGCTCTCCTGAGTCGGGCTGGGCTGGGCGGCGCTGGACTGATCAGTGGCGCTGAGCTGCCGAGTGGCGCTCTGAGCGGGCGCCGCGGGTGGGAGCACGAGCGCGAGGCAGCCCAGCGCTGCGGCGATGGCGAGGCGGCCTCTGAGCATGGTCAGCGGCAACCATATTGAGGTCGGGAGCCCACCCGCTTCGGTCCGTTCACGTACCCACCGAGGACAGCAGCCACAGCCCGAAGCTCGTGAAGGCGACCATCACGGCGAGCATCCAGTACTGGCTGCGCACCGCCTCCACCGGATCGCGGTAGAGCGCCAGCGCGCGATCGTGCGCCAGCGCCAGCCCGCCCACGTGACCGCCCACCAGAGCCGCCACCTGCACGTACCAGATGGCGGCGTAGGAGATGACGTTGTAGTCGATCTGAGCGCCGCTTGAGCCGAAGATGTTCGCGCCGTTGCCCAGCGGGTCGGAGATCAGGTAGCCCAGCGCCTGGCCCTGCCACAACAGCAGCGAGAAGTAGTGGGCGAGCACGTAGGCGAAGGCGATCGGAACGAGCGTGTGCGCGAAGGCGCGCGTGAGCTCGCCGGTGTCGTAGCGCCCGCTGACGCTGTGCACGCCGAGGATGCCCAGGCGGTAGACGAGGGCGATCAGGCCGATGCACAGCACCAGCCCGAGCGAGGCGCTCAGCTCATACGCCGGCGTCGGGTGCAGGCCGATGTCCGCGAACAGGCTCTGCAGATTGGGCTCGTCATTGCGCCAGATGCCGCCGTTGCTGAAACCGTCGAAGGTGGTGGCACCGATGCTCGTGCAGATCAACGCCACCGTTCCCCTGCGCAGGGGCAGGCCAGGGAGGCCGCTGAGGGGGCTACGCACGCAGAGAAAGCCCCCCTCGTCACGCACCAGCGCCGAGAGCCGCGAGAGCAGGTTGAAGTACACCCCGAAGGCGTCCCCCTGCGCGCTCCAGTCCTCCACCCCGAACAGGAGCATGCCGGCGAGCATCGCCAGGAACCAGCCCAGCGACAGCGCCGCCAGCGTCGCGGGCACATCGCGATTGACGTAGATCAGCTCCAGCCACGCGAAGCCCACGAGCCCGGCGATCGCCGGCCAGCACCCCAGCCACTGCGGGTAGCGCAGCGGCGGCTTTGCAAGGCGCCGGGGAGCGAGCCGTCCGCCGATCCACCACAGCACCCGCGCGCACGCGCGCCACGGGTTGAGCGAGCGAAAGACATCCCCCAGCAGCACGCTGGCCACGGGCAGCCCCACCCAGAAGATCACGTAGATGAAGGTCACCGAGAGGTTGGCGTTGGCGACCTGCGCCCCGGCGAAGCCGCTGTAGAGCACCAACGCGAACACGCCCACGCCGAACGCGCCCGCGAGCCATTCGAGCGCCGGGGGCAGCCGCACAAGCCTGCGGCGGTGCTGCTCCTGCAACCGGGGGCTCCTCCACAGCGTGGAGAGCGCCACGAAAGACACCACCAGTACGATCGCCGCGGCCCAGCTGAACAGCCACACCGGGATCGGCAGGTCGGCCCGGCCCACGATGCCGTGCGCGAACGCCTCGGCCGGGAACAGCAGCGCCGCAATGACCAGGCCGCCCAGCAGAAGGGGCAGCGAGCGACGCGGGACTCTCATGCTCGCGGCAGTCTACGCTGCACGCAGGTGAGCCATATCCCCTTCGCAACAACCCTCATCCAGGCGGATGACGCGATCCAGCTCGGCCCGCTGCTGATCCTGGGCATGCTGTATGCGCGCCGCGTGCGCACCCTCGCCCTGCAGGGTCACCATCCCGTGCTCGGCTGGCGCCAGGCGTGCTTCTACGCGGGGTTCGCAACGATCGGGGCAGCGCTCACCTCACTGGGCAGCGACAGCCAGGAACTGCTCTCGGCGCACATGATCGAGCACCTGCTGCTGGGGGACATCGCGGCGCTCCTGATCGTGCTCGGCCTCACCGGCCCGCTGATCGCCCCGATTCTCCGCATCGGCTTCTTCAACCGCCTGCGCGTGCTCGCTCATCCACTCGTGGCCTTCCCGCTGTGGGCGATCGACCTGTATGTCTGGCATCTGCCGGTGCTCTATCAGGCGGCCCTGCGCCACCCGGGGGTCCATGCACTGGAGCACGCCATGTTCCTGGGGTTCGGGATCAACATGTGGATGTGCCTCTTCGGGCCGCTGCCGATGCCGGAGTGGTTCGGCAACCTGGGCAAGCTCCTGTACATCGTCGCGGTGCGCCTCACCGGCTCGTTGCTGGGCAACGTCTTCCTGTGGTCGGGCACGGTCTTCTATCCCTACTACAACCACGGGGACGCCCTCTGGCACATCTCCCCCATAGCCGACCAGAACCTCGCCGGGGCGATCATGATGATCGAGGAGAGCATCCTCACGCTGGGTCTGCTCTGCTGGCTGTTCCTGCGCGCAGCGCGCGAGAGCGAGGAACGCCAGGACCTGCTCGACTTCGCCGGCGCTCGTGGACTGGAGCTGACAGACGCGCGCGCGGCGCGTGCTGTCGCCGCCGGACGCGGCCCGGAGCTGCGCAGCCGCCTGGAGAGCGGCGAAGTCGGTCGCAGGCCCCATCCATCGTGATGTCGTGAGCGCCCGCGGGCCAGCACGCACCCGCAGGCTGGCGCCTTTGTTCCGCGCAGGGGAAAACGCGGCTATCCATAGGACGGCGGCGGAGCAGGATTGCGCTCGCTCGCAGCGATCAATTCGAGGAGCTGCGCGCCGCTCATGCCGCCGAGCACACGCAGGCGCGGCAGCCGATAGGGGTCGTTGCCCGGTCCCGCCCAGCCTGGCACGACGGTAGTCGAGCCGAGATATCCCGCTTCTCTCACAGCGGCGATCACAGTCGCGTTGTAGTGCCCGGAGGGGTAGCAGAACCAGCTCACAGGCACGTGGAAACGGCGCTGGAGCGTCTGCCTTGAGACCGCGACCTGCTCGCGCAGCTGCGCGGCGTCGAGGGCGATCAGGTCGGCGTGGCTGAGGCCCTGCGTGTCGAGCTCCCAGCCGGCCGACAGCAGACCCCTCACCTGCGCTTGCGAGAGCCCTCCCTGCGAGGGCGGCAGGCCGGTCAGCTGGATGTTCTCCACCGCCCGCCAGCCGAGCTGCGCCAGCACCGGCAGGGCATTGGTGTACTGCGACTGATAGCCGTTGTCGAAGGTGACGACGACCGGCTTCACGGGCAGCGGACTGCCATCGCTCCAGTGGCTCTGGAGCTCGTCGAGAGTGACTGCGTGATAGCCGTCCCCCGCGAGCGCCCGCATCTGTTCGGCGAACTCGTCGGCAGGCACGTAGAGACCCGGGAACGGCGCGCCCGCCGGCGGCGGATTGATCACGTGGTACATGAGGATCGGCGTCGAGACATCGCGCGCCGCCCGCGCGACGCCGGCCGGGACGACGCCTTCACCCGCGGCGCCAGCGCCCTGCGATCGGCTGCCGCGAGCCTGCCCTGCCCCCGCTCCAGAGCTGCCGTCGGAGCCGCTGTGCAAGAGGGCGCTCCTAGAAGCGCCTCCGGCCGCCGAAGTCCCCGACCCGCCGCAACCGGCGAGGATCACGGCAATGGTTGCGATTACGGCCAACGCCGTGAACCACGCCGCCGGCATCCCCCGTCTGCTTCCTGGTGGCCGCCTGTCTTCCAATGGCCGTCAGCCGCCGGCGACGGCCGGCAATATGGTCAACTCGGCCCCGTCGGAGACCGGCGTCTGCAGACCATCCAGAAAGCGGATGTCCTCGCCGCTCACGTACACGTTGACGAAGCGTCGCAGCGAGCCGTCCTCGTCACAGATGCGCTCGCGCAGCTCGCCGAAGCGCTCGTAGAGGCCGTTCAGGACCTCCTGCACGGTGGCGCCGTCGAGCTGGGTTTCGCTCGTGCCCTGCGCGGCGGCGCGCAGCTGCGTAGGGATCTTCACGGTGACCGCCATCAGACCACCTCGGACACCGCCACCTCGGACACCTCCGGCACGGTCGCCTCGAAGGCCTCGACGCTGGGATCGATCTCATACGTCGCAAACGTCCCCCTCACGGCGTCGGGCGTCTTCAGGCCCTCGCCGGTGATCACCAGCACGACGCGCTCGCAGGGGTCGATGTCTCCGCGCGCGGCCAGCTTCGCCAGCACCGCCGTGGTGACTCCGCCGGCGGTCTCGGTGAAGACGCCGGTGGTCTGCGCCAGCAGGGCGATGCCTGCGCGGATCTCATCGTCGCTGACGCTGTCCACTCCCCCGCCCGTGCGCCGAGCGAGGTCCAGCGCGTAGGGGCCGTCGGCGGGGTTGCCGATCGCCAGCGACTTGGCGATCGTCTCGGGCTTGACCGGCCGGCACACGTCGTGCCCGGCGGCGAACGCGCTGGCCACGGGCGCGCAGCCCTGCGCCTGGGCGCCGTTCATGCGCGGGAGCGGGCGGGCGGGATCCCCGACCAGCCCCAGCTCGCGCCACTCCTCAAAGCCCTTGCCGATCTTCGTGAAGAGCGACCCCGAAGCGATCGGCACCACGCAGCGGTCGGGCAGCTCGAAGCCCAGCTGCTCGGCGATCTCAAACGCCAGCGTCTTTGAGCCCTCGGCGTAGTAGGGGCGCAAATTGACATTGACGAACGCCCACTCGCGCTCGGCGGAGAGCTCGGTGCAGAGGCGGTTGACGTCGTCGTAGTTGCCCTTCACCGCCACCAGCTTCGTTCCGTAGACGCCGGTGGCGAGCACCTTCTGCTCCTCCAGGTCGGCGGGGATGAAGACGTAGGACTCCATGCCCAGCGCCGCCCCGTGCGCGGCCACCGAGTTCGCGAGGTTGCCGGTCGAGGCGCAGGCGATCGTCTGAAAACCAAGCTCGCGGGCGCGCGCGGCGGCGACCGACACGACGCGGTCCTTGAAGGAGTGCGTGGGGTTGGCGGCATCGTTCTTGACCCATACCTCATTGAGGCCCAGCCGCCCCGCCAGGCGATCGGCGCGGATCAGCGGGGTGCAGCCCGCGGGCAGGCCGCTGCGCGAGGCCAGCCGCCCGGAGGGCGCCGGGGGGCCGTCCACGACCGGCAGGAAGTCGGCGTAGCGCCAGATGTTCTGCGGGCCGGCCTGGATGCGCCGGCGCAGGCCGTCAACGCCCGGGGCGCCGGGGTGAGCGGGGTCCGAGCGAGTGCGGGGGTGGGTGGGGTCCAAATCCCCCAGCAGGCGGCTGTGGTCATAGACGACCTCCAGCGGACCGAAGCAGCGCTCGCACACGTACAGCGCCTCCAGCGGGTACTCGCTTGCGCACTCTCGGCACTTCAGGTTGGTCACAGCCATTGAGGGCCTCCTATAGTCTTCTTCGCCGTTTGCCGCGGTGTGGCGAAGAACACGAAGCCCGCCACACATCTGACTGGAATTGGCACCTTCCCGCGTGCGGCGCGGTGGTTGCCGGGGCTTCGTAGGGCCAGTCCCTCCACCCCTCTGGATGTGCACTGCTGTTTTCTGGCGAGCAGTATATCGGATGTACGGCGGAAAATCTCAAGCCGTTGGTAACGCTCTTGCAGACGCGGTGTAGGGCGCTTCAGATGGACAGCTCCATACACGAGGACGCGCAGCGCCTGGCAGAGGCGCCGGACGCCTTCGAGCCGGTCCCCGCGCCGGCCAGGAAGCGCATGCTGATCATCGTCAACCCCTACGCCACGACGGTCTCGGACAACCTGCGCCATCTCGTGGTGCACGCCCTGGAGGGCCGCTACGACGTCGACGCAGTGGATACCCAAGCGCGCGGCCATGCCACCGAGCTGTGCCGCGAGGCTGCCCACGAGGGCTATGACGTGGTGGTCGCCTTTGGCGGCGATGGCACCGTGAACGAGGCCGCCAACGGGTTGATCGGCTCCAGCACCCCGCTCACCTGCCTGCCCGGGGGGTCGGCCAATGTGTTCGGCAAGATGCTCGGCATCCCCGGCGAGCTGGTGGACGCCACCGAGCACCTGCTGGGCATGGTCGATGACTGGCAGCCCCGCAAGGTCGACGTCGGCATGGTCAACGGCCGCTGCTTCACCTTCGCCTCAGGGCTCGGCCTCGATGCCAGCGTGGTGGAGCGGGTGGACTCCAAGCCTGCTCTGAAGGCCCGCTACGGGCCCTGGTTCTTCACGTGGGCCGCGATCGGCACCTTCACGCGCCGCTACCTGCTGCACCCGCCGCGCCTGACGGTGGATGTCGCGCCGGGCGAGGATGACGGGCAGGAGGGGAGGCAGGAGGGGAGGCAGGAGGGCCAGAGCGAGGGGAAGCAGGAGGGCGAGAGCGAGGGGAAGGCCGAGCGGGTGCGGCTGGAGGGCGTCACGGCGGTGGTGCAGAACGGCTCGCCGTTCACCTACTTCAAGAACAGGCCCATCGAGATCGCCGAGGACGCGACGCTTGACTCGGGCACGCTCTCCGGCTGCGTGCTGCATCGGGCGCGGCCGATCGACATGCCGTTCATCGCTTGGCGCGCCTTCTCCAAACGCGCCCGCCTGGCCCGCCACCGCCAGATCACGCCCTTCTCGGGCGTCATCGAGCTGACCGTGCAGAGCGCCGACGGCAAGCCGCTGCCGCTGCAGGTCGATGGCGACTATCTCGGCGAGGTGGACGAGGCGCGCTACTCGATCGTGCCGCGTGCCTTGAGCGTTGTGGCCTGAGCCCATTGACCGAATGAAGAGGGGCCCGGCTCGCGCGGCCGCTGCGCCACCCTCTAGCCGGCCCCCGGCGTGACCCGGTAGGCGTCGAACACCGACTCGGTGTTGCGCAGGCGATTGACGGCGCCCTTGAGCGTGTGCGTGTCCGCGACCTCCACCACGAAGCGGTTCTTGACCATCGGCGGGTTGGACAGGCAGCGCGCTTCCATGATGTTGGCGCCGGACTCCGAGAAGACGCGCGAGAGGTCCTCCAGCAGGCGATGGCGATCCCAGGCGTCCACTTGGATCTCGACGATGAAGGCGGTGTTCCGCTCGCCCTCCCAGAAGACGTCCGTGAAGCGCTCGGGGTTCTTGCGCAGGAGCTGTGAGTTGGGGCAGTCCTGGCGGTGGATCGTGATGCCCCGCCCCAACGAGATGTAGCCGACGATCGGATCGCCGGGCACCGGGCGGCAGCACTTGGCCAGGCGCAGCATCACGTCGTCCACCCCCTGCACCTTGATGCCGTACTGCCCGGAGGAGCTGGTGGGCCGCCGCCGCGGGCGCCCCACCTTCAGCAGATCGGCGGCGGCCGTGGACTCCTCGTCCGCCGCCTCGCCCTGCTTGAGGCGCTGCATGACCTTGTTGACGACCACCTTGGGCGAGACCTTGGCGGCGCCCAGGGCGATGTAGAAGTCATCGGCCTTGCGATAGCCCATTTCGCGGATCACGTCGGCCAGCAGCGCCGAGCCGGTGATCTTCTGCGCGGGCAGGCCCTGCTTCTTGAGGTGCTCCTGCAGCACCTCGCGCCCGGCGTGCTCGGTGTCCTGGCGGGACTCGGCCTTGAACCAGGCCTTGATCTTGTTGCGCGCGCGAGTGGTCTTGACCACCGCCAGCCAGTCGCGCGAAGGGCCGCGCTCGCGCTTGGCGGTGAGGATCTCGACGATGTCGCCGCTGCGCAGCTCGCAGTGCAGCGGCACGATCTTCCCGTTCACCCGCGCGCCCACGCAGCGGTGGCCGATTTCGGTGTGCACCTCATAGGCGAAGTCCAGCGGCGTGGCTCCCGCCGCCAGCGACTTGACCTCGCCCTTGGGCGTGAACACGTAGACCTCGTCCTCGAACAGGTCGATCTTCAGGCTCTCCATGAACTCCTGCGGGTCGGAGAGCTCTTTCTGCCAGTCCATCATCGAGCGCAGCCACCTCGGCCTGGCCTGCTCGGTCCCCGGCTGGGTGGGCGCGGGGCGCCCAGACGCGGCGGCGTGGGCGGAGGGGCGGGTGGCGTCTGGTTCCGCGGGGGTCCCGTTCTTCTTGTACATCCAGTGTGCCGCCACCCCGAACTCCGCCATCTCGTGCATGTCCTGCGTGCGTATCTGGATCTCCAGGGGCCGGCCCTCGGGTCCGATGATCGTGGTGTGCAGGGACTGGTACAGGTTGAACTTGGGCATCGCGATGAAGTCCTTGAAGCGTCCGGGCAGGGGCTTCCACAGCGAGTGGATCACGCCCACGGCGCCGTAGCAGTCCTTCATCGAGCTCACGATCACGCGCATCGCCGTGAGGTCATAGATCTCGTTGAACTCGCGCCCCTTCTTGGTCATCTTCGAGTAGATCGAGTAGAAGTGCTTGGCGCGGCCGGCGATCTGCGCCTCGATGCCGAGCTTGCCCAGCTCCGCGGCCAGGTACTCCCCGGCCTCTGAGACATAGCGCTCGCGGTCGTCGCGCTGCTGCGCCACCAGGCCCTTGATCTCCTGATACTTGCGCGGGTGCAGGGTGGCGAAGGCGAGGTCCTCGAGCTCCCACTTGATCGCGTGGATGCCCAGGCGGTGGGCGATCGGCGCGTAGATCTCAAGCGTCTCGCGGGCCTTGTCGATCTGCTTCTGCTTGGGCAGCGCCTCGATCGTGCGCATGTTGTGCAGGCGATCGGCCAGCTTGATCAGGATCACCCGCACGTCGGTGGCCATCGCCACCATCATCTTGCGGTAGTTCTCCGCCTGCGCCTCGTCGCGCGACTGAAAGACGATGCCGGTGAGCTTGGTCACCCCGTCTACGATCTGGGCGATCTCCTCGCCGAAGCGCGCGCCCACCTCCTCGATCGAGGCGGAGGTGTCCTCGACCGTGTCGTGCAGCAACGCCGCGCACAGCGTCTCGGTGTCCAGCCTCATGCCGGCGCAGATGCGCGCCACGCCCACCGGATGCACGATGAAGTCCTCGCCCGAGCGCCGCCGCTGCGCGGCGTGGTGCTCGCAGGCGAACACAAACGCCTCCTCCACCCTTTCCCGGTCGATCTCCACGGCGGAGTCGGCCGCGTGCTCGGAGACGATCGCGAACAGATCCCCCAGCAGCCTGCGCTCGAACTCGTTGAGCGCGGTGTGGCTCGCCGGCCGGCTCACCGCAAGCTCGCCGACCCCAGCGGCTGGCGCGCTCTTTCGATCCTGGGCACTGGCCATTCTCTAAGAGTAGGGGACGCGCCCCGATCCTCACAGGGCTGGGCTTGGCGATCCTCGCAGGGCCGGGCATCGCGATCCTCGCAGGGTTGGGCATGGCGCAGCACCAGGCGCGGTTCGCTGACGCCCCTCCACTCGTTGACCTCGAGCGTGAAGGCGGCATCGGCGAGGGCGTCCTTGGCGACCGCCAGGCGACCGTCGTTTCCAAACGCCACCGCGCGCGCACGGGCGCCATCTCCCGTGAGCACCGTGAAGCGCAGATGGCGGCCTTCGCCCATCGGGCGGCGGTCGCTCAAGGTGGCCTCGCGCACGAGCAGCGACACGGTCGGGTTGCCCTGCCCGAAGGGAGCCAGCAGTTGCAGCTCCTCAGCCAGCGCCATCCCCAGCTCGTGCCCTTCAACCACGGCATCGACGCGCTCCACGCGCACCAGCTGCTCCGCGCCCAGCACTCCTCCGGCGTGGGCCACGAAGGCATCGCTGAAGGCCTTCAGCCGCGAGCGCTCGATCTCCAGTCCGGCGGCGGCGCGGTGCCCGCCGTGGCGGCCCAGGTGCGCTGCGCAGGCCCGCAGGCCGCCGAGCAGGTCAAAGCCCTCGATGCTCCGCGCCGAGCCACGGCCGCGCTCGCCCTCCAGCGCGATCATCACCACCGGGCGGTGGTGGCGCTCGGCCAGGCGCGAGGCGACGATGCCGATCACGCCCGCGTGCCAGCCCTCGCCCGCCAGCACGTAGGCGGGGCTCTCGCCGAGCGCCGCAACCTGCGCCTCGGCCTCGAACAGGATTCGCGTCTCGGTGTGCCGGCGCTCCTGGTTGGCTCGATCGAGCTCCTGCGCTATCTGGCCCGCACGCGCGGAGTCCTCGGTGAGGATCAGCTCCAGCCCCGCATCGGCGCGGTACAGGCGCCCGGCGGCGTTCAGACGCGGCGCCAGCGCGAAGCCCACGGCGCGCTCGCTCACCCTGCCGGGGTCCACCTGCGCCACCGCCATCAGAGCCCGCAGGCCCGGCTTGGCGGTGGTGGCCAGCGCGCGCAGGCCGCGACGCACGAGCGTGCGATTCTCCCCCGTGAGCGCCACCACATCGGCGATCGTGGCCAGCGCCACCAGGTCGAGGTCCTCCCGTGCGCGATACGCGCCCTCAGCCCCGGATGCCTGCCACAGCGCTTGAGCCAGCTTCCAGGCGACGCCCGTGGCGCACAGGTCGGGGCAGGGGTAGCCGCACACCGCCGGGTGCACGATCGGCGCCTGCGGCAGCGCTCCGTCGGAGCGGATGGCATGGTGGTCGGTGACGACCACCTCCATGCCCAGCGCCCGCGCCTGGGCCACCTCAGCGACCGCCGTGATCGCGCAGTCGGCGGTCAGGAGCAGCCGCGTGCCCCGCTGCGCCAGGCGCTGCACCGTATGGGCACTCAGCCCGTAGCCGTCGCCGGCGCGGTCGGGCAGATACCAGTCGACATCGGCCCCCAGCGCGCGCAGGACGCGCACGAGCACGGCCGTGGAGCAGATCCCGTCGACGTCGTAGTCGCCGTGCACGGTGATGCGCCGCGCAGAGCGCACGTGCGCCAGGATCGCCGCGACCGCCATCTCGATTCCCGCGAATGCCGCGGGCGGGTGCTCCTCCTCGGCCGCCAGGAAGGCGCGCGCCTGCGCCGGCTCGCCAAGACCGCGGCGCACCAGCACCTGCGCCATCGCGGCGCTCACCCCCAGCTCGTGCTCGAGGCGCAGGACGTCCTGAGCGGCGCAGACGCCTATCTGAAAGCGGCGAAGATCTCCCATAGCCGGCCACACTACGGGCCGGGTGGGACGGAAAGGCGGTCAGCCCCCGGATCGAGGGAAGGGCGCTCAGCCCCCGGACGCCACGGCGCCGGCGCTTCCGGTGCCTTCGCGCCGCATGCCCTCGAGGTAGACCGCCGCGATCCCGACCAGCGCTCCCGGGACCGCATAGAGGACCACGACGATGTCGGTGGCCTTTTCGCCCGGCACCTGAAAGCCGGCGATCAGGAACCCCACCACGATCGCCCCGATCAGCGAGCCCACGAGGGCCCCCACGATCCCGCCCCAAAAGCGGTCGGGCAGGAAGATCGTGTAGTGCCAGATCGCCAGGCCCATCATCACCCAGCCAAGGAGTGCCATCAGCGCGCCCTCCCGTGCCGGCGGTTGCGCGGCTTGCGCGGCTTGCGCGGACCCGTGGGCGGGCTTGCGGTGCCGTTGCCCCGGCGCTGCGAGGGCATGACGACATCCTCGGGCTGCAGGTCCGCGGCGGGATCGACATCCGCTCCGGCTCCCGCTCGCGCCCCGGTCTCCGTCCCGACCCCCTCGATGTCCAGGTCGGCCACCAGTTCGTCGAACTCGTCCTTGGAGATCTGCTCGCCCGGCTCCTCGGGGGCGAGCAGGCTGGCCTCGCGGCGCTTGCGAGCGCCGCGGGCCCTCTTCCCGGAGACCGGCTGCTCATCGGCGCCGGTGCCTGGGCCACCCGTCCCATCGCCCACCAGCGAGGTGGCGTAGGCGGGCACGTAGCCCAACTCGCGCGCGATGCGCACGCGCCGGTTGCGGTAGACGCCCTCGCGCTCCTTCCAATGCGTGAGCACGGGCGAGGCGATGAAGATCGATGAGTAGGCGCCGGAGGCCACGCCCACCATCAGGGCGAAGGCGAAGTCCTTGAGCGTTTCCCCGCCGAAGAGCAGCAGCGAGAGCACCGGCAGAAGCGTGCAGAAGCTGGTGGCCAGGGAGCGCGTGAGCACCTCGGACATCGAGCGGTTGACGATCTGCGAGAAGGCCGCGCGCGGCATCCGCGGCACGTTCTCGCGCACGCGATCGAACACGATGATGGTGTCGTAGAGCGAATAGCCGAGGATCGTGAGCAGCGCGGCCACGGTCGCGGTGGTGACCTGCCTGCCGGTGAGCGAGTACACGCCGGCGGTGATCAAAAGGTCGTGCATCAATGCGATCAGCACCGGAACCGCGTACTTCCACTCGAAGCGCAGGGCGATGTAGACGGAGATCACCAGCAGCGAGGCGATGATCGCGATGATCGCGCTGTTGGCCACGGTCTTGCCGAAGGTGGGTCCGATCGAGGTGTCCGAGGTGCTGCCGGCGCGCAGGCCGTAGGCGGAGTTCAGGACCGCCTCGGCCCTGACCACTTCGGTCTGCCTGAGATCCTTGGTGGAGATCTGAAAGGCGTTGGCGCCAAGATTCTTGTTGCTGAGCTTCTGCACCCTTTCGACCGTCCCGAAGCCGGCGCCGCGCAGCGTCGTGCGGATCTGGTTCTCGGTGGCCGGCTTGATCAGCGCCGTCTGGATGCGCGTGCCCGACTTGAAGTCGATGCCCAGGTTGATGCCCTTGCCGCCAATCGCCAGGGCGCCGATCAGGAGGATCGTGCCCGAGAGCGAGAAGAACCACTTGGAGGCGCCCATGAAGTCGAACGTCCAGCGCCGGTTGCGCTTGGAGGCGCCGAGCATGGCCGGGTGCGAGACGGCGCGCGAGCGGCCCATCATGCCCAGGGCGGCCTGCGTGGCCAGCACGGCCGTGAAGAGCGTGAGCAGCGTGCCGATGCCCAGCGTGAAGGCGAACCCCTTGACCTCGGAGGTGGCCAGCGCGAAGAGGATGAAGGCGGTCATGAAGGTCACCACGTTGGCGTCCACGATCGCCGCGAAGCCGCGCCGGTAGCCGGTGACGATGCCGGCGGTGATCGATCGCCCGCCGCGGATCTCCTCCTTGACGCGCTCGAAGATGACGATGTTGGCGTCGGCCGCGATGCCGATCGTGAGGATCAGGCCGGCGATGCCGGGCAATGTGAGCGTGATCGGGATCAGCTTGATCAGCGCGAAGTAGTACAGCCCGTAAATCAACAGGCCGCCGACCGCGATGGCTCCCAGCACGCGGTAGAAGATCAGCAGGAACAGGCACACCACGAGGAAGCCTGCCAGCATCGCCGTGAGGCCCTGTTCCAGCGCCTGCTTGCCGAGCGTGGCCGAGACCTGCGACTGGGATATCAGTTCCAGCTTGATCGGCAGCGCGCCGGACTGCAGCTCCTGAGCGAGGTTCTGCGCGGAGGTGAGCGTGAAGCCGCCGGTGATCTCCGAGCCGTTGGTGGGGTCGATGCCGTCGGGGTAGCGCGTGTAGTCGATCGAGGGCACGGTGATGAGCTGGTTGTCGAGCACCACTGCGAAGTGCTGCAGCGTCGCGTTCGGGCTGACTCCGGGCAGGGCGGCGTTCTGGCCGCGCTGGGCGATTTCCCGGGTGACGCGCTGGAAGATCGCTCCGCCGCCGGAGCTGAAGCCGAAGGTGACGTCGGGCGCCCCGGCCGAGCCCGCGCCGCTTTCGAAGCTCTGCGTGGGGTGCGTGATGTCGGTGCCGTTGAGCACCGGATTGTCGTTGAGCACGTACCAGCTTTCCGGGGAGGTCTGTATGACCTTGCCGCTTTTGGGGTCGGTTTCGGCCGACGCCTGCGCGAGCACGGTGCCGGGGTTGACGCGCACCGTTTTCGTCTTGACCCCCGCCGGCGGTCTGTAGCCGTCCGCGTAGAGGTTGGCGATGGTGTCCTCGGGCCCGCGCAGCACCTTCTGGTGGGTGCTGTCGAGCAGGTACCACTGCCCGTAGATGCAGCTCCCCACCTGCTGAGGGGTGCAGCCTTCCGCCAGCGTGGTGTCGGTCTTGCGCAGGATCGGAGGGCGCTTGAGCGCGCGCAGCACCGCCTGGTACTCGGGCAGGCCGGTCGCCGCTCCGCCGGGTCCGCCGACGCTGCCGTCGCCGGTGACGGTGGCTTCGCTCGGCGCCGGCTGGCCGCTGGGGCCGATCACGTTGGGCTCCCAGTCGTAGAAGTGCAGCTGCGCGGTCTTGCCCACCTGCTCCTGGGCGCGCGCGGCGTTGCTCACGTCGGGCAGCGCCACATCGATCTGATTGGAGCCCGTGCGCTGGATTTCCGGCTCGGCCACGCCCAGCTGGTTGACGCGCTTTTCCATGATTTCGATCGCCCGGTCCAGCGATTCGGGGTTGACCTTGGACAGCGCCGTGGCCTTGGCCAGATAGGTGAGCTCGACGCCGCCCTTGAGGTCGAGGCCGAGGCGGGTTTTCTTGGGCTTGACCGACGTTCCCGGGATGCCCGCGACCACGAGCAGCGACAGCAGCACCAGCCCGAGGACGATGGCGAGGACGAAGGCGTTGCGGCGGCGGTCGGTCATGGCGCTGGAAGGTCGGTCATGCGGTCACAGGCTCAAAGCGCGAGAAGAGGGCTCCATGTTCTCAGGCTCCATGTTCTCCCTTTCAGACTACTTGTCCGGGGTGAGCACCAGCAACAGTCCCCCGTCCTCGTCGTAGGCCGGGAACATGTCCGCCTTGGCGCTGGCCTCCACGTCGCGGTCGCCGCTCACGCGCACGGGCTTGCCCAGCGCGCGCACCCCCCACTCCAGCACCGTGGAGACGGGATTGTCGCCGTTGGCGAAGCTCAGGCCCAGGGCCTGCTCGACGCGCTGGCCGATGACCGCTTCCTCCTCAAGGCCCGTGAACGCGAAGGAGTTCTTGCCGCAGCCGATCACGCGCCCCTCGTGGTCGCACACGAAGAAGGCCGCGTCGGGCGCAGGGTAGTAGTCGTCGAGCAGCTCGAACAGAAAGGCGAAGCCGCACTTGACGCAGCCCTTCGGTTGGCGCGTGAAGCCGATGTTGCGATCGAGCTCGCTCGTGCGGTGGCCGCAGTTGGGGCAGATGAACGGGTGAGCCATCGACCAACAGAGTAGTGGCAGCGAGGCGGCGAGGGCAGCGCTCAGAACAGAGCCGGGTCGGTGGCGCTCGCGGGCCGCGCCGATGGCTCGGGCGCCTCCAGGCCAAGATGCGCGAAGGCCGCCGCCGTGGCCATGCGCCCGCGCGGGGTGCGCTTGAGCAGGCCCTCGCGCAGAAGATGGGGCTCGTACACGTCCTCGAGCGTGTCCTGCTCCTCCCCCACCACCACGGCCAGCGTGGAGAGGCCCACAGGGCCGCCCGCGAACTTGACGCAGATGGCGCGCAGGATCTCCCGGTCAAGGCGATCCAGGCCGCGCTCGTCCACCTCCAGCAGATCCAGCGCCGCCTGCGCGGTGGCGGCGCTCAGAACCCCGTCCATGCGCACCTGCGCGTAGTCGCGCACGCGCTTGAGCAGGCGGTTGGCCACGCGCGGGGTGCCGCGCGAGCGCGTGGCGATGGCAGCGGCCCCGCCCGACTCCAGGGGGATCTCCAGGATGCCCGCGGAGCGAGCCACGATCGCGGCCAGATCGTCCTGCGAGTAGGGCTCCAGGCGCGCCTGGATGCCGAAGCGGTCGCGCAGGGGCGTGGTCAGCAGGCCCGTGCGCGTGGTCGCGCCGATCAGCGTGAAGGGCGGCAGATCGAGTGTGACAACCCGCGCGCCGGCTCCCTGGCCGACGGTGATCGGCAGGCGGTGATCCTCCATCGCCGGGTAGAAGGTCTCCTCCAGCGCGCGCGGCAGGCGGTGGATCTCATCGACGAAGAAAACGCTGCGCGGCTCCAGGGCCGTGAGAAAGGCCGCAATGTCTCCCTTTCGCTCCAACGCGGGGCCGGCGGTCTGTACGAAGGGCGCTTCCAGCTCATTAGCGACGATCTGCGCGAGCGAGGTCTTGCCCAGCCCCGGAGGCCCGGCGAGCAGCATGTGATCCAGCGCGTCTCCGCGCGCGGCGGCGGCCTCGATCGCCACCGAGAGCTGCTCGCGCAGGGCGTCCTGACCGACGAAGTCCGCCAGGCGCCGGGGGCGCAACGAGCGGTCCAGCTCCTCCTCGTCCTCGATCGCGTATGGGGTCTGGATGCGGTTCATCGTCTGGCCGCGCCGGCGCCCCAGGCCCGCGGGTCGTTCGTTGGTTGGTTGACGCCGGTCATTGCCCTGTGCCTTTTGTCCTATGCCCTGCGTGCCGTGCGCAGCGCCTGCGCCAAGAGATCCTCGGCGCGCTCGCCCTCGACGTCCCGCAGCAGCTCCTCGGCCTCGCCGGGGGTGTAGCCGAGCTCCAGCAGCCCCGCGCGCGCGAGCCCTCGCGGTCCTTGCCCGCGCCGCGCCACGATCCCGCCCACGCTTCCGGAGATGGGGCCATCGGCGACGGAGACCTTCTCGCGCAGCTCCACGATGATGCGCTCGGCCGTGCGCTTGCCGATGCCCGGGACCGTCTGAAAGCGCGCGGCATCGCCGGCGGCGATCGCGCCCAGCAGCTCGCGCGGAGGACCGCCGGAGAGCACCGCCAGCGCGACCTTCGGCCCGATCGACTGCACCGAGAGCAGCATCAGGAAGAGGTCGCGCTCGGGCTCGGAGAAGAAACCGAAAAGCGACAGCGCGTCGTCGCGCACGATCAGATGGGTGTGCAGCGTGATCTCATGGCCCACCGCCGGGACGTGGTGCAGGGTCTCGGCGGAGACGGCCACGCGATGCCCGACGCCCCCGCAGAGGATCACGATGTGGTCGGAGCGCCGCACTGCCACCTCGCCGCGCAGCAGGGCGATCACATCGACACCCCCCGCGAGGAGGCGGTCCTGCCGGGGACCTGAAGGGGTGGCGGCGAGGCGATCATGCGCCGGCTACCGCGAGCGCCCCGGCGAGGGGGGCGCAGTTGACATGGCACATCGCCACCGCCAGGGCGTCCGCGGCATGATCGGGCGTGGGCGGCTCGGGCAGATCGAGCAGCGTCTGGACCATGCGCGCGACCTGCTCCTTGGCGGCGCGCCCGTGGCCGCAGACGGAGGACTTGACCTTCTGCGGGGTGTAGCTGGTGCAGGGCACGCCGCGCTGGCCCGCCGCCAGCATGACCGCCCCGCGCGCGTGTCCGACGGCGAAGGCGGTGCGCACGTTCTGGCCGAAGTACAGCTCCTCCAGCGCCATCGCGTCGGGGGAGTGCTCCTGCAGCAGCGCATCCACCCCGGCATAGACATCCGCCAGGCGCCGCTCGATAGGCAGTCCCGCGAAGGTCTCGATGACGCCGCCGTCGAGCGCGGCCATGCGCCCGCCACGACGGGCCACGACGCCATAGCCGGTGTTGGCCAGGCCGGGGTCGATGCCGAGCACGATCATGGGAAGGGATTCTGCGCATCGCCCCGGACGCCTCCCCGGAACAGGTGTTCGGTGCCGGCCAGTAGGGAATCCTGGTCAGGAGGGCATTGCTGCCGGCAGACCCCACGGAGCGGCGCCCGAGGCCCACAGGTCGTTGAGCGCGATGGCGTCCTTGTAGGTGTCCATGCACTCCCAGAAGCCCCCGTGACGATAGGCGTGCAGCTGCGCGTCGCCCGCGAGGCGCTCCAGCGGCCGGCGCTCCAGCACGCTGTCCGCATCGAGGTAGTCGAGCGCATCCGTCTCCATGCAGAAGAACCCCCCGTTGATCCAGTGCTCCGAGCGCGGCTTCTCGCGGAAGCCCAGCACCCGGCCACCGACCTCGTCGAGCTGAGTGACCCCGAATTGCAGGCGGGGCCGTACGACCGTCATCGTGGCGAGCGCCCCGTGCGCATCGTGGAACTCCAGCAGCGCCGCCAGATCGATGTCGGCGAGGCCGTCGGCGTAGGTGAGACAGAAGCGCTCACCGTCGAGATGCGGTTCCAGCAGCTTCACGCGCCCGCCCGTGGGCGTATCGAGACCGGTGTCCACGCAATGGACCTCCACCCCGGGCGGCCAATCACGCGCGGCGACGAAGCCCTCGATCAGATCCCCCCGGTAGCCGGTGGCGAGCAGAAAGCGCTCAAAGCCCTGCGCGGCGTAGAGCTGGATGACGTGCCACAGGATCGGCACCCCCCCGATCTCCACCAGGGGCTTGGGCAGCTCGCGTGCGTGCTCCTGCAGGCGCGTGCCGCGCCCGCCGCAGAGGATCGCAACTGGCGGCAGACCCTCGGCCGGCGGCAGCGAGGGCTGATTGAATGAAGAGGGGCCCGGCTCATCGGCCTTTGGCCGACTGCGCCACCCTCTAGCCTGCAACGCGCTCGAGCATGTCGGCGGGAACGTCGAAGTTGGCGTGGACGGCGCCGACGTCGTCGTTGTCTTCCAGCGCGTCGATCAGGCGCATGAGCTTGGCGACCTGGCCCTCGTGCTGAATCTCCACGAGCGAGGAGGGGCGGTAGAGCAGCTCGGCGCTCTCTGACTCGATGCCGGCCTCTTCGAGGGCCTTGCGTACGGCCGTGAAGTCCTGCAGCCCGGTGACGACTTCGTGCAGACCGTCCTCGCTTGCGATGTCCTGCGCGCCGGCCTCGATCGCCACCAGCAGGTCGTCCTCGCTGTAGCGCGAGGCGTCGATCAGGATGACGCCCTTCTTCTCGAAGAGGTATCCCACCGACCCCGGCTCCCCCAGCGAGCCGCCGTGGCGCGCGAACAGGTGTTTGACGTCCGCGCCGGTGCGGTTGCGGTTGTCCGTCACCGTCTCCACCAGCAGCGCCACCCCGCCCGGCCCGTAGCCTTCGTAGAGGATCGACTCCAGCGACTCGGCGTCCGAGCCCGCGCCGGTGCCCTTGGCGATGGCGCGTTCGATGTTGTCCTTGGGCATCGACGCGGCCTTGGCCTTCTGGACGGCGTTCTCCAGCGTCGCATTGGCGTCGGGGTCCCCCCCGCCGTCGCGCGCGGCGACGGTGATGGCCCGTGCGAGCTTGGTGAACTGCGCGCCGCGACGCGAGTCCACGATGGCCTTCTTGTGCTTGATCGAGGCCCACTTGGAGTGACCGGACATGCCTGGAGGATAATGTTTTGAGAGACGGCCCAGAGGGCCGTCGTGGTGGCCGCGTGGTGGCGAGTCGCCGCGTGGTCGCGGGATCGACGCGCAGGGCGAAGGCATAGGATGGCCGCCGTCATGACCGCAGCCCTCGACCCTGGGATCTTCAAGGCCTACGACGTACGCGGCCTGTACGGCGAGCAGATCGACGGCGACGTCGCCGAGCGGATCGGCCGCGCGTTCGCACGGGTGCTGGGGCAGCTCGCAGGCAAGCCCGTGGCGTCGCTGAAGGTGGGGCTGGGCCGGGACATGCGCCTGAGCGCCCCCGAGCTGGCGGCGCGCTACCGCGAGGGCATCGTGAGCGAGGGCACGAGCGTGATCGACGCCGGGATGGTGGGCAGCGAGATGCTCTACTACCTCGTGGGCTCGCGGGGCCTGGACGGAGGCTTGATGTGCACGGCCTCGCACAACCCCAAGGCGTATACGGGCGCGAAGCTGGTGCGCGAGGGCGCGATCGCGCTCAGCGGCGACGCCGGCATCCAGGACATTCGCCGCACGATCGAAGCGGGACTCGGCGAGAGCGCAGAGCCGCGAGGCACCGTGCAGGAGGTGGACATCTACGAGGAGTTCCAACAGGCCGCGCTGCGCTTCATCGACCCTAGCGCCGTGAAGCCGCTGAAGGTGGTCGCGGACGGCGGCAACGGCATGGCCGGTCCGATGGTGGGCCCCCTGCTGGAGCGCCTGGGGCTGGATCTGATCGAGCTGTACTGGACCCCTGATGGAGATTTTCCCGACCACGAACCCAACCCGCTGCTGGAGCAGAACCGCCGGTTGATCGTGGAGAAGGTGAAGGAGACCGGCGCCGATCTGGGAATCGCCTGGGACGGGGACGCCGATCGCTGCTTCTTCATCGACGACGAGGGCTCGTTCGTGGACGGCGACTTCCTCACCGCCCTGCTGGCGCAGACGCTGCTGGCGAAGAGATCGGATCCCACCCGCCCCGAGTCGATCCTGTATGACGTGCGCGCCTCCAGAGCGGTGCCCGACACGGTGCGCGCAGCGGGAGGCATGCCGTACGTCAATCGCGTGGGTCACGCCTTCTTCAAGACGCGCATGCACGAGGAGGGCGGCCTCTTCGGCGGCGAGGTGTCCGGGCACTACTACTTCCGCGACTTCTACTGCGCGGACTCCGGCACGCTCCCTGCGCTGCTGGTGCTCGAGCACCTTTCTCGCACGGGCAGGAAGATGTCCGACCTGTTGCGCCCCTACCACGAGCGCTATTTCATCTCCGGCGAGATCAACAGCGAGGTGACCGATCAGCAGTCCAAGATGCGGGAGATCGCCGAGCGCTACTCAGATGCCCGTCAAGAACACCTCGATGGCATCTCCATCGACTACGACGATTGGCACTTCAACGTGAGGCCCTCCAACACCGAGCCGCTGCTGCGCCTGTGTCTGGAGTCGCTCGTGAGCCGGCAGGACATGGAGCGCCGCCGCGACGAGGTGCTGGCGCTGATCCGCTCGTGAGACCACAGGCCGCGATGCCTCGTGAGACGAGTGGTCGCGATGGGGCCTTTTCGGCGATGCGCCCATGAGCGGTCTCGCCTCCATCGAAGAGGAGCGCCGCGAAGCGCAGGCAGCCCTCGCGCAGGCCGCCGAGCAGGGCGTGCACCGCCTGGCGATCCCCACCCCCTTCCAGGTGGGCCGCGTGAACGCCTATCTGATCGAGGACGAGCCGCTGACCCTGATCGACTCCGGCCCCAACTCCGCCAAGGCGCTCGACGAGCTCGAACAGGCCCTGGCGGCGCTCGATCGCAGGATCGAGGACATCGAGCTGCTGGTGATCACCCACCAGCACATCGACCACTTCGGCCTGGCCTCGATCCTGGCGCGCCGCTCGGGCGCCGAGGTGGCCGCGCTGCGCGGCCTGGACACCTACCTGCGCAACTTCCGCGAGGAAACCGAACGGGACGACGTCTTCGCCGAGCAGACGATGCTGCGCCACGGCATCCCCGCTGACGTGGTGAGCGCCCTGCGTGCGGTCTCCGCGAGCTTCCGCGCCTGGGGCTCGACCGTGGAGGTCACCCGCCCGTTGCAGGACGGCGAGGAGTTGCAACTGCGCGAGCGCGCCCTGCGCGTGCTGCACCGCCCCGGCCACAGCCCCTCGGACACTCTCTTCTGGGACGAGGAGCGCTCGCTGGCGATGGTCGCCGACCACCTCATCAAGCACATCTCCTCAAACCCCCTCCTGGCCCGCCCGCTCGCAGCCGGCAAGGACTTCGAGGGTCCCCGCCCCCACTCCCTCATCACCTACATCGCCTCCCTGAACCAGACCCGCGCGATGGACGTCGAGTTGATCCTCCCCGGTCACGGCAGCCCCATCACCGACCACAAGTCCCTGATCGACCTGCGCATGCGCATGCACGAACGCCGCGCCCAGCGCATGTACGACCTGATCGTCAAGCAGCCCCGCAGCGCCCACGCCCTCGCCCACGAGCTGTGGGGCAACGTGGCCGTCACCCAGGCCTATCTGACCCTCTCCGAGGTCCTCGGCCACATGGACCTGCTCATCGACGCCGCCCTCGTGGAGGAGGAGGAGCAGGACGGCCTCGTGCGCTTCGCGGCGGTGTGAGGCGTACGAGCGGGCCGCGATCCCCGCGCAGTGGGCGACCCGCGTCATCTCGGCCCGGCCGAGCCGGCTTCTGTGGCCTCGATCTCCCCCAGAGAGCCTCCTCAAAAACAAGAAAGTACAGTAGAGTCCTTGATATGCTGGGCAGTGTGTAGGAGGGTGAGGTCTAGCCGATGTACATGGATGGCACACAGGCAGCGCAGGCCAACCCGCATCTGAACGTCTTCGAGCCCTACCGGGAGTTATCGAGCCACCACGAGGATCAGCTCACGCGGGCGGCGATGATCGTGCTGCGGATGGTGCCCCTCGCGCGCGAGACGCTCCTGCGGGCGATCGGCGAGGGGTCGCAAAGCGGGCTGCCCGAGTGCTCGCTCGACATGCAGGCCACGCACGTGGTCGATCCCGGCTCCGCGGAGGGTGAGGAGCAGGCGCCGGCGCGGGGGCGTTTGGTGAGCGTCTTCCTCACCCCGGACATCGAGCCGTTTCCGCTCTCCGAGGAGGTCAGCGAGACCGATCGCGGGCAGCGCTTTGACGGTGTGCTTCGCTTCGATCCCGAGCTCGTGGTGGTGGTCGAGAGCAAGGTCTGCCGGCGCTGGGCGCGACGCGACGGGCACCGGGTGGCGCAGCTCAATCTGCGCGGGGCGCGCTTTGGCGCGCGAAGAACATGCCTTCTGCCCTGGCACGACCTGCTGGAGTCCTGGATGCGTTTGATCGAGCTCGATCTGCTGAGCACCGCCGAGCGGGCTCTGGTGGGAGACATGCTCGACTACGCCCACCGCGACTTCGCGCATCTGCTGCCCTTCGGCAGCCTGCGTCGTGCGGGCAACGATCCCACGCGCAGGCAGCGGCGGCTGCGCTCCCTGCTGTTGCAGGCCACGGGGGTGGCGCCCGAGCGGGGCGGTCTCGTGCACGTGCGCCTGGACATGGCGCTGGGGGTGGTGTCCTTCCAGCGCGCGGCCCTGCGCCTGGAGGGGGACGAGCTCGTGCTGCACGTGTGGCCGGGGGAACTCAAGCACCAGGCCGAGTACCTCTACGGCGAAGATCGCGCCGTGCGCCTCAGCCAGCTGGCGGGGCCGGGGCGGCCCTGGCGCGTGGAGCCCCAACCATTGCTGGGCTATCGCAACGCGCCCGTGCGCTCGCGGGTCTACTTGAGTTGCACGCTGGATGCCGCCACCTATGCGCGGCGCTGGCAGGGGCCGGACTGGGAGCGGGTGGGCGCGCACCACCACAACTACGTGATGAGCGATCTGTGGCCGTGGCTGCTCGCGCGCGGCTATGCCTCGCCACGGGACCTGGAGCCGGTACAGGCGTTCACGGACTCGCTCGGCAGGCGCTTCGCGCATCTGCGTCCGAGCATGCACGTGACGCGCTCGTGGGCGCTGGAGCTGGCCGAGGAGCTCGACGAGGACGGGCGCCTGGCGGTGGAGGTCAGGGAGGCGATCAGCCAGGTGCTCGGAGTCCTGGAGGAGCCGCGGCTGCCCGCGTCACGTCCCTGAGGAACAGCCGATGCAGGCGGTCGTCGTCGCTGAGCTCGCTGTGGAAGGCCACGACCAGCATCTCTCGCTGGCGGGCCGCCACGGGGTGGCCGTCCACGCGGGCCAGGATCTCCACCTCGGGGCCGTGCTCTTCGATCCAGGGGGCGCGGATGAAGATTCCCCGCAGCGGGCCTCCCTCCAGACCCGCCACAACGAGGTCGGCCTCGAAGCTCCTGCTCTGGCGACCGAAGGCATTGCGCCGGGCGCGCATGTCCATCAGGCCCAGGTGCTCGCGGTCGAGCATGATCAGGCCTGCGCAGGAGCCCAGAATCGGGGTGCCGCTCCTGGCCAGCTCGCGCAGCGGCTCAGCCAGGCCCTCGCGCTCGATGCCGAGCGTCATCGTCGTGGACTCCCCGCCCGGCAGCACGAGCCCCTGCAGTCCATCGAGGTCGGCGCTCACGCGCACCTCGCGCACCTCCGCGCCCAGCCCGCGCAGCACCTTGGCGTGCGCCGCGAAGCCGCCCTGCAGCGCCAGCACGCCTATCAGCGGGGCTTCCGTCATGTCCTTGCCGGGGATGTCTACCAGCCGCGCTGTGCCAGCAGCTGCTCGTCCTCGAGCTTCGAGGACTCCAGGCTCGCCATCGCCGTGCCCAGCCCGCGCGAGGCCGCGGCGATGCGCTCGGGGTCCTGCCAGTGCGTGGTGGCCTCCACGATCGCCCGCGCGCGCACGGGCGGGTCCTCGGACTTGAAGATGCCCGAGCCCACGAACACGCCTTCGGCCCCCAGGGACATCATCAGGGCGGCGTCGGCGGGGGTGGCGATGCCCCCGGCGCAGAAGAGCACCACCGGCAGCCTGCCCTCCCTGGCCACGCCGCGCACGAGGTCCAGCGGCGCGCCGTGCTCCTTGGCGGCGCCGGCCAGCTCGGCCTCCTGAAGACCGCCCAGCCGGCGGATCTCCCCGGTGATGCGGCGCATGTGGCGCACGGCCTCAACGATGTCCCCCGTTCCCGCCTCGCCCTTGCTGCGGATCATCGCCGCGCCCTCGCCGATCCGCCGCAGGGCCTCCCCGAGGTTGGTGGCGCCGCACACGAACGGCACCTTGAAGGGCCACTTGTCGATGTGATTGCTCTCATCCGCCGGCGTCAGCACCTCGGACTCGTCGATGTAGTCCACCTCCAGCGCCTGCAGCACCTGCGCCTCCACGAAGTGCCCGATGCGGGCCTTGGCCATCACCGGGATGCTCACTGCCTCCTGGATGCCCACGATCATCTCGGGATCGCTCATCCGCGCCACGCCCCCATCGCGGCGGATGTCCGCGGGCACGCGCTCCAGCGCCATCACCGCGGCGGCGCCCGCGTCCTGCGCGACCTTCGCCTGATCGGGCGTGACCACATCCATGATCACGCCGCCCTTGAGCATCTCCGCCAGGCCGCTCTTGACCCGGAATGTGGCCTCGTCGCGCATGCGAGGAGAATAGCTCGTAGCGACTGGAGGAGCGGGCGACGGCGGCGGGTTTCGGCGAGTAGCCTCATCGTAACGTGTTGACTTTCGTGCCGCCATCCCTTCGATCCAGATGTTCTGGGCGCTCCGGAACGTCTCCACGCGAAGGTGAGGCGAGGTTGTGAGCCTGTGCTTGGAGGCTGTCGAGCTCAGTGACGAGGCGCATTGGCGGTGGCGGCTGACAGACGAGCGCGGCGCGTTGCTCGCCGATCACGCCGTGGCGCTGGATCGCGAGGCGGCCGAGTACCAGGGGTTCGTGGACCCCTACCGCTTCCTCCGCTGGTACGCGGACCCCGCCGGCGGGCTGGAGGGGGAGCGGGCACTGGTCGAGCGGCTCGGCCGGTGGATCGGCGAGCGGGTCTGGGGTGCGGTCGGGGACGCGATCGCGGAGCGCGCTAGGCGGGCGCCGGTCGTGGTGCATGTCTCCGTGCCAAGCGAGGCCAAGGCGCTGATTTTTCTGCCGTTGGAGCTGGGCTTCGTCGGGGAGCGGCCGCTGGCTCTGCAGGACGTGAGCCTGGTGTTCGAGCTCGCGGGGGCGGTCGACGGCGAGAAGGCCCCCGTCGGCAAGCGCCTGCGGATGCTCGCGTTGTTCAGCGCGCCGATAGATCAGGCGGCGCTGAACGCGCGCTATGAGCGCTACGAGTTGCGCCAGCTCGTGCACCGGATCGCGCTGACCGCGGGCCGGGCGATCGAGCTGCGCGTGCTGCAGTACGGCGTGACACGCGAGGTGCTCAGGGAGGTCCTGGCAGAGTACGGCGGCTGGGATGCGATCCATTTCTCGGGGCATGGCCTGCCGGCGGGACTGGTGTTGGAGCACTCCGATGGCACGGCGGATCTCGTGTCGAGCGATGAGCTCTGCGAGCTGCTGTGGCCGGTACGCGGACAACTGAAGCTCGTGACGCTGAGCTCGTGCGAGTCGGCGGCGGCGACGGTGGCGCAGACGATGCAGCTGCTGGGACTCCCCGCGCCGGCCGCCGGCGAGGACGCGGAGGATCGGTCCGCCGAGCGCTCGCTGCCGGCGGTGGCGCACGGGCTGGTGGAACGGCTCGGGTGCGCCGCGCTGGCGATGCGCTACCCGGTCAGCGATGAGTTTGCGATCGCGCTCGCCCGACATCTCTACGGCGCTCTCTTCAAGGACGGCCAGCCGCTCCCGCGCGCGCTGCAGGTGGCCATCGGCCAGGCGAGCGCCCCCGACGGGAGCGGTGTGGTGCCGCCCCTGTCGATCGCGACGCCCACGCTGCTCGGGGCCGCGGCGCTCGAGCTGTCGCTGGAGCCGCCTCGGGCTGCCCCGGGACAGCCGGCGATCTTCGATCTCACGACTGCCGGCCTCGCCTACTTCCCGCCCGAGCCGCAGCGATTCGTGGGGCGCGTCGGTGCGCTGGCGGGTGCAAGCGGGGCGCTCGCGCCGGCGAGCCGCCATCGAGCCGTGCTCTTCCACGGCATGGCCGGCGCTGGCAAGACGGCATGTGCGCTGGAGCTCACCTATCGCCACCAGGAGCGCCGCTTCGAGGCGATGGCCTGGTACAGCGCACCCCTGGAAGGCCAGGACATCGTCGCTGCGCTGGCCGGCTTCGCGGTCGCGCTCGAGACCCAGCTGGAGGGACTCGAGCTGGCGCACGTCGTCGATGACCGCGGGCTGCTCGAACGCTACCTGCCGCGGGTCACCCGCGCGCTGGGCGACCGCGCCGTGCTGATCGTGCTGGACAACATCGAGTCCCTGCTGACCGCGGAGGGCGCCTGGCGCGACGAGCGATGGGCGCTCGTGATCGAGGCGCTGATCGCCCACGACGGGCTCTCGCGGCTGGTGCTCACCTCTCGCCAGGTCCCCCAGAGCCTGACCGATGATGGGCGTGTGCTGATCGAGCGGATCGACACGCTGTCGGCCAGCGAGTCGGTGCTGCTCGCGCGCCAGCTGCCGAATCTCGGCGCACTGATCCAGACCGACGGCGACCAGGACGCGGGACGCGAGCTGGCGAGGCGTGTGCTTGAGACCGTGCAGGGCAACCCGAAGTTGATCGAGCTGGCCGATCGTCAGGCCGGCGACCCCGCCGTGCTGAGCGAGCGGTTGGACGAAGCGGCCGCCGCCTGGGGCGACGGCGCCGGCCGGCTCGCCGCGTTCTTCCTCACCGGGCAGCCCGACCGCGACTACGAAGCCAAGGACTTCCTGCGCGTGCTCGAGACGTGGACGGCGGGCGCCGCCGGGCGCCTCCCCGAAGACGCCCGCACCGCGTTCCATCTGATCTGCGCGCTGGAGGAGGCCGATCGTCTGGGCTTCGTCGTGGACGGCAACTGGGCAGACCTCTGGCAAGCCTTGGGGCGCCCCGGCGAGCCGCCGGATCCCCACGCCGCCCTGGGCGTCGTGGCCGACCACGGCCTGATCGACATTCGGGCGGGTGAGAAGCGGCGGTTCGACCGATACCACGTGCACCCGGCAGTCGAGCACGCTGGCCTGCATGCCGCAGGAGGCGACTTCCAGACAGCGGTCGACGCCGAGATGGCCGCCTTCTGGAGCGAGGTCTTCACGCACGGCCTCGAAGGCGAGGCGCACGATCAGAAGACCGGGCAGGTCATCGTCCGCGCGGGCCTGGCCGCGGCGCCCTATCTGCTGCGCCTCAACCGGCCGTCCGATGCCCAGTTCGTGCTCGAACGGGTGATCAGACGGGATCAATCGTCGCGCACGCTCGCCGCCGTGCTGCCTCAGCTCGAGCAGGTCGTCAGCAGCCAGGATGCCGGCACGCGCGAGGAGTTCAGCGCCACCGCCTTCCTGCTCGAGGCACGCGGCATCCTCCAGCCGGCCGAGGTTCTCCAGCCCACGCGCGACCTGCTCAAGCGCGTCGTGCAAGCGCAATATTTCGAGCTCGCAAGCGCGATCGCCGGCGATCTGGTCAGACTGCTCCTGCGCGCCGGGAGGCTCGAGGAGGCCCTGACGCTCTCCGAGAGCAAGGCGGACTACACGCGTATCGCAGGCATGGGACCCTGGGCGCAGCTCGGCGACGAGGCAGTACGGCTGACCATCTTGAAAGAACAGGGTCGCAGCGAGCTTGTGCTGGCAGAAGCCGAAGCGCTGCGTGGGCGCATGGATGCCCTCGCAGCCGGAGATGGGCGGGAGGATCAGGCGGAACTGGTGGAGAAATGGAACGTGCGGGAGTTGATTCTCAATCTCGCCCGCAGCGTGGCAATGGGCCTGGACCGCTTCGAGACCGCGCTCGAGCTCAACCAGGAAATCAGCGCAAGCAAGCATGATCGCGCGGCCAGCCCCCTCGAGCTGGCCCGGGCAACATTGAACGACTACGGGCCCCTGCTGAGCCTCAAACGCTATAAGGACGCTGAAAAGCTCCTGCGCGAATGCCGGAGGACCTTCGAGGCCGAAGAATCGCGCGAAAGTCTCGCGTTAGTGTACAGCGCTTGGGCCGACCTCGAGGGCAGTCTCCACCGCTATGAGCAGGCGATCAGCTTCGAGCGGCGGGCCCTGCGCCTCGATTACGCGCTCGGCGGCCCCGGGAACATAGCCGCCGACCATTTCAACCTCGCCAGCTACCTTGCGCTCGCCGGCCAGGATCCGGCGCTCGTCCTCGTGCACCGCCTCGCGGCCGCGCTGATCGCCTACCAGACTGTGTCTGGCGAGCTCGTGACCTATCTATCTGCGCTCAACTACCTCCTGGGCGACGGCGGTGAGCAGGCGCTGCCAGAGTCGTTCGCCGCGGTCTGCGAGCGCCTGAGACAGGCCGAGGAAATCGACTTCGCCCAGCTCTTCGCCGCACTGCCCGCCACGGCTGCAACCGGCGAAGACGCCCTCCGGGAGGTCATACCTCTGGCCCAGACCGCTCCGGTCGAACACCTCCTCGAGCAGTGGAAGCAGCCGATCGCCGCGACCGTCGCCGCCGCCCAGGGCGACACCGAGGCCCGGAGCGCCCTCGACTCGCTGCTCGCCAAGCTCGCCCAGAGCGAGGACTGGTCCGTGCTCTCCGCGACCCTGCGTATGATCGTGGCCGGCGAGCGCGACCGCAAGACGCTGCTCGCCGAGCTCGATCCGACCGACACCGCGATCGTCTCCGCGATCCTCGATCGGCTTTAGAGCCAGGGCGCCGGCGGTTCAGAGAGTGCACGCCTCTCCCGATAGGCGCCCCCAAGAGGTCGATGCTGTTCCGGCCGGCACATGTGCCGGCCGGCCGGACCGTACATGTACGGTCCGGGGGAGGGTCGCATGCGACCCTCCCGGCCACGCCGCATGCGGCGTGGCCTTCAACTACTTCAGGCGAACAGCCTTGATGCGGTCGTCGTACTGCGCGCTGTCGCGCGCGTACACGCCGTAGGCCAATGCCTGGATCAGGCTCAGCAGCGCCGTGTGCGAGCGTACGTAGGCGGGGCTGTTGGAGCTGTAGTACAGCTTGATCTGAGCCAGCTTGGCCACCTCCGAGAGCGTCGCGTCGGTCACCGCCGCGGTGCGCGCCTTGCGGTGGCGCGCCAGCTTCATCGCGCGCACCACCAGCGGGTGGGGGCGGCCCGCCGAGAGGCCGATCACCAGCGTTCCCTCGTCGATGCGCCCCAACCGGCTCAGCGCCTCCTGCGAGGGGCTCGCCACCACGTCCACGCGCAGATCCAGCAGCATCAGCAGGTGGCGCAGGTAGCTCGCGAAGAAGGCCATCTGGTCGGTGCCCGCCACCAGCACCTTCTCCGCGCTCACGATCGCCTCGATCAGCTCGTCCACCGCGCTGCGCGAGACCTTGCGCGCGGTCTCCTCCACGTTCAGATGGTCGGCCGCCAGGGCGGTCTCGAACTCGTTCTGATCCAGCGAGAACAGCGGCGCCGAGCCGTTCGCCGCGGAGGTGCTCGCGGCCCCGCTGCTCTTGGCCGGCGCGCCCACGATCGCCCGCGTGTGCACCCGGCGATACTCCTCGCGCGCCGCCGCCTGCAGCTCGGGGAAGCCCTCGAAGCCCAGCGCCTGGGAGAAGCGCACCACCGTGGAGCTGGAGGTGTTCGCGCGGCGGGCCAGCTCCTCCGCGGTCTGGAAGGCGGCCTCGTCGAGGTGATCCACTATGTACTGCGCCACGTCCTTCTGCGAGCGCGAGCACTCGTCGAAGCGGGCCTGTATGTACCTGGAGAGGCTCTGATGCTCGCTCGTGCCGTTCACGGGCGAGGGCTGCCTGGGGGGTGCGGGCTTGGGGGGGGTTTGAATCGCCGTTCGCTTCATCGGCCCACTCATTCGACGTGTCCATCGCGGACTCCTCCCCGCGATCTCTCATCGCGGCCCCTCGGAGCGCCGAGCCCGCCGGCCGCCGAAACACTCACGCGGCGATGGTAAACCGGCTCAGCGCGCTCCGCCGGAGCCGTCGAGCCTGCCGGCGAGCGCCACGAACCAGTCCAGCGCCCCCGGGTTGGCCAGCGAGTCGATGCTCGCCGCCTGCGCCGGCGGGATGCCCATCAGGATGCGCTTCACGGGCACCTCCAGGATCTTGCCCGAGAGGGTCCGCGGCACGTCGGGGATCTGCATGATCTCGTTGGGCACGTGGCGCGGGGAGCAGTCCTCGCGGACCCTCCTGGCGATCCTCGCCTTCAGCTCATCGTCCAGCGCGACGTCCTCGCGCAGCACCACGAACAGCACCATCCACAGCTCGTCCTCGCCGCGCGGAATGTCCACCACCAGCGCATCCACCACCTCCTCCATCGCGCCCGCCGCGCGATATATCTCGCTCGTGCCCATGCGCACGCCCTGGCGATTGATCGTCGCGTCGCTGCGGCCGTAGATGACCGCGCCCCCGCGCGGGGTGATGCGGATCCAGTCGCCGTGGCGCCAGATCCCCGGGTACATCGAGAAGTAGCTCTCGCGGTAGCGCTCGCCGACCTGGCTCTCCTGGCTCTCCCCATCCGCATCCCCCCAGAAATAGAGCGGCATCGAGGGCAGCGGCTCCGTCAGCACCAGCTCGCCGACCTCATCCACCACGCTCCTTCCCTGCTCGTCGAAGGACTCCACGCCGCAGCCCAGCGCGCGGCACTGCAGCTCGCCCACGTATACTCCCAGCAGCGGGCAGCCGCCCACGAAGGCCGTGCACACGTCCGTGCCGCCGCTCGTGGAGAACAGCCACACGTCGGGCTTCACCTCCGCGTAGACCCACTCGAACGCCTCCGGCGCCAGCGGCGAGCCCGTGGAGCCGATGCTTCGCAGAGCGCTCAGGTCGTGTTCGCGGCCGACCTCCAGGCCCTGCTTGTGGCAGCTCGCCAGAAAGCCCGCGCTCGTCCCCAGGCAGGTCATTCCCGTGCGCTCGGCCAGATTCCAGAGGACCCCGAGGTCGGGATGTGCGGGGCTGCCGTCGTACAGCACGATCGCCGCCTCGGTGAACAGGCAGCCGATCAGGAAGTTCCACATCATCCAGCCGGTCGTCGTGAACCAGAACATGCGATCGCCGCGGCGCAGATCCAGGTGCAGGTGGCTCTTCTTCAGCTGCTCCACCAGGATGCCCCCGTGGCCGTGCACGATCGCCTTCGGCAGGCCCGTCGTGCCCGAGGAGTACAGCACCCACAGAGGGTGATCGAAGGGCACCTGCTCGAAGCGCATCTCGCTCTCGCGATCGAGGGCGCACAGCTCCTTCCAGGTCAGGCCCCCGGGCCACCCGGCGGGGGCCGCATCGGCGTCCGCGCGCAGATATGGCACCAGCACCGAGTGCTCCACTCCTCCCAGCTCCGCCAGGATGCCCTCCAGCACATCGCCGCGATCGAAGTCCCTGCCCCCGTGGCGGTAGCCATCGACGGCCAGCAGCACCTTCGGCTCGATCTGCGCGAAGCGGTCGATCACGCTCCGCGCCCCGAACTCCGGGGCCGCGCTGGACCACACCGCGCCGATGCTCGCCGTTGCCAGGAAGGCCACCAGCGTCTCGGGGATGTTCGGCATGTACGCCACCACGCGATCTCCCCGCCCCACCCCCAGGGCGCGCAGGCCGCCGGCCACCGCGGCCACCTGCCTGGACAGCTCGCCCCAGGTGATCTCCTCCAGGGGACGCAGCTCGGAGGCGTGCAGCACCGCCACCTCCTCCGCCCGGCGATCGCGCAGGAGCATGTTCTCGGCGTAGTTGAGCTCCGCGCCCGCGAACCAGCGCGCGCCGGGCATCGCTCGCGACGCCAGCACCCCCTCGTACCCGCGCGAGGCCCTCACCCCGAAGAACTCCCAGATGTCGCCCCAGAAGGTCTCCAGCTCGGTGAGCGACCAGCGCCGCAGCTCGTCGTAGTCGGCGAAGGTCCGGCCGTGGCGCTCGCCGGCCCAGCGCATGAAGCGCGTCATGGCGGCGCGCTCGCGATCCTCCTCAGTCGGCTCCCACAGGGGCCGCTCGCCTGCACTCACCACCACACCTTCGCTCATCGCATGCCCCTATGCTGCTCGCTCGTGGAGATCGCCAAGCTGCGCAACGAGTTCCCGGTGACGAGGACGCACGCATACCTCAACGCGGGAACCGACGGCCCGCTGCCCGCCGCAGCCGTGCGCGCCGCCATCGCCGAGCTCGAGCGCGAGGCGCAGCACGGACGCGCCCAGCGCCACTTCGAGCGCCGCAGCGAGCTCAGCTCCGAGTTGCGTTCCGCCTACGCCTCCATCCTGGGTTCTCCCGCCGAGCATATCGCGCTCACCTCCTGCACCAGCGAGGGGATCGCGCAGGTCATCGCCGGCCTGCGCCTGGGCGCGGGCGACGAGATCGTGACCAGCGACGAGGAGCACCCGGGGCTGCTGGGAGCCCTCGCGGCCGCGCGGGAGCTCCACGGGGTGTCGATCCGCATGGTGGCGCTTGAGGAGGTGGCCGCCGCCGTCGGACCCCGCACCGCGCTCGTGGCCTGTTCGCACGTGGGCTGGATGAGCGGCAGCCTCGCGCCCGCGCAGCTGGCCGAGTGCGACGTGCCGGTGCTGCTCGACGGCGCCCAGGGGGTCGGCGCCGTGCCCGTGGATGTGGCGGCGCTGGGCTGCGACGCCTATGCCGGCGCCGGTCAGAAGTGGCTCTGCGGGCCCGATGGCGCCGGCATGCTCCACACCACCCCCGAGCTGCGCGAGCGCCTCGCCGTGGACAGGCGCGGCTACGGCAACCAGGCCCACACCGCCGCCGGGCTGGACGCGGGGCTGCACGAGGACGCCCGCCGCTTTGACAGCATGGCGCTCAGCGCCGAGACGCTCGCCTGCGCGCTGGCGGCCACGCGGGTGCTCGCGGGGGCCGGCTGGCCCGCGGTATACGAGCGCTCGCGCGGCCTCGCGGCTCTGCTGGCGCAGCGCCTGCGGGAATGTGGGCGCGAGGTGGCGCCCAGGGGGGATACGACGCTCGTGTCCTTCTCCAGCCCCGACCCCGCCGCCGAGCGCGCCCATCTGGCCGAGCAGGGGGTGATCCTGCGCAACATCCCCGGGCGCCCCTGGCTGCGCGCCTCCATCGGAGCCTGGAACGACGAGGGCGACCTCGAACGCCTGCTCAGCGCGCTGATGGCCTGAGACGGTTCAGGCCACCACTTCAAGCGGACGACCAAAAGCACGGACGAACAACTCCGACTCCCTGGCAGCCGCCCAGCGCGGCACGGCCGCTTCGCCCTCGGCGATCAATTCCAGCCGCACCTCGACGCCGTCCGGATCGTCTCCCACCAGGCTCAGGCGGGTCTCACGCACGAGCTGATCGCGCGAGCGCTCGAGGTCCTCGGCCAGGCGCAGCAATGCCGCCAGGCGATCCAGGCGCGCCGCGTCGCCCTCGCCGAACAGCGCAGCCAGGGGTCCGGGCTCGGGCATGCCCTTGCGGTGGTAGCGCGCGGCCTGCGCGATCAATGCCACCTCCAGCGGCGAGAATCCCGGCAGGCCGCCATTGAGGATCAGATAGCGCGAGTGCTTGTGGTGATCGTCGTAGTCCACCGACATGCCTATGTCGTGCAGCTCGCAGGCCGCCCACAGCAGCTCTCGCTCCAGCGGATCCCCGGCGTGCAGGCCCAGCCGCGCGAGCTGATCGAACATGCCCAGCGCCAGCTTGGCCACGTGGCGCGTATGGGCGATGTCCATGTGGTAGCGCGCGGCGAGGTTGAGCACGCTCGCGCGGCGGAGGTCCTCGAACAGAGGGGGCTCGGTGCCTGCCAGGTGGCGCTCGAAGAAGACCCCCTCGCGCAGGCCCGCCTCGGTGATCTCGATGCCCTCGTAACCGCCCGCGCGCAGGGCTCCCTCCAGGACCACGGCCCCCGCCAGGATCAGATCCGCGCGCGCCGGCTTGATCCCCGGCACGCGGCTGCGCTCGGCGGCGGGCAGCTCGGCCAAGCGCTCCACCAGCCGCTCCAGGGCCGCCGCGGAGAGCACCACGCCCTGCACCCCATTGGAGGGCAGCCGCGCGCAGCGCTGCGCGGCCGCGGCGAGGTTGCGCACGGTGCCGCCGATCCCCACCAGGCGCCCCTCTCCCGCCCCCAGCCAGCCGGCGCTCTGAAGCTCATCGGCCACGTGCGCGCGCAGATCCTCCAGCTGCTCCGCTCGCGCCGGAGCGCCGTCGGGCAGGAAGCGCTCGGTCATGCGCACCGACCCCACGCGCCAGGAGCCCGACTCGCACGCCATCCGCTCCGCCACGCGCACCAGCTGCAGCGAGCCGCCGCCGAGGTCCAGCACGCAGCCCTCGCGCAGCGTGGTGGAGTTGATCGCCGCCAGGTAGCCATAGCGGGCCTCGGCCGCGCCGCTCAGCACCCGTATCGGCAATCCCGTGCGCGCTCGCGCCACGCCGAGGAAGTCCTCCGCGTTCTCCGCGTCGCGGATCGCGCTGGTGGCCACCGCGTCCACCGCCGCGGCGCCCAGCCCGCCCGCCCTGCAGAAGTGCGCGAACACGTCCAGCGTCGCCAGCGCACGCCGCATCGGCTCCTCGCCGAGCCTCCCGCTGGCGGTCATGCCCTCGCCGATGCGCACCGCCTCGTAGATCTCGTCGCTGCGCTGCCACCACCCCCGCGTGGACGTGAAGACGACGAGCCGAAACGAGTTCGAGCCCAGGTCGATCACCGCGAAACGCTCTCCTGACCCCATTCGGGGAGGGTATTCAGCGCGGCGGCGGTCTCCCGCGAGGAGCCCGACGTTCGACGCAGGCGCCTACTCGGCGCGAGGCACGAGGCACGAGGCGCGAGGTCGATCCTCTAAGCTCACAGCCCCTGTGGAGCTTGCTTCATTGCCCACCGGGCGCAGGCCGCGCCTGAAGAAGCTGCGCTTTCTTTCGATCCTCCTGGCGGTCCTGCTGCTCGGCCTCATCTCGTTCGTGTTCGGCATGTTCATGGCCATCGCCTCGGACCTGCCCTCGCTGGATAACCGCGCCGAGTACGACAACGCCCGCAACTCGCTGCTGCTCGACGACCTCGGGCGCCCCTTGGGGGTGCTCAGCCACCAGAACCAGATCCTGCTCACGCCCGGCCAGATCCCGCGCATCGTCAAGGACGCGGTGATCGCGATCGAGGACAAGCGCTTTGCGAGCAACAGCGGCATCGACATCCGCGCCATCGGCCGCGCCTTCGTCCAGGACGTCCTGCACAGCGGCACCGTCCAGGGCGCCTCCACGATCGAGCAGCAGTTCGTCAAGAACGCGCTGCAGGCGCAGAACCACCGCACGCTCTTCGAGAAGCTGCGCGAGGCCGCGCTGGCCTACCAGCTGGCGCACCGCTGGTCGAAGGAAAAGATCATCACCGAGTACCTCAACACGATCTACTTCGGCAACGGCGCCTACGGCATCGAGTCCGCGGCGCGCACCTACTTCGGCCAGGACGTCAACCACCTGGGCTGCGGCACGGGGGGGGTGGGTCCCCATTCCGGGCTGTGCGTGGCGCAGCTCTCCCCGGCGGAGGCGGCGCTGCTGGCGGGGATCATTCAGTCGCCTACCGGTTACGACCCCGTGACCAATCCCGCGCAGGCGCGCGCGCGGCGCGACCTCGTGCTCAGGGAGATGCACGAACAGGGCTACATCACGCGCACGGACTACGAAGAAGGCATCGCTCAGGCGCTGCCGGCGCCCAAGGACATCCAGCCTCCCCACCAGACCCTCGTGGAAGGGATCGACGCCGGCTACTTCACCAGCTGGGTCTCCCAGCAGATCATCGAACGCTATGGCGCCACGCGCGCCTTCACGGGGGGCCTGCGGATCACCACCACGCTTGACCTCGACGTGCAGCGCGCCGCCGAACAGGCAATCGACGGCTATCTGCCGGGACCCGAAGGCCCCACGGCCTCGCTCGTGGCGATCGAAAACTCCACCGGCGAGGTGCGCGCGATGGTGGGCGGGCGCAACTACGAGGAAACCCCCTTCAACCTCGCCACCGAGGGCGAGCGCCAGCCGGGCTCCTCCTTCAAGGTCTTCGACCTCGCGGCGGCGCTCCAGGACGGCATCTCCCCCGGCTCGGTCTGGAGCTCGCACGTGAAGACCTTCATCGTGCCCGGCACGCACGGCAGAGAACGATTTGTGGTGCACAACGACGAAGGCAACTACACCGGCTCGAACACACTCACCGGCGCGACCGCCTACTCCGACAACTCCATCTACGCCGAAGTGGGTCTGCGCGTGGGCACCCATCGCATCGCGCGCCTGGCCCATCGCATGGGCATCGTCACCCCCATCTCCACCAACCCCGCCATGACCATCGGCGGCCTGAAGGTGGGCGTGACGCCGCTGGACATGGCCCACGCCTATGAGACCATCGCCCACGGCGGCGAGCGCGTCAGCGGGACGCTCGTGTCCGACTCCCAGCCGGTGGGCATCCAGGAAGTGAACGCCGGCTCGCGCACCCTCCCCGACGGCCATCGTCGCGATGTGGAGCACGCCGCGCTCACGCGCGTGCTGCCCACCGCTGTGGCCGAAACGGAGACCTCGATGCTCGAGACCGTGCTGCAGTACGGCACCGCCCACGCCGCCGCGCTCGGCCAGTTCGCGGCCGGCAAGACCGGCACGACGTCGAACTTCGGGGACGCCTGGTTCGTGGGCTGGGACAGGAAGTACACCGTGGCCGTGTGGGTGGGCTATCCCAACCGCCTCATCCCGATGACCACCGAGTTCGGCGGCAAGCCGGTGTTCGGCGGCACCTTCCCGGCTCTCATCTGGCACAGCTTCATGGTCTCGGCGATGCAGATCGAAAAGGAACGCTCCGAACGCAGCGCCGCCCAGAGCAGGCCGGCCGGGGTTGGCGCCGGGGCGGGCGCCGCGAGCACGTCGGAAGGCGGCGCCCAGGGCTCCGGCTCAACCACCGAATCCTCGCCCTCCTCGCACGCGACCCCCGCGCCCTCGCACGGAACCAGCGCCATCCCATCGCAGCCATCCGGCTCGCAGCCCGCCACGCAGCAGCCCGCGACCCCGTCGGCGACGCCCGCGCCCGAACCGGCGCCCACACCGGCCTCGCCGCCGGCTCCCAGCACCCCCGCGCCGCAGTCCAGCGGAGGCACCGCCGCTCCCGGTGGTTAGCGCGGACGGACCGCCGCTCCCGCGGTTCAGCGCAGACGGATCGCTGTGCCCGGTGGTCAGCGCGGGCGCGGGCGTGAGACGTGGCGGTTGCCCGCCGCGCAGAAGCGCCAGGGCAGCTCGATCGCCCGGTTGATGCCGATGCGCTCCCCGACCGCGATCGGATGCTCGCGCCAATCGCCTTCGGGCGGCCCGATCGTGACCGGGCCGGTGGCCAGATGCGTGTCGTTCTCGCCCAGCTCGATCCCCAGCGCCTGGGTCAGCTTGCCCGGGCCCGAGCAGAGGTCCTGCTCGCGCTCCACCCCACGCCGCATGCGCATCCGCTCGATCCCCCGCACGGGCTCCAGCGCACGAATCAGCGCCGCCGCGCCGACGCCCTCGGGCTCGCAGACGGCATTCAGCAGCGCGTGCACGCCGTAGGAGCGATACACATAGGCCCGGCCCGGCGCCCCGAAGAGCACGCGCGTACGCGGGGTGAGCCCGGCGAAGGCGTGACAGGCCGGCTCGCTCTCGTGGTATGCCTCGGTCTCGACGATCACGCCCGCGCCGCCGCCGAACCGCACCACGCAGCCGATCAGCTCGCGCGCGACCTCGAGCACCGGGCGGTCGTAGAAGTCAGGCGGGAGAGCCTTCATCGAGCACGCCTCGGGGTGAGCCCTCATCGAGCACCGCCCGCGCGGCCTCGATCTGCTCGCGCACCCGCTCTGAGGCGGTGCCCCCCGCGGAGATCTTGGACTCAAGCCAGGACCCGCGCGCAAGCGCGTCGTAGTAGCGCTCGCTCTGCTCGGCCAGCGCCGGGCTGTGCGCCCGCAACTCATCCGGCGTGAGCTGCGAGAGGGTGCGCCCGCTGTCAAGAGCGGTGCGCACCAGTCCCGCCACGATGCTATGCGCCTCGCGGAAGGGCACATCGCAATGCGCCACCAGCAGGTCGGCGATGTCGGTGGCTGCCAGCATCTCATCGGCGGCTGCCTCGGCCAGGCGCTCGCGCCGGAAGCTCACCCCCGCGATCATGCCCCGCGCCGCGGCCAGCGCCGGCTCGAGCGTGTCCACGGCGTCGAACAGGTGCTCCTTGTCCTCCTGCAGATCCTTGTTGTAGGTGAGCGGCAGGGCGTGCAGCACGCCGTGCAGGGCGGCCAGGTGGGCGACGACGCGCGGCGCCTTGGCGCGCAGCAGCTCCGCGGCGTCGGGGTTCTTCTTCTGCGGCATGATCGAGGAGCCCGCGCTCCACGCATCGGGCAGCTCGCAGAAGCCGAACTCGCTGCTGCACCACAGCACCAGCTCGGCGCCCAGACGGGAAAGGTGGGTGGCGCAGGTGGCCGCCGCGGCGAGGTAGTCGAGCACGAAATCCCGCCCGGAGACCGCGTCGATCGAATTGGGCGCGACCTCGTCGAAGCCCAGCTCGCGCGCCATCATCTCGCGGTCGGTGTCGAAGTTGACCCCCGCCAGCGCGCCCGCGCCGAGCGGCAGGCGCCCTGCCTGACGGGCCGCGAAGGCAAAGCGCTCGCGATCGCGCGAGAGCATCCAGAAGTAGGCCAGCAGGTGGTGGCTGAGGTACACCGGCTGGGCGCGCTGCAGATGGGTGTAGCCGGGCATCGGCCAGTCCATGTGCTCCTGTGCGCGCGCGAGCAGCGCTCCCATCAGCTCCCCCACGGCCTCGCCCGCCGCCAGGGCGCGCTCGCGCGTGTACAGCGCGAGGTCGGTGGCAACCTGGTCGTTGCGCGAGCGCGCGGTGTGCAGCCTGCCGCCCGCCTCGCCCACGATCTCGGTGAGGCGGCGCTCGATCGCCATGTGGATGTCTTCGTCCTGCGGCTGCAATCGGAAACACTGCGCCCGCAGCTCCCGTTCGAGCACGTCCAGTCCCTCCAGCAGGGCATCCCGGTCCTCCGCGGCGATGATTTCGCGCGCGGCCAGCATTCGCGCGTGAGCGCGCGAGCAGGCCAGGTCCTGCGGCCACAGGCGCCTGTCAAAGCCGATCGAGGCGTTCAGGCGCACGAAATCGGGGTGCTGGGGCTCGCGGAAGCGCGACACGTTGGCGTGAGTTTATGGATTGCGCAAGGCGGCGCCTGGAACGTCATTGTTTACACTGGTAGGATTCGACTTCTTGCACGTAGATCACTCAGGGTAGGAGTGGCAGCACATGTCGACGACGCTGGGACGCACCCCCGGGAGCCCGCACCTCTATCGCTCCTACCCTGCCAGGCTGCCGCGTGGACCGCACTCGCTCACGCGCGAACAGGTGGCCGCCAACCAGCGCCTGCGGGTGGGAACGGCGATGCTGGAAGCGGTCGGCGAGAACGGCTACGTGGCCACTACCGTCTCGGATGTGGTGGCGCGAGCGGGGGTGTCGCGCAAGGCCTTCTATGAGCACTTCGCCAACAGGGAGGAGTGCTTTCTGGCCATCTACGATGTGATCGCCAGGGAAGGCAGGCGCCGCGTGGTGCGTGCCTTTCACGAAGCCGGCGAGCGTTCCGATCGTATGGAAACGGTGATCCAGACGCTGTTCGAAGCGGCGCTGGAGCACCCCGACGCCCTGCGCCTGGCCATCACCGAGGTCAGCGCCGTGGGGCCTGCCGGCATCGAACGCCGCGAATCCGCCGTCTCCGATTTTGGAAAGCTCATAAACGACGGTCTGCGGGCCGGCGTTCGGACCCGGGGACGCACAGCCTCCGCGGTCCTGCCCGACACCACTGCCCGGGCGGTGGCGGGCGGCCTGAACCGCGTGCTGGTGACCTACCTGCCCCGCGGCCGCGGCGTCAAGCCCCTGCGGCTGGTGCCAGACCTGGCCCACTGGATCTCGACGTATCCCGCTCCCAAGGGCTTCTCGTCGAATCTCAGAGCGGCCCGCGCCAGACACCGCCGCGCGCTCGCCAAACAGCAGGGAGGTCGCGCGCCGGGGACCCTCTCCCCTCGCCGCCGCCGCCGCAACCGCCGCGGCAGGGTGCAGCGCCCAGGCCACGGCCCCTCGCGCAGCTTCGTTGTGCACAACCAGCGCGAGCGCATCCTCGACGCGGTCACCAACCTCATCGCCCACAGCGGCTACGGCGCGCTCACGGTCGAGGAGATCGCCGCCGAGGCGTCGGTGTCGCTGCAGGCCTTCTACGAGCACTTCGAGAGCAAGGAAGATGCGTTCCTGGTGGCCTATGAGCTGGGCCACGCCAAGGGCTTTGACATCGTCGAGGAGGCCTTCGACCGCGCGCCCGACTGGCGCACCGGCGTGCGCGACGGCCTGGCGGGCCTGATGGGCTACCTCGCGTCCGAGCCCGCCTTCGCGCAATTGGCGCTGATGGGGACGATCGCGACCACGCCGCGCGCCACCGAGCTCTCAGACCGGGGCCTGGCCGCCTACGCACAGCTTCTGGCCCCCGGCTTCGACGAACTGCCCAAGAGCCGGCGCCCGCCTCCGATCGTGCTCGACGCGACGGTCGGCGGCCTGCAGGAGCTGTTCCTGCACTACGCCGCACAGGGGCGCATCGCCGAGCTGCCCGAGCTGACAGTCGACGCCACGTACGTCGCGCTGACCCCCTTCATCGGGGCGCAGGCGGCCGCTCAGGTGGCGTTGCAGCCGCCCAGCGCCTGACGGGTCCCGGGGCTTGGCCTGCGGGGGCGGCCCTGACCCGGCCTGCGCCTATCCCTCCAGGGCGCTTCTGAGCGCCTGCGCCACGCGCGCCACCTCGCCCTCGCGCATGGCGGGGAAGAAGGGCAGCGCCAGCGAGCGCGCGGCCACGTCCTCGCACACGGGAAACTCGCCCGGGCGATGCCCGAAGCGCTCGCGGTAGAAGCTCATCAGGTGGATTGCAGGCAGATACGGTTTGCTCTGGATGCCCTCCGCGGCGAGCGCATGGACAATGCCGTCGCGGTCCACGCCCCGGGGCAGCCCCACGACGAACACGAACCACCCGCGCTGCTCGCCCCCGCGATCCGCGCAGGGCAGCTGCAGATCCTCGATCCCCTCCAGCGCCTGGCGATATAGGCCGGCCACCCGCGTGCGCGCCGCCAGCATCCCGGGCAGGCGCTCCAGCTGCGCCAGGCCCAGCGCGCAGGCGAGCTCCGACAGGCGGTAGTTGAAGCCCAGGCGATCGTGGTCGAGCCAGCCCATGTCGGGCGCGCGGCCCTGATTGCGCTCGCTGTCGATGCGCTCCTTCTGCTCGGAGTCGGCCAGCGTCACCATGCCGCCCTCGCCGGTGGTGAGCTGCTTGTTGGCGTAGAAGCCGAACACTGCCGGGTGCCCGCGGCCCCCCACGGGGGCGCCGTCGGCGTGCATCGCCCCCAGCGCCTCGCAGGCGTCCTCCACCAGCGCCAAGTCGCGGCGGCGCGCCAGCGCCTCGAAGGCGGGCATGTCGGCGGGGTAGCCGAAGATGTGCACCGGCAGGAGCGCCCGCGTGCGCTCGCCCACCGCGGCCGCGGCCGCCCGCGGGTCGAGGTTGAGCGTGATCGGGTCGATGTCCGCGAACACCGGCCTCGCCCCCTCGTACAGCACGGCGTTGGCCGAAGCCACGAACGAGAAGGGGCTGGTGATGACCTCATCCCCCGGTCCCACCCCTACGGCGCGCAGCGCCAGGTGCAGACCGGCGGTGCCGCTGGAGACGGCGCTGGCCAGCGGCGCGCCCACCTGCTCGGCGAAGGCCCGCTCGAAGGCCGCCAGCTTCGGGCCCAACGACAGCTGACCCGAGCGCAGCACCTCGATCACGGCCTGCTCCTCGGCCTCGCCCAGGACGGGACGGGCGAGGGGGATGGTCGCCTCAGAGGTCGCGGCGCCGGTCGCCTCGCCGGCTGCTTCACGAGTCGCCTCGCCGGTCCCCGCGCGGCTCACGCCGGTTTCGCTCCAGCCCCGGACGGCGCCCCGGCCCCGGCCCTGTGCGCTCCGGTCGACCCAACCTGCATGCCGTACTCCAGCGAGTCCACGAGCGCGTCCCAGGAGGCCGCGATCAGGTTCTCGGAGACCCCGATCGTGCCCCACACGCGCTGGCCGTCGGAGGCGTCGATCAATACGCGCGTGACGGCGCCGGTGCCCTTGCGCTCGTCGAGGATGCGCACCTTGAAGTTGACCAGCTCGATGTCGCGCAGATGCGGATGGATCTCGCCGATGACCCCGCGCAGCGCCCGATCGAGCGCGTGCACCGGCCCGTTGCCGACAGCGGTGCGGATGTACTGCTCCTCCTCGGCCCCCGTCCCCGTGGGCAGCCAGATCTTGATCGTGGCCTCGGTCTCGACTGCGCCGTCGGCGCGCTTCTCCACGAGCACCTTCCAGGACTCCAGGCGAAAGAGCGGCTCATAGTCGCCGGCCTCGCGGCGCATCAGCAGCTCGAAGGAGCCGTCGGCGGCCTCGAACTGAAAGCCCTCGTGCTCCAGCGCCTTGACCCGCTCCACCGTGCGCTGCGCGGCGGCTTCGCCGAGCTCGACACCGGCCTCGCGCGCCTTCTCCAGCACCGTGGCGCGGCCGGCCAGCTCGGAGATGAGGATGTCGCGCCGGTTGCCCACCTGCTCGGGATCTACGTGCTCGAAGGCCCGCGGGTCGGCCTGCACCCCGGCCGCGTGCATCCCCGCCTTGTGCGCAAAGGCGTGCTTGCCCACGTAGGGCTGAGCCGGGTCGGGTATGCGGTTGAGCAGCTCATCGAGGAAGTGCGCCGTCTCGGTGAGGCGCGCCAGACCCTCGGGAGGCAGGACCTCGTGACCCATCTTCAGCTGAAGGTCGGCGGCGATCGTGATCAGGTTGGCGTTGCCCGTGCGCTCGCCGATGCCATTGATCGTGCCCTGCACCTGCGTGGCGCCGGCCTCGACGGCCACCAGCGTGTTGGCCACCGCGCAGCCCGAGTCGTCGTGCGCGTGGATGCCCAGCGCCACCTCGGGCAGGATCGCGTGGACCTCCGCCACCACCTCCCGCACGCGCGTGGGCAGCGAGCCGCCGTTGGTGTCGCACAGGACCACCCGCTCGGCGCCCGCCTCGGCGGCGGCGCGCACGCATGCAAGCGCGTAGTCGCGGTCGAGCGCGTGGCCGTCGAAGAAGTGCTCCGCGTCGAACAGCACGCGCTTGCCCCGCCCCGCCAGGAAGGCGATCGAGTCGCCGATCATCGCCAGGTTCTCTGCGGGCGAGACGCGCACGACCTTCTCCACGTGCAGCAGCGAGGACTTGCCCACCAGCGTGCACACGGGCGCGAAGCAGTCCGCCAGCACGCGCAGCCCCTCGTCCTGCTCGGCCGTGACATCGCGGCGACGGGTCATGCCAAAGGCCACGATCTCGGCCGTCTCCAGGCGCTCGCCGGCGAGCAGCTGAAACAGCCGGCCCTCCTTCGGGTTGGACGCCGGGAAGCCGGCCTCGATCAGGTGTACGCCCAGCTCGTCCAGCGCGTGCACCACGCGCAGCTTCTCATCCGCCGTCAGGGTCATGCCGCCGCCGCCCATGCCGTCGCGCAGGGTCGCGTCGTAGAGCTGTACGGCGGCCATCAGCCCGCCGGGGTAGGGGTGGTGCTCGGCGCGGGCGCCTCCCCCGTGGGGGTGTCCAGCGCCGGGGCCTTCACCACGTCCAGCCACTCGCGATAGCGCTCGCTGCGCCCGTGGATGGCATCGTCGAAGGCGCTCTGCAGCACGCGCGTGATCTCGCCAGGGCGGCCCGTGCCGATCTTGTGGTCGTCGATCTCTCTCACCGGGACCAGCTCGGCGGCCGTGCCCGACATGAACACCTCATCCGCCAGATACATCTCGGCGCGCGCCACGTTGCGCTCGACCACGCTGTAGCCGAGGTCCTGCGCGATCTGGATCAGCGAGCGGCGCGTGATCCCGTCGAGGATCGAGTTGTGCTGACCGGGCGTGGCGATCTCGCCCTCGTGCACCACGTAGAGGTTCTCGCCCGTGCCCTCGCACACGTGCCCGTGATCGTCGAGCAGGATCGCCTCCTCGTAGCCGGCCTTGACCGACTCGACCTTGGCGAGCACGCTGTTGAGGTACTGCCCCGAGGCCTTCGCGTGGGGGATCAGCGAGTCGGGTGAGATGCGCCGCCACGAGGAGACCTTGGCGCGCACGCCATTGCGCTTGCCCTCCTCGCCGAGGTAGGCGCCCCACTCCCAGCAGGCGATCGTCACGTCCACCGGGGCCTCCAGCGGGTTCAGGCCCATCTGGCCATAGCCGCGGTTGACGATCGGGCGGATGTAGCAGCTGCGCAGGCCGTTGCGGGCCACCAGCTCGAGCGTCGCCGCGCGCAGCTCATCGACCGTGTAGGGCACCGGCATGTAGTACAGCTCGGCCGAGCGCTCCAGGCGCTCCAGGTGCTCCACGTTGCGGAACACCGCCGGGCCGATCTCCGTGTCGTAGCAGCGCATGCTGTCGAACACGCCCGTGCCGTAGTGCAGGCCGTGCGTCAGCACGTGGACCTTGGCGTCCTCCCAGGCGACGAATCTGCCGTTCATCCATATGAGGTCGGTGGGTTCCACGTTCATCCGCTCCTTTTCATCCGCTCCCTCAGGTCCTTCAGAGATGGTCGAGCACAGCCCTCGTCGCCTGCCCCGTACCCGCGTCGCCCCCCAGATCCGGGGTGCGCAGGCCGCCGGCAAGCGCACGTTCAACAGCCGATTCTACCGCCGCGGCCTCATCTGCCAAGCCCAGGCCGTGGCGCAGCATCAGCGCGGCTGAGAGGAACATCGCCAGCGGGTTGGCCAGGCCCCGGCCGGCGATGTCCGGGGCGGAGCCGTGCACGGGCTCGAACAGGCCCGGGGTGTGTGGGCCGCGGGCAGGCGTGCCCTGGGTAGACGGGGTGGGCGAAGTGGGCGGGTCCTCATCTCCCAGCGAGGCGCTGGGCAGCATCCCGATCGAGCCCGTGATCATCGCGGCCTCGTCGGAGAGGATGTCGCCGAACATGTTCTCCGTCAGGATCGTGTCGAAGTGCCGCGGCGCCGCGACGAGCTGCATCGCGGCGTTGTCCACCAGCAGGTGCTCCAACCCGATGTGCGGGAACTCGCGCGAGTGCACGTTCGTCACCACCTCACGCCACAGGCGCGAGGTCTCCAGCACGTTGGCCTTGTCCACGCTCGTCACCTTCGCCCGCGCTGCCCTGAACGCGGTGCGCGCGATGCGCTCGATCTCGCCGACCGTGTAGACGCAGAGGTCGCTGGCCATCTCCGCGGTGCGCGTCTTCTCGCCGAAGTAGATGCCGCCCGTCAGCTCGCGCACCACCAGCAGGTCGGTGCCCTCGATCCGCTCTCGCCGCAGGGGCGAGGCGTCGTACAGGGCGGGCAGCGGGCGCACGGGGCGCAGGTTGGCGTACAGCCCAAGGCCCTTGCGCAAGCCCAGCAAGCCCTGCTCAGGGCGGGGGGCATTGGGGTCGGTGCTGTCCCACTTCGGTCCCCCAACCGCTGCCAGCAGCACCGCGTCGGCTTTGCGGCAGGCAGTCAGGGTCTCATCGGTGAGCGCAGTGCCATGCGCGTCGATGGAGGCTCCTCCGAAGAGGTGCTCCTCGAACTCGAACTCGCCCACCGCGCGCAGCAGATCTAGGGTCGGAGCCATGATCTCAGGGCCGATCCCGTCGCCGGGCAGGATGAGAATGCGGTGCGCCATGCGGCTGGGCAGGCTAACGGTTACGGGGGATCGGCGGGCTGTTGTTGACGCGCGCGGGGGGAGGCAGGCTCACCACGCGACTCACAGCGCCGTCGTCACCGGACCGTCGCGTTCGCACTCGCGCTCGTAGGCAGCGATGACGGCCTCCTCGCCGAGCGTCACCCCGATGTCGTCCAGCCCCGCGAGCAGCCGCCGCCGGATCTCGGGGTCGATCTCGAACACCGCCGCGCGCCCGCCGAAGCGCGCCTCCTGTGCTCCCAGATCGATCTCCCCCTCCCCCGCGGCGGCCAGCGCCTGGCAGTCCTCCTCACTCAGCACGACCGGCAGCAGACCGATCTTGGTGCAGTTGGAGTAGAAGATGTCCGCGAAGCTCGGCGCGACGATCGCCTGGAAGCCGTAGTCCTGCAAGCCCCACGGCGCGTGCTCGCGCGAGGAGCCGCAGCCGAAGTTCTCGCCCGCCACGAGGATCGGATTGGCCGGCAGCTCCCAGACGGGCTCCTTGGCCCAGTCGTAGAACAGGAACTCCCCAAACCCCGTGCGCTCAACGCGCTTGAGGAACTGCTTGGGCATGATCTGATCGGTGTCCACGTTGGCGCGATCCAGGTGCGACACGGCGCCGGCGATCGTGTGAATGGCCTCCATCGCTCTCAGCTCCAGTCGCGGATGTCGGTGAAATGGCCCTCGATCGCGGCGGCGGCGGCCATCTGGGGAGACACGAGATGCGTTCTTCCGCCGCGCCCCTGGCGGCCCTCGAAGTTGCGATTCGAGGTGGACGCGCAGCGCTCGCCGGGAGCGAGGATGTCGGGGTTCATGCCCAGACACATCGAGCACCCCGCCACGCGCCAGTCAAAGCCGGCGTCGCGGAAGACGCGATCCAGTCCCTCGGCCTCGGCCTGCGCCTTGACCTGCTGGGAGCCCGGAACGACCATCGCGTTCACGCTCGAGGCCACCCTGCGACCCGCGATCACCTCGGCGGCGGCGCGCAGATCGCCGATGCGCGAGTTCGTGCAGGAGCCGATGAACACGCGATCCACGGCGATGTCCTGAATCGGAGTGCCGGCCTCCAGGGCCATGTAGATGAGAGCGCGCTCGGTCGCCTCGCGCTCGGCGGGCGTGTCGAAATCATCCGGCGAGGGCACGCGGCCGGTGACCTCCGCGACCATCCCGGGCGTCGTGCCCCAGGTGACCTGCGGGGAGAGCGCGCAGGCGTCGATGACCAGCTCGCGATCGAAGGAGGCGCCCTCGTCGCTGCGCAGCTCCCGCCACCGCTCGATCGCCGCGTCAAGGTCCTTCGGCGTCCCGGGCCGCGCGGTGTCCCTGAACCACGCGAAGGTCGTCTCGTCGGGCGCGATCATTCCCGCGCGCCCTCCGCCCTCGATCGTCATGTTGCACACGGTCATGCGTCCCTCCATCGACAATCCCTCGATCACCGGACCGGCGTACTCGACGACGTGCCCCGTGGCCCCGCCCACGCCCATCTGCCCGATCGTGCCCAGGATCAGGTCCTTGGCGCTCACGCCGAATCCCAGCTCGCCCTCGTAACGGATGCACATCGACTTGGGTGGATGCTGGACCATGCACTGGGTCGCCAGCACGTGCTCGACCTCGCTCGTGCCGATGCCGAACGCCAGCGCCCCGAAGGCTCCGTGCGTGGCCGTGTGCGAATCTCCGCACACGATCGTCATCCCTGGCTGCGTGACCCCCAGCTCGGGGCCGATCACGTGCACGATTCCCTGCCGGTCGGAGCCCAGTGAATAAATGGGCACCCCGAACTCCGCGCAGTTGCGCTCCAGCGTCTGCACCTGCACCCGCGAGAGCTCGTCCTTGATGCGCGCCGCCACGGGCGTGCCATCGGTGGGCGTGTTGTGATCGGCCGTCGCCAGCGTGCGATCGGGCCTGCGCACGCGCCGCCCGGCCAGGCGCAAGCCGTCGAAGGCCTGCGGGCTCGTCACCTCGTGCACCAGGTGCAGATCGACGTACAGCAGGCCGGGCGCCACCTCGTGGGCGTCCCAGATCTTCTGAAACAGGGTCTCAGGCATCGTCGTTCCTTGTTTTTTTGAGGGGCCGGCCTTGGAGGGCCGCCCAGGTGGCCGGTGGGTTGCGGAAATCACTGTTCATGTCAGCTCCGCCTCAGCCCGGCCGAGACGACCGCGAGGAAGCTCGCCTCATCCGCGCCGGGATTCTCGAAATGGTGCGCCAGATCCGCGTCGAAGGTCACGCAATCCCCCCTCCGCAGCTCGTGGCGCTGCCCATCGCACACGAGCACCACCGCGCCCTGCTCCACCAGCGCCGTCTCGCGGCTGCCGGGCTCGTGCATCGGCGGATCGTCCTTCGCGCCCGTGGCGCCTCCCGGCGCGAGCGTATGCCGCGAGAGCTCCGCGCGCTGCCCCGGCTGTCCCGAGGTCATCACCTCGAAGCGGTGCCCCCGCCGCGCGTTGCCCCCGCGCTGACGTTCGCCCGCGCGCACGATCGTGACCGCCCCGTCCTCGTCCAGCCGCAGCAGCTGGGAGAGCCGCAGCTCCAACCCAGCCGCTATCCGCGCGGCGACCGTGAGTGTGGGACTGGTGTCCCCCCGCTCGACCTGCGAGAGCATCGGCGCGCTCACCCCGCTGCGCGCGGCCAGATCGCGCAGCGACAGCGAGGACGCCTCGCGCAGCGCCTTTACCCGCGCCCCGAGGACGACGGGGTCCAGCGGATCGGCAGCGACGGGTGTCTGTGCCTCGGCAAGGCCGCTCGCGTGGATGGTTCGGCTTCGAGTCGCTCCTGCCGTCATACGCGCGTACGTTATCACAGACGCTCACTTCTCGGCAACCACCGCCGGGACACCACCACGCGGCCCATCCAAATCCAAAAAATAAAACCGCCCCGGGGGGTTTTGACCTGTTTATGTCGCGGCCGCCGGCAGGCCCACCACCCCATCCGCGGTCTGCGAGCGGGCCAGGGCAACCGACAGGGCGCGCACGTAGGCGCGCGCCGCGGCCTCGATGATGTCCGTCGAGACGGCCTGGCCGGAGCCGGACTGGCCGTGGGCCTCCACCACCACCGAGACCTCGCCCAGGGCGTCCTGGCCCTCGGTCACCGCGCCGATCTGGAAGTCGCGCAGCTTCGTCTCGATGCCCGTCGCCACGTCGATCGCGTGGAAGACCGCGTCGATCGGGCCGTCGCCGGTGAAGTCGCCCTGTTTGGCGGGGCCCTCGGGGGGGCTCACGCTCACCTTTGCGTACGGGGGGCGGCGGGAGGAGGCATTCACCTCGAACCACTCCAGCGTGTAGCCGGGGATCTCTTCGCGCAGCTCGTCGGTGACCAGGGCCTCCAGGTCCATCGCCGTGATCTGCTTCTTGCGATCGGCCAGCTCCTTGAAGCGCTTGAAGGCCGCGTTCAGCGCCTGGCCATCCACGCTGTAGCCCATCTCCTGCAGCGCCTCGTGCAGGGCGTGGCGGCCGCTGTGCTTGCCCAGCACGATCGCGTTGCTCTCCAGGCCCACCGTCGTGGCGTCCATGATCTCGTAGGTCGTGCGCTCCTTCAGCACGCCATCCTGGTGGATGCCCGCCTCGTGGGCGAAGGCGTTGCGGCCCACGATCGCCTTGTTGGGCTGCACCGGGTAGCCGCTCAGGCGGGAGACCAGGCGGCTCGTGCGCGCGATCTCGGTCGTCTCGATGCCCGTCCACAGGCCCAGGCTCGGCTCGCGCGTGTGCAGCAGCATCACGATCTCCTCCAGCGAGGCGTTTCCGGCGCGCTCGCCGATGCCGTTGATCGCGCACTCCACCTGGCGGCAGCCGGCTTCGATGCCCGCCAGGGAATTGGCCACGGCCAGGCCCAGGTCGTCGTGGCAGTGCACCGAGACGGTCACCTCGCGCAGGTCCGGCAGCAGGCGATACAGCTCCGTGAACATCGCCGCGTACTCGCCCGGCATCGTGTAGCCCACCGTGTCGGGCACGTTGATCGTGCTCGCGCCCTCCTCCAGGGCGATCGCGATCACCTCGGCCATGTATTCGATGTCGCTGCGCGAGCCGTCCTCGGGGGAGAACTCCACGTCCTCGCAGTATTCGCGCGCGTGCGCCACCGCCGCGCGCGCCTGGCCCTTGACGTCCTCGCGCGTGGTCTGCAGCTTGCGCTCGATGTGGATGTCGCTGGTCGCGATGAACGTGTGGATGCGCGGGCGCTCGCTCTCGCGCACCGCCTCCCAGGCGGCGTCGATGTCCTGCTTCGAGGTCCTTGCCAGGCCGCAGATCACGGGGCCGTGGACCTCCCTGGCGATCGCCTGCACCGACTCGAAGTCGCCCGGGGAGGTGATCGGGAAGCCCGCCTCGATGATGTCAACGCCCAGGCGCGCCAACTGGTGGGCGATCTCCAGCTTCTCCTGCTTGTTCAGCGATATGCCCGGCGACTGCTCGCCGTCGCGCAGGGTCGTGTCGAAGACTCTTACGCGCTGAGATGCCTGCTTTTCACTCATGTCGTTCCGCTCCTTCTAGGTCTCTTTTGCACTTCCTCCAGGTGGGTTTGCGGCTACGCGGCCGCCACGCGCTATTCCCCCCGAGGGGGGAGCAGGAGGAGGAGAAGGGCAAGGGACCTGTGCGACGACATGCTGCTTGGCAGGGTAGCACCCGTTTGGGCGCCTGCCAACAGGGTCAGGGGACGAGCACCACCTTGCCCACGTTGCGCCGCTCGCTGATCATGCGGTGCGCCTCGCCGGCGCGCTCGAAGTTGAACTCGCCCGCGACAATCGGCTCGACCGTGCCGTCGTCGAGCATCGCCTGCAGCGGCTCGATCCACGGCGCCAAGGTTTCGCGGTCCTTCCACAGGCTCAGCATGTTCAGGCCGATCACGGCCTTGGATTCGCTCATCTGCTTGATCATGCTGAAGCGGGGCATGCGCGCGACCGTGCGCAGGGCGGTGGGGATGCTGCGCTTCTCGCCCTTCATCACCGCGGAGGCGCCGAAGGCCACCAGGCGCCCGCCGGGGCGCAGCAGATCGTAGCTGCGGCGGAAGCTCCTGCCTCCCAGCGCATCGAGGATCACGTCGAACCTGGGCAGGTTGCTCTCCCAGCCCGGCTTGCTGTAGTCCACCGGGCGGTCCACGCCGTTGGCCAGGATGCGCTCGTGCTTGCCCGGCGAGGCCGTGCCGTACACCTCCGCGCCCTGGCGCTTGGCGATCTGCGTCGCCGCGATGCCCACTCCGCCCGCGGCGGCATGGATCAGCACGCGCTCGCCCGGCTGCAGGTTGCCGTAGCCGATCAAGCCCGCCCACGCCGTGCCGTAGTTGACGGGGATCGCCGCGCCCTGCTCGAAGCTCAGGCGATCGGGCAGCGGCACGATGTCGTGCGCCGGCGCCACCACCTGCGAGGCGTAGCCGCCGAACATCGTGCCCGCCACCACGCGCTGGCCGGGCATCAGGTCACGCACCCCCTCCCCCAGCTCCAATATCGTGCCGGCCACTTCGTAGCCCACCACGCACGGAGGCTTGGGGGCGTCGCGGTAGAGGCCCACGCGCGCCATCACATCGGCGAAGTTCACGCCCGCGGCCGCCACGCCGATGCGCACCGCACCCGCCTCCAGCGGAGGATCGGGGCGCTCCTGCACCTTCAGCACCTCCGGCCCGCCGTGCTTTGTGAGGACGACCACCCGCATCGGGGAGGCAGCCTATCCGATTCGCTGGCCACGCGGCCAGCCGAGGCCGTCGACACAAGCGCAAAGAGGCGATGCTGAGGATCGCCGTGAGAGGACAATCACAGCCGCGACAGGCAGCCCAGACAGCGACGCAGGCTGTCCGACCGCGCAGCAGCTTCCTCTGGGTTCCAGCTCGTCTGGACGAACTCGATCATGCTCGCAACATACCCCGGACCCACCTGCCGTCCGCTTGCCGGATTGGGGACGATCTCCTCGCGGACGCTCCTCCTCTTCGAATATCGGGCGATCTCCACGACGGCTCGTTTCGAGTTCGCCAGCGACTCAGGATTGCCAGGCAAACGTGCTCGGCTCACACCAATGAACCGCGCGAAGCGGACCACATCCGCGAGCAGCCACGCCTCGACCTGCCGCACCGCGACGCGGAACAGCATCTGCTCTGCCGGAGCCTGCAGATGCTCGGCCACGAATGTCGGCGCGCAGTCCGCGTCTCCGTTCAAATCGACAAGCACGACCCACGGCATGAATCCCGCAGCGGCGTTGTAGCCTTCGAGCTTCTCGAGAACGGCGGACTTCCCGTTCTTGATGTGGATCGGCCCGGGATCATGTCCGGCCTCTCGCAGCATCCGCCGCAAGACCGCATCGTCGAGCAGACCCTCGACTGCGCCTGAGACGACCACAGCTATGCGCTTGGAAACAGCGAGAGCTGCTCCGCTCGTTCGGGGCGGGTTCGTGGCATGACGGCTTCCCCCATGCTCAGGCCGCGCTCCAGGAGTGGTGGAATCTCCTCGAAGGCTCCCGCAGGGTTCACCTCCGTGCCCTCGGCGCTAGGAATGAGCAGGAAGACCTCGTCCAGACCTATACCGGGGTCCTGAAGGAGATCCATCGACTGCGTGCTCACCACGATCTGCCTGCCGGTCCTCGACTGCATACGACTCAGCATCGACGGGATGTAACGGACAACTCCCGGGTGAAGCGACAGCTCGGGCTCCTCCAGCAGCAGGGGCCCTGTTCCGTCCAGCACGGCCCACAGAAGTCCGAGCAGTCGCAAGGTGCCATCGGAGAAGTCGCTCTCCGACTGCCATGCACCGTGCGGCCGCCAGTGCTCATAACGGCCACGGAGATGATGAATGCCTCGGACGTCCTGAAACATCTCCAGTTCCTGCAACTGCGGGACGGCCACGCGGAGTGCTGCGAGTATCCTGCGCAACCGCGACCGCTGGCGCCGCTCGGGAGTTTCGGCGATCTGCTCCAGGAAATCCCCTCCGAACGGGTCGTTCTTCTTACCGACCGAACGCTCTGGTTCGCGTATGAGCTGAGGGACGATGTGCAGGTACCGAACACTTCGCAGAACATCCGCGATCTCCCTGAACTCCCTGTTCACGTTCACCTGCTCGAGGAAGGTCTGGCTGAGTCGCGCGGGATCCTCTTCGTCGGCAACATCCGGACGGTCAAGCCGAATCTCGTTTCCTTGTAATACGCGCTCACGCTTGAGAACAGGGTTGCGCTGAGACGTCTGACTGAAGCTCAGCTCGTATTGCCAGGTCGGTTTCCCGACCTGTGTGCCAAGGTGGATCGTCAGCGCGATATCTGGATTTTGCCGCGCGGCCAAGCAGCGCAGCGAGGACACGCCGCCCCGCCGCGTAACGGCATCCTCGAATCCCCCTCCCACCGCGACGATGTCGTGGAGGAACCTGATCGCATCGAGGAGATTCGACTTTCCTGCGGCGTTGGGGCCAACCAAGAAGGCCCTTCGCGCCAAGTCGAACTCTGCCTGACGGAAGTTCCGCCAATTGCGAAGCTCCAGTCGCGTGAGGCGGAGAGCCTGATTGTCGCTGGCCATGCTGGCATCACATCATGTCATTGTGCTCAGGGACTTGCCGTCAGCGCAGCGACGCGGTGCGGCCGTCCACGAAGCCCTCCGAGGCCACGATCTCCTCGATGACCTCCCTGGGCACCAGCGCGTCGGTGGTGACGACCATCGCCGCGAAGCGCTGATCCTCGCCCGCGGGGGCGCCGTCGGGGGTGTGGCCCACGGCGGCCGAGGAGATGTTGATGCCGTGGCCCCCGAAGATCGTGCCCACGCGGCCGATCATGCCCGGCAGGTCGGCGTAGCGGAAGACCGTCACGAACGGCTCCAGCTCCACGGTGAAGCGCTGGCCGTGCACCTCCACGAGGTGGGGTACGCGCTGGGGGCCGATGCCCGTGCCCGCCACGGCCACGCGCTCATCGCCGGCCACGACCGTCACGCGGATCAGCTCGTTGAAGTCCTGCGCCTCGGTCACCGACTTCTCCTCCACCACGATCCCGCGCTCCTCCGCCATCGAGGGGGCGTTGACGAGGTTCACCTGCTGCTCGGTGCGGCCCTGCAGCGCGCCCACGATCACCGCGAGGGATAAGAGGCGCGTGTCGAACTCGGCGATGCGGCCCATGAAGGCCGCCTCGATGCGCTCCACCGAGCTGCCCTCCGCCAGCTCCATCGCCAGGCGGCCCAACTGGGTCGCCAGCGGCAGGAAGGGGCCCAGCACCTCCATGTCCTCCGCGCCGATCGCCGGGATGTTCACGGCCGTCGCCACCACGCCGCCGGTCAGCGCGGCCACCACCTGCTCGGCGCTCTGGTAGCCCGCGCGATCGGTGGCCTCCGCGGTGGAGGCGCCCAGATGGGGGGTCACGACCACGTTGGCATAGGCGAACAGGGGGTGCTCGGTCGTCGGCTCCTGGGGGAACACATCCAGCGCGGCGCCGCCCACCTGGCCGCTGTCCAGCGCGTCCTTCAGCGCGTCTTCGTCGATCAGGCCCCCGCGCGCCACGTTCAGGACGCGCACGCCCCTGCGCATCTTGGCGAAGGCCTGCGCGTTCAGCCAGTTCCGGGTCTCCGGGGTCTTGGGGAGGTGGATCGTGATGAAGTCCGCCTGCGCGTAGACCTCCTCGCTGTTCTCCGCCTTCTCCACCCCCAGCTCGCGGTAGCGCTCGGCGCTCACGAAGGGGTCGAAGGCGACCACGCGCATGCCGAAGGCGCGCGCGCGCGCGGCCACCAGCTGGCCGATGCGCCCGAAGCCGAGGATGCCCAGCGTCTTCTCGTACAGCTCCACGCCGGAGAACTTCGAGCGTTCCCACTTGCCGCTCGTCAGGGAGACGTATGCCTGGGGGATGTTGCGCGCCAGCGCCAGCAGCAGCGCCATCGTGTGCTCCGCCGCCGTCACCACGTTGGATTGGGGGGCGTTGGCGACGATGATCCCGCGCCTGGTGGCGGCGCTTACATCGACGTTGTCCACGCCCACACCCGCGCGGCCGATCGCGCGCAGCAGCGTGGCCTTCTCGATCAGCTCGGCCGTCAGCTTGGTCGCCGAGCGGATCAGGATGCCGTGATAGTCGCCGATCCTCTCCGCCAGCTCCTCCTCGGACCACTCGATGCCGAGGTCCACGTCGAAGTGCTCGCGCAGCAGCTCCACGCCGGAGTCGCCGATCTTCTCCTTCACCAGCACCTTCAGGCGCTCGCCCTGGGCAGCCGGCGCGGGAGTGGCAGCGGCGGTGGCAGCGGAGCTCTCCACGGCGCTCATGCCGCCATCCTCTCGACGATCCAGTCGATACAGGCCGTGAGGGCCTGAACGTCCGCGGGATCGACCGCAGGGAACATGACGATCCGCAACTGGTTGCGACCCAGCTTGCGGTAGGGCTCGGTATCGACGATGCCATTGGCCCGCAGCGTCTTTGCGACTGCCGCCGCGTCCACACCCTCGTCGAAGTCGATCGTGCCGACGACCAGCGAGCGCTTGGCGGGGTCGCTCACGAAGGGCGCCGTGCAGGCGGTCTGCTCGGCCCAGCCGTACAGGTGCCCGGAGGAGGCCCTCGTGCGCGCCACGCACCAATCCAGCCCGCCGCCGTCGAGCATCCAGCGGATCTGCTCGGCGAGCAGGAACAAGGTCGCCACGGCGGGGGTGTTGTAGGTCTGGTCCTTCAGGGAGTTTTCGAGCGCGGTTGACAACGACAGGAAGGCGGGGATCCAGCGCTCGGAGTCCGCCAGCTTGGCGATGCGCTCCTGTGCGGCCGGGCTCAGCAGCGCCACCCACAGCCCGCCGTCGGCGGCGAAGCCCTTCTGCGGCGCGAAGTAGTAGGCGTCGGCCTGCTCGATGTCGACCGGCAGGCCGCCGGCGCCGGAGGTGGCGTCGATCAGCACCAGCGCGTCGGGGGCCTCGGCGGGGCGGCTAACCGGCACCATCACTCCCGTGGAGGTCTCATTGTGCGCCCAGGCCACCACATCGACCCCGGCCTCCCTGCCGACGGGGCCAGCCATCGCCGGGTCCGGAGCGTCCCCGGCCTGCGCCTCGATCCTGATCGGCTCCTGCAGGAAGGGCGCCTCGTCGGTGACCTGCGCGAACTTCGAAGAGAACTCGCCGTAGGTCAAGTGCAGCGCCCGGTCCTCGATCAGGCCGAAGGCCGCCGCGTCCCAGAAGGCCGTCGCGCCGCCGTTGCCCAGCGCTACCTCGTAGCCCTCCGGCGCGCCGAACAGCTCGCGCAGCCCGCCGCGGATCTCCCCCACCAGCGCCTTCACCGGCTTCTGCCGGTGCGAGGTCCCCATCAGCGCGTCCCCCTCGGCGGCCAGGCGCGCCAGGGCCTGCGGCCGCACCTTCGACGGCCCGCAGCCGAAGCGCCCGTCGGCGGGCAGCAGCTCCTGCGGTATGACGAGCGGTGTCTCTTCTGTGGCGGGGCTCGGCGGCGTCATGGGCTTCCTCGCAATGCTCGCGGTGTTCAGAGGGTGCCCAGGCGCGCGGCGGTGAAACCTCCATCGCTCCCCGATCGTGGACTCGATCCGAGCGCCAGTCGCGACGGTTCAGCGAGTGTAGCGAATGGCAGCTGCGAACTTCGTCAAGCCGCCCGGTCAGGAGACCCACAGCAACTCGCGCTTGAACGTGAGCGCACGCCAACCCTCGGGCAGGCGTGTCGGCGCGACGCCAGCGGGGGGCTCGGAGGCCAGCAGGCAGTACTCGGGCGCGGGGCCGAGCACGAGTTGCCGGCGCCACAGGCTGGCGTGCTCGGGGTCCATGCCATCGCCCAGCAGCTCGCTGAGGGCGCCCCGCCTGGACCCGGGCGGGCGTGAGACCCAGACGACCTGCGTGCAGTCCAGGTCGGGATGACCCTCCAGCAGCCCATACATCCCGCCCGCGCCCGCGCCGAAGCGTCGTGCGATCTCGTCGTGGGCGGTGCGATGGCCGTGCGCGACGGCGGCCTCGTTCAGAACACCCACGGCGGTGAAGTCGTCGAGCAGGTACCAGTCCTCATAACCGGCCCCTCCCTCAAGCCACGGCAGCTCCGCCACGCGGTAGATGGCCGAGCCGCGCAGGCCGGCCGGGGGCGTGTGCGCGAGCGAGCGGTGGAAGCGCTCCGCCGCCTGCTCGTAGACCTCGCGGTCGATGCCCTCCCCGGGCCGGTGCCAGAAGACATAGGCCAGCACCGCGCGAACTCCCTTCAAGCCCTGTTCCGATGGGTGGGCCAGGCCATCCTGGCCCCTAAAAGGAGGGCTTGATCCAGTCCATGTGCGAGCGCAGCTCGCGGCCGACGTCCTCGATCTGGCCGGCGGCCTGCTCGGCGCGCATGCGCTTGAAGCTCTCCTGGCCGGCGCGGTTCTCGGCGATCCACTCGCGCGCGAAGTCGCCCGACTGGATTTCCTTGAGGATCTGGCGCATGCTGGCGCGGGTCTCCTCGGTGACGATGCGCCGGCCGCGCGTGTAGTCGCCGTACTCGGCCGTGTTGGAGATCGAGTAGCGCATCCCCGCGAGGCCCTTCTCGTACATCAGATCGGCGATCAGCTTGAGCTCGTGCAGGCACTCGAAGTAGGCCATCTCGGGGTCATAGCCGGCCTCGACGAGCGTCTGGAAGCCGGCCTGCACCAGCTCGGAGGCGCCGCCGCAGAGGACCGCCTGCTCGCCGAAGAGGTCCGTCTCGGTCTCATCCTTGAAGCTCGTCTCGATCACGCCGCCGCGCGTGCAGCCGATGCCCTTGGCGTAGGCCAGGGCCAGCGCGCGCGCGTTGCCGGTCGCGTCCTGCTCGACGGCGATCAGCCCGGGCACGCCGCTGCCCTCGGTGAACTGGCGGCGCACCAGGTGGCCGGGGCCCTTGGGCGCCACCAGCGCCACATCGACGCCGGGGGGCGGCTCTATCTCGTGGTAGTGGATCGAGAAGCCGTGGCCGAAGAGCAGCATGTTTCCAGAGGCGATGCCGTCGCGGATCTGCTCCTCCCACACCTGCCGGTGGCGCTCGTCGGGCGCCAGGATCATCACCAGGTCGCCGCGGCTTGCGGCCTCCACGACCGGCAGCACCTCAAAGCCCTGCTCGCGCGCCTTGGCCACCGAGGCGGAGTCCTCGCGCAGGCCCACCACGACGCTCACGCCGGAGTCCTTGAGGTTGAGCGCATGAGCGTGGCCCTGGGAGCCGTAGCCGATGATGGCCACGGTCTTGCCATCGAGGAGATCGAGGTCTGCGTCGTCGTCGTAGATCATGCGACCGCAGGCTATCTCATGCGCTGGCCGCGGCGACCAATGAGCTGCCGGGGATCGCCAGGGAGCCGTCCTCGGACGTGTAGGGCTCGAGCTGCCTGGCCAGCGTGGTGCGGATCTCGGCGATCTCCTGCTCGGGCTGTGAGAGCACCGCGTCGTGGAAGGCGCGCGAGATGTCCAGCGTGGCCTCCCAGAAGTGATCGAAGCCGGTCGAGCGCCGCTCCACGGCCACGGCGTCCACGAGGATCTCCGTGAAGCCCGCCTGCGCGAGCATCTCGCCGAGGCGCTGCGGATCGGCCAGCACGAAGGGGCCGGGGGCGTCCTCTGCCTGCGGCTGCGCCAAGCCGTGCTCGCGCAGCGCCAGCGCGGGCGCCTGCGCCCAGGGGTTGCGCTCCAGCTTGTCCCACACAGCCAGTGCCACACGTCCGCCGGGCGCCAGCACGCGCCGTGTCTCGGACAGGGCCGCCGGCGGGTCGGCCATCAGCATGTAGCCCCAGCGGCACAGCACGGCATCGACGCTGGCCACGGGCAGGTCGATCCATTCGGCGCCGAGCACCTGGAACTCGACGTTGGTCAGATTCAGCTCGTGGGCTCGAGCGCGGGCGCCCTCCAGCATCGCCTCGGACTGGTCTGAGACGATCAGGCCGCCCACGGGAGCCACCAGTTCGGCGGCGAGGAAGCCGGTCTCGCCGAGGCCCGCCGCCAGCTCCAGCACGCGCTGGCCGGGCTGGGGGTCGATCGCCTGCACCATCCAGTGCGCCACGGGCGCCCCCAATGTGCGGATCTCCTCCTGACGGCGCACCCAGCCGGGCGCGGCGGCCTGCCAATGATCGACGCTCACAGAAGCTCCCTGCGCAGCAGCTTGCCCGAGCGCGTGCGCGGCAGCGGATCGGGGGTGAGCACGATCCGCTTCGGGACCTTGAAGGGCGCCAGGCCGGCGGCGCAGTGCTCGCGCAGAGGTTCCTCTGAGAGCACCGTGCCTGCTCGCGCCACGACAACCGCCGTGACCGCCTCGCCCCACCGCGGATCGGGACGGCCGATGACGGCCGCCTCCAGCACATCGGGGTGGGCCTCGAGCACAGCCTCGACCTCGGCGGGCGCCACGTTCTCGCCGCCGCTGACGATGGTGTCCGAGGCACGGCCGCTGACGCGCAACCGGCCAAGCTCATCAAGGCTGCCCAGGTCGCCCGTGTGCAGCCAGCCATCCTCGCCGCGGCCGGCGGGCGCAATGGTGGGGCCGGCGAGCAGGATCTCCTCATCCGCCGCGATGCGCACGCGCGTGCAGAAGAATGGGGTCCCCGCCCACCCCCCCGCCCGGCCCGTGCCGGGCGCAGCGCGATCCTCCCCGATCGCGGCCACCGGCGTGGTCGTGGCCTGCGAGCAGGACTCGGTGAGACCGTAGGTCTCACCGACCGGCACCCCCGCGTCGTGGGCGCGCTGAAGCAGCGCCTCGGGCACCGGGCCACCCCCGGTGAGGGCGCAGCGCAGCATGGGCGGACGCCTGAGACCTGCGTCCAGCAGGCGGCCGAGCGTGGTGGCCACCAGGCTTATGAGCGTGATCTGTCGCTCGCGCAGGGCGTCCAGGACCGATTCGGTGTCAAAGCGCTCATGCATGACTGCGGTGGTGCCGTAGATGGCGCTGCGCATCAGGATCGACAGGCCGCCCACGTGCGAGGGCGGCAGCGCGCACAGCCAGCGCTCGCGTGGATCGAGACCGAGGGCGACGGCCGAGCCGAGGGCGCTCCACAGGAAGTTGCCGTAGGTCAGCTGCACCGGCCGCGGGGCCGAGGTGGTGCCCGAGGTGTGGATCACGACAGCCGCGGCGTCCAGGTCGTGCCCGCCGCCAATGGGTTTCACTGGCGCTCCGGCAGTTGTGTCCAATGGCTCGTCGACGAGGACGGCGGCGTCCGCGACCACCTGCTCCCGTTCGGGCGCGCTGAGGCGCAGATCCACCGGAACCGCGACCGCCCCCAGCAGCAGGCAGGCGTGCAGCGCCTGCGCGAAGGCGAGGCCCGGGGGCAGGACGATCGCCACACGCCCGCCCGGCTCAACGCCACGCGCCATCAGCTCGGCGGCGCCGGCGCGAGCGTCAGTGAGCAGCTGTGCGTAGGAACGACTGCCCTGCGGGGTCTCAATCGCGGTGCGCTGCGGGCCGCTGGCCGCGGCGCGCTCCAGCCATCCCTCCACCACCATGCTCACAGGCTAGCCTTCTACCTCGTCCTCGTCCGTCCGGCCACTCCAAGGAGCGAAGAGCAGCTTGTCCACCACCTGGATCCCCGCTGGGGAGTACACCGACATCCGCTACGAGAAATCGGCCGACCTCGGGGCGGGCGGGTCCCCATCAATCGCCAAGATCACGATCGACCGCCCGGAGGTGCGCAACGCCTTCCGCCCGCTGACGGTGGTCGAGATCGGCCGCGCCCTGGAGGACGCGCGCGAGGACCCCGAGGTCGGCGCGATCGTGCTGACCGGCGAGGGCCCGCTGGCATTCTGCTCGGGCGGGGATCAGCGCGTGCGCGGCGACTCCGGCTATCTGTCGGAGGACGCGGCGGGCAGGGCCGGGGTGGGGCGCTTTCACGTGACCGACCTGCACATCCAGATCCGCCGCCTGCCCAAGCCGGTGGTGGCGATGGTCGCCGGCTATGCGATCGGCGGCGGGCACGTTCTGCACCTGGTGTGCGACCTGACGATCGCCGCGGAGAACGCGCGCTTCGGGCAGACGGGGCCGAAGGTGGGCTCCTTCGACGGCGGCTTCGGCGCGGGCCTGCTGGCCAACGTGGTCGGTCCCAAGAAGGCCAAGGAGATCTGGTTTTTGTGCCGGCAGTACTCCGCGCAGGAGGCGCTTGCGATGGGCCTGGTCAACACCGTGGTCCCATTGGAGCGCCTGGAGGAGGAGACCGTGCAGTGGTGCCGGGAGATGCTGGCCCTCTCCCCCTTCTCGCTGCGCCTGCTGAAGGCCAGCTTCAACGCCGCCGAGGACGGGCTCTCCGGCATCCAGCAGCTGGCCCACGACGCCAACCTGCTCTTCTACATGAGCGAGGAGGCGCAGGAGGGGCGCGAGGCGTACAAGCACAAGCGAGCCCCCGACTTCTCCAAGTTCCCGCGGCGCGCATAGATGTCGAAGGGCGCAAAGTAGCCATCATGGCCGCCATCCGCGAGCAGCCCGCCGCCCCCAGCCGCGCCGAGGCGCCCAGCGCGGTGCGCATCTGGGTGATGGCCGCGCGCGTGCGCACGCTGCCGGCGGCGGTGGCGCCGGTGCTGGTGGGCACCTCCCTGGCGCTGGGCGCGGGGCACTTCCGGGCGCTGGCGTTCGTGGCGGCGCTGCTCGGCGCGATCTTCATCCAGGTGGGCACGAACTTGTCAAACGACTACTCCGACGCCCGCCGCGGCGCCGACACCGAGGACCGCCTCGGCCCCGTGCGCGTGACCGCGGGAGGACTGGTGCCGCCCAGCCAGGTGCTGCTGGCCACCTATGTGACCTTCGGCCTGGCGGTGCTGTGCGGGGCCTACCTGATCGCCGTCGCGGGCTGGGAGCTGCTGGCCGTTGGCGCGGCCTCGATCCTGGCCGGCGTGCTCTACACCGGCGGCCCCCGCCCCTACGGCTACGAAGGGCTGGGGGAGCTGTTCGTGTTCCTGTTCTTCGGGGTGGTGGCGGTCGTGGGCTCCTACTTCGTGCAGGTGCAGCAGCTGCCGTGGCAGCCGTTCGTGTGCGCGGTGCCGGTGGGCCTGCTGGCCAGCGCGATACTGGTCGTGAACAACGTGCGCGACCTCGACACCGATCGGCGCGCGGGCAAGCGCACATTGGCGGTGCGCCTGGGGCGCGAGCGCACGCGGACGCTGTACGTGGCGATGCTCGCCGTGGCCTTCCTGTGCGGGCCGCTGCCGTGGCTGCTGGGCTCGATGAGCGCGTGGCTGCTCTTGTGCTGGCTGGCGCTGCCGCTGGCGGTGTCGGTGGCCAGGGTGGTGCGCACGCGCGTGGACGGGCCCTCCCTGAACGGGGCGCTGGCCAGGACCGGCATGCTGCAGCTGCTCTTCTGCCTGCTGCTCTCCGCGGGGATCCTCGCCGGCGGCGGCATCCCCTCGTGAGGAGCGCCGGCCCGTGCGACTGACCGTCGAGCGCCGCACGCTGGAGCTGCGCGAGCCGCTGCGGACCGCATTCGGGACGATCGCCGAGCGCGAGCTGGCGCTCGTGACGCTGACTGGCGAGGACGGCCTCAGCGGCTGCGGCGAAGCGGCCCCACTTGAGGTATACGACGGTGTCGGCAGCGAGCAGGTGTGGCGAGCCCTGGAGGCCTACCGGCCCGTGCTGGCCGACGCCCGGGACATGAATGGCGTGCAGCTGCTGGACGCCTGCCGCTCGGTGGCGGATCTGCCGGCTGCCTTGGCGGCGATCGACATGGCGCTGTGGGACCGCGCGGGGCGCCGCGCGGGACGCCCTGTGGCGGCGCTGATCTGCGACGATCCCCTCACCGCGATCGAGGTCAATGCCACGCTCACGGCCACCGATCGCGCGGGCGCCGCCGAGCAGGCCGCACGAGCGGTGCAGCAGGGGTTCGCCTGCCTGAAGGCGAAGGTGGGCATTGGCGACGACGCCGGCCGCCTGGCTGCGATACGCGCCGCGGCCGGTCCGCACGCGGCGCTGCGCGTGGACGCCAACGGCGCCTGGGACGTGGAGGAGGCCGTGCGCGCGATCGACGCGCTGGCCCCGGTGGGACTGGAGCTGGTCGAGGAGCCCACGCACGGCCTGCAGGCGGTGCGCGAGGTGCGCGAGCGCGTGGCGGTGCGCGTGGCGATCGACGAGACCGCGGCCGAGCACGGGGCGCTCGGCGCAGGCGTGGCCGACGCGGTGTGCCTGAAGATCTCCCGCTGCGGGGGCATCGCCGGCCTGCTGGCCGCCGCCACGCTGGTGCGCGCCTCCGGCGCCGAGGTCTACCTGGCCTCCACCTTCGACGGACCCCTGGGGGTGGCCGCCGCCGTGCACGCGGCCGCCGCCCTGGCCTCGCGCGGACCCGTGGCCCCGTGCGGCCTGGCGACTCTGGCCCTGTTCAAGGACGGCGTCGAGGACCGCCTGCCGGTGCGCGCGGGCCGCATCGCCGTGCCCAGCGGCGCCGGGCTGGGCGTGGAGCCGCTCAGCGAGCTGCGCTGACGCTGCTGCCGGTGGATCGTCCCGGCCGGTTCGATGGACTGGACCGCCCCGAAGATCGCCTGCTGACCGGATGGGCTCCCGCTCCCCGGTGCAAGCCGGACCTGTTAGCATCATGAATCATGAATCAGCTACGCAGGACAACGGTCACCGCCAAACGCGCCTCCCTGGACACGCTCGAAGCCGAGGCGCACAGGCGCGGCGTCGCGTTGACGACGATGCTCGCCGAGGCGGTGGACGAGAAGGCGGCCGTCCTGCACGGCGCACGACGCCCGCGACTCGGCCTCGGACGATCCACCGACGGCCTCTCCGCCGCGGAGCTGACGGCCGAGCCCGTGGCCGAGCCGCCCTCGTAGATGGCGCTGGTGCTGGACACCGGCCCGCTGCTGGCGGCCCTCGACGCGGCGGACCCCGACCACGCGCGCTGCGCGGCGCTGCTCGTGGACGCGCGCGAGGACCTCACGATCCCCACGCTGGTCCTCGCGGAGCTCGACTACTGGTGTCAGCGACGCCTCGGCGCGGAGGTCTGGCTCGCCTTCATGGACGACCTGCTCGCGGGCGCCTACCGCGCCGAGAGCCCCACCCCCGCGGACCTCGCGCGCTGCCGCGAGATCCAGGCGCAATACGCCGAGCACAGCGTGGGCGTGGTCGACGCCAGCGTGCTGGCGCTCCTCGAAAGACTGCACGAGAGCAGGCTCGCGACCCTCGACCATCGCCACTTCGCGATGGTGCGACCCCGCCACACCAAGGCGCTGGAGCTCCTGCCCTGATCGCCCCGTGCTCGAGGGCGTCGAGAGGTTCAGCGGGGGGCGTTGACGCTGAGCTGCACCCGTGAGGCGGTCTGCACGCGGATGGCGCGCTCGACCTCCAGCCCCCGCTCGGTGAGCGCCCAGGCGTTGGGCGCCCCCTTGGCGTGCCCGATGCCCTCGTTGCGGATCAACCCCAGGTGCTCCAGGCGCGTGAGCAGCTTGGAGACCTGCCCCTGATCGCCGATGCCCGCGGCGGTCGCGACCTCGCGGTTGCTGGCCCCGGGCCGCGACCCGATCTCGATCAGCACCCTGACCGTCCTGTAGGTGATGCGCATGTCCAGCCCCTCCAGCGGATCCCCGTGAGAGTGGTTCTTTTTTATTTTGATTTGAGGGGCCGGCTTGTGGAGCTCCTTCTGTGCCGCCTGGACACCGAGGTAGGGCAGCACGATCGCGCTCATCAGCTCGCCCAGAAGGCCGGTGAGGGGCCCGCGGCCACCCGTCAGGAGCCTGCGATGGATGACCGCGAGGACCGCGCCGACCGCGCCCTCCGCCGCCAGCGGCGGCGGCTCGGGGAGCCTGGAGGGCCGCTCGGCGCGCCCCTCGTCGACCGCCCGCACGAGCAGGTTCACGACCTCCCCGCGGCGCTCAAGCGCCCGCGGTCCCGCAGCCAGGGCCTCCACGACGCACAGCCGCGCGAGGGCGGGCTGCTCTTCCAAGAACACGAGCGTGGCCAGCAGCGCGGCCCTGATCCGCTCCCGCCACCTGGTCTGCCCCCGGTACGCCGGGAGCACCGTGATGGCGGCCTGCGCGAGCGCCTCGTCGAACGTGGCAAGAAAACAGTCCTCGCGGTCCTCGAACAGGTCATAGAACGTGCGGCGCGACACCCCGGCCCGCGAGACGATATGCGCGACACTCGCCGCCCCGGCCCCCCGCTCGGCCGCGACCTCGGCCATCGCGGTGAGGATCCGCACCCTTTGGATCTCGGTGACGTGCTCCCTTGGCAGCCCATCCGTACCAGAGCGCGCCTCCTTGCGCGCCCTGGCCCCACGCTCACGGGAGGACATGAACACCCCTACCCCTTCTTCTTCTTGCCCTTCGCGCGCTTCTTGACCCTTTTCGCCTTGCCGCAACCCGTCACTGCGATCTTCACGTTCTGCTTGATGACGGCGCCGTTCTGACCGGTGATCGTGAAGGGCATCGAGAGCGATGTGCCGCAGAGGCTGCCCTTGGCCTTGGCGGGGAGAACCGTCGCCAGCGCGGAGTGCGGGCCCTCGGGCAGGCTCAGCTGGAAGGAGCTGATCGGGGCGTCGGGGACGCTGGCGAACTTGCTGCTCGTGATGCCGTGCTTGATGTTGACGCTGCCGACGAGGTCGAGCGTGACGCCTTCGTCCTGGAAGACGATCACGACGTCGGGGAACGCCGCGCCACCATGAGAGACGAGGTACACCGGGCCCGTCGCCGGGGAGGCCAGGACCGGGGTGGTCGCGGTGGCGATCCCGATGTTCGAGCCGGCGGGGCAGCTCGCTGGGTTCTGCGCGAACGCTGTTTCCGTGCACGCCTGCTGGATCGTCGTCAACCGCGAGGGCAACTGCTTGGGCAGGACCACCCCCACAGACTTGATGTTCGCCTGCGCCCCCTTGGGGTAGGTGGTCTTCACGGTCAGGCTCGCACCACCGTGCTTGCTCGTCTTGGCCTGCGTGGAGACGGTGAAGACGGGGTGGAACGGGAGTTCGCCGCACCCGCCGACCTGAAAGCGCGAGGAGACGTTCGCGCTCGCGCCCGCGGTGGAGGACAGGGCGCCCGTGATCGCCATCGGAGCGCAGTTCGTCGGGTTGAAAGTGAACCCCGGACGATCCAGGACCACATCCACCCGCCTTACCCGCAACGGGACCCCATCGAGAATCGTCGGGAGCGGGTCCGAGACCGCCGTGACCTGCGCGGTGTGCGGATCGATCCGGATCGACTGGCGCACCACCACCGTACCCAGGTCAAACGGGCCCGCGACCGCCGGGACCTCCACCACCAACCCGTAGGGGCCACCGTTATACCGACCGGTCAGATACGCCCTGCCAGAGACGAAATAGGGGTCTGGGCCGACACCCGCACCCGCCGTTACACTCCCGACACGTGAGGCTTCCGGGCACGTACCCGCGCTCGCTTGGGCCTCCGGGCACAGAGGGATCCCCGCGATCTTCCCCAACAATCCCGGAGGCAGGTTCACCGACACACCCGCGAAGTTCTGTTCCCCGTCGCTGCGTGAGAGGGACAGCGTGAACGGGGAGTACCCCCCGGCCTGCGGGTTCTCGGTACCCGCCGTGAACATGGGCGCGAAACCGCTCACGCAACCCGAGGTGACCGGGAAGCTGCTTGAGGGCGTGGCGTCCGGCCCGGAGTCCGGTGCGGACCACGGCATCAAATCACTCGTGGTGGTGTACATCCCGCAGCCCTCGGGGGTCGCAAGGGCACTGCGCGGGCCACCGAAGAAATGGAGCTTCAGGTCGCTGAAGGGGAACTGCGGAGCATCGTTGAACACCCCCGTGACCTGGCCCGACACAGGATCCAGGGTCAGCTCCCCCGGGACCTTCACCACAACACCAGTCGCGGGATCGTCGATCACGACATACCCCGCCAACAGCGAATGGAACGGGTTTTCGTTCTGCGCCGCCAGATAAATCGACCCGACAAGCGTGCCCGGCAACGCCGGAGTGCTCACTTCCACCGTCCCGATCCGCGACGATTCAGGACACGACGGCGCCAAGGCGCTGCCCAATCCGATCTGTGCTTCCGTGCAGACCCCCAGGCCACCCGCCGCGGACGGGTTGATCGTCAACCCCGCAGGCAACCTCACCACCGCATCACGCAACGGCGGCGTCGCCAACGAACCCGGATCCTCGCTCTGCGGGACCCTCAGCTCGACTTCCAGACCCGTCGGGCTGTCCGCCACCTCCGTTTCCGGCTGAACACTCAACGACGGGTCAAAGCGCAGTTCATTACAACCCGTCACCGGCGGGGACTGCGCGGCGGTCCCGACCCACGCGGGGTCGCTGAAATCCGGGGACCCATCCGCGCTATAGCGACCCGGGTCCTGCCACGAATCCATATGGATCGAGGTGACCAACGGTTCGCCCGAGCAGTCCGACGGGTTCGTGAAGAACGCCACCGGAGTGTTACCACCACCATCCCTTTCCGCCGGATCGCCGAAGAACGTCGCCAGGACACCCGTCAACTGGACCTGCGGGATTTCCCGCGTCGTGGTCCGCAGCACATAACCCGCCGGGGTCGGCACGACACTCCCATACAGCACATGCGACCCCTTCAGGAGATCATAGAAGCCGAACTCCGCCGCGACGCCGTGCTCAGGCACCATGCTGTACAACGGAACATCGAGCGAATCGGCAGGCGTCGACGGTATCGACCCTTCCTCCCTGGGATACGTATGAATGTGCCCCACCACCGTATCGGCAGGACAGTGCGCTTCGGAGCCGAGCTGCGCGAGCGTACACTCAGGCGCCGCTACCGCGCTGCCGAGCACACCCACCGGCAGATCCACAACAATATCCCTGACATCCTGCACACTCGTCACAACAGGAATCGTTTCTTCACCCGAGTCGGGGGCGATCCTCACATCGCTGTTGAACTGCAGGGCCGCCGAGAGCTCATACGGATGATCCCCAGCCTGCGTATCGCTCGCCCCATCGAGGCCCGCGATCAGCGAGCTGAAGCCCTCCCAGCCAAACCCAGCCGGCGGCCCGACCAGCGCCCGCGCGCCCACAGACGCTTCCCCCACGCCACCACCGGAGACCCGCGCGCTGGCAGTCAACGGGCTCTGCACACCCGGTCCGACCTTCACGTACACGAACATCCGCAGCGTTTTATCCGGACCCAACGCCTGCGGGAATTCACACCGCACCGGCACCGTGCTGCACGAACCAGCACTACCACCGAAGCTCCCCGACAAGTACAGCCCGACACCCTGCACCGTCACGCCCGCCGGGAGCGACTGCGCGATCACGACCGGCACGCTTTCTTCCGTCGCGCGGCTCCCCGCATTCCTCACCGACACCTCAAACGCATCACACACAGGACCAGAGCCGCCCGGATCCATAACGCATTCTTCGCCGACCGAGAACACCGTCGGCACCGCAAACGACTGCACCGACAAGCCCGCAGCCGGCACCGCGCCCGCCGCCGACCCAACACCCAACACACACACCAGCACCACGAGCAGGAACGCGAACACCACGACCCGCCGCCCACGCACACACGCACACCACGCACCTTCGGCCATGTCCACGGCCATATCTGTGAACCGCATGACTACCTCCCCCCCGCCCTGGATGAACGACCCCGGCTGCTCTTCTTGGCGCGACGCTTGTGCGCCGGCCTGCGCTTAGCCCTCTGCCTCGCCCTGTGCTTCGTCTTGGGCTTTGTTTTGTGCTTCACGACCGCCTTTGCGGGTGGCGCGAGGTTGCCCGGACCCGAGAACACCGCGCTCCCCGCGCCCGGCGCGGACGGCGCGCCCGCCGGTGTGCCGTGACACGCTTCACCCTGACACGACACCTGTGGCGCGACGGACGCAACGCACGGGTCGCCCGCGGTGCAGATCCGCGCGTCGTAATAGTCCACCTGCGTATCGGTATCGCCCGCGACCAGCCGGTCCGCGGTCGTGAAGAACACGTTCGCACCCGACCCATCCACACCGAGCAGGCAAACCGTAGAGAGCAGCGACCCGCCGAACGGGACTTCACAGGGACGGCTTCCAGAGGTGTTCACGTCCCGCCCATCCGAGATCAGATACACATGCCCTTCGTGATACTCATACACGTTCTCCGCGTACTGCGGACCACGTTCGGTGGCCCCGATCTGCACGTCGTTCAGCGCACCCGGCGTCAACCCGACAGGACTCTGGAAGAACACGAACGACCCATCGTTGGACATCGTCGGATCCGACCGCGCCGCACCCGCCCGAGCGACCACACCGGCACTGGCCGGCACGATGAGCGCATAGCCCGAACCCGCGTTGCCGTTGTCGTTGAACCCATCGTTGCCGATCGAGACGCGCACCAGCGCCCCCGTCTGCGCGTCATAGCGAAACACCTGCCGTGCACTGGACGAGCTCGTATCATCAGCCGTCAACCGCCCAAAACTCGTGAACACCAGAAAACGCCCATCCGGAGTCACATTCGCCACAGAATCGGGTTCAGCCCACAGTTCCCCGTCCGACCCTGACAGCGCCGCGACAAACGCGACATGGCCTTCCGGATAGCGCGCGTCGCGCTCGAACACATACAGGTTGCTCGCGCCTTCCACCGCGACCTGACCCTGATCGTTCGCGGCACCAGTCAACACGCCCGACGCGACGAAATACACATGCGACCCGTCTCCGGACACCGCCACGACACCCTGCACCCCCGGCCCACCACCACCCGAAGCACCCGCCGAGGCCACCACCAGATTGTGCCCAGCGGGACTGCTGAAATCATACTGGTACAGGTTTTTGCTGCCCTCACTCGCGCTGTCCGTGAGCTGCTGTTCGTCCAGGAAGAACACTCTCGACCCGTCCGCCGAAGCACCTACGAACCGGGCGCTGCCCGGGGGCGAGGTCGCGCACCCCGTCGCGTTCGTGCAATCCAGCGGCGAGCGACCCGAGATCAGGACCGTCCGCGACTCATCGATACGCGCATACAACGTATCCGCCAGGACAGGAACACCCGCATTCGCACCCGAACCCGAACCACACGCTTTCGCGATGAAAAACACAGTGCCGCCATCCGCCGACAACGTCCCAGGAGTGCCTCCACCGGTAGTCCCCAGGGTTGTCCCACAAGTGCTGACCAGGTCGGTGCTGCCGGCCGGACCCGTGACCCCCACCAACACCGGTGGCGAACCACTCCCACCGACATACTCATAGAGACTCGTTCCTCCCACCGTCGTCGCGTCGAAGGACGGCCAAACAGGACGGGTTTCATGGATCACGTGCGACAGATCGGCCGTCGCCACCACGTTACCACCGCTGATCAGCTCTAAATCCAGCCGGTACTGGCTCAGCGTGGGCGAGAACACCGGGCCGACATCCACGATCGACCCGTCGGACTCACGCGCATAGAAGTCTTCCACTTCGTTCCCAGGCGGCTTCGGCGCGCTGAACAACGCGGTCCCGGCATCCGCGCTCACACGCAGACTGCTGTTCGCTGCAAGCCGCGCCGCGGGCGGCGCGAGCGCAGTCGTCACCCAACCACCGCTCGTACGCGAAAACAGATACGGCTCCCCCTCATAGACCCGGTCCGCGTTACACGACTGCGCGTTCGCAAAGCACTGGATGCTCGAAAGCACCACACGCGAACCGTCTTCAGAGAAAACGGGGAGAAGCCCGTTGAAGAGACGCCCGATGTACGTGCCGTTCTTCTGCGCCGGCGTGACCATCTCATACGCCCGGTTATCCGGCAGCCCGCCACCGGTGGTGTCGTACACGAACGTGTGGTCCACACCCGTCGTGGTGCCGCCCGCATTCCTCGCGACGACGCGCCAGTGATACGTCGTGTTCGCGGTCAGACCCGGCACGTGCACACCGACCGTCACGTCGCTCGTGCCCGCACCGATATCCCCGTCCGGGATCGGGACGCTCGTGCCATAGGAGGTGCTCGTGCCCCACTCGAAGTGATAGGTGCTGTCCAGCCCGTTCGGGTTGACCTGCGCCCCGAGATCCACCGAAGCGGCCGTGACGTTCGTCGCGGCGGCGCTGTCGATCGACGGCGGTTCCACCACGAGCGCGAGCGGACCGAAGACCTCGACCTGACGCTGGCCGCCGGCATCAGAGACATACACCCGACCCGTCGCCGCGTTCACCGCGATACCTTCAGATGCCGTCAGCGCACCCGCCCCAGACCCCCCGAACGAGGCGATGCGCGCACCGCCTTCCCGGTACTCCGCGACCTGCGTGTGCTCATCGACCAGCAGATCGTTGCTCACGGGATCCACCGCGATACCCCAAGCGGGGGTTTCGTCCACCGTCCCAGCTTCGCCATAGACCGTCGCGCCCGTAACCGGGAAGACCGACGGGATGAACTTCACGACACTGCCCAGATACCGATCGACATACACGCTCCCATGCGAATCCACCGCCAGATTGCAGGCATGAGGCGCAGCGAAGAACGCCAGCAGTTCGCCGCTGGGCGCATACACCGAGACCCCGCTTGAGTAGTCACCCGCGTACAGATCGCCGTTGGCGTCCACCGCGACACCGCAGAGTTCGCCGAACCCCCCGATTTCGTTGGTCCCCGCACCGGGGCCGGCCGTGAAGACGGCGGGTTCCCCATCGGACTGGTAGGCCCTCAGCGAGTGGGTGCCGGCATTGACGACATAGAAATCGTGCGTCGTGGAATCGACCCCGATCTCGCTTTCAGCGGCGTGGAACGCAAAGCCCGTGAGCTTGCCGGCGAGAATGTTCGCCGCCACACCCGTGAACGGACTGGGTTCGTGCGCCGAATCGAACCTCTGCACCGTCTCAGCCGCCACATCCGCGACATACACATCGCCCGTCGCCTGATCCACACCAACAGCACTGGGCTGTCCAAAGCTGCTGCCGGCGGTGCCATCCGGCCCGAAGCCCGCTTCCAGGACACGCGTCTGCGCCGCCAGCGCCCCCGCACACCCGAGCGCCAGACCGCCCACCAGCACACACACGAGCACAACCAAGACGCGACGCACCATCAACATCCCCTCCCAGAGCAATCGAGAACACGACCACCCAGGAGAACCGGGCAGCACAAAACCGTCCTGCGCACAAAGCCCAGGACGGCAGAAGACCACACACCACCACCCCCCCGACGGGGGAACCCGGCCAGCCCGGCCGCAGAGGGCCTAGAAGCTAGAAGCCCCGGCCAAGAGAGAGAGAGAGAGACACAGACCCACCAGCCATGCTGTTGCATCTAGCAACGGTCCCCACCGGAACCGTAAGACCACTGGCCGCGCCCTGCGCGGTGAAAACGAGATCACTCATAACCCAAGTCCCTCAAAGCGATCGAATCCCTCTCCAACATCCCGTACGGTCCCTAGGACCCCGCGACAACGCGGGAGGACCCAAACCCAACCTATG
>CAZOQI010000049.1:0-73329 GCA_964582105.1 uncultured Solirubrobacteraceae bacterium
CGCGGCCACGCCGCCGTACTTCAGCGCGAACTCGGTGGCATCCCCCGCGGCGTATACCGGCCCCACGCCGTGCACCCGTCCGTGCGGGTCGATGCGGATGAAGCCGTGTTCGCCCAGGGGGATGCCGCGCACCGGCGGCCCATACAGCTCGGGCAACGCCACGATGCGGTCCACCTTCAGGCTGCGAGAGCCGGGGTTGATGTCCACCTGTCCCGCGGCTGGCACCTCGGCGTAGGCGGAGGTGAGCACCTCGATGCCGGACTCCATCAGCAGCTCCTTCACGGCTTCGCTCACCGCGCTGCCGAAGATCGCCAGGGGGGCGTCCTCGGGGGTGACGATCGTGATCGCCAGCTCCAATCCCATGTCATAGGCCCGGCCCGCGCTCATCAGCGCCAGCTCGTAGATCGGAAACGGCCACGCCATCCTCCCGGGCGCCACCAGGGCCAGGCTCTTCACGTAGCCCCCCTCGATGTCCTGCACGAGGCCGCGCAGGGTGTCGTCCATGTGCGCGTCGTCGATCGTCAACGCGTGCTCGTAGCGGGGGTGGGCCAGCGCTCCCAGCGCCAGCACCAGCGCGTCGTATTCCAGGGGCTCGCCGTTGTGGGTGTGGATGACCCGCTTGGCCGGGTTCACCCACTCCAGGCTGTCCTTGCGCAGCTGCGCGCCTGCGTGGGCCGCTATGTCCGCCAGCGGGTAGCGCTTGGCGGGGCCGTAGGCGAACGGCTCGCGCACGGTGAGCGGGCGGTAGACGAGCTCGTCGTTGGGCGCCACCACAGTCACCCGCGTGCCCGGCGGCGCCAGATCGGCCAGGGCCAGCAGAGTCTCCGTGGCGGCCACGCCGCCGCCGGCCACCACCACGTGGAATGGATGCTCGCTCATGGGTTGGGGTCAGGTCTTCAACAGGCCCGTGGCCAGCGCGTAGTTTACGAGCTCCGAGCGCGTGGTGAGTTCCAGCTTGCGATGGATGCGCGTGCGGTGGGTCTCGATCGTGCGCGGCGAGAGGTGCAGTTTGCCGGCGATCTCCACGCTGGTGTGGCCCAGGGCGATCAGGCGCAGCACTTCCAGCTCGCGCGGTGTCAGTTTGTCTTCGCCGAACGATTCTTGCAGGACACGCAGACGGTCCCGCACGCGCGGGCTGACCCATTCCTCGCCGATCGCCGCCGCGCGAACCGCCTTGGGCAGCTCCTCATCGGCGAGGTCCTTGACGACGAACCCCAGCGCACCGGCCTGCAGCGCCTGCTGCGCGAACACCGGGTTGTCGTCCATCGTCAGCACCACCACCTGCGTTTCGGGCACCTGTGCGCGCAGTCGCCTGATCGCGTCGATGCTGGAGCCGCCGGGCATGCGCAGATCCAGCACCAGCACGTGCGGCCGCTGGCCTCGCACGTGACGCACCACCAATGTCAGGTCATCGGCCTCGGCGATCACCTCGAGATCGTCTTCGTTGTCCAGCAGCAGCCGCAGGCTGCGTCGCATCAGCGCGTGGTCGTCGGCCAGGATGATGCGAATCAGCGATGGCGCCGCCACCTCCGTGTCGCGCTCCTCGGTGGAAGTCGCCAGGTGCAGATGAGGGGGGATCAGTTCAAGCTAGCTCAGCGTGGAGGGCGATGTCAGGGGATAAGGCCCCAATCGGATGCGGTAAAACACGTACTGCCGGGCTGGGAGCGGCGGCAATCCTCACGGGCTCAGCACCCCCACATCGTCCACCGCCTGCCCGCTCGCGCGCGGGTCCATCGCGGCGGCGAAGCGCGGTAGCTGCAGTTCGATGCGCGCACCGCCCTCGGGCGCCGGCGCAGCGGCGACGCGCCCGTCGTGGGCCTCGGCGATGGCGCGGACGATCGCCAGGCCCAGGCCGGTGCCGCCCGAGGCGCGATCGCGCGCGGCGTCCGTACGGTGAAAGCGGTCGAACACGCGCTCGCGCTCTGAGGCGGGGATGCCCGGGCCGTCGTCGCTGACGAGAAAGCGCACGTGCCCGCCTCCCTGGCTGCGCACGTCCAGGCGCACCAACCCGTGCGGCGGCGCGGTGTGCTCGATCGCGTTGTTCACGAGGTTGCGCAGAGCCTGCGCGAGGCGGTCGGGGTCCGCGGTGAGCGTGCCCTCGGGCACCTCTCCGAGCTCGAAGCGGCGCGGGGCGAGCAGGGTGATTCCGTCCCACAGCTCGCGCACGTAACCGCGAAGCTCGATCGGCTCGGGGCGCAGGAACTCGGTCTGCTCCGCCTTGGTCAGCAGCAGCAGGTCGTCCACGAGGCGCGTGATGCGGGCGATCTCCGCCGTCACCAGGCGCTCCACGCGCTGCACCTCCCCGGCCGGCAGATCCGCCTGCTGCCCAGCCAGCAGCTCCAGCTGCCCGCGGATCACCGTCAATGGCGTGCGCAGCTCGTGCGAGGCGTCGGCCACGAACGCACGCTGGCCCACGAAGGCGTCGGCGAGGCGGTCGAGCATGTGGTTGAAGGACTCCGCCAGCACGCGCACCTCGTCGCGCCTGCGCCCCACGTCGTGGATGCGCGGGTGCAGATCGCCGGCGTCCACGCGGGCGGCCACCGCGGCCATGCGTCGCAGGGGCAGCGTGAAGCGGGTGCCGATCAGGAAGGAGGCCGCCAGCGCGCCCACCAGCGCGAGGATGCCCGCGAGGATAAAGGCGCGCGCCACTCCCCGCTGGGCGTGCGCCACGCCGGCCAATGGCTCGCCCACGCCCACCGTCACGCGCAGGCCGCCGGGCAGGGCGAGCGTGCGCTTGAGCAGGCGCAGGTTGCCCACGTCGGGCAGGCTCAGCGTGGAGTAGCCGTCGTGCACGGTCACCAGCCGGTGTGAGAGGCGATTCTCCCTGGCCTGCTCAGGAGGGCTCTCGCCGTTGTCGGGGTTGGCGTTCCCCAACAGCTCGGGGCGGTTGGCGACCGTCAGGGTCTTCGCCCCCTTTTCCAGAATCGCGAACTGCAATGTCGAGCTGGCGCTGAAGGGCTGGCCCAGCACATAGCGGCGTGTCGCCGCGGCGACATCGCGCGGCCTGCCGCCGTCGGTGCCCACTGTCCGCGCAAGCTCATTGAGATCGCCCGCGATCTCGCTGTCCACCTGGTGGCGCAGCTGCGTGCCTGTGCCTCGGTAGACCGCCAGGAAGCTCACGGCGGTGCAGATCAGCACCACCGCCGTCACCCATGCCATCAGGCGCCAGCGCAGGCCGCTTGGAAGCAGGCGACGTCGGCGTCCGCCCGCCGGGAGCACCGGCTCTGACGCCTGCGGGGACGCGGCGGCGGGCGGCTGTGCGCCTCCAGGAGCGGGCATCGGGGCCTCAGGTGGCGGAGACATGACCGAGGCGGTACCCGACAGAGCGCACCGTGAAGATCGGCGCGGGGCTGTCGGGGCGGCGCAGCTTGCGGCGCAGATAGCCGATGTAGACGTCCACGACGTTGGTGGCGGGGTCGTGCTGGTAGCCCCACACGGCGCTGAGGATCTGCTCGCGCGTGAGCACCTGCCCGGCGTGGCGCATCATGTACACCAGCAGCTCGAATTCGGTCGTGGACAGGAGCACGTTGGCGCCGTCGCGGCGCACCCGGCGGCTGAGCAGGTCCACCTCGATGTCCGCCCTGCGCAGTGTGGTCGTCGATGTCTGCGCGGCCACGCGCAGCTGCGCGCGCACGCGCGCGATCAACTCGGCCAGCGAGAAGGGCTTGACCAGGTAGTCCACCGCGCCCGCCTCGAGCCCCGCCACGCGATCGGTGACCTCGCCGCGAGCGGTCAACACGATCACCGGCACGCCCGGCTTGGCCTGGCGCAGGCTGGCGAGGATCTCCATGCCGCTGCGCCCCGGCAGCATCAGGTCGAGCACGATCGCGTCGAAGCTCTCGGCCAGCGCGCGCCGTTCGCCCTCGGCGCCGTTCATGGCTGAGCGCACGACGAAGCCCTCGGCCTCAAGGCCCCGCCGCAGGAAGTCCACGATGCCGGGCTCGTCCTCGATGATGAGGACAACCGGTCCCGTCGCCTCCTCCCCGATGGGGTCGGCGGACTGCTGCTGCATATGCGCGACATGATAGATCCTCGCCCGGGCTAGATCCTCGCCCGGGCGCGCTCCGGGTTGGGAGGTTCGTCTACCGCCGCCGAGTCGCTCCCAGCCTGCCTCCGAGTCCTCCGCCGCCCGAACCTGGCCCGCCCGCCGCTTCCTGCCGCGTTTTTCGCCTCCGCGCACTCTTAGCATTCGATGAGTTTTCTCATCTTGCGGTTACCCGATCCTTAGCGATTCTCGCCACACTGACTCTCATGGCAATCGACCCTGGTTCGCACTCACCGCGCTCGCGCGACAGCGCCCTGCGCCGTCTGGCCCTCTCCAACCGCTGGCTCATCGCCGGCTCGGTGGCGCTCACGGGCGTGCTCTCGGAGGTGGCCGCGCAGGCGTTTGCAGGCAAGACGATAAAGACCGGCGCGCAGGCAGCCGCCGCGCTCAAGGACGCGGCCAGACGCCGCGCGCAGCAGCGCTCCGAAGGCTCGGCCAGCTCGCTGCAGCCCCCCGCGACCACGCCGCAGGCGGCGCCCGAAGAGCACACCGAAGCGGCTCCGGAACGGCCCTCCGAACCGGCGCCGGAAACGCACACAGAACCCACTCCCACGGTGCCGGCGGCGCCGGAATCGCCCCCGGAACAGCATTCCGAATCCAGCGTGCCCGCGGCGCCGGAAACGCACTCCGAAGCGGCTCCGGAACAGCGCACGGAACCGACCCCGACCGCGCCGGAAGCCCCGGTCGTCTCCGGAGGGTCATAGCGGTGCCGATGCCCGCGGCGATGGCGGCGGAGTGGGAAGCGCTGGGGACCAGCGTGGTCCTGCGCGTCACCGACCCCGCTGCCCTGGCGGCGGCACGCGAGCTGGTGGAACGGGAGCTGGCGGCGATCGACCGCGCCTGCAGCCGCTTCCGCGAGGACTCCGAGCTGATGCGCGTCAATCGCGCGGAGGGACGGTTCGTGCACGTGGATGCGCTGCTGATCGAGGCCCTGCGGGTCGCCCTGCGCGCCGCCGAGCTGACCGACGGCGATGTGGATCCGACCGTCGGAGCAGCCCTGGAGCTGGCCGGCTACGACCGCGATTGGCGGCTGCTGGCGGAGCCCGGGGATGAAGATGCCTCCTCAGCTCCCCCGATCGTACGTGCCCACGTGCGCACGGGCTGGCGCACGATCGAGCTGGACCGCGAGCGCCTGACGGTGCGCGTTCCCAGCGGCATCCGCCTGGACCTGGGCGCCACGGCCAAGGCGTGGGCAGCCGATCGGGCCGCGCATGCGGTCGCGCAGACCACGGGCGCCGGTGTGCTGGTGAGCCTGGGTGGCGACATCTCCACCTGCGGCCAGGCCCCTGTGGGCGGCTGGCGGGTATTTGTCACCGATGACCACCGCAGCGACCTCAGCGCCCCCGGCCAGACGGTGTCGATAAGCAGTGGCGGACTGGCCACCTCCAGCACCGCCGTGCGCCGCTGGCGTCACGAGGGCGCCACGCGCCATCACATCATCGACCCGGGGACGCAGGCGCCGGTGCAGGGCACCTGGCGCACCGCCAGCGTCGCCGCCGCGGATTGCGTGGACGCCAACATCGCCAGCACCGCCGCGCTGGTCAGGGCGCGCGACGCCCCGCGATGGCTGCACGAGCTGGGGCTGCCCGCGCGCCTGGTCGATGAGACCGGTCGCGTGCGCACGCTGGGCGACTGGCCGGCGGAGCCGGGGATGGTCTCGCCATGACCCTTCTCCTGGCCGCCACCAAGGGCCCCAGCATCTACTGGTATCTGACTCGCGCGACGGGCGCGGTGGCGCTGCTGCTGCTGACCACATCGCTGGTGCTCGGAGTGATGGATGCCCGCCGCTTCAACACCACCCGCTGGCCGCGCTTCGTGATCGACGCACTGCATCGCAACGCCTCGCTGCTGGCGCTGGTGTTCGTGGTGGTGCACGTGTTGACGACCGTGCTGGACAGCTTCGTCTCGATCCCGCTGAGCGCGGCCATCATCCCCTTCGCCAACTCCTACAAGACCTTCTGGTTGGGTCTGGGGACGATCGCCTTCGATCTGATGCTCGCGGTGCTGATCACGAGCATGCTGCGCCAGCGCATCGGCTACGGGCTCTGGCGGGCGGTGCACTGGCTGGCCTACGCCTGCTGGCCGATCGCGCTGATGCACACCCTGGGCACGGGCAGCGACGCCGGCAGGACCTGGCTGCTGGCGCTCAGCATCGGCTGCATCGCGGCGGTGCTGGTGGCGGTGCTCGTGCGCGTGCTCCCCGCTCGCTCCTCGGGGAGGCTGGCCACGCGATGAGCACCCACATGGAACCCCCCACGCGCTTGGCCGAGGCTGAGCCCTTCGCCAACGACGGCACAGCCGGCTCCTCCGGTCGCTCGTCCGGCCCTCAGGGCCTGCCCAGGCTGCTCAACGCGATCCCCGCGCAGGGCGCGATGAGCCTGTCCGAGCACCTCGACGTGCATGGCCAGCCGCCGCTGGCGCGCGGCCGCCGCGAGCGCCGCGCGGCCTCCGCGTTGATCGATCGCATCGAGCGCGCCGGACTGCGCGGCTACGGCGGGGCGGCCTTCCCCACGGCCGTGAAGATGCGCGCCGTGGCCGCCGAGCGCGGACGCGCGGTCGTCGTTGTCAACGCCGCCGAGGGCGAGCCCGCCAGTCTCAAGGACCGCACGCTGGTGCAGGCGCTGCCGCACCTGGTGCTCGACGGCGCGGTGCTCGCCGCGCAGGCCGTGGGCGCGGAGGAGGTGATCCTGTGCGTGCCCGAGTCGATCGCCCTGGAGGGACCCGAGCGGGCCATCGCCGAACGCCGCCAGCTGGACGGCGGCTCACCCCCGATTCGCCTGGCGACGGTGCCCGACCGCTACGTCGCCGGGCAGGAGTCGGCGCTCGTCAACCACCTCAACGGCGGCCCCGCGCTGCCCGTCTTCACCCCGCCGATGCCCTTCCAGCGCGGTGTGGGCAGGCGGCCGACGCTCATCAACAACGCCGAGACCCTCGCGCACGTGGCCCTGATCGCGCGCCACGGCTCGGGCTGGTTTCGCGAGCTGGGCACCGCTGCCGAGCCGGGATCGGCGCTCGTGACGCTCTCCGGCCCCGTGGCCTATCCGGGGGTGTATGAGGTCGAGCAGGGCAGCTCGCTGCGCTCTCTGATCGACGCCGCCGGGGGCACCACCGCGCAGCCCCGCGCGGTGCTCTTCGGCGGCTACGCCGGAGCCTGGGTGGACGCGGAGCTGCTGCGCGGCTTGGCGCTCTCCGACGAGCACCTCGCTCCGCACGGCGCATCGCTGGGCGCAGGCGTGGTGCTGCTGCTCTCCCAGGATGCCTGCGGCGTGGCCGAGACCGCGCGCGTCACCCGCTGGCTGGCGCGCCAGAGCGCGCGCCAGTGCGGCCCCTGCCTGCACGGCCTCGACGCCCTGGCCACCGCCATCGAGGAGGTCGCCGCCGGGGCCGCCCGCGGCAAAGCCCGCCAGCGCATCGCCTACTTCGCCTCGCTCGCGCGCGGACGCGGCGCGTGCAGCCACCCCGACGGCGCGGTGCGCCTGATCGTCAGCGCCCTGGAAGTGTTCGCCGCGGACTTCGCCGACCACGCCAAGCACGGCCTCTGCGACGCCTGCCGGCGCCCCGGCGAGCTGCCATTGCCGATCCGCCCGAAGTCCTCGTCCGCCGCCGCGCCGGCCCGCAGCCGATGAGACGCCCGGTGCCATGAGCCGCCATCGCGTGCGCGTCAACCCGATCGCCTGCGAGGCGCACGGCATGTGCGCGGAGCTCTTGCCCGAGCGCATCACCCTCGACGAGTGGGGCTACCCGATCCTCGACGAGCGCCCGCTCGACCACGAGTTGGTCGCCCACGCCAAACGCGCCGCCCTCGCCTGCCCCACGTTTGCGCTGCTGGTCGAGCGGGAGTCCTGAGGCGGCGCTCCACGCCAGGCGCGCGACTCCTACCCCGGCACCACTTCAAACCGCCGCCGCCCGGCGATTCTGTAGATGTGGAAGTCGTCGTCGAGCGTGAAGATGCGCGTGAGGTCGCGTTCCTCCGCGAGCGCGACGAGGGTTGCGTCGGCCAGGTCCATCGGCCGGTCGTTGTAGCGCTCCATCAGGCGGGCGGCGCGCTCGGTGGCCTCCGGGGATGGAGTGTCGATCAGCAGGTCATCGCGGCGGAAGAGTTGCCAGAGGGCCTGTTGGCCGCGCCATCCGCCGGCGCGCCCGAGCAGGTACATCGCCTCGGTGAACGCGGGCCATGTCGTGAGCAGCGGCAGGCGGATCGCCTCGAGGACGCTCTTGCAGCGCTCGTGGTCCGGCTCGTCGGCGTCGATCAGCGCGATCAGCGGGCCTGCGTCGGTGAGCGTCAGGAACGATCGGGCGGCGGTTGGGGTCACGCGCGGGTGCGCCGCTGCGCGAGGAGATCGGTGAATGTGGCGCCGCTGTCACGCGCACGGCCGCCACCCCCGTTGATTGCCCCGATCACGTCGTGCAGGCGTTCGGGGGTTCCGCCCGCGAGCGTTCGCTCTGCCCGCTCGGCGATGGCGCGACGCATGAACTCCGACACCGAGGAGCCCTCGATCGCGGCGGCCCTGCGGGTCATCTCATCCAGATGGTTGTCGAGGCGCAGGCTTCGCATAAAGCTAATGTATCACAAAGATATGATGCTGTCATACGCGGGGGAAACGCCTCACCTATCCGTCGCTGAAGAGGCTCACCCCATGATTCTGCTTGCTCGGGCTCGTCCCGAGCACCCCGCCCCGCGGCGCATGGCCTCGCTCGGCGGCTGACCGGCGCGCCGGCTTCCGGGCGCGCGACGCACAGCGCTCAGAACAGCGTCATGTCGCTCTGCGCAAGGATCACCCAGGCGGCTGCCGCCGCGGCCGGCCAGACGTGGTATTCCACGCCATAGGCGGGACTCGTGAGCGTCCGGTCTGACTGCAGCGGCGCGTCGTTGCCCTTCTTGGTGACCGCCTCCCACAGCGTCATGCTCTGATCGAGCGTCGTGGTGCTCTGCCCGTAGACGGCGGCTGCCATGCGCATCTGCGCCGTGCCCTCGAACCACAGCACTTCCGGGGCGCCGCTGCCGAAGTAGGGCATGTAGCCGGTGAACGGCCCGGGCGCGGAGTAGCTCATGTTGTAGGTGGCCGGCGCCGAGGAGAGCGAGATCGAGCGGTTGCCGAGCGCGAAGTAGGTCTGGGCGCGGGTGAGTACGAGCTTGCCGAGAACCCCCTCTCCCAGGACCTGCAGGTACATCGCTCCCAGCGCCTGCACGTCGAGCGGCTGCACGTTGTCTTCAAGGCCCTCGCGGAACCATGCGCCAGTGGCGTCCTGCACGAGCAGGTAACTGGCCACCCCCGTGCGGATCTGCGCCGCGGCTGCCTGGTAGCGCGGCGCTCGCCGCTTCGCCGTCCCCCGTCAGCTCGCTTGCAAGGCGCACGAGGAGCGCGTAGGCGATCAGATTGTGCTGGGTGGAGATCCACTTCACATCGGGTCCGCCCTTGATCAGCCCGCTGGCGCTCTGCAACGAGAGCAGGTAGTTCGCCGCGAGCTCCTCCGTGGAGAGGTAGGCGCTTGTGGTGGGTCCTGGCCAGGTGATGCGCTGCCGCCGGTTGCTCCGTGCCGCCGGTCGAGGCAAGGGCAGAGCCCATGCTCGCAAGCAGCGCGCAGGCGATCACAAGCGGCCTGAGGATGAGGAATCGCAGCAGGGCTCAAGGGTAGCTCACAAACCGGTCTTTGTCCAGATAACATTACTATTCAACTCATCTGGATAGTCTTCATTGATCGGCCCACCGTTTGGTCGGAGCGTCGCCGGGATATGTCGAGGAGCGTCGCCGGGGTATGTCCGAGGAGCTACGGATCGAGGATCGCGCGCAGCTGCTCCGGCAGCGCGAGCGGATCAAAGGGTTTGGCGATCACGCCGGCCGCGCCCATCGTGCTGAGCCGTTCCCGCTCGGCACGCTGTGCCTTCGCCGTGAGGAAGATCACGGGCGTCTCGTCCGCCAGCCCGTCGCGTCGCAGCCGGCGCAGGGTCGCGGGACCGTCCAGGCCGGGCATCATCACGTCCATCACCACGACCGCGAAGGCGTCGTACGCGGCGAGCTTCTCCAGCGCGTCCTCGCCGCTGCCGGCATCTACGACGCTCCAGCCGCCGACGCGCTCGAGCGTCATGTGGGCGATCGCACGGATGTCCTCGTCGTCCTCCACGAGCAGCAGGCGCGGGTTCATCGGAGGGCCTCCACGCGGTTGACCGCCTCGACGGGCTCAGGGGTGGCCGGCTGTGCGGTCTCTGACTGTTCGGTCTCGGCGCATGCCGCGGCCGCGAGCCCCGCGCTCAGCTCCTCCAGGGTGGGCACGCCCGCAGAGCAGGGAGCGTCCGCACCCGCGAGCGGGAGCGTGAAGCTGAAGGTGCTGCCCTGGCCCGGGACGCTCTCGGCCCAGAGGTGCCCGCCGTGGCTGACGACGATGCCACGGGCGATGGCCAGGCCGAGGCCGCTGCCGCCCTTCTCGCGCGCGTCGGAGGCGTCGACCTGGTTGAAGCGCTCGAAGATCGAGTCGAGCTGATCGGGCGGGATGCCGCGACCGCTGTCCTTTACGGAGAACAGGGCGCATCCGTCCCTGCGGCTGACCGCGACCGTCACGGCGCCCTCGCGGGGCGAGAACTTGATCGCGTTGCCCAGCAGGTTGACGAGCGTCTGCACGATGCGATCGGCGTCGGCGCACACCTCGAGCTCCGCGGCGTCCGTGAGCAGGCGCACGCCGGCCTGCACGGCCGTGTCCTGCAGCGCCTGCACGGCATTGCGCGCGAGCTCCGTCACTGCGACGGGAGCGCGCTCCAGCGGCAGGTGGCCCGAGTCCATGCGCTCGATGTCGAGGATGTCGTTGACCAGCCGCACCAGCCGGTCGGTGTTGGCGATCGCCAGCGCCACCATGTTGCTCGCCTCCTCGGGCAGCTCGCCGACCACGCCCGCCTCCAGCAGGCCGAGCGAGCCGCGGATCGAGGTGAGCGGGCTGCGCAGCTCGTGGCCCACGATCGAGACGAACTCCTCCTTGGCGCGTTCGGCGTCGCGGCGGCGGGTGATGTCCTCGAAGATGCCCACCACGTGGCTCGGCCGCCCCTGCTCGTCGCGCAGGGTGGAGACGCTGAGCATCGCACAGCGCGCGGATCCGTCGGCGCTCACGTAGCCCAGCTCCTGCTGCAGCTGATCGACCTGGCCGCTGCGCACCGCCTCGGCCAGCGCGCGATCGGCGCCCTTGAAGTCGCCCTGGGCGATGCGCGAGTAGTCGCCGCCGCGCAGCTCCTCCTGGGTGTAGCCCACCATCCTGGCGAAGGTGCTGTTGGCGTCGAGGATCCTGGGCCCGTCGAGGTCGGTGTAGGTGATCCCCACCGCGGCGTTCTCGAAGATCGCGCGGAAGCGCCGCTCGCTCTCGCCCAGCTCTGCCTGCACCCTGCCCAGCTCGCGCTGGGCCAGGTACTGGCGGGTGGCCACCAGCGTCGCCAGCGCCACCACGATCAGCACCAGGCTGAAGTCGGGGAAGAAGGCGTGGCCCAGGCTGACGCCGAGCAGCATCCCGAACCCGACGGCGAGGCTGACGTAGGGCAGCCAGGCGGCGGCGCGATAGCGCTGCATCGGCTCCGGCTCCTGCGCATCCGCGGTGGCGGAGTCCTGCGCCCGGACGGCGGGGTCCTGGGTCCGGGTGGCAGAGTCCTGAGTCCGGACGGCGGGGTCCTGAGTCCGGGTGTCGGGGTCCTGAGTCCGGGTGGCGGGGTCCTGCGCCTGCACGGGCCCCTGCGCGAGGGCGGCCAGCGCGAAGGCGCTGTACTCCAGCACGTACAGGATATCCGCCGGGTCGCCCGCCGTGTAGGTGTCGTGCAGCACCCCATACCCGTAGACGATGTCGGCCGCCACGGCCAGCAGCACGCCGCAGGCGATCACGAGCAGCGGCACGCGCAGCGCCGTCGAGCTCTGGCGCATCAGCACCACCGCCACGCCGCCCAGCAGCACCAGATCGCCGAGCGGATAGGCCATCGAGACCCCCTTCGCCAGCAGGCTTTCCCCGCTGGCCAGCGCGGTGGGCCCGAGCACGAAGTACCACACCACCGTCGCGCCGCCGAGCACGATCGTCCAGCCGTCGAGCGACATGCGCAGGCGCCGGGCGCGCGTCATGCGGGCGACCGGCACGGACACCAGCGCCGCCAGCAGCAGCGCGTAGGAGGCGAGGAAGAAGGCGTCGGCGGGCGTGGGGAAGGGCGCTCGGACGTAGGCGATGTCGTAGCCCGAGAGGATCAGATCGGCGATCAGCTCCGCGGCAAGCACGGCGCTCATCAGCCGCCAGAAGCGGCGCAGCCCGGGCGAGGGCGCGCAGCGCCGCGATGCCTGCCAGGCAGCCCACATGCCGATCAGGTCGAACAGCGGCAGGAACAGCTGGCCGAGCTGCTGGCGGCCGGGCAGCCAGTGAAACAGCTGCCAGCTCAAATAGAGGAGCAGCAGCGAGCCGAGCACGAGCGCGCCGGCCCAGCGGGAGCGGTCGATGCGCGCAGGGGATGCACCAGGAGGGACGGGGTCGGCGAGCGTGCCGGGGCCAGCCGGGTCCGGGAGACGGGGGTTGCCTGCCCGCGTGGGGGCACCGGAGCGGCGGGCCGGCGGGGCGCTGCTGTTCGCGGCCATGCGTTTCTCTTCGGCCACCGCCAGCGCGGTGGCATACGTAGTCTTCCACGGCCAGTATACGGCATGACCACTTGTCCGGCAAAATCCGGCAGTATGATCTTTTACAGGTGCCGGCTCTCCCCGCAAGAGCGCGAGTGCTGCTCGTGGAGGATGACGAGCTGCTGGCCGCCGTGCTGCTGGAGCTGGCGGGCTCGCTGGGAGAAGCGTTCTGGGCCCCCAGCGCCGAGCAGGCGCTTGACGTGCTCGACTCCGAGGACTGGGATCTGCTGGTCACCGACATCGAGCTGCCGGGAATCGACGGGCTGGAGCTGGCGCGGCTGGTGAGGCGCTCGCACCCGCCGATCGCGGTGCTGGTCCTGACGGCCCACTCCAGCGTCGAGTACGCCGTGCAGGCGCTGCGCGCCGACGCCGACGACTTCATGGCCAAGCCCGTCGATGCGCAGACGCTGCTGTCCAAGTTGGCGGAGCTGATCGCGCTCGCTCGTGCGCGCAAGGCCGCGCAGCGGGAGGTGGTGCTGGCGATCGGCGCGCACCCCGACGACGTCGAGATCGGCTGCGGCGGGATCCTGCTGCGCCACGCCGCGCGCGGGGATGGCGTCAACGTGCTGACCCTCAGCGGCGGCGAAGCGGGCGGGGAGACGGCCGAGCGCGCACGCGAGTCCGAACGTGCCGCGCGGCTGATGTCGGCGCGGCTGTTCCACACCGGCCTGCAGGACACGAGCATCGGCGAGGGGGCCGGCACGATCGCCACGATCGAGCGCACGATCGCGGAGGTCGCCCCGCGCACGATCTACACGCACACCTCACACGACGTGCACCAGGACCACCGCAACGCGCACCGCGCGACGCTCGTCGCCGCCCGCGAGGTGCCGCGCATCTACTGCTATGAGGCCCCATCGAGCACCGTCGACTTCCACCCCACCCGCTTCGTGCCGGTCGACGACTTCCTGGAGGCCAAGCTGGAGGCGATCGCCGCCTATGCCTCGCAGGTCGCCCTGCGACGCTATCTGGACGAGGATCTGCTGCGCGCGACGGCGCGCTACTGGAGTCGGTTCGGGCATTCGCGCTACGCCGAGCCGCTGGAGGTGCTGCGCGAGAGCGAGGTCGATCCGCTCGTCGCGGAGGGATCCGCGCACGCCCCCGCGGCGGAGGTGCAGGTCGAGGTGGAGGTGCCGGCCGATGTCCCCTGAACCTCGTGTGGGGCAGCTCCGGCCCGCGGGTCAGCCGCGGCCATCCTCGCGCGGCGCTCGTGACGCTCGCGCTGGTCACCCACGGGTGCTCGTCACCGGGGTGGGCGGCCCGGCGGGCGTCGCCGTGATGCAGTCGCTGGCGGCGGCCTCGATGGAGCTGTGGGCCGCGGACATCGACCCCTACGCCGTCGGCCTCTACCTCCTCGACGGGCCGCGGCGTCGCCTGCTGGTCCCACCCGGCGGGCGCGAGGACTTCCCGGGCTTCCTGCTGGAGCTCTGCCGGCGCGAGCGGATCGACGCGGTGGTGCCGACCGTCGATTGCGAGCTGCTGCCGCTGGCCCTGCGCCGCGGGGAGTTCGAGCGCGCCGGCACCCGACTCGTGCTCGCCCACGTGGAGACCCTGCGTGTGTGCCTGGACAAGTGGACGCTGCACGAGCGCTGCGCGGGGTCGGTGCCCATGCCCGCGACCACGCTCCTGGACGAGCGCTTTGACCCCAAGCGCCAGAAGCTGCCCGTCATCGTCAAGCCCCGCGTCGGCTCGGGTTCGCGCGGGGTGCGCACGATCGCCCACTCGGACGCCTCTGACGCCCACCCGGACGCCTTCGACGCGCATCCGGGCGCCTCCGACGCCCACCCGGACGCCTTCGACGCGCATCCGGGCGCCTCCGACGAGCACCCGGACGCTTTCGCCGACCTGCCCCGCGACGGCTCGCTGCTGGTCCAGGAGCTGCTGCCCGGCATCGAGTACTCGCTGGACGTGCTCGCCGACCTGAACGGGCGGGTGCTGGCGGTGGTGCCGCGCTCGCGGCTGAAGGTCGACTCGGGCATCGCCGTCGCCGGACGCACCCTCCACGACGAGCGCCTGCAGCGCATCGGCGCGCGGGTCGCCGAGCTGATCGGCCTGACGGGGGTGGCCAACGTTCAGGTCAAGAACAGCGCACGCGGCGAGCCGGCGCTGCTGGAGGTCAATCCGCGCTTCCCCGGCACGATGCCCCTGACGGTGGCCGCCGGCATCGATCCTCAACGCCGTCGTCTACCTGTTCATCACCCTGATGTCCTTCGCGATCGACCCGCAGACCGCCAGGCGCGCGTGGCGCCAGGGGATCATGTTCCCCGGCGTCATATCGCTGGCGATCATCCTCGCCACGTGCTTCCTGCCGCTGCTGCACCTGATCCTCCCGGCGACCGCCGGCTCCGGCGCCCCGCCGCAGGCGGACACGCTCACGCAGTACCTGATCCTGCTCGTGTACCTGTGGCTGTCGCTGTCGATGCTCGTCGCCTGGGCGGGCAAGCTGGTGGAGGGCCACGCGCGGCTGCGCCGGCTGGCGCCCCTGTTCATCTACCTCGCCGGCTATGGCGCGCTGCTGTGCGCGATCACGCTCTCCGCCTACGTCAAGGAGGCGCAGGGCGCGGACATGCGTTGGGAGAAGACCGAGAAGACGGGCAAGGTGGCGGTCGCATGAACCGTGCCGTCGAACAGGCGGGGCGCAGGCCCGCCGCGGGCGGGGAGCTGGACGGCGCCGCGGGCAGGGAGCTGGACGGCGCCGCGGGCAGGGAGGCGGACAGCGGCTGGGACTTCGAGCAGGCGCTCCTATGCGACCGGCGCCACGAGCGCAGCCTGCTCGTCAGGGAGGCGCTCGTGATCCTGCTGATCGCCGCCCTGTTGGCTGCCCGCGCGCTGCTGCTCTGACCCGTCCCGCAGATCGCGGCGCAGCTCCGCCAGCAGGCTCGTCATCGCCGCCGCCCGTGCCGGCATCGGTCGTGCCGGCTCCAGCTCGAGACCCGCCAGCTCCAGTTCGAGCTCGAGGGCCGCCCGCGAGGCGTCCGCGAAGCCGAAGGTGCCGAGCGAGCCGGCGAGCATGTGCGCGGCGCGCTGGGCTTCGTCGCGCAGCGTGGCGCCGAGCTGCCCCTGCCCGAGCGCGTGCGCCGCGTGCTCGATCAGCTCGACGCGCTCGCCGACACGGACCTGCTGGCGCCGCCAGATGGCGTGCAGCATGTCGGTCGCGTCCAGCGCGACCCGCGCGGTGTCGGCAGTGGTTGGCATGGCCGTTCGGTTCTGCATCGGCACTCGCGCCGCGCGGCGCGATGAGGTGTTTCCCGCAGACGAAGGGTGGATCGACCGCGTGAGCAACCGGCCGGATTTCCCCCAAATTGGGAGACATTCGCGCTAAACTCGGTAATGCGTGGATCAAATCCGAGGTTTGGAACTCAAGCCCGAGACGCTGTTCGAGTTGGCCCCAGATGCGATCGTGGGCATCGGGAAGGAAGGGCTGATCGAATTGGTCAACGCGCAGACCGAGGCGTTGTTCGGGTATGCGCGCGCGGAGCTGCTGGGGCAGCCGCTGGAGATGCTCGTGCCAGAGCGCCTGCGCGAGGCGCACATCGGCCACCGCGCGGGGTACTTCGCCGATCCGCGCACGCGGGCGATGGGTGCGGGCCTGGAGCTGTTCGGCCGGCGCCGCGACGGCAGCGAGTTCCCCGCGGAGATCAGCCTGGCGAGCGTCGAGACCGGCAGGGGCACGCTGGCGATCGCCGCCGTGCGCGATGTCAGCGAACGTCTGGCCATGACCCGCGAGCGCGAGCGCCTGCGCTTCGAGGCCGAGCAGCAGCGCCTGCACAACCGCCACCTCCAGGCCCAGCGTCTGGAGAGCCTGGGGGAGCTGGCGGGGGGCATCGCGCACGACTTCAACAATCTGCTGGCGGTGATCATCAACTACGCGGCGTTCGTGGCCGAGGACCTGGCGTCGGCGGCCCGCGCCGAGATCGGCGAGCGCTGGGCGGGCACGAGCGATGACGTGCAGCAGATCCGCCTCGCCGCCGAGCAGGCCGCCAACCTCACCAGCCGGCTGCTGGCGTTCGCGCGCCGCGACGCGGTCAAGCCCGAGGTGGTGGACGTCAATGAGATCGTGAGGCACATTGAGCAGCTGCTGAGCCGCACGCTGGGCGAGCACGTGGAGTTGATCAGCACGCTGGACGCGGAGCTGTGGCCCGTGCTGATCGACCCGGGGCAGCTCGAGCAGATCCTCGTCAACCTGGCTGTGAACGCGCGCGACGCCATGTCCGAGGGGGGGACGCTGCGGGTGGAGACCGCCAACGTGGACATCGACGAGGACTACGCTTCCTCACGCTTGAAGCTGACGCCCGGCTGCCACGTGCGCCTGCGGGTGAGCGACACCGGCACGGGCATGTCCCACGAAGCGGTGCAGCGCGCCTTCGATCCTTTCTTCACGACCAAGCCCCCAGGCCAGGGCACGGGCCTTGGCCTGGCGACCATCTACGGGATCGTGCAACGCGCCGGCGGGAGCGCGCAGATCTACTCCGAGGAGGGCATGGGCACGGTGTTCACGGCGCTGCTGCCGGCGACCGGGCAGGTGCGCTCGCTGCCCCAACACCAGATCGACCCGGCGCGGCTGCGGGGCGATGAGACGATCCTGCTGGTCGAGGACGAGGAGTCGCTGCGCAGGGTCGCCCAGCGCATCCTCAGCGACGCCGGCTACAGGGTGATCGCGGCGGGCAACGGCCCCGAGGCGCTGGCGGCGGCGAGCCGCAGCCCGGAACGGATCGACCTGCTGCTGAGCGACGTGATCATGCCGCAGATGCCCGGCCCCCAGCTGGCCGAGCGGCTGCTGCGCGAGCGGCCGCACATGCGCGTGCTGTTCATGTCGGGCTTCGCCGCGCCGCTGCTGGGCTCCGGCGGGCACCTGGACGAGGACGTGGAGCTGATCGACAAGCCCTTCTCGGGGCCGGCGCTGCTGGCGAGGATCGGCAAGGTGCTCGAGCGCGAGCGCGGCGCCAGGGAGATGAGCGGCGAGCAGGGGCTGCGGCGGGCGACGGGCGAGCGAGCGGGTCGCGTAGCAGGCGCGGTGAGTGGAGATCGTGAGATGGCATGAGCGAGCTGTTGATCGTGGACGACAACGAGGCGCTGCGCCGCTGGGCCGAGCGCGTGGTGCACGAGCGCGGCTATTCCTGCGATGTCGCCGAGGACGCGGCGGGGGCCCGGAGGCAGATGGGCCACAGCGCCTACAAGCTCGTGCTGCTCGACATCAACATGCCCGGCGAGTCGGGTCTCGAGCTGCTGTCGCACATCCGCACGAGCCACTCCGAGGCGGCGGTCGTGATGGTGACCGCCCAGGACGACACGCAGCTGGCGATGACCGCGATCGAGCTGGGAGCGTATGGCTATCTCATCAAGCCCGTGGGCGCTGGCGAGCTGCTCATCAACGTCGCCAACGCGCTGCACCGTCGCAGGCGCGAGCAGGAGGGCCAGCGTGCGCTGCTGAGCCTGCAGTCCGCCGTCACCGAGCGCAACCACAAGCTGGAGGGGGCCTTGCAGGACCTGCGCCTGTCGAAGAATCAGGTGCGGGCCTCGCAGGCCGAGACGATCTTCCGCCTGGCGCGAATGGTGGAGTTCCGCGACGAGGACACCGGCCACCACCTGCACCGCATGAGCTCCTTCTGCGAGATCCTCGCACGGCGCCTAGGCTTCGACGAGCAGCGCGCGGAGCTGGTGCGCCTGGCCAGCCAGCTGCACGACATCGGCAAGGTGGCCGTGCCTGACGCGATCCTGCTCAAGCCGGGCAAGCTCACTAAAGCGGAGTTCGAGGTCATGAAGGGCCACGCCGAGACGGGCTTTCAGATGCTCGCCGACTCGCCCTCGGAGGTGGTGCAGATGGGCGCTCTGATCGCGCGCAGCCACCACGAGCACTGGAGCGGCGGCGGCTACCCGCGCGGCCTCTCCGGCGAGGAGATCCCCCCGGAGGGCCGTATCGCCGCGCTGGCCGACGTGTTCGACGCGCTCACCAGCGACCGCGTGTACCGTCCGGCCTTCCCGGTGCGCTCGGCCGTGGAGATCATGCGCAAGGAGCACGGCCACTTCGACCCGGAGATGCTCCAGGAGCTCTGCGCGGCCCTGCCGGAGCTTGAAGCGATCCGCACGGTCTACGCGGACTGAGCCAGGGCGCGCTCGATGGCCTCACGCAACTGCGCCAGCGTGAACGGCTTGGTCAGCCAGGCCGCCAGCTCGATCTCCAGCAGCGCCAGTTCCTGCGCCGGTGGCGGCGCGTCGCCGATGCCGACGATCGGCAGGGACGGCTCTCTCTGCGAGGCCGCCTGCGCGAGCACCTGCCCGAGCGAGCCTTCGGCGTCGATCTCGACGATGTACACGTCGATGCCGTGGAAGGTCTCGGGAGCGGGCACTCGCGCCAGAATCGGCTCGTGGCCGAGCTCTCGCACCATCCGCTCCAGCAGCTTGCGCACTTCCATGTCTGTCTCTGATATGAGGATTTTTATTGTTGTCATAGGGCGATGCTCGACGGCGCCGGATGGGTTTCAGGCGGCGCACGGTGGGAGACCGGTATGAGCCGCTCGGCGCCGTGTGGGAGGTGGGTATGAGCCCGACCGCAGGTGACCGGAGACCGGTATGAGCCGCTCGCGCGTGCTTGTGGTGGACGACGACGAGGTCGCACGCGATCAATTGCGCGGCGTGCTGGAGCGCGCCGGCCACGAGGTGAGCGAGGCGCAGGACGGGCGGGCGGGATTGCGCGAGCTGTACGCCAAGCCCCCCGACCTGGTGATCCTCGACGTGAGCATGCCCGAGCTGGACGGGTGGGCGACCCTGGAGCGCATCCGCGATCTCAGCGACGTGCCCGTGCTGATGCTCACCGCCAGCGAGGGCGAGCTGGAGCGCGTGCGCGGTCTGAATGGCGGCGCCGACGACTATGTGATCAAGCCCTTCGGCACCCAGGAGCTGGCCGCCCGCGTGCACGCGCTGCTGCGCCGCGCCGGTCCTCGCACGGAGGAGCAGCAGACCTACGCGGACACCCTCGTGACGATCGACTTCGCCCAGCGCGCCGTGAGCTACGGCGGCCAGAGCGTGCGCCTCACACCGCAGGAGTTCAAGCTGCTGGCAGCCTTCGTGCGCCACCCCAAGCAGGTGCTCAGCCGCGATCAGCTCCTGGAGCTGGTGTGGGGCGACACCTACGGCGTGGACAGCGGACAGGTGAAGCTGTATGTGGGCTATCTGCGCCGCAAGCTCGACCCGCAGGCCCCCGAGACGACTCCGATCGAGACCGTAAGGGGCTTCGGCTACCGCTACCAGCGGCCGTCGTGAATCGGCCTATGCGCAGAACTTGCTGAGCGTCTTCACCGAGACCGCGCCCGAGGCGGCGCTCCAGGAGTGGTAGATCGTCGCGATGCGGTAGTCGTAGGTGGTGGACTCTTCCAGCGTGCTGCTCTTGTCCGTGTAGGAGGTCTGCGAGGTGGCCACGCCGGCCACGGCTTCATAGGAGCCGCTGGAGCCCGTGCGGCGTTCGATCGCATACGAGGTGGCATAGCTCGAGCTGCTGGCTGTCCATTCCAGCTTGATTTCGGGAGACTTGTTGGTGCGGCAGTTGACCTGACCGGCGCTGGGGGTGCCGGAGGCCCCGAGCGTGCCTGCGACGAGGGTCATGGGACCAGCTGTCTTGAGCGCGCTGAAGACCGCGCCGGCGAGCGGGGCGAGCACCAGCATCAGCACTACGGCGCCGATGAGGACGCCCAAGCGGAGGCGAAAGGTGGCGATCACGGGCGTCCAATCACGAAGGGCAGACCTTCACCGGTTTTGGGGGATGCGCTCCGGGTGGGTGGGGACTCGATCTCGCGCACCCCCCAGATCTCGAGCAGAAGCAGCAGCGCCAGCGCCAGGGGGGCGATGACGATGGTGGCCACACGCAGCATGGGGCCGCGCAGGAAGTTGATGAGGTAGCCGAGGTGGGGCACGACCGCGGTGAGTCTCCACGCGGTGTTGCCTTCCAGCTTCGCCTTCCAGGGGTCGGGCCAGTTGTTGGCGTCGCCCTGGGTCTGCACCACGGGGTGCGCGCCGCCCTGGAGGATGCGGATGACGCGGTGGGTCTCGACCTGGTGCGCGTCCGTGGGCACCTGGTAGGAGATCACCTGGCCCACGCGCACGGCGCTCACGGGCTCGGGGCGCACGACGATCTCATCGCCGGGGGAGAAGGTGGGCCTCATGCTGCCCGAGAGCACCGTCACCGGCCGGTACAGACCGAGCCGCGGCAGCACCGCGAGGGCCACGAACAGCACCACTGCCAGCGCCAGCACTGTGCGCTGCAATAAAACCCACCCGGCGCGGACGGTCTTTGCTCCCGTCCGCGCCTGGGCAGGGTCATGGCCTTCGTCTCGCCGACGCACCCCTGCATGCGTGTCCAGCGTCGCGGCCATGAGCTTGTGGCTCCTACTTGGCGCCGGCCACGCGCTGCGTGCCGACGAAGTTGTAGGAGATGGTCGAGGTCAGTCCCTGCATGGCATTCGGCGCCGCCGTCGGCAGCGTGAGCGTCACGCGCAGATGATCGGTCGAGCCGGTCGTCAGCGAGGACAGGTTGGAGAGGGCGATGTTGGACCCGATGACCGCCCGCGAGGTGAGCACCGAGGTGGTGGTGCCGCCGCAGGTGTAGGTGTAGGGCGAGGCCGACTCCGTCCATGCGACTGAGCACTTGTCGATCGTCATCTGCAGGCCATTGGTGGTTTCGGTGTCCAGCAGCGAGCTCGGCGAGGCGGTCGTTGTGAGTACGATCGAGCTCAGGTTGTCCGCGCTTGCGCCGCCGTTGTTGATGAGGTCCGCGGAGCGCTGCACGGTGTCGCCGGGCACCAGATTGGAGGCGCCCACGTTGAGGCGGTTGGCCGATCCGGTGGCGCCCAGGGCGATCGAGACGGTGCCCGAGGCGATCGTGTGGCTGGCCGAGGTGGAGCTGGTGAAGGTGGCGAAGGTGCCGAGTCCGGCCACCGCCGCCGTTGCGCCAACCACCGCGAGGGAGGCCAGCAGTCGCTTTGAGGTCCTTCTCTTCATGGCATTTCATCCTTTGCTTGGGGAACTTGTCCCCCATAAGCTCGACCCCCCGGGTGGGCGGCGGGGAGGGCGCGGGTATGAAATGCGTAAGGAGGGCCCGACGGCTGTTCGGAGGCGGGTCCCGCGCGGAACGGGGCCCTGCGCGGAACGGGGCGCTCAGTCCTCGCTCTGCAGTACGGCGCGCACCTGGCGGGCTATCTCCAGGTCCTCCCTGGCATCGATCGCCAGCGTGCTCACCAGGGCGCCGTCGGCGGAGATGTCGCGGTCGCCCGCTCCCTGCCGGTTGCGTTCCTCGTCGATGGCCACCCCCAGGAAGCCCAGGCCCGCGCCGGCCATGCTCCGGATCGCCGGGGAGCTCTGCCCGATGCCGCCGGTGAACACCAGCACGTCGAGGCCATCGAGCGCGGCCGCCATCGTGGCGATGCCACCGCGCAGGCGGTGGATATAGACGTCCAGCGCCAAGCCGGCGTCCGCGTCGTCTTCGCCGGCGCGCTCCAGCAGTACGCGCATGTCCTCGCTGCCTCCCAGCGCCAGCAGACCCGAGCCGTGCTCCAGCGTCTTCTCCAGCCCGCTCCGGTCGATCCCGGGGCGCTCCAGCAGCCACAGCACCAGCGCCGGGTCCAGGCCGCCCGAGCGGGTGGCCATCACCAGGCCATCGAGCGGAGTGAAGCCCATCGTGGTGTCCAGCGAGCGTCCGCCGTGGATGGCGCACACGGAGGAGCCCGCGCCGAGGTGGCAGCTGACGATGCGCAAGTCGTCGTCTCGCTCCTCGCGGCGATGGCCGCGCGGCTCGGTGCTCGCGTGCTTCCCAGCCGTGCTCAGCCCCAGCAGCTGCGGCGCGCGGCGCGCCACCCAGGCGTGCGAGAGCCCGTGAAAGCCGTAGCGGTGCACCCCCCAGCGCTCGCGCCAGCGCTGCGGCAGTGCGTAGGTGGCCGCCGCCGGGGGCATCGTGGCGTGGAAGGCGGTGTCGAAGCAGGCCACTGCGGGCAGCTCCGGCAGCGCTTCGCCGATCGACGCCAGCGCGCGCAGTCCGCTTGGCTGGTGCAGGGGGGCCAGCTCCGTCAGCTCGCCCAGCGCGCGGCGCACCCCGGCATCGATCCGCACCGCCCCATGAAAGCGCCGGCCGCCGTGCACGATGCGGTGCCCCACCGCCTGCGCGCCCCCGAGATCGCTCAGCAGCGCTGTTTCCAGCGCCGCCTCCAGAGCCCGCTCCTTGGCCTTGCCGCGGGGAGTCCCCAGCTCTCGCTGGCCCGTCTCCAATGCGCGCTGACCCAGCACGGTGTCCTCGCCGCTGAGCAGCGTCAGCTTCAGCGTGCTCGAGCCCGAATTGACAACCAATACGCGCACGATCGACCTACGCTTTCATTTCCAGCTCGTCGCCCCGGCTCACCATGCGCGGCCATCTCCCTTTAAAAATATGAATTAGCGTCCCGCAGCAGCTCATGATGCCCTATCCGCCTGCCCGGGGCCTCCTCCCGGGATCCATTAAGCGGAAGTTGTCGATTTTTCAGCGATCGCTGGGCACGGATCCTCACAGTTCACGACTGCATCCGTGGGCGCACGCCGAGTTGCGCGTGCCTTCCTGCACGCAAAGTCCTCCGGCAAGCGCTACCGTCATGTGCAGTGAGCGAGCAGGAGGCAGCGCAAGCAGGCGCCGTCGAGGCGCAGGAGGGCTCGACCGACAGTCCCATCCGGATCGTTCTGGCCGATGACCACGCCGTGGTGCGCAGCGGTCTGCGCATGCTGCTCGACAGCGAACCCGGTCTCGAGGTCGTGGCCGAGGCGGGAGACGTGGACAGCGCCAGGCGCTACGTGCGCGGCCACCACCCCAGGGTGCTCGTGCTCGATCTGAACATGCCCGGCGGCTCGAGTCTTGAGGCCATCCCTGTGATCCGCGAGGAGTCGCCGGACACGCAGATCGTGGTGTTGACGATGCAGCAGGAACCGGCCTTTGCCCGCCATGCGCTGGGGGCGGGAGCGCTCGGGTATGTGCTCAAGGAGGCCGCCGACGAAGAGCTGGTGGAGGCGGTGCGCAGAGCCGCCACGGGGGAGAGCTATCTGAACCCGCGCCTGGGCGCGAGGCTGGCCTCCGAGCCGCCCCCCGGCCCGCCCGACGATCTGTCCGAGCGCGAGGTGGACGTCTTGCGCCTGATCGCCCTGGGCCACACCAACGCGGAGATCGCCCAGCAGCTGTTCCTTTCGGTGCGCACGGTCGAGACCCATCGCGCGCACATACAGCAGAAGCTCAGGCTGAGCTCGCGCGCGGAGCTGGTGGGCTACGCGCTCAAACGCGGCCTCATCAGCGCCGACACACCCGCCTGAGTCGCCACGTCCGCCGGACGCGACACGCCCGCCTGAGGGGACTGTGGGAAACCCGCGGCGGTATGCGCGGATATCCCGGGATGTTTGACCCCATCCTCGCGCGGGAAGATGGCGGGGCAGGCATCGATATGAGCCAGGCGATCGGACAGACCACTCCAAGCTCCAGGGGCGCCCCCCGCGTTCCAGGGAGAGCACCGCACACAGCGGACATCCTCGATCGCCTGGCCCGTCTGCGCCTGGTGCTTCCGGCCCTAGGCCAGGAACTGGCCACGGCGCGCCGCGAGGCGGCCAGGCTGCGCATCGAGAACGGCAGGCTGAAGGACCGCCTGCACAGCCTCGAGGCCAAGGACAGGCCTCGGCGAGCGGGCGGGAGCCGCCCTCACAGCGACCGGTAGCGCCCGGCGTGCGCGGGGGCCCGCGAGGGTGCCGACCCCCCAGACGGGTGATGGGGCCGTTCACATAGCTGAACGCAGATAGGGACCTTCGGCGGATTGCGGTGAGCGGCTCCCTCGCGGAGTATCGCCTGCCACATGGGTCCGAGTCCGCGTTCGACGCTCGATGAGACGCCGCAGGAAGCACGCGAGGTGCAACGCGCCATCGCGCGCTGCAAGCGGGGGGACAGGGACGCTCTGCGGCTGTTGTATGAGCGCTACGCGGGCAATGTATATGGATATATAAGGAGCATCGTGAGGGACGACAAGGAGGCCGAAGACCTCACGCAGCACGTTTTCCTGAAGCTCATAACGGCGATCGTCAAGTATGACGATCGGGGGGTGCCCTTCTCGGGGTGGCTCCTGCGGCTGGCGCGCAACGTGGCGCTGGATCATCTGCGCCGGCGCCGGCCGATCCCCGCGGAGGAGGTCTTCGGGGCCGATCGCCAGGCCGATGACACCGCGCTGCACCGCGCGCGCAGCCTGCGCACGGCGCTCGTGGCGCTGCCCTATGAGCAGCGCGAGGTGATCCTGATGCGCCATCTCGTGGGGTTGACCCCGCCGGAGATCGCTACCCGGATGGGTCGCTCGGAGAGCTCCATCCACGGGCTTCACCACCGTGGACGGCGCGCGTTGCAGCAGGAGCTGCGGCGCCTGGAATCGGCGCCCGCGACGGCCCGCGCGTAGCGGCGGCGATGAGGCAGGGTTTTTCTGTTTTTAAAGGGGGACCCCAAGGGGGGTCCTGTGTTGGCCGGTTTGTGGTGAGTTGACTGTGCCGCCGGTGATGGAGGTGAGTGAGAAAGAGGGCGCGTCCAGCGAGGCGTTCAATGGGACAGTTCCATTTGTCCGTCTCGATGACGCCGACCCGGGCCTGCTCCAGGAACTGTTGGCCAGCGTGGAGGAGGTGGCGCGAAGGGGGGCCTTCACACTCGGCGCCCCCGTCGAGGAATTCGAGCGCGACTTCGCCAATTACTGTGAAGCGCCGTGCGCGGTGGGGGTGGGTTCGGGCACGGAGGCGCTGGCATTGGCATTGCGGGCGCTGGCGATCGGGCCGGGCGACGAGGTGATCGTGCCGGCGAACTCCTTCATTGCCACGGCCGAGGCTGTGAGCGCGGTGGGCGCCACGCCGCGGCTGGTGGACGTCGATCCCGATTCACATCTCCTGCGAGCGGACATCGTGGCCGCAGCCCTGGGGCCAGGGGTGCGCTGCGTGATACCGGTGCACCTGTACGGCGCCACCGTCGATATGGATCCGATTCTGGCGCTCGCGGCGGAGATGGGGGTGCACGTGGTGGAGGACGCCTGCCAGGCGCACGGCGCGCGCTATCGCGGGCGGCGCGTGGGGACGTTGGGAACCCTCGGCTGCTTCAGCTTCTACCCCACGAAGAACCTCGGCGGATGGGGCGACGGCGGGGCCGTTGTGACATCGGATCCCGAGCTGGCCGAGCGCGTGGCGCTGCTGCGCAGTCACGGCGAGCGCCCACGCCACCGGCACCGCGTCATCGGCGCCACGGCGCGTCTGGATGCGCTGCAGGCGGCGGTGCTGCGGCGCAAGCTGGGGCGCCTGGATGGCTGGAACGCGCAGCGGCGGGAGCTGGCAAGGGCGCTGCGCGAGCTGCTGGGACCGGCTATCGAGCTCCCCGCCCCTCCCTGCGCCGATGCCGATCACGTGCACCACCTCTTCGTGGTGCGCTGCACCGAGCGCGATGCGCTGCGCGAGCACCTCGCTGAATGGGGCGTCTCCTCGGCCGTGCACTACCCCACGCCGATTCACCGCACCGAGGCCTATGCGCACCTGGGCCTTGGCCCCGGAAGCCTGCCCGTGTGCGAGCGCCTGGCGGGGCGCATCTGCTCTTTGCCCCTCTTCCCCGGCATGACAGAAGGGGAGCTGCGGCGCGTCGCCGCGGCCGTGCTGAGCTTCGCGGAAGAGCAGCAGCGCAGTTCACGTTGATCGATCAGTGACCGCTCAGAGGACAGCTCGCCGCGTGCTTGACATCACCCTCGCAGCGGCGACGCTGCTGGTGCTTTCGCCCCTTCTGGCCGCGATCGCGCTGGCGATCCGCGCGGAGTCGCCCGGGCCGATCATCTTCCGCCAGCGCCGCCTGGGAAGGGGGCTCAGGCCGTTCACGGTCTTGAAGTTCCGCACCATGCGCCACGGAGCGGATGCGGCGCCGCACCGCGAGTATGTGCACTCGCTGATCGACCGGCCCGAGGGCGCCGAGCGCGGGCAGCTCTACAAGCTCTCCGTCGACGAGCGCATCACGCGCGTGGGGCGCTTCCTGCGCGCCTGGAGCCTGGATGAGCTGCCGCAGCTGATCAATGTGCTGCGCGGGGAGATGGCGCTGGTGGGACCGCGGCCCGTGATTCCCTACGAGGTCGAGCGCTATCCCGAGCGCTACTTGGCGCGCTTCGCCGTCAAGCCGGGGTTGACGGGACTGTGGCAGGTGTCGGGGCGCAACGAGCGCAGCTACGAGGAGATGGTGCGCTTCGACATCGAGTACGCGCAGCGCGCGTCGCTGCTGTTGGATCTGCGCATTCTCGCCAAGACACTGCCGGTGGTGCTGGCCCGCCAGGGGGTGGCCTGAGCTGTGGCCGTCGAGTGGAGCGCCAACGGCAGCGCCTCGATCGCCGGCTCTGCGCGCCGCGGCGCCCCCCCGGTTGGCACCGCGGTCGTCGGCTATGGCTACTGGGGCCCCAACCTCGCGCGCAACATCGCCGAGTGCCCGGATCTGGAGCTGCGCGCCCTGTGCGACTCCGACCCCGCGCGGCTTGCGGTGTTCGCGCAGCGCCACCCCGAGGCCGGCGCCCTGCGCGAGCTGGATGAGCTGCTGGGGGACCCCGAGATCGAGGCCATCGTGCTGGCCACGCCGCCGCAGACCCACCATGCGCTCGCGCGGCGGGCGCTGGAGGCGGGGCGCCACGTGCTCGTGGAGAAGCCATTGGCCACGTGCCTCGAGCAGGCGCACGAGCTGGCGGCCATCGCGCGGGCAGCCGAGCGCGTATTGATGCCCGGGCACACCTTCGTCTACAGCCCCGCCGTGAACGCGGTGCGCGAGCTGATCCAGGGCGGGATCGTGGGGGATGTGCACTTCATCACCTCCTCGCGCATGAACCTCGGCAAGTATCACGCCGGCGGGGTGCTCTGCGACCTGGCCCCGCACGATCTCTCGATCCTGCTGCACTGGCTGGGGCAGCCCGTCGTCGAGGTCGCCGCCTCGGGCTCCAGCGTGCTGCGCGAGGGCGTGCCCGAGACGGCCTTTCTCACGCTCACCTTCGCGGGAGGATCGACGGCCAACGTGCAGATCTCCTGGCTGGCGCCGCGCAAGGTGCGCCAGATGATCGTGGTGGGCAGCCAGCGCATGGTCGTCTACGACGACACCGCCAGCGACGAACCGGTGCGCATCTACGACCGCGGCATGGATGTGCTGCCGCCGGAGCCCGCCAACTTCGGCGAGCACCAGCTGATCTATCGCACCGGCGACGTGGTGATCCCGCGCATCGAGCCCCAGGAGCCGCTGCGCCTGGAGCTGGAGGACTTCGCGCGCGCGATTCGCACGGGCGGGAAACCCCGCTCAAGCCTCGCGCTGGGTCTTGAGATCGTCGCTGTGGTGGAGGTGGCCGAGGCCTCGCTGCGCGAGGGCGGCACGCCGATGGCGCTCGCACCGCTGGCGGAGAGGGCGGCGGCATGAGGGCCACCGTGGCCGGCATCGGCGAGCAGGACGCATGCGCCCGCGGGCGGCGTCCCCGCGTGCTGTCCGTGATCGGCGCGCGCCCGGAGATCATCCAGGCGGCTCCCGTCTCCGCCGCGCTGGCCGAGGTGGCGCAGGAGATCCTGGTGCACACCGGGCAGCACTACGACGCGCCCATGTCCGAGGGGCAGATCGCGGATACGGGTCTGCCCCGGCCCCATTACAACCTCGGCGTGGGCTCGCGCTCGCGCGCGCAGCAGCTGGGGATCGCGCACAGGCGCCTGGCGGAGGTGATCGAGCTCGAGCGGCCTGCTGCGGTGGTGGTGCGTGGCGACACCAACGCAACGCTCTCGGGAGCCCGCGCGGCGGCGGCCGCGGGCGTGCCGCTGGTGCACATCGAGGCGGGCCTGCGCTCCCACCGCGCGGACATGCCCGAGGAGCACAACCGCGTGCAGACCGATCGCCTCGCGCAGCTGTTGCTGGCGCCCACCGCAGGGGCGCGGCGCAACCTGCTCGAGGAGGGGGTCTCGGGGGAGATCCACGTCACCGGCGATCCCCTCTGCGACACCCTGGAGCGCTGGCGGGGGCGCGTGCGGCCGGCCGGCGGCGACTACCTCCTGGCGACGGTGCATCGCAACTACAACACCGACCATCCCGAGCGGCTGGGGGCGGTGCTTGAGTGCCTCGCGCGCTCGCCCTGGCCGGTGCTCATGCCCCTGCACCCGCGCACGCGCGCGCGCATCGCCGAGTGGGACCTGGAGGTCTCGCCCTGGATCAGGCCCCTGGCGCCCGTGTCCTATTCGCGCATGCTCGCGCTGGAGCGCGGCGCGAACGCGATCGCCACCGACTCCGGGGGGGTGCAGCGCGAGGCATACATGTGGGGCGTTCCCTGCGTGACGCTGCGCGAGGAGACCGAGTGGATGGACACCGTGGAGACGGGTTGGAATGCGCTCGTGGGCGTCGATGGCGATGCCTTCGCGGAGGCTGTGGCGCGTCCGCTGCCTACGGAGCGCCCGCCGATCTTCGGCGATGGCCATGCGGCGCCTCGCATCGCCGCCATCGTCGCGGACTTCGTCGACCGCGTGGGCACGTCGACCCCCACGGGTCGCCACGACCGCTCGGCCGCACACCCACCGGGGATCGGATCACCACCCACCCGCCTCCGGGCGGACCCCGACCCCTCACCCTCACCCTCCCCTTCACGCGAGGTCGCCGCATGAGCACCCTCGGCATCGGCCTCATCGGCGCGGGGCGCATGGGCGCCTTGCACATGGAGAGCTGGGAGCGCATCGAGCAGGCGCGCCTCGTGGCCGTGGCCGACCCCGACGAGATCGCGGCGCGCAGGCGCATCGGGCGGCGCCCCATCGACTGGTACTCCGATCACCGCCGCCTCCTCGAGCGCGCGGACGTGGATGCGGTGTGCATCTGCGCTCCCTCCGCCAGCCACGCGCAGATCGCGCTCGACGCCATCGCCGCTCACCGGCACGTGCTCGTGGAGAAGCCCATCGCCACCGCCCTCGAGGACGGCCTGCGCATGGCCTCGGCCGCGCACCGCGCGGGCGTGAAGCTGATGGTGGGCCACGTCGAGCGCTTCAACCCCGCCGTGGGCAAGCTCGCCGAGCTGATCGCGCGCGGCGCCATCGGGCGCGTGTTTCGCGCGCACGCCACGCGCGTGGGGCCGCTGCCGGCGCGCGTGCGCGACACCGGCGTGGCGATCGACCTGGCCACGCACGACCTCGACATCATGCAGTTCGTCCTGGGGCTCGACATCACCTCCATCTACGCCCAGGGCAGCCGCTGCGTGCACCCCTCCCAGGAGGACATGATCGCCTGCCTCCTGCGCTTCGGCGACGCCGGGCCGTGGGGGCTGCTCGATGTCAACTGGCTCACGCCGGAGAAGCGCCGCGAGCTGAGCGTCATCGGCGAGGGGGGGATGCTGAGCGCCTCCTACCTGACGCAGGACGTGTGGCTGACGGAGTCCAGCGGGGCGCCCAGCGGCTGGAGCGATCTGGCGCGCATCCGCGGCGACGCCGAGGGCGCGGCCGTGCGCTTTGCGCTGCGGCGCGTGGAGCCGCTGCAGGCCGAGCTGGAGGCGTTCGCGCGCTGCGTCCTGGAGGACACGCCCGAGCCGGTGAGCGCGCAGGAGGGCTGCCGCGCGCTGGCCGCCGCGCTCGCGGTGCGCGACTCCGCCGCCCACGAACGCCCGGTCACGCTGCTCGACACGCCGCTGCGACGGGTCGACGATCTGCCCGCGACGCCCCCCGTTACAGTCGCCGCATGACCTGTCCCCATCTCACACCCCGCGGTAGGACCGCCGGGAGGTGCCCCCATCTCGCGCCCCGCGGCACGACTGCCGGGAGGTGTCCCCAGCTCGTGCTCCGCGGCACGATCGCCGGGAGGTGCGCCCTTCGCCGCGGGGGCGCCCCGTGATCCGCTTCGTCATACCCGCCTACAACGAGCGCGAGAACATCCCGCGTCTGCTCTCCGATCTCGGCCCGGTGGCGAATGAGCTGGGCGCGCGCGTGATCTTCGTCGACGACGGCTCCAGCGATGGCACCGCGCAGGAGATCGCCGCGCACGCGGACGGTCTGCACCTGGCGATCGTGCGCCATCGTGTCAACCGCGGCCTCGGCACCGCCATCAACTCCGGTCTGCGCGCCGCGCTGGGGGAGTCCTCCGACGGTGACGCCGTGGTCACGCTGGAGGCCGACAACACCTCCGACCTGAACGACCTCCCGCGCATGCTGGAGCTGTTCGCGCAGGGCCACGACGTGGTGCTGGCCTCGGTGTATGCGCCGGGAGGGCGCATCGTGGGGGTTGCGCCCTGGCGGCTGGCGGCCTCCCGCTCGGTGTCCAATGCCTTTCGTCTGGCCGGAGGCCTGCGCGACATCCACACCCTGTCCTCCCTGTATCGGGTCTACCGCGCCGGCACGCTGCGCCGGGCGGCGGAGACCTACGGCTATCTGCTCGTGCGCGAGCCGGGCTTCGCCGCCAACGTGGAGCTGCTCTTGAAGCTCTACAACGCGGGGGCCAGCGTCGCGGAGGTGCCCACCGTCAACGACTGGTCGCGGCGCCTGGGCGCCTCGAAGATGAGCCTGCGGCCCACGGTGCTGGCCTACGGCCGCCTGATGGCCGCGCACCTGGTGGGGCGCATCCAGCCGCCGCCGATCTCCCCGCTGGGCGGGGAAGAGTGAGGATGTTGGGCGGGGAGGGTGTGCGGCCCGCCGCGCCTGAAGGTGTGAAACCGGCGCCGCGTATCGGCATCGTCGGCGCAGGCATCCTCGGCACCGTTCTGGCCCTGCGCCTGGCGCAGGGCGGCGCGAGGGTGACGCTGCTGGAGCGGGCGCCCACCCCCGGCGGGCTGGCGGGGTCGATGGACTTCGAGGGCCACCGCGTGGATCGCTTCTACCACGTGATCGTGCCCTCGGACGAGCGCATGATCGCTCTCGCACAGGAGCTGGGGTTGGGAGCAGAGCTGCACTTCACGCCTGTGGGCGTGGGCTTTTTCGTGGATGGCGAGATGCACCCCTTCAACGGCGTGGGCGACTTCCTGCGCTTCCCTGCTCTCTCGCCGGCGGGGCGGGCGCGCCTGGCGTGGTTCGTGTTGCAGTGCCAGCTGCGCAGGGACCACGCGGCGCTTGAGGATGTGCCGCTCGAAAAGTGGCTCACACGCCACTGCGGAGAGGCGACCGTGGAGCGCATCTGGCGCCCTCTGCTGGACTCGCGCTTCGATGGGCGCCACGCGGAGCTGCCGGCCACCTACCTGTGGGCGCGCACCAACCGCATGCGCAGCGCGCGCAGCGTACGCGGCGGGAGCGGGGGCGGGGGCGGGGGCGAGCGCATGGGGGCCATCGCCGGCGGCGGCCATGAACGCCTGGTGCTGGCGGCCGCGCGCAGGGCGCGCGAGCTGGGCGTGCAGATCCGCCTGGGTGCGGGCGTGGAAGGGCTGGTGCTGGAGGAAATGGAGGAGGGCGGTGGCGCGGACGAGGGCGGTGGCGCGGGCGGCGGCGGGCGGGTTGTGAATGGCGATGGCGGCGCGCCCGGGCGCGCGCGTGTCGCGGGCGTGCGCGTGGACGGCGCCGAGGAGCGCTTCGACCTGACGATTCCCACCCTCCAGCCCCCCGCGCTGCGCCGCCTGCTGCCGCCGCCGCTGCAGCACCTGCTCGATGCCTATCCCAGCCGCCACCTCGGCGTGGTGTGCCTGGTGCTCAAGCTGCGCCGCTCGCTGCTGCCGTATTACTCGGTGAACATCTGCGACCCCACCCCGATCACCACGGTGGTCGAGACCTCGCACGTGGTCGGCACCGCGCACACCGATGGCCTGCGGCTGGCCTACCTGCCGAAGTACTGCGACCCCGACGCCCCGGAGCTCAGCGAGGACGACGAGTCGATCTACAGGCGCTTCACGGCGATGCTGGCGCGCCTGGCGCCGGGCTTCACCCACGACGACGTGGTGGCCTGGACGGTGCAGCGCGCGCCATTGGTGGAGCCGGTGCACGCGCTCGGGCACCACCCCCGCACGGCGCCGCTGTGGCCAGACGTGGCGGGCCTGGGGTTGGCCTGCGCCGGCCAGGTCTACCCGCGGCTGCTCAACGGGGAGTCGATAGTGGAACTGGCCGAGCGCGTCGCGGCGCAGGCGCTGGCACGAGCGCGTCGCGGCGCAGGCGCTGGCACGAGCTCGTTCATCAGCGCCAGATAGCGCTCACGCTGGCGCTCCCACGCGATCGGCCGCAGACGGCGGGTGGCGCGCAGAGCGCGCTCGCGCGCGGCTGCAGGGTCGAGGCTGAGCTCGCGCAGGGCGGCGGCCAGCTCGTGAGGATCGCCGGGTGTGAACATGCGCAGGTCCTCGCCGTCGCGGAAGTGATCGCATATGCATGGCAGCCGCGAGGCCACCACGGGCAGGCCCACGTGCACGTACTCCAGCAGCTTCACCGGCAGGAGCAGCTCGGTGAAGGAGTCGTGCAGGGTGGGCACCACGCCGATGTGCGCGCGCTCCAGCTCACGTGGGATGAGCGCGAAGGGGATCGGCTCGGGCGCCACATCCACGCGCCCGGGCGCCACTTCGCGGGCGAGCGCATCCAGGTGATCGCGCTCCGCGCCCGAGCCGCACACGCGCAGCTGCATCGCGGGGACGCTCCCGCCCAGCTCCGTGCCCAAAAGGCCCATCGCGCGGATCAGCGTCTCCACGCCGAAGCGCGCAGCCAGGCCGCCGTGGTAGAGGACGCGCAATGGCGAGGATTCGCGCACGGGCCAGCGCACGGGTGGGCGCGGCGGGCCGAACACGCGCTCGTCGGGGGAGTTCATGACAACCGTGGTCTTGCCGACGCCCACGCCGCGCGCGCCCAGCCGCTTGCGCGCCTGCTCGGTGACGACGATCACGCGCGATGACACAGCCGCGCAGCCCCACTCCTCCCATCCCAACAAGCGCACGAGCAGTCCGCTCCGGGGACTGGAGAACTTCGTGGCGAAGAGCTCGGGGAAGGTGTCGTGTATGTCGAGCACCAAAGGGGTGCCGCGCAGGCGCGGAACGAGCGCGGCGGCCACCAGGAGGTCGGGCATGTTGTGGGCCTCCACGACGTCGAAGCGGTGGCGCAGGTCGAGCATGGTGACACGGGCCAGGGCGCGGGCGAGGAAGCTCGCGTAGGAGCGCACGTAGGCGCCGGCGCCGCCCGCGGGCTTGCGCGTGGCGAGGGGGTGAACGTGGATCGAGCCCGCGCCCACGCGCAGGTGCCCCGGCTCGCCGAGGCACACCAGGTGAACCTCGTCGCCGCGCTCGGCCAGCGCGTACGCCTGGCGCTGCACGCGCGAGTCCAGGGCGAAGTCGGAGAGGTGAATCATCGCCACGCGCAGCGGGCGGCAGCTCATCTCTGCGCCCCGCGCAGCGGGCGGCGGCTCATCGCGCCATTCCGGGAACGAGCGCCCGCAGCAGCCGCTCGCGCAGCTCGCGGCGCGTGAAGGAGCGGAAGGCGGGATCGGGTATGCGCGCGACCCGCCGCACGGCGGCGCGCAGGTAGCCGAGCAGGAAGGCCACGCCGGCCAGGCCCAGCGGACGGCGGCGAAGCCCGACCTTGAACGCGCGCAACGTCACCCACGGCAGGCTGTAGTGCACGATGTAGGCGCACTCTCCGTGGCGGGCGTGCCCGCGCAGCACCCCATCGGCGCTGCCGTGCTGGCGGTGGTGAACGCACACCAGATCGGTGAAGCTGCGAGTGTCGAAACCGCGCATGCGCGCGTAGACCTCGTCGGCGGTGTCCCACCCCAGGCGCTCCTCGATGCCGCCGATCGCAGTGAAGCACGCGCGCGTCCAGCACTTCAGCGCGCCGTGCACGTGATGGCGGGGGACGCCCACCGGGCGCAGCCTCCCGTCGAGCGCCGGCTCCACCAGCACGCCGCTTGCCACTCCCAGGCGTGGGTCGGCGGCGAAGCGCTCGAGCAGCAGCCGCAGGTAATCGGGCGGCAGCTCGACGTCGCCATCGAGCTTCATCACGTGGGTGCAGAGGGGAGGGAGAGGGCCGCCCGGAGGCGGCCAGGGGTGGCCGGTGGGTGTCTCATCGATGGCATGGCTCGACACGTCCGCGGCCGCGTGGGCCAGCGCGAGGTTGAAGTTGCGAGCCTCAACGGCGCGCGCCAGACGATCGCGTGCACCCTGCGCCTGGGCGGGGCCGCGCAGGAGCGTCAGGAATGGCAGCTCCTCGCGCAGGGCGCACAGCTGCGCGAAGGTGTCGTCGCTTGAGCGATCGTCGATGACCACCCAGCGCATGGGAGGCGACTGCTGCGCCGCCACGGCGCGGGCGACGCGCGCGATGTGCGCGCCCTCGTTGCGCACCGGCGAGATGATCAGGACCTGCGGATGGGGTGCGGGCTGGGGTGCGAGTCGGGACGCGGGCTGGGGTGTGGGCAGGGGTGCGGGCTGGGGTGCGGGTCGGGACGCTGGCTGCGGTGTGGGCAGGGGCCTGGGCTGAGGTGCGGGTCGGGACGCGGGCTGGGGTGTGGGCAGGGGCGTGGGCCGGGGCGTGGCGTCCATGCGCAAGCAACGCGCGAAGAGGCCCGTTCCTTCACGGTGGACCTAGCCGTCGTCGTCGTCTCCGCCAACGACGCCCGCTGGCTGCCGGCCTGCCTCTCGAGTGTCTACGCGCACGCGGGCGCGATCGAGCTGGAGGTGATCGTGGTGGACAACGCCAGCACGGATGGCACGCGGGCGCTGGTATCCACCCGGTTCCCCGCCGCGCGGCTCGTGGCCTCGCCCAACCTCGGCTTCGCCTACGGCAACAACCGCGGTCTGGAGCGCACACACGCGCGCTACGTGCTGCTGCTCAACCCCGACACCGAGATCCTGTGGGGCACCTTCGCCGATGTGGTGGCCACGCTCGACGCCCAGCCCGAGGTGGGGGTGGCGGGGGTGCGCCAGATGGGGAGCGATGGGGAGCTGCTGCCCACCATCCGCCGCTTCCCCAACGTCATGCGGGCGCTTGGCGAGGCGCTGGGCTGCGAGCGCTGGCCCGTGCGCCCCGCGTGGGCGGGGGAGCGCGTGCTCGACCCCGCCAGGTACGCGCGCGAAGGGGATTGCGACTGGGTCGTGGGCTCCTTCCTGCTCGCACGCCGCCAGGCGCTGCTCGCCGCGGGGGTGCTGGACGAGCGCTTCTTCCTCTACAGCGAGGAGCCCGACCTGTGCCGGCGCGTCAGGCAGGCGGGTTGGCGCGTGCGCTATCTGCCCGGCATGATCATCCGCCACCACGCCGGCAAGGGGGGCGTGCAGCAGCGCATGATCGCCCAGGAAGCGCTTGCGCGCAGGCAGTACGCGCGCAAGTATTTCTCCGGGCCCCACCGCACTCTGTATCTGGGGGCGTTGGGGCTGCGCTACGGGCTGCGCGGGCGCGTGTGGGCGCTGAGGGCGCTGAGCGGGGGCGCGGCGCCGCCGTTCGTCACGCCTCCGCCGCAAGCGCTGGCCACCGGGGATCGTTGCTGTGAAGAGGCATCGACCTGAGATGGAGCTCGCCGCAATCCTCAAGATCCTGTGGTCGCGCAAGCTCGTGGTGGCCCTGATCGTTGCGCTGGCCGGCGGGGCCGCATTCGGCGCGGGTCAGTCGGCGCGCTCCACACCCACGGGCACGGCCACGGTGCAGATCCTCGTCGACTCTCCCCAGTCGGCGTTGGCGGATCTGCTTCAGAACACCGCTCCGCTGATCACGCGCGCGGCGCTGCTGGCGCAGGTGATGGCCAGCGAGGCGGTGCTCGAAGACATCGCCGCAACGGCGGGCGTGCCCGTGGGGCAGCTCACCGCCCAGGGTCCCTATGGCGGCAGCGGCCTGGCGCTCAACGTGATCACCCCGGCGGAGGCGCGCGGCAGCCAGCTGCTGGGCGAGCGCGCGCGCTACCGCCTGACGTTCGTGGCCCAGCCCGACGAGCCGGTCCTCACGGTCTCGGTGCAGGGCCCCACTCCCCTCTTGGCGGGGCGCCTGGCCGAAGCGGCGCTCCCCGGCGTGAAGCGCTTCGTGGCCACCCTTCAGCGCCAGAGCGCCACCAGGCCCGCGCGGCGCGTCACGATCCGCCAGCTCGGCCCCGCGCAGGCGGGCACCGTCAACTCCAGCTCGCGTATGGCGCTGATGGCGGTGGCGGGGCTGGGGGTGCTGCTGCTCGGCCTGCTGCTGCTGGTGGGCGTCGAGACCCTGCGCCGCCGTCCGCCCGCCAGAGACGAGGGCGAGGGGGCGCCTTACGAGGATGAGCGCAGGCCCGAGCACGATCGCGAGCCCCAGCACGATCTCGCGGCCGTGGGATGAGGGCCCTCGCGGCGGCGTTTGCGCTCCTGCTGGCTGCCGCGCTCGCGGCCGGGCTGACGGGCTATGACACCTCGCTGCGCCCGCGCGCCGTTGAAATCGGCGCCGCCAGCGCGAAGGTGCTGGTGGACGCCGGCGAATCCGAGCTGACCACCACCGCGCCGCGGGGCGCCTCCCGCGCCAACCTGGCCGGCCAGCTGGCCGTCACCTACGCGCTGTATCTGCAGGAGGACCAGGCGACGGCCGAAATGGGCCGGGCGCTGGGGCTGCGCGGCGCGCGGGTGGCAGCCACCGGGCCGTTCACATTGCTGCTGGGGCGCACCAACCTTGCGCCCAGGACCTCCGCGCCCCCCGACCCGATCCCGGTGGACCACGCCTACCGCCTGGCGCTGGACGTCGACGGGAGCGCCCCGGTGCTGACGCTGTACGGCCAGGCTCCCACCGCGCGCGCGGCTGTGGCGCTGGTGGACGCCGCCCGGGAGGTGCTGCAAAGGCACGTGGCCGCGCGCAAGGCCTCATACCCGCTGGACTCCGAACAGGCCGTGGTGCTGAGGCCGTTGGGTCCGGCCGTGGGCGGATTGGTGGACGGCGGCGCTCGCTGGCAGCTGATGGGGGCCGTCTTTCTGCTCGTGATCGTGCTCGGCGGCGGGCTGCTGTGTGCGCGTGGCCGTGGGCGGCGCAGGCGGGGGCGGGCACCCCTCGAGACCAGGTCCACCCACATGGCGGCATCCACCACTGTCCACATGGCGGCACCCATCGCCCACATGGGCACCTCCACCGGGGGCGCACACCCCGCCACCGTCGCAGCCGCACCCACCGGCGGCGACTGGCCGCACACCACGCGCCTGCTGCCGTGGGCGCTGGCGGGCTTCGTGGCGATGCTGTTCCTGGCGCCCTTCGACGCGCTGCACCTGCCGGTGAGCCTGCCGCTGGACAGCAACGTCGACCGCCCGCTGCTGATCGCGCTGGTGCTGCTGTGGCTGGCCAGCATGACCTTGCTGAGCGGTGCGGCGCGCCCGCGCGTGCGCCTCACGCGCGTGCACTGCGCGGCGCTGGCCTTCTTCGCGGTGTGCTGCGTGGGCGTGGGGGTCGACGGCGCCGCCCTGGCCAACATGGACGAGGTCAGCCTGGTCCTCAAGAAGCTGGCGCTGCTGGCGTCCTATCTGGTGTTCTTCTTCGTCGTGTCCTCGGCGCTGCGCGCGCGCGAGGTGCCGCGCTTTGCCGTGCTGATCGTGGCGCTGGGGAGCATCGTGGCGGTGGCCACGGTGGTCGAGTACCGGCTGCACTACAACGTCTTCTACTCGCTGTGGGGCAAGCTCCTGCCGATCGTCAAGCCCTCCGACCTGGACGCGCCGGACTCGATCGGGCGGCTGACCGTGTATGGACCCACCAGCCAGCCCCTGGAGCTGGCGGCGCTGCTGGCGATGGTGCTGCCCTTCGCGGTGATGGGCGCGATCGACTCTCCCACCCGCCGCCGACGGCTGCTGTATTCGCTGGCGATCGGACTGCTGCTCGCGGGGGGCGTGGCGACGTCGCGCAAGACCAGCCTGGTGGCCCCAGCGGGGGCGATGCTGCTGCTGCTCGCCTACCGCCCGCGCGCGATGGCGCGCTCGCTGATGGGGCTGGCGGTGGTGCTGGGGGTGGTGGTCCACCTCACCTCGCCGGGGGCGCTGGGATCGGTGCTGAACCAGCTCGAGCCCGGCCACGTCAACGGGGTGCTGAGCACGACCGATCGCACCGCCCGCTACGACGCGGTGGCGCCCGATGTGATGCGCCATCTGCTGCTGGGGCGGGGCTTCGCCAGCTATGACCCGCACAAGTACCGCATCCTGGACAACGAATACCTGGGCCTGCTGATCACCACCGGGGCGATCGGCGTGGCGGCCTACCTGGCGATCCTGGCAGCGATGATGAGCCTGGCGCACCGCACGATCCGCGAGAGTGGGTGGGGAGCCGATCCTCGGCGCTCGTCGCCGGCCCTGGCCGCCCTGGCCGGCATCGGCGTGGTGGCGCTGGCGAGCGCGCTGTTCGACGTGCTGTCCTTCCCGCACGTCCCCTATCTGCTGTTCTTCGTGGCGGGGATGGTCATCGCGCTGCGCGAGCCGGCGCCGCTCGTGGCGCCTTCCGCGGCGCGGGGCTCTGCGCGCCACCACGAGGGGCGGGGCTCTCCGCGCGACCACGAGGGGCGGGGCTCACATTCTCCGCCCTCTGCGCCGTCGCGACGCGGCGGGGAGCCGCGCGGTTCACTTCCCGCGACGCCGCCGCGAACTCGGCGATCGCCCGGCGAGCCAGCACTACCCAGTCCAGCTCGGCTCGCAGGCGGGTGAGCGCAGCGGCGCGCGTGAGGGTCATCGCCAGCGCGCCCAGCGAATGGGGGCGCGGGAACTCCTCGGCGCTTGCGCTGAGCAGCGCGTGGCATTCCCGCTCGTAGCAGTCGAGCCCCGTGAGCAGCCGTGGCACGTCTTCGCCGCGAGCAACCGCCAGCTTGGCCTGCAGCTCGACGCGCACCGGCTCGGTGCTGGCGCCGGCCGCCATCCATTCCGTCAGCGCGCCCGGCGCGCGCTCGGTTGGGGAGTAGACAACCCGCCGCCCCGTGGGACCGCTGCAGGCGATCTCCTCGGAGGAGACCAGCCCCGCGCGCTCGAGCTGCTGCAGCATCGGGTACAGCCCCTTGGCCTCGATCTGCCAGGCGGGGCCGAGGCGGCGGTTGAGGCGGTTGGCGAGGTCGTAGCCGTGGCCGGGGTGTTGCATCAGCAGGCCCAGCAGGGCGCCCTTCAAAGGTGAGCTCCCACGCATCCAACTCGCATCCGCTGTGGCCATGCTTCCCCATCGCCTCGGTGCTTTGACTCGCCCGACAAACAGTAGCTCAGATCGCGGCAGAAATGCCGCTAGACCAGAATAATTCCGACTGTGCGGAGTTTCTTTTCGGAATATGCTGGAAATCTTTTACCCGCAGGTAATTAATCTTAATCATCCTAACGACCAAGCGCTGGGACGGGCAGCACTCGCGCGAGCAGCAGGCCGAGATCTCGCCACGCCGCCGGCGAGACGGCGCGCAGCGTGGCCACGTAGGTGAGCAGGCCGGCCGTGCTCGCCAGCGCGAGCGTGAGCAGGGGCCCCAGCGCCGGCGCGAGCAGCGTACGCAGCGGCGTGGCCACGCACGCCAGCGCCACGCAGCCCGCGAGCGCGGGGGCCAGCTCGCCGAGCAGCTCGCGGATGGAGATGCCGAGGTGGCGGCGCAGCAGCAGGCGGTACACGCCGGCGAGGATCCCCAGATAGAAGACGGTCACCGCCACCGCCACGACTGTCAGGCCATGACCGCTGGCGAGCGCCACCACGGCGGCATAGCCGAGCAGCATGGCCACGTTGAAGCGCAGCAGCGCGCGCGGGCGCCCCAGCGCCAGCATCACCTGCGGGTAGCCCGTGAGGATCGCCGCGACCATGCCCGCCACCGCGAGGATCTGCGTGGGCGCCACGGCCGGCGCCCAGCGCGCGCCGAGCAGCCACGGGATCAACAGCGGCGCGAGCACGATCAGCAGGAGGAGCAGCGGGAAGATCACGGCCGCGTGCACGCGCGTGGCGCGCTCGTGCAGCCCGCGCAGCTGCGCATGGCTCTCGGTGCGCGAGTACACCGGGAAGGCCAGCTGCATCATCACGCCGCTGAGCTTGTCCTGGTAGACCACGCCGAGGTTGAAGGCGCGCCAATAGATGCCCGTCTGCGCCGCCGGCAGGCGCGCGGCGAGGATCGCGTAGTCGACGTTGCGAAACAGCACGTCCACGAGCCCCGCCAGCGCGGCGGGCACGCCGAAGGCGCTGATGTCCCGCTGCGCGCGCAGCTGCGTACTCAGGCGCAGGCTCGGACGGGGCGGCGGCGCCGCCACGAGCAGCAGCAGCGATCTGACCGCGACCTGCCCCAGCGCCCCCCACACGATCGCGCGGGCCTGCAGGCCCGCCAGCGCCAGCGCCACGGCCAGCGCGTTGCCGGCGGTGAGCGAGGCGGTGTCGATCAGACCCATGCGGCGGAAGTCCAGGTGCCGCCACAAAAGCGCGCGCGAGACGCCCCCCAGGCCCGCCAGCGCGAAGATGGGCGAGGCCAGCCCCATCAGCCGCGCCGTATCGGCGCCGAACAGCGGATGCCACAGCAGCGGCGTGAGCCCCAGGGCCAGAGCGGACAGGAGGACGCCGCCGAGCAGGCTCATGAGCGTCGCCGCGTGCAGGTGAGCGAGCTCGATCCGCTCGCGCTGCACCAGCGCGGAGGCGAAGCCCTCGAAGGTCAGGATCGTGGCCAGCGGCAGGAAGATCAGCGCCACCGCGGCATGGCCGAACTGCGCCGGAGACACCAGGCGCGCGAGCGCCACCATCGCCACCAGCCCCAGCGCCTCGCTGCTCAAGCGCGTCAGCATCAGCCAGCGGACGCCGCTGAGCGTGGCCTCTTTCAAGGACCGCGGCGGCACGGAAGCAGACGGTGGGACGACACGGGAGCAAACGGCCCCCACGCGGCGGCGCTTGCGGTCGCCTTCCTCCAAAAGTTCCCCCGCCAGGGCGGCGTTGCTCGGACATGCTGGATGTTGCCGCTCTTTCGCAGCACCACGGCATCGACGAGCAGGGGGGGCGCGATGTGGTGTTCGTGTTCTCCTACATGACCTGGCAGGCGGCGGCGCGGCGCGGCTGGTTCATGTCCGAGGACCGCCTGGCGCGGGCGCTCGTGACGCATCCGCGAGTGCGCAGGGTGCTTGTCTGTGAGCACATGCGCAGCCTGCCGATCAAGCTCGCGCGGGATCTCGTGCAGGGCGTGCTGCCCGGGCGCGAGCGGGCCGAGTTCCCCGCGGGGGAGAACGCGCGGCTGCTGGCGCCCGTGCGTCTGCGCCGCCGCGACCCCACCTCGCTGCGGGGGGCGCAGCGTGTGGCCGGCGCCTACGATCGTGCGCTCGCGCGTGCCGTGGCGGGCATGGGCATGCGCGAACCGGCGGCGATCGTGACCCATCCCCTGCTGGCGGGCTTCGGCGAGCTGCGCTGGGCGCGCGCGGTGACCTTCTATGCCTTCGACGACTGGACCGCCTACCCGCCGCACCGCCGCTGGTGGCCCGCCTACCGCGAGAGCTTCGCGGCTGTGCGCGTGCGCCGCCGGCGCGTGGTGACGGTGTCCGAGACGCTGCGCGAGCGCCTCGCGCCGACGGGGCCGAGCGCGGTGATCCCCAATGGCCTTGAACCGAGCGAGTGGATCGGCGACCCCACGCCGCCGGGCTGGCAGCGCGACATGCTGCGCCCGCTTCTGCTGTATGTGGGGACGCTCGACGCGCGCCTGGACGTTCCCGGCGTGGTGGCCATCGCCCGGGCGCTGCCGGAGGCCACGATCGTGCTGGTGGGTCCACTGCTCGACCCCGCCCACCTGCGCCCGTTGCGCGCCGAGCCCAACGTCGAGATCCGTCCGGCGCTCACGCGCGCGGGTGTGACAGGGTTGATCCGCATCGCCGACGTGGGGCTGATTCCGCACGTGCGCAGCGCGCTCACCGAAGCCATGAGCCCGCTGAAGCTGTACGAGTACCTGGCCGGCGGCCTGCCGGTGGTGGCCGCCGATCTGCCGCCCCTGCGCGGAGTGGACCCGCGCGTGCTGCTGGTGGGCGACAGCGGCGGCTACCCCGCCGCGGTGAGCGCCGCCCTGACCCTTGGGCCGGTGGCGGAGGACGAGCGCCTCACGTTCGTGCAGACCAACTCCTGGGCAGCCCGCCACGAGCGCCTGCTGGATCTCGCGCTGGCCTGAGCGCCAACACGCGGTCGCGGCCCTCGCTGGCCAAGCGGCGCAGGAGTGGCGACACACGCAGCGGGGGAGGGGGGATGGCGGCGATCGCGGCGGGGTCGAGCGGCGCGGCCGCGGAAGGGCGGTTGGCGGCCTGCACACGTGCATGCGTGCGCGCGATGGCGCCCAGCGAGCGCCAGCGCACCTCGCCGAGGCGGTTGATCTCCCCTGCCGCCTGCGCGAGCGCGTCCGGCCCCCGCGCGAGCAGGTCGTGGTGGCCGTAGAGGATCAGCGGCTGGCCGAGGAAGGCGCGCAGCGCGAGGTCCTCGCGGGGGAAGTGGAAGTCGGCGCGCAGCAGCACCGGCAGACCGCCGGCGATGACATCGACCGGCCCCCAGGCGGCGAGCGGACCGGCGCCGGGCGGGCGCTCGAGCCAGTGGCGCTCCAGCGTGTCCGCCACCCACGGGTACGGGCGTGTCGTCGTGAGCGCCTGAAAGCCGCAGGCGTGCAGCGCGCGCGCCACGGACTCGCTGAGCCGCTCGTGGGGCGGGACCATCACGCGATCCACGGCGACACCGGTGCGCTGCTCGAAGGCCGCGGTGCGGCGCAGCGCCTGGGCTGTGAGCGCCATCGCCTCGGCCCGCGAAGCGACGCGCTCCAGCTCGGGCCCGTCGTGGTTGTTGCCGTGGATGCACAGCGAGAGGCAGTCTGCCCCCTCGCGGAAGAGGCGGATGGCGCGAGGGTGCGCGAAGCGCGCGTCGAGCGGAACCATCGCCACGGCGAGGTGATAGCCGTGCAGGCGTGCGTGGCGCAGCAGCTCGGCGTAGTCGAGGTGTCCGTAGCGGGTGCCGTGCAGGTTGGGGTCGTCGATCAGGAAGGCGGCGCTCAGCGGTGGCGGCTGCGGGCGCAGATGGCCTGTGAGCTGTGCGAGGAAGTGCGCGAGCGCGAGCACCGCCAGGCAGCGCCCGGGACGCAGGCGCTCGCGCAGCGCCTCCCCGGCGCCGAGCTCCGCGGGGGCGCAGGCCACCCGCTGGTCCAGGGCGCCGGCCTGTGGCTGGTTCGGGGCGCCGGTCTGCGGCTGGTTCAGGGTGCCGGTCGCCCGTTGGCTCAGGGCGCCCGCCTGTCGCTCAAGCACCCACGCCGGGGAGCCGTCGAACGTGGCGAGCACATCCTCGTTGGCGCCCACGCTCTTCAGGGCGGTTGCGTGAGCGTCGCTGAGCCGCGCTCCATGCAGCGGCCGGGCGAGGGCGGAATCGGCGGCGAGCGCAAGCGACTTCGGTGTCCCGCCGGAGGTCTCCTCGCCGTGCAGCGTCAGGCGGGGTATGGCCAGGGCCGGCGTGTCCTCCGCGCCCAGCACAACGGCGCCGTCCAGTCCGCGCGTGGCGCCCGCTTCGCGGCCCTCGAAGCGCACGGGATAGGCGTCCTGAAGAGCCGCCCACAGCCGCGCCTGCGCGCGGTGCCGGCGGGCGGGGAAAATGCCGACTCGCAGGGGTGCATCCACGCTGCAAGCAACGGCGGGGAGGGGCGGAAGTTGACGTGGCGCGAAGGCGTTGCGTGGATGGATCCGATGCCCTTGACTCTTTCCTCAATGCCGACAGCGCGGGGAGGCCTGCGTCCGCTCGCGCTGCTGATCCTCGCCTGTGGCGCGATCGCGCTGGGCGGGCCGGCGGACGTGGGCGGGCCAGCGGGTGCCGCGGCGGCCGTCACCTGCCCCAACGCCAACCCGATCGTCAACGAGAACAACTGCATGGGCGCGGGCACGAGCGCCAATGAAATCGCCAACAACAGCGAAAGCATCGGCGGCTTCACGACCAGGACGAGCTACAACCTCGGCGAAAACGTGCCCCTGAAGATCGGCGCCAGCGCGCCCTCCTTCCCCAGCACGAGCGTCAACATCGCCGTGTACCGGATCGGCTGGTACGGCGGCGCGGGCGCCCGCCTGATCTCCGCCGCGGGCGCGAACAGCGTCAAAGTCCCCAACAGCTTCCAGTGCGAAGCGATGAACGCCACCACCGGGGAGCTGAGCTGCGCCAACTGGAGCGTCACCTACACGATCCCCGGCAAAGCACTGCCCGTGTCGGGCATCTACGAGGCGGTGTTCACCGATCTGGCCGACGGGGGCATCCAGAACTACGTGGTGTTCGCGGTGCGCAACGATGCGCGCGCCTCGCAGGTGCTGTACGTGCTGCCGAGCGCCAGCTATGAGGCCTATAACACGTGGGGCTGCAAGTCGCTGTACTTCGACAAGTGCGGCGGTGAAAACACGATCGCCGGTGACGGCCGTGCGGTGGCCGTCTCCTTCGAACGCCCGCTCGACGAAGGCGAAGCGCAGCGCAACCGCTTCTTCGGCCCCGACAACGCGACCGTGCAGTGGCTTGAGGAGCAGGGCTACGACGTCACCTACAGCGATGACATCCAGACCGACCAGAGCCCCGCCTCGCTGCTGAATCACAAGATCGTCCTGATATCGGGTCACAGCGAGTACTGGTCGGCGGCTTCCTTCAACAACATGCTGGCCGCGCGCGAACACGGGGTGAACATCCTCTCGCTGAGCGCCAACACCGCCTACTGGCAGACGCGCTACGCCGACAGCTACCGCACGCTCATCTGCTACAAGACGATCCAGGGCTCCTCCAGCGGCGATGGCAGCGCCACGCCCAATGACCCGGCGTCCCTGGGACCCGACGGCACAGCCCACACGGCAGACGACCAGCCTCAGTTCGCCACCACCACGCGCCGCGATCCGGGCGCGCCGGCGGGCGACCCCAACGCCCCGCCGGGCGGGCGCATCGGCCCCAACGAACCCGAGAACAAACTGTTCGGGGTCCTGTATGTGGGCGACAACGAGACCGAAACGTGGGGGCTGACCGTCCCCGCGGGCAACGCCGGCGCGGAATACGAGGCCAACCGCGTGTGGCGCAACGCGGGGCTGCCCACGAATGCGCAGACGAGCATCGACAGCGATCTGGTGGGATGGGAGTGGGATCAGATCCCCAATCCCGCGAGCCCGGCCTACGCCGGTCCGGCGGCGGTGGAGCCCGCGGGAGTCAAGCGCCTGAGCCTCACCGACACAAGCAACGTGGAATCCTCGTGGCTGCAGGACTCCGGGCGAGCCCGCGCGACCACGCCGCCGCCGGGGCAGCCCAGCAATGTGAGCGCCGTGGAGTACCGCACGGCGGCCGGCACATACGTGTTCGCGGCGGGAACCATGCAGTGGGCCTACGGCCTGGACACCGATCGGGCGATCGACCAGGCCACCTACAACGTGATCTCGGAAATGGGCGTGCAGCCGCTGACGCCCGCGAGCGACATCGTGCTGGATCCGCCCAACGCGCCGAAACCGCCGTGGGCCGCATTCACCGCCACGCCCAGCTCGCTGCTGGCGGGGCAGTCGGTGAAATTCGATGCCTCCGCTTCCAATGACAGCGAAGCCAAAATCACCAATTACGCCTGGGATCTCGACGGCAGCGGCGCCTTCGCCACCAAAACCGGCAGCACGCCCACGCTCACGCACGCCTTCGCCCAGCCGGGCGTCTACAACGTGATCCTCAGGATCACCGACAGCGCGGGGCGTCAGGACGTGACGACGCGCACCGTCAACGTGGCCAACCCGATCGGCGCGAGCCTGGCGAGCAGCCCCAACCCCGCGGCGATCTCACAGAGCATCACCTTCGACGCCTCGCGCTCGAGCGATCAGAGCGGGACGATCGCCGACTACAGGTGGGATCTCGACGGCAAAGGCGCCTACGCGACCGACACGGGCTCGAAAGCGACCGTGAGCACCACCTTCACCGCTACGGGCGCGCACACCGTCGGCGTGCGGGTGTCCGACGCGGCGGGCAACAGCGCCACGGCGAGCATCGGCGAGAATGTGGTGGGCATCGGCGTGAGCCGCTACTCCGATGGCATCCTGGCGACGCCGGGCCTGTTGCACTACTACCGTCTGGACGAGTCCGCCGGCCCCACCATTCACGATGGCAAGGGCCTCGCCAATGGGACGCTGAGCGGCGCTGCCTTCGGCGCCCCGGGGGCGGTCAACGGCGATGGCGACACAGCGGTGAGCTTCCCCGGCACGGGCAGCTCCGGCGCGATCCCGATCGACTTATCCCAGCAGAGCGCCATCACGGTGGAGTTCTGGCTGAAGTGGAGCGGATATGCCAACAACGACGCGCTGGCGATGGAGCTCACGCAGAACTACAACGAACACGCGGGCGGCTTCCTGGTCGACCCCAATGCGCCGGAGTTCGGCGGCACCTTCGGCGTGGGCATCGGCAGCGGGGCCTCGCGCAACGACATCTTCTTCGCAAGGCCCAGCGCGGGGGTGTGGCACCACTACGTGCTGGTGCTGGATCCCACGCAGCCCGCGGAAAGCCAGATCACCCCCTACGTGGACGGCCAGCTTCAGGGCTATCAGCACGAGAGCAGCGGCACCGGCGCGGGGCCCTTCGCGGCGGCCACCCTGTACCTGTTCTCGCGCGCGGGCGGCGCGCTGTTCGGCGCGGGCGCGCTGGACGAGCTGGCGATCTACAGCGGCGATCTGAGCGCGGCGCGAGCGCAGGAACACTATGACGACAACGGCTCGGACCCCCGCCCGGTGGCCTCCCTGCAGATGACCCCCAGCCCCGCGAAGCCCGGTCAGACGGTGAGCATCGATGCCTCCAAGTCCAGCTACAGCAAGGGCACGATCGCGCGCTACGAATGGGACCTCGACGGCAACGGCAGCTACGAGCGCACCACGAGCACGCCGAGCGTGACCGCCTCCTACGCGACCGCGCAGACCGTCAACGTCGGCTTGCGCGTGGTGGATGGCAACGGCGGCTGGGACTACACGACCCAGCCCTTGCGTATAGGCAACTTCCCGCCGGAAGCGCGCCTGTCGGCCACGCCCAGCCCCGCGCTGAGCAGCCAGACGGTGACGCTGGACGCCTCGAAGTCGACCGACCAGGGCTCAATCGTCGACTACAGGTGGGATCTCAACGGCGATGGCGTGTATGAGACCGACACCGGCGCCAATCCCAAGGTGACCACCTCCTTCAGCTCCGTGGGTGTGCACCCCGTGGGGGTGCAGGTCACCGACAGCGGCGGTCTGAGCGCCACGAGCAGCACGGGTGTGCAGGTGCTGGAACAGGGCCTCAGCGACTACTCCGATGCGGTGCTCAACACCCCCGGGCTGGTCGATTACTACCGCCTGGACGAGTCCGCCGGACCCACGATCAAAGATGGCAAGGGGACGGCGAATGGAACGGTGAGCGGCGGGACGTTCGGCGCGGAAGGGGCAATCGCGGGCGATCCCGACACCGCGCTCGCCTTCAACGGTCTGGGCGACTTCGGCGCGGTGCCGCTCGAACTGTCGAGCACCAGCCAGGTGACGGTGGAGTTCTGGCTGAAGTGGAGCGGATACGCCAACAACGACGCGCTGGCGATGGAGCTCACCCCCAACTTCAACGAACACTCCGGCGGCTTTCTGGTCGACCCCAATGCTCCCGAGCTCGGCGGCACCTTCGGGGTGGGGATCGGCATGAACAACTCGCGCAACAGCATCTTCTTCCCACGCCCCACGGCGGGGGTGTGGCATCACTACGCATTCGTGCTCGACAGCACGGCGCCCGCGGCGAGCGAGATCACCCCATATGTGGACGGCCAGCCGGTGGCCTTCCAGCAGGAAAGCGCCGGCAGCGGCGGCGGAGCGTTCGCCAACTCCACGCTGTATCTGTTCTCCCGCGCAGGCGGCGCTCTGTTCGGTGCCGGCACGCTCGATGAGCTGGCGATCTACAACCGCCCGCTGGCGGCGGCGACGGTGCTTCAGCACTATCTCTCGCACGGCACCAACCGGCCGCCCACGGCCGTGTTCAAAGCGTCCACGAGCACGCCCGCGCCGGGCCAGAGCGTGACCCTCGATGCCTCGGCCTCCGCCGGACGCAGCGCGCCGATCGTGGACTACCAGTGGGATCTCAACGGCGATGGCACCTACGAGACCGACGGCGGCTCAAGCCCCACGCTGAGCACGAGCTTCGCCAAAGCGGGCGTCTTCAAGGTGGGCTTGCGCACGATCGACGCCAACAACGCCAGCGCCAGCGCCAGCCTGACGATCGTGGTGCGCGGCGAAACGTACAGCGCGGCGGTGCTCGCCACGCCGGGGTTGATTCACTACTACCGCCTGGACGAGTCCGCCGGCCCGGTCATCCACGATGGCAAGGGCGCCGCGAATGGCACGGTGAGCGGTGGCGAGTTCGGCCAGGAAGGCGCGATCGTGGGCGAAGCCGACACCGCGTTGGGCTTCAACGGCACGAGCGACTTCGGCGCGATCCCCACAGATCTGTCGGGCACCAGCCAGGTGACGGTGGAGTTCTGGCTGAAGTGGAACGGGTACGCCAACAACGATGCGCTGGCGATGGAGCTCACTCCCAACTTCAACGAAAACCCGGGTGGCCTGCTGGTCGATCCGAACAGCCCCGAACTCGGCGGCACGTTCGGCGTTGGCATCGGCACGGGGGCCGGGCGCAACAGCATCTACTTCGCGCGGCCCAGCGTGGGCGTGTGGCACCACTACGCGCTGGTGCTCGACAGCACGGCGCCCGCGGCGAGCGAGATCACCCCATATGTGGACGGCCAGCCCGTGGCCTTCCAGCAGGGCGGCGCCGGCAGCGGCGGAGGCGCGTTCGCCAACTCCACGCTGTATCTGTTCTCGCGCGCGGGGGGCGCCCTGTTCGGCGCGGGCACGCTGGATGAGCTGGCGATCTACAACCAGCCCTTGAGCGCCGCCACGATCGCGGCGCACCACGCCGACGGGGCGCCGTGAGCAGGGCGCGCGCGGGCGTGGCGATGTCGCTGGCCACGTTTGCGATGGCGGCCGCCTCGGCGATCCAGGCCGTGCTCTACCTGGGGCGCTTCGGCACCAACGCGCGCACCGATGGCTTCTTCGCGGCGTTTGCGCTGTATGCCACCTTTGGCGTGTTCTGCCAGAGCCTGCGCCTGACCTCGGTGGGGCTGCTGGTGGAGCCGGGCGCGCGTCTGAGCACACGCCGCTTCGCGGCCGTGTTGGGCGCGATCGCGCTGCCGGTGCTGATGTTGACCATCCCGCTGGCGGGTCCCCTGGCAGATCTGATCGCCCCTGGATTGAAGGCGGGGGCGCGGCAGGTGACGGCCACGGCGCTGCCCGTGCTGGGCGCGGCGATGGTGTTGCAGCTGTGGGCCGCGGGGGGTGCGACGGTTCTGGCGATCCGCGGGCGCTTCGGTGCGATCGCCGGCGCCTACACGTCCGGCGCGGGGATGGGACTGGTGACGTTTCTGGCACTGATGGGGACGGCCGGCGTGCAGACGCTCGGCTGGTCGATGGGAGCGATGGCGGCGGTGACGTGCGCGTGGATGCTCGCGGGCGTCGGCCGCAGCGGTGGCCTGGGCGCGTGGCCGTCCGAGCTGGCGATGCGCCCGGTGCGGCCGTGGGAGTGGCGCCCCGCCGGCCCGCTGCTGCGCGACTGCGCCACGGTGCTGGGCCGCACGGCGATCTATCTGGCCTTCAATCTGCTGTTCGTGATCACGCTGGCCTTCGCCAGCGGCGCGGCGGCGGGCGGCACGACGGTCCTCTCCTACGCCTACCTGTTCGCGAGCTACCTCGTCGCGGGCACGGGCATGGCGCTGGGCATGTCGAGCATCCCCGACCTCACCCGCCAGGCGCGCGCGCGGCGCCGCGCGCTGGTGGCCGCGACGGTGCCACGCGGATTCCGCTACGCGATGCTGCTGGTGGCCCCCGCTCTGGCCGGCCTGATCGCCGCCGGTGCGCCGTTGATCCACGCGGTGCTGCCCAGGAGCCTGTCGGCCGCCGAGGTGGGCACGCTGCGCACATTCGCGGCGTTGCTGATCCCGTGGACCGTCGCCGCGCTGCTCGTCAACTTCCTGCTGCCGGTGCTGCTGGCGTTCGGCCGCGCGCGTCTGCTGGGCGCGCTGGCCCCGGCGCTCATCGCGGTGCATCTCGCCGCGAGCGCCGCCGGCACTGCCCTGTTCGGCGTGGAGGGCGCGGTTGGCGTGATGTGGGTGGCGCCTGCGTGCCTGGCGGCGGTGCTGCTGATGGGCGGCGCCGGCCGCGATGACGCCCGCCCGGTGCTGCGCCAGCTGAGCGGCGACGGCGCGCGCTTCCTGGCGCTGGCGAGCATCGCTTTCGGCACGGGCTGGGTGCTCGGGGGCGCCTTCGGAGCCGATCTCGCGCAGGCGGCGGTGGCGGGGGTGGTGGGCTGCATGGCCTACCTGATGGGCCTGCGTTTCGTCGCGCGGGGGCAGCTGGAGGTGCTGGTGAACGCCGTGGTCGCCCGTCCCGCGGCGGCGTGAGCCCCAACGCGCTGCTGGGCTCCTCCTCGGCGCCGCGGACGCCCGGCGGCACGGATCGTATTGGCGCGATCGCCCCGCGCAGGCCGGGGCAGGCGCACGGCGGCTCGCGCGATGGCCCGGCGATCGCGGCTCTGGCGGTGTGCTTCGCTGCGCTCACGGCGCTCACCCGGCGCCGTTGGGGCGTGCCCGAGATCGATGCGGGCGCGGAGCTGACGACCGCGGATCTGATCAAGCACGGCGCAATCGCGTATCGCGACGTGCGCTACTGGTACGGCCCGCTCGGCCTGTATTCGCTGGCGCTCGCCTTCAAGCTGTTCGGCACGAGCTTCACCACCGCGTACGCCTTCGGCCTGGCGCAGACGGCGGCGATCGTGAGCGCCTTCTACGCGCTCGCCCGCCATTGGCTGCCGCCGCTCACGGCGGGCCTGGCAAGCGCGATCCTGCTGGCGATCGGCTTCTCCGGCACGGCCTATGACTTCGTGCTGCCGCACACCGACTCGGCCACGTTCGGCCTGCTGGGAGTGCTCCTGATGCTGCTGGGGATGGCGCGCGGACGCCTGCTGTGGGCGGGCGCGATGGCGGGTCTGGTGGGCCTCACCCGACCGGAGTTCGAGGCGGTGACGCTGATGGCGCTGGGGGCCTACGTGGTGGGCGCGTGGCGCACGAACGGCCGCGCCGAGGCGGCGCGAGCGGCGTGGCGCCTGGCCCTCCCGGCCGTGGCGATCCCGGCGGTGGTGCTGGGCTGGTTCGCGTTGCGCGCGGGCGCGAGCACCCTCCTGACGGAAAACCTGTGGCCGGTGAAGTTCATCCGCGCGGGCGCGAGTACGGAGCGCAACTGGACGCCGCTGAGCGCGGCGAGCCTGATCGGCCTGGCGCTGCGCGCCGCGATCTACCTGGGCCTGCTGGGGGCGCTGGTGAAGAGCGCGGAGGGGTGGCGCAGGGGCCGCAAGCCTTGGCCGCTGGCGGTGATGGCGCTCGCCATCGCGCTCGCCGACGGCGTGTTGCGCGCGAGCGGAGTGTTGAGCACGCAGCGCATGGCGATCGAGCTGGAGATGCGCCATCTGACGCTCGGCATGAGCTGGCTGCCAGCTCTGGGCTTCGCCGCCGTAGGGTTGGCGGCGCTGCGCCTGCTGCGCCGAGGCCCCTCCCCGCTGGGGGGCAGCTGGCCGGTGGACGCGGCGTTGATCGCGGTGGCGGCGGGCCTCGGCGCGCGCGCCTACAACGCATTCACCACGGAGGGCTCCTACGCCCCCTACTACGCCGCCCCCCTGGTGCTGCTGCTGGGGATCGTGCACGCGCGCGTGGCCGAGCGCCGCCCCCAGGCGCGCGTGGCCGCGATCGGCGCGCTGGCCCTGGTGGCCGCCGGCCTGGCCACATTCGCGCTCGGCGGCCTCTATATCCACAGGAACACCGCCGTCAAAACCCCTCGCGGCACGTTCATGACGACCGCCGCCGCGGCCCCGGTCCTCGAAGCGGCGGTGCGCGCGATCGACGCTTCGACACGTCCCGGCCAGCCCATACTCGCCGCCCCGGTGGACGGCGGCCTCTATTTCATGTCCGACCGCCCTCCGGCCCTGTATGAGCTCTCGCTGCTCCCCGGCCTGCTGGCCACCCCCGCCGAGGAAGCGGCGGCGATCGCGCGCCTGCGCCGCGAGCACATCGCCCTGGCGGTGGTTGGCGCGAGAGACTTCACCCCCTGGGGCACCCCCACGTTCGGACGCGACTACGCCCGCCTGCTCGGGGACTACCTGCGCAGCGCCGCCACGAGCACGACTGTGATCGGCACCCTGCGGAATCCCGTCGGCGGCACCACACCGTCGCACGGCTTCACCGTGATGCGGCTGGGGTGAGCGGCGGCGCTCAGCTCCCCTGCGCCCGTGCCTCGGCTCCTCGTGGACCCTTACCTCAGCTCCTCGTGGACCATCACCTTCAGCTCCCAGTCGGCCCGTAGAGGTATTCCGCGGGCGCCCAGTTCACGCCGATCCCATTCGGGTTGGACTTCAGGCGGTAGTCGTCGCTGGCGGGGTCGGCGAATTCGGGTTCTTTGACGATCGTGGTGTGGAGGCCGGGCGCGAACGTCCAGGGGGCTTCGCCGAAGATGTCGTAGTCCTCGCTGAGCACGTATTCCGGGCCGCCTTCGGCGAAGACGTTGAAGACTTCCTCGACGTTGCGCTGCACGCCGGCTGTGAGCGGCTCGGAGGAGCCTGAGGCGCGCAGCACGTCGCCCTGGCCGTCCCACGCGGTGTTGCCGCTCATCGTGAAGGCGGCGGTGTTGAAGACCTGCACGTTGTCCTCTTCCTTCGGTTCTATGGGCGTGCTCTCGTTGTCGTTGCGCAGGAAGAGGTTGTCGTTGACTGCCACCTGGGAGACGTCCCCGTCGTTGATGAAGAAGCCCTGGCACTGGTTGTCGTGCTCGTAGTTGCGTTCGAACACGATGTCGCTGCCGCCCCACACGCTCTGGAGGGCGTCGGTGTGGCTGCCGTGCTCCTCGATGTTGTAGATGTCGTTGGCGATCACCTGCACGTGCTGCCAGTTGTCGAGGTGGATGGCGTCTTCGGTGGCGCCCTGGCCGTAGCCGTGGATGCGATTGGCGGTGATCGCGATGTAGGTGGTGGGGGGAGTGCTGACGCAGCCGGGGTAGACGGGAGCGTTGGGGGCGGAGCAGTTGACGCCGAGGGTCTCCACGCCCTCGCCATCGCCGCCGGGAAGTTCACCGTTGATGTCGTTGTGATCCACCGTGATGTGGGAGGCGCCGACGCCGATGCTCACGCCGCCGCCGATCGAGAAGTTGTGGATCGTGACGTTGGAGGCGCCTTCGGCCACGCTCACGCCGGCGAGCGATGCGTCGGCGCCGGGCTTGGGCTCGATCGTGACCATGCCTTCGTGGGCGCCGGAGAGGGTCAGGTGCCCGTAGCTGCCGGCGGGCAGGCAGACGAGGGTCTGCGTTTTGGCCGAGGCCACCTGCGCTTGCGCTTCGCCGACCGTGGCAGCTTCGATCGTGCAGCTCGGAGGCGGCGGCGTAGTCGTGGTGGAGGTCGTCGTGGTCGTGGTCGAGGTCGAGGTTGAGGTGGTCGAGGTTGAGGTGGTGGTGGATGAGGCGCTTGAGGTCGTTGTGGTGGACGACATGGTGGTCGTGGAGGTGGTCGTGGGGGTTGTGGTTGTGGAGGTCGTGATCGTTGGAGTCGTACTCCTAGCCGTCGTGGAGGTCGTGGTACTGGATGTGGTGGTCGAAGGGGAGGCCGTTGTGGTGCTGGTGCTCGTGGTGGAGGGGGCGCTCGTCACAGTGGACGAGGTTGTGGTGGTGACAGGCGGTGCGGGAGGAGGCATTGGGGCTGGTGCGGGCGGCGGCACCGCTGCCGGGACCGGATTCGCAGCAGTGGGCCGCCGCCGTTTGGCGCGATGCGTCGGGTGGTGGACCTTGCGCCGCCGGCGAGGAACCTTATGCCGCCCGCGAGCGGCATGGGGTGCCTTGTGGTGCCGGCCGCGGGCCGTGCGCTTGGCGGCATGGGCGTGCATTCCGGCCCCGAGCGCCGCACCGCAGCACAGCAGTGCCGCAACGACCGCGAAAAGACGGAAACATTTCCGCATAGATCCGAATGTGCCCATAGGTCAGTAGCAGTAAACGGTTTGCGTAGCCCGCTACGTCCGATTATCTTGTGATCGTGGCCGATTGTTGCACTCCGCTCAGAGTCGTACTGGCCGACGACCATCAGTTCTTCCGCGAGGGGCTGCGCGGTCTGCTTCAGGCCGACGGCATGGTCGTGATCGGCGAGGCCCGCGAAGGCCGGGAGGCGGTGAGGCTCGCACGCGAGCTCCAGCCGGACCTGCTCGTCCTGGACCTGCGCATGGGCAACTTCAGCGGCCTGGATGCGCTGCGCGACGTGGCCGCCTCGGACCCCGACATTCCCACGGTCGTCGTGAGCGTCTCCGCCGAGCGCGTGGATGTGCTCGAGGCACTCGCCGCGGGCGCGCGCGGCTATCTGCTCAAGGACACCGCGATCGATCAGCTTGCGATCGGCGTGCGTCAGGCGGCCGAGGGCCAGATCGTGCTCTCCAGCGCCCTCGGCGGCGCGCTGCGCACGCACGTGCAGGCGGGCGCCAGGGGTGAGGACGATCGTCAGGCGCTGACTCCGCGCGAGCAGGACGTGCTGCGGCTGATGGCCAACGGCGCCGGCAACGCCGCCATCGGTCAGGCTCTGTCGATCAGCTCCAACACAGTCAAGCAGTACGCGGCGAACATCTACGAGAAGCTGGGGGTGCGCAGCCGCGTGCAGGCGGCCGTCCACGCCGTGCGCGTAGGGCTTGTCTAAAAGGCGCGTATCGCCTCCTCGCGGTTGGCCACGCCGAGCTTGCCCACCGCGGCGGAGATATGACGGCGCACCGTCACCGGCGACAGCGACAGGCTGCGGCCGATCTCCGCCGTCTGCAAGCCCGAGCGCAGCATGCGCATGATCTCCACCTCTCTGGGCGTCAGCCCCACCTCGCCGCTCGCACCCTCGGGCCTTTTGCGCAGTTTGTCCAGCACCGGCCCCACCAGCGACCTCGGCAGCGCCGGCTCGCCCGTGAGCACCCCGCGCAGCGCGGCCGCCAGCCGGTCCGGGGCCATGTCCTTGCGCAGATAGCCCATAGCGCCAGCTCGCAGCGCGGCCAGCAGGTGCTCGGTGTTGTCAGACACCGTCAGCATCACCACTGCGGTCCGTGGAGCCCTCGCGGCGATGGCCGCCGCGGCCTGGATGCCCCCGCCGGGCATGTAGATGTCAAGCACACACACATCCGGACGCTCGCGCAGCACCGCCTCGACGGCCCCATCGCGGTCGCCGGCCTCGGCCACCACGCGCATGCCATCCTCCATCAGCGCCATGCGCACGCCCAAGCGGATCGTGGGATGGTCGTCGGCCAGCACGACGGTGGGGGCGGCGCCCTCGGAGGGTGCCTTCGCGGCAGCAGCGCTTTTCATGGCAGCGGCCCCTTTCATTGCAGTGGCCCCTTTCACGGCAGCGGCCCCTTTCACGGCAGTACCACCTCCACCGTCGTGCCCTCCTCGGCGGCGCTCGAGATGTGCAGCACCCCGCCCAGCGCCAGCACCTGGGCGCGCATGCTGCTCAGACCGAAACCGTTGCCGCTGCCCTCCGCGTCAAAGCCCTCCCCCTCGTCGCGCACCCGCAGATGCCACTGGCCGGTGTACTGCAACGTCACCTCGATCGCATTGGCGCGGGCGTGCTTGGTGGCGTTGGTGACCGCCTCGCGGGCCACATGTACGAGCGCTTCGCGCGTGGGCCGATCCGGCCGCGCCGACCCCGGCACCCCATCGGCGTCGAAGATCAGCCGCGTGCTGCGCGCTGCCGCCTGCGCGCTGGTCTCGATCGCACGCACGATCGGCTCGGATCTTCGCTGCGAGTCCTCCCTGAGGCCGTTCACGACCACGCGCGCGCCCGCCAGCGCCCGCTCGCCCGCGCCCACCACGAGGCCGGCCTGCGGCATGTCCTGCGCGTCGTCGGCGAGCGCGCGCGCATTGGCGAGGGCCAGCGAGAGGTCCTGCATGATCAGGTCGTGCACATCGGCGGCCACGCGGCGCCGTTCGCGCACCAGCGCCTGCGCCGTCCGCCGCTCGGCGATCGCGCTCGCAAGGCAGCCCGCGAGCACGCCCCCGAGCGCGATCCAACGCGCTCCGATGAGCCCATTTCGCTTGTCCCCTGCTGCCGGCTGCTTGCTGCGCACGATCGTCATGCCCTCGATCCGAGTGCTTGCGCTTTGGCGGCCCCCAGGGCCAGCAGTCCCATGATCGGGACGGCCGGGTGATCTTGACCGAGTTCAGCCGCTGCGGCCAGTCCCGGTTCGCGGGCAATCTACACCCGGACGCCCTCGTTGTGGGCCAAACCATTCAGGATTTTCCCGCAATTTGCAGGAATCAGCTCCGAACAGGTCTACTGCTTCGGATGAGCGACAGATGTCTGCACGGACACGCCGAGGGCTCGGTCGCGCCGAAATGTCTCCGACTACGCCCCCAGCCGGGGGGCCTGCGCGAACGCCTCGGTCTGCTCCTGCCCCGCTGTCCAATGCTCGAAGAACGCCTCGATCGCGCCTGCGTCCAGCGGCTTGGCGAACAGGAAGCCCTGCCCGCTGTCGCAGCGCTCGTCCTGCAGCAGCGTCAGCTCCTCGTTCTGCTCGATGCCCTCCGCGAGCGTCTCGATCGAGAGCGCCTTGCCGAGTTGCACCAGCGTGCGGATGAGGGTCTCGCCCTCGGGGTCCTGAGTGAGGCGTGCGATGAACGTGCGATCGATCTTCAGCGCGTCCACGGGGAACTTCTGCAGATGAGCCAGCGAGGAGTAGCCCGTGCCGAAGTCGTCGATTGCGATGCGCACCCCCAGCTCCTTCACCGCCGCCAGCCGTCCCGCGGTCTCCTCGACGTTGCGCATCAGCGTCGTCTCGGTGATCTCCACCGTAAGCGCGCACGCCTCCAGCCCGCTCTGCGCCAGCGCCTCGCGCACGCTCTCGATGAACTCGTCGGTGTCCAGCTGCTTGGCCGAGGCGTTCACGGACATGCCGATCGGATGTCCCGCTTCGCGCCACGCCGCGGCCTGGCGGCAGGCCTCCATCAGCACCCACCGCCCGACCTCCACGATCATCCCCGTCTCCTCCAGCATCGGGATGAAGTCGTTGGGCTGGATGATTCCGCGCGTGGGGTGCTTCCAGCGGATCAGCGCCTCCACGCCGGTGGGGCTCATGTCCTGCAGGTCGAAGGTGGGCTGGTATTCCAGGTAGTACTGGTCGCTCGCCAGCGCATCGCGCAGGTCCATCTCCAACTCCATGCGGCTCTGCACGTCTTCCTCCATGCCGCTCTCGAACAGCACATAGCGGTTCTTGCCATCCCACTTCGCGCGGTACATGGCGATGTCGGCGTCGCGCAGCAGTTCTTCCGCGGAGCCGCGATCCCCCGCTGCGATGCCCACGCTGGCGGTGACCGTGAGGCGCGTCGCATCCGATGAGTCCTTCAGCTTGAAGGGCAGCTTGAGCGCTTCCAGCAGGCGCTCGGCGATCAGCTCCGGGCCGGCCATCAGCGACATGCCCTCGGCGATCACCACGAACTCGTCGCCGCCCAGGCGCCCCAGCGCGTCGGTGTCGCGGATGGCGCTCTCCAGGCGCGCCGCCACAGCCTGCAGCAGGCGATCCCCGGCGCCGTGGCCGAGCGTGTCGTTGATGTGCTTGAAGTTGTCGAGATCCACGAACAGCACTGCCACCGGCGCCGGGTTGCGCCGCGCGCGCACCAGCATCTGCTCCACGCGATCCAGTATCAGCGTGCGATTGGGAAGGCCCGTGAGGGGGTCGTGGGTGGCCAGGAACGCCAGCTCTTCCTGGCGGCGCGTGAGCTCCTCCTGGCTGCGCTGGCGCTCGCTCTCGAAGGACTCGCACATGCGCACCAGCGTCACGTCGAGGCTGCGCTGGAGCATGTGCAGCGCCTCCTCCAGCACCTCCGGGGGGAGCGCCAGCTCCGCGGCGATCTCGCGCGTGACCTCCGCGGCCGAGTCGCGCCAGCGCAGGCAGCGCTTGGTGACCTCGTTCAGCGAAGCCGCCCTCTGCGCCGCCAGCTGCCCGAAGATGCGCCAGCTGTCGCGCCCCACCTCGCGCGCCACATCCGCGCCTTCGCCGGCCATCCAGCGGGCCACGGCGATCGTCGAGACGCTGCCCACCTTGGCGAAGCTGTCCTCCACGAGCGCATCCAGCACCTGGCTTGACTCCCGCGAGCGGCTGCTCAGGCCCGCCACCACCGTGTCGGTGCGCGCGTGCAGCTCCTCGCCCAGGCGGCGCAGGTCATCGGCCAGATCGACAGGCTGGAGTGCGCTCGCTTCAAGCATCTATCGGTCATTCGGCCACCTGCGGGTATTTCTTGAGCGCGGCAGGGCTGCATTCGACCGGTTCGTGATAGAAGAAGCACTCGATGGGAGGCGTTTCCCGCATCACGCGCCTGGGGTTCGTCAACGCCTGCCTGGTCACCGAGGACGACGGCTACACGCTCGTGGACACGCTCCTGCCGCGCAGCGCGCGGCTGATCCTCGACACCGCCGCGCGCACCGGCCGGCCGATCCGGCGCATCGTGTTGACCCACGCCCACAGAGATCACATCGGCTCGCTCGATGCCCTCGCCGCGGCATTGCCCCGCGCCGAGGTGATCGTCTCCGCGCGCGAGAGTCGCCTGCTGGCCAAGCCCCCCGACCGCACGCTCGATCCCGGCGAGCCTTCACAGCCGCTGCGCGGCGGCTATCCGGGCGCCCTCACCGCGCCCACGCGCACGGTGGTCGCCGGCGAGCGCATCGGCTCGCTGGAGGTCATCGCCGCCCCCGGCCACACCCCCGGCCACATCGCCCTGCTCGACACGCGCGACCGCACGCTCATCTGCGGCGACGCCTTCACCACCTGGGGCGGCGTCCTGGAGACGACCGCCCGCGTGCACTGGCGCTTCCCGCTGGCCACGCTCGGCACCTGGGACCGCCCCACCGAGCTCGCCTCGGCCCGGGCGCTGCGCGCCCTTGAGCCCTCCCGCCTCTTCGTCGGCCACGGCAAGCTCCTGCACGACCCCATCGCCGCCATGGACGCGGCGATCGCGCGGGCTTGCTGAGGGAGGGTTGGAGTTGGAGCCGGCCGGACGGGGTGCTCGGCCTCAATGCGCCAGGGCGCTCGGTCTCATACGAGCCTCCCTGCATGGACGATATTTTGCCCATATGGCTTATATATTGCCCAAATGGCCGATACAGTGTCCACTGTGGACGTTGCCAAGCCCTACTCTGCCCTTGTCCCAACGCTCGACGGTTCCGTGCTCACGGTGCTCGCCGGCACGACGCGACCGTTAACCGGGCGCGAGGTGGCGCGACTTGCCGGTCGTCGCGGGCACAGCGGTGTACTCTTGGTCCTCAATCGGCTGACTGAGCACGGCCTGGTCGACCGCGAGGAGGCCGGACGGGCACTCCTCTACACGCTCAACCGCGATCACCTGATCGCCCCGGCAGTGCTGCTGCTAGCCGGTATTCGCGCGGAGCTTCGCCGGCGCATCGCGCAGGCGCTTGAAGAGTGGGTCACCCCGCCGCTGCACGTCTCGATGTTCGGATCGGCCGCACGGGGCGAGGGAGACACCAGCAGCGATATCGACCTCTTCGTTGTCCGCCCCGAGGGTATCTCGGCCGAGGATGAGCAGTGGCGAGCCCAGCTCGATGACCTGGCCACCCGCATCCGGCGCTGGACCGGCAATCACGCCGGCATCGCCGACGTCGGCGAGGACGAGCTCCGGGAGTTGGAGCGTGCCAAGCGGCCGATCCTGCTTGAGCTGCGCAAGGACGCCATCACGCTCTTCGGCCCCGCCGTGGACGATCTGCTGTCGGTGCCGGTGTGAGTCCGCGGCTGGTGCGCTCCCAACCGTGTTCAGAGGCCGACGCTCAGCGGCGCCTCGGTCATGCTCGAAAGTTTCAGGAGGTCGCGCAGTTGACGGCGAGCGAGACGGACACCGACTACGTGAGCGTTGCCGCTGCACTGGCTGTGCTGGCCGGAATCGCCGCCTCAGACGCTGCCTGCTGCAAGGCGTTGGGTCGGCGGTCACGTGGGCAGGACCACCACGAAGCCGAGGGCCTGCTGCGTCAGATAGAGCCCGGCGGCAAGACCGCGGCGACCACGCTACGGCGATTGATAAACCTCAAGGACGAGGCGCACTACGGGTTCATCGATGTCAGTGGGCAGGATCTCCAGGCGGCGATTCGACAAGCGAAGGCACTTGTCAGTTTTGCCGAGAGCGTTCTCAAGCGTTGAGCGGTGGTCTGGGCGCCCAGAGCGTCAACCGTCCGCGAAGGGCGCGATCGGGATGCCGTGGTCGTGCTCGCGCATGCCCAGCTCATAGGCGGCGCCGTGGGCGGTGTGCAGGGTACGGGCGGGAGCGGCGCCGGGCTGGCGCACGGTGAGGGTGAGGGCGGCGATCGAGCAGTTGCTCACGTGGTGCTCTGAGCCGTTCGGGTCGGCGTAGGCCCAGCCGGCGATGGACTCCGCGGGGGTGTCGATGTGGGCGTCGACCTGGAGGCCATCGGCACCGGGCAGCGTCAGGCGGCAGCGCTGGGGGGTCTCCGCCACCAGCAGACCGCGCGCGCCGAGGCCCCCCAGGGGGATGCGTCTGCCCTCCAGCGACAGCACGCCGTTGGCCACCCAGGGGGTCTGCCAGGGGCCCACGCGGATGCGCCCGATGGCCACGTCCAGCCACGCATCGGGGTCCTGCGCGAAGTCGATGCCGTGCAGCCAGATCCAGCGCTCGGCGTGCTCGGCGCCCCAGTTGTGACCGACCATGCCGCGCCAGCCCTGCAATTGCAGGGTGCGTCCGGGCAGCTCGATCGTGCCCTCGAACGCGGCCGCGGGCGCGGGGCTGGTCAGCTTCGTGCGCGGCAGCGGCGCGCGGTACATCCACGCGCGCGGCAGGTGGCGCAGCTCGGGCTCGGCCGAGGCGAAGCGCAGCGACCAGCTCGCCTCCCCGCACGTCCCCTGCGCGCCCTCGGGGGTCAGCGTGGCCTCGCCCACCGAGATCCAGCCGCCCTCCGGCACGCCCAGATCATCGCTTGTGAGCTTGTGCTGAAAAGGCCCGCCCGGGCGCCGGGCATCGAACACGGTGCACCACAGCGACCCGCGCGGCCTGGCCCCGGGGCGCTTGTGGGCGGTGTAGCGGATCCATGCCCCCACCGGCTCCTCGGGGGAGACGGCGCGCAGGTAGAAGGACTCGTACATGCCTTTGCGCGGGGACGCGCCTGGGAAGACCGCTTCGACGTGAGGCATCGCCTGGCGATCCTAACCCGTCGCCGCCGCCTGCGAGGATGCGCCCATGAACCGCGATCCGCTCGTGCAGTTGCCGCCGGCCCTGGCTCCCGCCCCCGCCGCGCAGGCGGATCCCTCCCGGCCCGCGGCCCGCTTCGTCATGGGCATCGACGGCGGGGGCACGAAGACGCTCGCGGCCGTGCTCGACCTCCAGGGCGGGAAGCTGCACCTGGGACACGGCGGACCGAGCAACCAGGACTCCGCGGGCGCGCGCGCCGCCACACAGGCGCTGCTGGACGCCGCAGATGAGGCGATCGGGCGCGCCGGCACCACCAGGGACGGGCTCCACGCCGCGGTGCTCGCCGTGGCTGGCACCGACACCAGCGCAGTGGAGGCGCACGTGCGGGCCAACTGCCCGGCGGGGTGGATCGTCGTCAACGACGTGGTCGGCGCGTGGGCCACGGCCACCGGGGCGCAGCCAGGGGTGGGAGTGATCTCCGGCACCGGCAGCAACGTCTTCGGCGTCGGCCCCGATGCGCGCGCGTGGCGCGCGGGTGGATGGGGGCACGTGCTCGGCGACGAGGGCTCGGGCTACTGGCTCGGCCTGCAGTCGATCAGGGCCGCCCTCTGCGACCGCGACGGCAGCGGCCCGGAGACGGCATTGAGCGCCGCCGCCGTGGAGTTCTTCGCCGTGCCCGACCTCGAGACGCTCGCGCCGCTCGTCTACAGCAAACCGCTCACCAAGAGCGAGATCGCCGCGTTCGCCATCGAGACCGCCCGCATCGCCGGCCAGGGCGATCCCCTCGCGCGCGCCCTCTACGAGCAGGGGGCCCGCGAGCTGGCCCTGCGCATCGAGGCGGTCATCCGCCACACCGGCCTCGCCGGCGCCTTCCCCGTCGGCCTCATCGGCAGCGCCTTCAAGGCGGGCGACATCTTCGTCGGGCCGCTGACTCGGGCGATCCACGACCTCGCCCCGCAGGCGCAGGTGTCGATGGTGGAGATGGCGCCCGTCGGCGGCTGCCTCCTATTAGCCGCGCACGCCGCCGGGGCGGATCGGGCGCTCGACCGCCGGGAGCTGGGGCGGCTCATCGAGGGAGCGCTTGAGGATGCCTGACGAGATGCTTGCCAGAGCGTCGTAACCCCAATCTGCTTCAAAGCTGCGCCAATACACGCCACAAGGCATAAAGGGCCAATGTTGCTGGCAGATAAGCGATAACCGACGCGAACCACCATCGAGGGTCGCGCCTTTCGATGTTGCGCGGCGCCAGAACGAGATCGACACGCATCTGAGACAGCCAAAAGGCGATCACACCTACCACAAGGAGGATCGGCATTCGAAGGGCTACGCTCACAGCAGCGGAATCAATTGTGTACCAGCAGACACGTTATCAAGAGGTACCTGGGTCAGCACGGCGCGTCGCCGCGAGGATTCGTCCCTCGCTCGCCTCGACCAGTTCGCACACTACCTCGTCGCCGGGCTCGAATTGCCATGTCTCGACCTTGCGATCGTATGGCTGATCGATGATCTTGTAAATGTTGTCATGAATTGGTTCCGCTTGGACGGGACGCCTAACGTCAACTTGCTCATCGAGCAGGCTGACAAAAATCTCCGTCAGGCCGCTCACGGCAGGTCCCCGCTCCCTGGCCCATACTCCTTGACTATGCATCGAAATATCGCAACGCCTCGTCAAGAGCGTCCGGCCCCGCATCAAAAACACCCTGGCTGACAAATCGCTCTATCTCTACATGTCCGTCATGAAAGAACTCAATCTCCCAGCGCTCTCCTGGAACAGTGAGTGCCACCATGATGGCTTCTGGTCTCACCACCAGCACCTGGTAATGAGCACGACGCTCATCCAGTGCAGCACAAAACTTCACCAGCTTTTCTAACGGGGTCATTTACTTGTTAAACCTCCCATCGGTCAAAAGCTTATATATCGCTTTAAAACCTGGCTCCCCCTGCTGCGCAGCCGCTCGGACCTCCGAAATCGTCATGTTTGCGATGTCCGTCCACGACGGCGAACCCGGAGGAAGAGGAGCCCTCCTGATCGAACCTAGCTTGCCCTTAAGAACATCACCGACGATCAGATCTGCCTCGTCGGCGCCCTCTCCTCCGGCGAACAGGGCTGTTCCGGCGAGCGCTCCTTCGAGTCCGCGTGCTACGGATGCGAAATATCCGCATCCGTTTTCGTAGCTTCTGATCTCTTCTTCATAGTAGGGGATTGGGTTGAGTGGGCTTTCGGATATGAAGTTGCCTTCGGTCCAGAAGCTTTCGCTGAACGGGTTCCAGCTGCTGAGTCCCGATGGATCACCGCTGTTCACCGGGTTATCATCGGCGTAGTTGTAAGGTGCCCGCGTGACGGCTGCGAGTGGATCGACGCTGAGGAACTGGCCGCTTGTCGGGTCGTAGTAGCGGCTGCGCATGTAGACGAGTTTTGACTCGGCGTCGGTGTACTGCCCGGCGTACTGGAGGGGCGTTGTGGTGCTGCCGGTGTGGGCTGGCATGCCGTAGGGATCATAGTTGTAGCTGCCGATGTTCGCACCGGTGGTACTCGTCAGTAGACGGATGTTGCCGAGCTGGTCGTGGTGCAGGAAGACGACGGTGGTGCCTGTGATCTGCTCGAGGGGGATGCCTCCTGGGCCGTAGACGTAGTCGTTTTTGCCGTCGGCGAGCAGCATCGGCAGGGGCTCGGTGTGCGACCAGACGAAGTGTTCGGTGGTCGAGCCGACTTTCTTGAAGAGCCGCAGGCCGTCTCCGTCGTAGAGATAGGTGGCGGCTCCTGCGTTGTAGTTGGTGAGCTGGTTGCTGCCGTTGTAGGCATAGCTCACGGCGCTGCCCGTGTGTGGGGTTGCTTTGGTGCGCTCGCCCGATTCGTCGTAGGTGTAGGTCGTTGCGCTTGTTGGGGGCGCTTCGCATTTGGGGCTTGAGGCTTCTTCGGGGGCGAGCCAGCAGGGCTCGTTGGCCGTGTCGTATGCGAGGGTGGCGTTTTTGCCGCGGGTCGTGATGTTCCCGGCCTGGTCGTAGGCGTACTGGGTGTGTTCGGTGGATGGGCCGGAGGTTTCGAGCTGCTCGTTGGGGGTGTAGTTGTAGGACTGGTTGGGTTCGCTCAGGCCGGTGGTCGTCGCGGTCGAGAGCTGGTCGAGGCCGTTGCGGGTGTAGGTGAAGCCGGCGAGTTTCGTGCCTCCCAGTTTGACGGCTATTGAGGTGATCTGGTTCGTTGTGTCGTAGGCGTAGGCGTCGAGCACTTTTGTGCCGCTCGGGAGCGTCTCGGTGGTGAGGTTGGAGTTGGCGTCGTAGCCGAAGCTCGTTTTGTTGGCCTTCCAGTCTTCGAGGGATTCCATGCGGTCGGCGGCGTCGTACTTCTCTTTGACCTTCAGGCTGCCCGGGTAGGTGAGGGTGGTGAGGTTGTTGTTCACGTCGTATTCGTAGCCGACTTCGTTGCCGTATCCGTCCTTGGAGCTGGCCAGGCGTCCGAGGCTGTCCCATTTCCAGGTGGAGGTGCCGGTCGGGTCGGTCATGCCGAGGCGGTGGCCGTCGGCGTCGTACCTGATGTTGGTGACGTTGCTTTCTTTGGCGCTGACTTCGTTCAGCTCGTTCGCGGCGTCGTATTTGTATCTGTCCGTGCCGGTGGGCGTTATGCGTTCCAGCAGGTTCCCCACGTTGTCATAGACGTAGCTTGTGATGCGGCCCTTGGGGTCGGTTTCGGAGCCGAGGTAGCCGAGGGCATTGTATTCGTAGCTCGTGGTGTGTCCGTTGCCGTCTTCGCGGGTCTTCAGCAGCCCGCTGGGCCAGTATGTCTGCTTGATCTTGGCGCCGTTGGGCATCGTTGTTTCAGTCAGCTCGTTCGCGGGATCGTAGGTGTAGCTGATTTTCTCGCCGTTCCCGTCGATCTTGTATTCGAGGTTGTGGTTCGCGTCGTAGTGGAGCGTTTCCTGGTGAAGCGCCGGCTGGCTTTTGCTCCACAGCGGATCGTGGACTTCGATGAGGTGCCCGAACTGATCGTATTCATAGGTGGTCGTGTACTTCGTCGTTTCCCCGGTCTGGTTGCCCTTCGGCGAGACCATCGACGTGCGCCAGCCTCTGGCGGTGTTGTACCCGTAGGTCGTTTTGTCCCCGCTGGCGTTCTCGGGGGTCGCCGGGGCGGTCTTTGAGATCATGTCTCCGTAGGCGTCATAGCGATACTGCCACGTCTTGCCATTGGGGTTGACGATCGACGTCACATCGCCCGCGTAGACGGGTTCGGTGCCGCCGTACTTGTATTCGGTTTTCTGTGTCGCGATCGTTTCGTTTTTCGCGTTCAACAGGGGACGCGAGCGCGTCAGGAGGTTCCCCGCTTCGTCATACGTCATGGTCGTCGTGACGCCCAACGGGTCCTTGATCGTCTTGACGTCGTTCAGCGCGTCGTAGGTATATTCCGTGGTCCGACCCAGCGGATCGGTTTCCGTGAGCACGTTGCCGTGGGAGTCATAGGTCTTGGTCAGGCAATGCCCATTCTGATCGCACGTGCCGCTCAACGAGCGCGTGACGGGATCGTAGTAATACGAAGTGGCAGAGGGTTCTTCGCTTTTGAACGCGCGGACAGTGCTCGCGAGCACGCCATTGACGTAGTAGTCGCGCCGTTCGCGGCCGGATGGTTCTTTGATTTTGGTCAGGCCTTCAGAGTATTCATAGGACGTTTTGCGGCCGACCTGGTCTGTCTGGGCGACCACCCTCCCGAATTTGTATTCATTGCTCAAGACCGGCGCCGGTTCGAGCGAGACTTCGTAGTACTTCGGCTGCCGGATGCTCAGCAGCTCGTGCGATGCGTCGTAGGTGTACTGCGTGTGCCCGCCGCCCGCGTCGATCACTTCGCTGAGGTTGCCCGATCCGTCATATTTATAGGACACTTTCCTGCCGGCGCTGTCCGTGACGCTCGTGATGTGGCCTTCGCCGATAGCCAGCGTGAACGTCCGTCCGGCAGGATCGGTGATGACGGTTTCACTCGCAGAGGGGTAGGTCAGCGTCGTGGCGTATCCGTTGAGGTCCTTCTCGCTGGTCAGCCTTCCCGTGCTCGAGAACGTGAAGATCGTGCGCGCCCGCCGCGTGAACGTCCACGAGCCGTCTTCGTTGTGCTTGAGCGTCGCCTGAAACCAGGCAGGATCAGGGGTATATTCCCCGGATTCCTGCTTGATGAACACGACCTGGCTGCCATTCTCCTGCGTCACGGTCGCTGAGCCTCCCGATTCGCTGACTGCTAGAGACATCCCATAGCTGAAGGCCCAGCCATACCCCAGCGGCCCTTTGACCCCATCCGCGCCGGACCCGTAGGATCGCCCAAAGCTGAGCGGTATCCCGCGCCCGGGGATCGACAGGTCCGTATAGCGCTCGCTGAATTCGCCGGTGGCCGTATCAATCGGGTCGCCCGCACTGCCCTGCCCGCATCCGCACGGGCCAGAGGGGTTGTACCCACCCACCTCTTCGGGATACTGAAACGGCGCAGGGTTGGGGACCAGCGACAGGGCACCCTCGGATGGGCCCTCGTTGGCGATCGCGGCAGCGCCCACGACCCCGAAGGCCTGCACCGGCGTCAGGCTTTCCACATCCGTGCCGTTCCCGAGCTCCCCTTCCGTGTTGCGACCCCACGACCACACCGCGCCATTGCCCTTCAACACCTCAACGTTGAAATTCGAGTCGGATACTTCGGTAACGTTTGTCAGGCTCTGGATTTCGATCGGTTCCTTGACCGCGGTCGTGTTACCGGTCCCGAGATTGTCGTGTTCGTTGGCGCCCCACCCCCACACCGTGCCATTGTGCTTGACGACGAACGTGCTGGAGTCCACATCGTTGGCGGACAGCGAGCTGACTTCCGTGAGTTTGGAGACTTCAACGGGTTCAGAGCTTGAGGTGGTCCCCCCATTCCCGAGTTCGCCCTTCACGCCATCTCCCCATGCCCACACCTTCCCACTGCTCGTGAGCGCATAGGCGGTGGCGAAGCCCGACGCGATCGCCACCACACCCGTCAGTTTTTTGACCTGTGCGGGTTCCGGGAAGTATTCGGTTTCTTTCATCGTGCCATTGCCCATCTGCCCATACTGGTCGTTGCCCCAGGCCCACACCGTGCCATTGCTCCCAAGCGCATAGCTGGTGCCAAACCCGGCAGCGACCTGCGTCACACTGGAGACGCCTTCCACCAGTCTCGGTTTCGAGACGCCTTTTTCGATGCCTTTCTCTTTGTAGCCCAACTGCGAATACAGATCCGAGCCGGACGCATACACGCTTCCGGAGGCGGTCAGCATCAATGAGAAGCCGGCGCCGATCGCGGCGCCTTTCACCTGGGCGAGTTCGACGTGCCCCGGAGCCTCTTCGGAGATTTCGCCATGTTCGCCCCTCGCAAGCGTGGGCGGATCGGAGCCCCAATCCCACAATTCGCCGGCCGGCGTGATCGCCATATAGATCCCACCGCAGCACGAGTCGCCGCCCACCAGCCTGGACATAATCAGGCCGCCCAGCGGGACGCTCCTCCACAGCGCCGAGGCAAGCGGTTCGCCAGTCGAACGCGGATAGCCCAACTCACCTTCAAAGTTGCTGCCCCACGCGACGGCGGTCGGCGATTCCGAGACCGACGGAGAGAGTAAGCCGGCACGAAGCCCAAGCCCGGACGTCTGCAACGAAGCAGTCATGCCGGACGCAACCGACGCCGGTCCAACCAGAGCGAGCGCCAGCAGCACACCGGACAGCCCCGCGAGCGCCAGCCTCACGAACCCCGACGGACCCTGCAGGCGGACGGCCTGCCGGCTCGAGGCGCTTCCTTGAGACCCAGCTTTCAAACGGACTACTTCAACCAGCCGAGACAAAGGCAACACGGCTCCTCCTTGGGATCGATGGCGGTGGCCAGCCTCAGGCCGGCTCTATGGCAGTGGGGCGCGCGACCGTAACACCCACCCCTCTCCGAGCCAAATAGCCGGGAACGTACGAGATGCCCTGGCCGCGGGAGTGCTGCCAGCGGGAGAGCCGAGGGGCGATCAAGAGCCGGCCCCAGCAAGGCTTCGAGCAGCCACCCGAGCGCTCCGACCGCGGGAGGAGATGGCCGGCCGGCATGTTTCCGACCATCCGCGAAGTCTTTCTGGAGCCAACCCGCGCTCGCTGGAGCCAACCCACGCTCACCGGAGCCAACCCACGCACGCCACTGCGCGGCAACCGCTGCGGCCGGTAGGCCGCTCCATCCAAAACCTGCCCCCTTCTGGAGGCGCGCTACGTATTCGTCGATGCGCCCCGGATGGGTCCCTGGGGTTGACCGGCGGACGGAGCGCCGCGTGGCGCGCACCTCAGAGCGATGGCCGCCCGATCGCCGATCGCCTGCGCTCCCGTGCCGGCCACGCGCACGGCCGCCGCGGCGTTTCCGCAGGCGGCGGCATCCACCGGCGAGCGGCCCTCGTGCAGCGCGACGAAGAAGGCCGCCGCGAAGACGTCCCCGGCGCCGAGGTCGTCGCGGGGGTGCTCGGTCACGGGCACCGGAACGTGCTCGACGGCGCCGTCGGGAAGGATCACGGCGGTGGGCGCGGAGCCGGCGGTGACAGCGATCACGCCCGTGCCGCCGACCTCACAGCAGGGACGCTCGACGTCGCTGATGACGAGCGCGTCGAAGCGCTCCGGGAGGGCGCGCGGGTCGAGCGGCACGAGCGAGATGGCGCCGCTCTCATTCCACTCCCGCACAAGCCCCTGCGGCGTGACGCCGACGAACTCGGCGTGACCGCTCCAGTGATTCGGCGTCTCGCGCGCGACGGCGGCGAGGTGCAGGATCGCGGTGTCCACCTCGATCGGCTCGGCGATCGGCCCAGCCCACGCGAGCACGCGCTGCCTGCGTTCCGCGCCTGCGCTCGTGGTGGCGCCCGAGGTGGCGCCTGCGCTGGCGCGCGTGGTGGCGAGCGTGGTGGTGTGCTCGGCCGGCAGCACCCGAACCTCAAGCTCTTCGCGGTAGGGCGCGAGCAGCTCCGCCAGCTCGCCCGGCGCTCCCTTGGTGACGATCAGGGTACGCAACCCCAGCCGTGCGGCCTGCAGGGCGCTGTAGAAGGCGCCTCCTCCCGGGCGCCGTGAGCCGTCATGGGTCATCACGTCAACCGTGACGTGTCCGACGGTTACGTAGTCGAAGCGGCTCACACCGTGGGCGGCGGCGTGCGCAGTGGCAGCTCCGCGCCGGCGATCGCGGCCGCGGCCAGGCGCCCGGTGAAGACGCAGCCCCCGAGGAAGGTGCCCTCCAGCGAGCGCTTGCCGTGCACGCCCCCGCCGCCGAAGCCGGCGGCCTCGCCGATCGCGTACAGACCGGGGATCGGCTCATCGCCCTCCGCGCGCAGCACGCGGCAGCCGAGGTCGGTCTGGATGCCGCCGAGGCTCTTGCGCGCCATCGGCTGCAGGCGAATGGCCAGCAGGGGCATGGCCTTGGGGTCGACGATGCGCTGGAAGGCGCAGGTGCGCAGGCGGTCTCCGCGCCAGTTGCGCAGCTGCGCGATGCGCCGCAGCTGATCGTCGTTGTGGAGGCCCTTGCCGCGCGCGATCGTCTCGTCGTAGCGGCCGATCTCGGCGCTCAGCCGCTCGGCGTCGATGGCGTCTTCGCCGGTCACCTCGTTCATCCTCGCCGCCAGCTCCGTGAGCGTCGGCGCGGCCACGAAATCGGGCGAGCCCTCCAGGAAGTGCTTCACCAGCGTGGGCTTGCCCAGCAGGATGCCAAGCAGGAAGCGCACAGGGCGGCGCTCGCGCATGTTGGGGTTGTGCTGGCTGCCGCTCACGTCCAGCTCGCGCACGGCGATCTTCCAGTTGCACACCAGCCACGAGTACTTGCGCTCGTCCGCGCACATGCGCTCCAGCGCGCTGTAGGCGTCGTACATGGGCATCACCGGCATCGGGCCGTAGCGCACGCCGTCGGGGTCGAGCATCAGGCCCGAGCGCGGTGGAATCAGCTTCAGGCCGTGGTGCTCGCGCTGCGGCTGCGGGTGGCGCACGGCGTCCGCGTAGTTCCACATCCGCGATAGGTGGGTGACGTTGCCGCCCACGCGCTTCACCTCTTCGTGCATCGCCCCATCGGCGTACGGGTGCGAGCCCATCAGAATCTGCTTTGGCGGGCTGCCCAGGCGCTCGGTCGGCCACTCGCGGCGCACGATCTCCAGGTTGCCGCCGATGCCCCCTGCGGCGATCACCACCGCGCGTGTGGCGCGCGCCTCGTATTCGCCCTCGCCATCAACCACGCGGCAGCCCACCGCGTGGCCGTGCTCGATCACCAGCTCGCTCACGCGCGCCCCGAAGCGCACCGCAAGCGCCGGGCTGTGCGGATCGCTCTGGATGGCGCCCCACACGGCCGTGACGAGCGCCTTGCCGGTGCCCCACGTAATGTGGAAGCGCGGCACCGAGTTGCAGTCGCCATAGTTGCCGCGCTCGGCCCAATTGACGACGGGGAAGAAGCGCACTCCTATCTTCCGCAGCCAGCCGCCGACGTCATCGCGCGCGCGCAGCACGTACTGCTCGGCCCAGCGCCGCGGCCACTCATCCTCGGGCTCGAGCTCGGCCACGCGCAGCCAGTCCTCCAGCGCCAGGCGCTCGCTGTCGGGGATGCGCGAGCGGCGCTGCTCGGGGGAGTCCACCATGAAGATTCCGCCGAAGGCCTCGCGCGCCAGGCCGCCGACCTCCTCGGGGCGGCAGCGATCGAGCAGCAGCACGCTGTGGCCGCTGCGCAGCAGCTCCAGGGCGCACACCAGCCCGGCGAGGCCCGCGCCGACGACGATCGCATCCGGCCTGGCGGCGTCAGCGCCGGGGGCGATGGGCACGATGGAACGGTCGCTGGGTTTTGCCGGGCATCGCTGAAAGCGTACGGCAGGGGCTGGGAGGAGGCACACCGGAGGGCTGGGAGGAAGCACACCGGAGGGCTGGGAGGAAGCGCACCGGAGGGCTGGGAGGAAATGCACTGCAGTGGCTGGGAGGTGGGCGAACGCGCAGATGCCCCGTTCGGGACCAAATCAGCAGCATCTTTTGATGATTTTCTTTCAATATCAGCAGCACAAATGACCAAAATTGCTATCGTAGGCCTTCTGAATGGCCCTTTCGGACGCCCAGATCTTCGCCCAGAATCCTTGGTGGACGAGCCCGGAGTGGCGCGCCGGCGACCCGCACCTGGCGCTGCTGGAGGCGCAGCCGCTGCGACTGCCGGCGGATTTCGTCACCGGGCTCGACCTGGCTGACCCCGGCATCCACATCCTGCGAGGGCCGCGCCAGGTTGGCAAGAGCACCGATCTGAAGCTGCTCGTGGAGCGGGCGCTCGCCGCGGGCTTCCCGCCTCGCGCGATCGTGTATCTGGCTCTCGACCTGCTGGAGGGCCGGCATCTGGCCGAGCTGGCGAACACCGTCGTGCGAGCGAAGGATCTCGCCGAGCAGGATTCACCGGGGCTGATCCTGCTGGACGAGGTGACCGCGGTGGACGGTTGGCAGACCGCTGTGAAGTCGCTGTGGGACCAGGGCTCGATCCGCGAGGATGTGCTCGTCTGCACGGGCTCCTCGGCGATAGACCTCCAGCGCGGCGCCGCCGAGAGGCTGCCCGGCCGACGGCAGGCGGGCGGCGACCACCTGATCCTTCCGCAGAGCTTTGCCTCCTTCGCAAAGGCTGTGAACGAGGGCATACCTGCATCCCCGGGGCTGACGGTCGCCGACCTGCGCACACCCGACGGGGAGGCGCTGTTGCGCGACGTGCGCGTGCACGCCCCGGCGCTGGAGTCGGCGCTGCGCCGCTATCTGCTCTTCGGCGGGCTGCCCGCGTCTGTCGCCGAGGCCGTCCTCGGCGCGCACGAGCCCTCCGAGCGCGTCAAGCGCGTGCTGTATGACTCGCTCATCAGAGAGCTTCAGCGCGAAGGCGCGAGCATACCCGCCGGCCACGCGCTGCTGGAGCGGGTGGTGCGCTCGCTTGGGTCGAAGATCAGTTGGAGCAGCATGGCGCGCGAGATGGACGTCCCGCTCGGGCGGGGCAGGGCGCGCGCCGGCCACCAGACGGTGCGCGACTACATCGAGCTGCTCGCCGGCGGCTACTTCCTGTTCGTGGCCTACTTCTGGCGCAGCGGCTCGCAGACCAACGAGCAGTCTCGGGACAAGAAGGTCTTCTTCGCGGATCCGCTTCTGCACACGATCGCGCGCGATCACGCTCCGGGACTGACCGCGGATACGGCGGCGCTCGTCGAGAACGCGATCGGCATGGGGCTGCTGCGGCGCTATGAGCCCCCCGATCGCCTGATCGAGACCTTCATCCTGCCCGAGCGCCTGCACATCTGGCAGACGGCCCGCGGGGGCGAGATCGACTTCGTCTGCGGCCCGCGCTCCGAGCTCGACATCGTTGAGGTCAAGTATCGCGAGCGACCCGGCCTCGCAGCCGCCAACGCCGCCGCGCGAAGCCACCCGGGCCGTCCCACGGTCTTGGCGAGCAGGAATACGCTCCACGTGGGCGAGCGCTACACGCTTCTCCCCGCTCATACGCTGCTGTGGGCGCTCGGCTGAGAGGCGACGAGGCTATGCCAAGCCATCCATCACGCCAGCGCCATCCCCGGGCTCACCTGCACCTCGATCAGCTCGGGACCGTCGGAGGCAAGCGCCGCGCGCAGCTCCACCC
>CAZOQI010000050.1:0-211078 GCA_964582105.1 uncultured Solirubrobacteraceae bacterium
ACCGCGCGCTCGCAGCCCAGGGGCAGGTCGTGCGGCGCTTCTCGCCCTACGCCGCCGGCCAGGGCCCGGTCGCCTTCAACTTCGACTGGAGCTTCGACTACTACCCCCTGGCCTACCGGCGCTCGGGACCGGAAATGACGATCTACCGGTTGAGCGGGGGCCTGTGCGGTACCTGATCGCAGGTATCCTTGAGGTGGAATGACGATCGGCACAGACACCGATCGCGTGCACATGACGCGCGCGATCGAGCTGGCGGGGCGGGGCACGGGGGCGGTCAAGCCCAATCCCGTGGTGGGCGCCGTGGTGGCGCGCGAGGATGAGGTGCTGGGCGAGGGCTGGCACGAACGCTTCGGCGCGGCCCACGCGGAGGTCAACGCGATCGAGGCCTGCGGCCTGGCCGATCTGGGCGAGGCTACGCTGTATGTGTCCCTCGAACCCTGCTGCCACGAGGGCAAGACGCCTCCCTGCACGGAGGCCATCCTGCAGGCCGGCATCCGCCGCGTGGTGGTGGGCTCGGACGACCCCACCGAGAAGGCGTCCGGGCGCAGCCTGGGGATATTGCGCGATGAGGGCGTGGAGGTGGTGATCGCCGATGGCGAGCTGGCCACGCAGGCGCGGCTGCTCAATCAGGCCTTTCGCAAGCAGGCCCGCGTGGGGCGCCCGTGGGTGCTGTTCAAGTCCGCCATGACCCTCGACGGAAAGGTGGCCACGGGCGCGGGGGACTCCAAGTGGATCAGCGGCGAGGACAGCCGCGAGCGCGCGCACCTGTGGCGCTCGGAGGTGGACGCGGTGGTGGTGGGCATCGGCACGGCGCTGGCCGACGATCCGCAGCTGACGGCCCGCCCGGAAGGTGAGCCCGCCGAGCTGCAGCGCCAGCCCCGCCGCGTGGTGTTTGACTCGCTCGCGCGCCTGCCCCCGACATCCCGGCTGGTGGGCGCGGCCGCACAGATCCCGCTGACGCTGGTGGTCTCGCGCGCGGCGGCGCGCGCGGACACGGACGCGCTGGAGGCGGCGGGCGTGCAGGTGCTGGTGGCCACCGGCGAAAACGAGCCGGCGCGGGTGCGCTCTGCGCTGGATCAGCTCGGCGCCGATGGCGTCAGCGCGGTGCTGCTGGAGGGGGGGCCGCACCTCGCGGGGGCCTTCCTGGACGCAGGCGAGATCGACGAAATCAGGCTGTTCCTCGCGCCGCTTCTGCTGGGCGGGAAGACCGCGCGCGATCCGCTGGAGGGCGAAGGGGTGGAAAGCATCTCGCAGGCCCTGCGCGCGCTGACCTTCGAGTCCGAGCGCGTTGGCGACGATCTGCTGATATCAGCGCGCCTGCGCGAGTGGTAGCACGTGGAGGGCGGATGTTCACCGGCCTGATCGCCGACCTCGGATGCGTGCAGGCCGTGCGGCGCGACGGGGAGGGCGCGACCCTGACGATCGCCACCCGCCTGGCCCAGGAGATCGGCGAGGGCGATTCGGTCGCCGTCGACGGCGTCTGTCTCACGGCAACCCACGTGAACGGCGGGAGCTTTCAGGCGCAGGCGATGGCGGAGACCCTGCGGCGCTCGTCGCTGGGAGGGCTGGATGAGGGCGCGAGCGTCAACCTGGAGCTGGCCCTGCGCGCGGATGGGCGCCTGGGGGGGCACATCGTGCAGGGCCACGTCGACGGCACGGGCACGGTTGCCGGGATCCGCGAGGAGGGCTTCGCGCGCGTGCTCGACGTCGATATCGACGCCGGTCCTGCCCGGGAGGGAGGTTCCGCCCCTCCTCATACCGCCGATGGCGGGCTCGCCCGCTATCTGGTCGAGAAGGGCTCGGTCGGCGTGAATGGCGTGAGCCTCACGATCAGCGCCCTGCACGAGCATGGCTTCTCGGTCTCGCTGATCCCCGAGACGCTTCAGCGCACCAACTTGGGAGGGGTTCATAAGGGCGAGCGTGTCAACCTGGAGGTTGACATTCTGGCCAAGCACGTCGAGCGCCTGATGGAGGCCCGCCTGTGAGCACAAGCAGCAGCAACCCCAAAATGAAGACCGCGACCCCCTTCGCCACGATCGAGGAGGCGATCGAGGAGATCCGCCAGGGCAAGATGGTGGTGGTCTGCGACGACGAGGACCGCGAGAACGAGGGCGACGTGGTGATGGCCGCCCAGTTCGTGACCCCCGAGGCGATCAACTTCATGGCCAAGGAGGCGCGCGGCTACATCTGCCTCGCGCTCACCCCCGCGCGCTGCGACGAGCTGGGCCTGGAGCTGATGACGGCCAAGAACGAGTCCGCCCTGCAGACCCCCTTCACGGTCACGATCGAGGCGCGCGAGGGGGTCACCACGGGCGTGTCCGCGCATGATCGCGCGCACACCATGCAGGTGGCGATCGACCCCTCCAGCAGGCCCGAGGACCTGGCGCAGCCCGGCCACGTGAACCCCCTGAAGGCCAAGGCCGGGGGCGTGCTGGAGCGCACCGGCCACACCGAGGCGTCGGTCGACCTGGCGCGCCTGGCGGGCCTGAGCCCCGCCGGTGTCATCTGCGAGGTCATGAACGAGGACGGATCGATGGCGCGCGTGAGCGATCTCGCCGAATATTGCGAGCGCCACGAGCTGAAGATGGTCACGATCGCGGACCTGATCGCCTACCGCCGGCGCAACGACCGCCTCGTGGAGCGCGTGGTGGCCACGCGCCTGCCGACCGCCTACGGCGATTTCACGGCCGTGGGCTACCGCTCGCTGGTGGACGAGAAGCACCACGTCGCCCTCGTCAAGGGCGAGGTCGAGGGCTGCCCCGACGTGCTCGTGCGCGTGCACAGCGAGTGCCTCACCGGGGACGTGTTCCACTCCCTGCGCTGCGACTGCGGCGAGCAGCTGGCCTCGGCGCTGTCGATGATCGAGCGGGAGGGCGAGGGCGTGCTGCTGTATCTCGCCCAGGAGGGTCGCGGCATCGGCCTGCTGAACAAGCTGCGCGCCTACCGCCTGCAGGAGGACGGCCTGGACACGGTGGAAGCCAACGAGCGCCTGGGCCTGCCCGCGGACCTGCGCGACTACGGCATCGGCGCGCAGATCCTCGTGGACCTCGGCCTCAGCTCGATCCGCATCCTCACCAACAACCCCAAGAAGATCCGCGGCCTGGAGGGCTACGGCCTGTCGGTGAGCGCGCAGATCCCGATCGTGCACGCCCCCAACGAGCACAACGAGGCCTACCTGCGCACGAAGGCCCAGCGCATGGGCCACACCCTGCACCACCAGGGCCTGAACCTAGACGCGGAGCTGCTGCACAGAGAGCGCGAGCAGGATCGCGAGCGAGAGCGGTGACATTCGCGATCGCCGTGGCGCGCTTCTACCAGGATCTCGCGGAGCGCCTGGTGAGCGGCGCGCGCGACGTCTTCGAACAAACCGGCCACCATCAAATAAAAATCTTCGACGTCCCCGGCGCCTTCGAGCTGCCGCTGGCCGCCCTGTACGCCGCCGACTCGGGCCGCTTCGCCGGCGTCGCCTGCCTGGGCGCGGTCATCCGCGGCGAGACCGATCACTACGACTTCGTCTGCGCCGAGGCCGCGCGCGGCATCCAGCAGGTGCAGCTGCGGACCGGCGTCCCCTGCGCCTTCGGCGTGCTCACCTGCGAGACGATGGAGCAGGCGCTGGCCCGCGCGGGAGGCGGCAAGCGCGACCAGGGCCGCCACGCCGCCGAGGCCGTTCTGCGCATGGCGCAGCTGCGCCGGGAGCTCGCTTGAGCGATTGCCCGTGCTAGACTAAGTCCATGACTAAGTCTGTTGGCGTGCACGAGGCCAAGACCCACCTTTCCCGCCTGCTGGAGGATGTGGCCTCGGGCGAGGAGGTGGTGATCACGCGCCGGGGCAGGGCGGTGGCCCAGCTGGTGCGCGCATCGCACCCGCCCGCCCGGCGCTTGGGGCTCGACCGCGGGCGCTTCACCGTGCCCGAGGACTTCGACGCGCCGCTCCCGGACGATCTCCTCGACGCCTTCGGGCGGTGAGGGTCCTCCTCGACACGCACGTCTTCCTGTGGCTGCACACCGAGCCCGAGCGCCTGGGCGAGCAGCTGCCCGTCGTGGAGGATGAGCGCAACGAGCTGCTCCTCTCGGCCGCCAGCTCCTGGGAGATCGCCATCAAGCACGGACTCGGCCGGCTGCCGCTGCCCGAACCACCGCAGCGCTACGTCCCGGCACGGCTGCGCGCCATTGGCGCCCGGGCGCTGCCGGTCGAGCACACCCACGCGCTCGCCGTGGCCGCGCTCGAGCCGCTGCACCGCGACCCCTTCGATCGCCTGCTCGTGGCGCAGGCCGGACTGCTCGATGTGCCGATCCTGACGGCGGATCCGCTCCTCGCGCGCTACCCCGTGCAGGCGCTCCTGATCTGAAGCCCAGGCGAGGGTGTCGGCGGGGAGCGGCGCCGTGAGTGGTGTGCCTCTGAATGGCGGCCGAACTGTCCCTGCTGCGCCCGTCCTCTAGACTGCACCTCCTCATGGCCAAGATATGCCATAGCTGCGGGAAGGGTCCGGCGTTCGGGAACAGCCGCAGCCACTCGATGGTCGCCACCAGGCGGCGCTTCGATCCGAACCTGCAGAAGGTCAAGATCATGGTCGGCAAGGCGCCGCGGCGCGTATATGTGTGCACGCGCTGTCTGAAGGCCGGCAAGGTCACGAAGGCGCTCTGAGCCGCTGATCGGAGCACGCAGCCCCTCCGCAGGTCATCCGAGCGTGCAGGTGCAGACGACGATGGAGGCGCCCCTGTGACCGACACCAACCTCGTTCGCTTCCGCGCCGCCGTGGCCGGGGCGCTGGCCCATTTGGAGTCTCGCCGCGAGGAGGTCAACCTCCTCAACGTGTTCCCCGTGGCCGACGGCGACACGGGCGACAACATGGTGCTCACGCTGCGCGCGGTTCTGGACGAGCTGGACCGCCTCGGCGGCGGGGACGCGCAGCGCACCGTCGATGACATCGGCCGCGATGAGATCGTGCAGTCGGTGGCCCGCGCGGCGCTGCTCGGCGCGCGGGGAAACTCGGGGGTGATCCTCTCGCAGCTCATCCGCGGCGCGGCGGAGGAGCTGGTCTCGCGGCCCGGCGAGCTGATCGACTCCACCCTGATCGCCGCGGCGCTGGCCAATGCCGCCGAGCGCGCCTACGCATCGGTGCGCCAGCCCGCGGAGGGCACGATCCTGACCGTCGCGCGCGAGATGGCGCGGCAGATCTCAAGCGACGTGGCGCACAGCCCCGAGGGCAAGCGCCTGGAGCCCCAGACCGCGCCCGAGGTGCAGGACCGGACGATCGCGCAGATCCTCGAGCGCGCCGTCATCGCCGGCCAGGACTCCGTCCAGCGCGGGCCGGAACTGCTGGCGGCGCTGCGCGAGGCCGGCGTGGTCGATGCCGGCGGATACGGCCTGACGATCATGTTCGCCGGCGTCGTCGCGGCCCTGCGCGGCCAGGCGCCGCCCGAGCTCGACCACTACGAGCCGGCGCGCATCCATCACCCGCAGCACAGCTCGAGCAGCTACCGTTACTGCACCAACTTCGCCGTCAGCGGCGGGAACCTGGCGGCGGGGCGCTTCATCGGAATGCTCGAGGCGATGGGCGACTCGGTGCTCGTGGTGGGCGACGCCACCACGCTGAAGGTGCACCTGCACACCGATGAGCCCGAGCGCGCCACCGCCGTGTTCGCGGGCGCGGGCGAGGTGTCCCACCTGGACGTGGCGGACATGCGCATGCAGATGGCCGAGCGGGAGCGGCGCCTGTCCCCGGCATCGAGCGGGACCCCGGCAGCGCTCCCCGGGGCGCGCTGCGGCGCCGTGGCCGTGGTGAGCGGCGCGGGCCTTGAGCGCATGTTCGCGGAGCTGGGCGTGCACACGCTCGACGGCGGCCCCACGCTCAACCCCTCCACGTACGAGCTGCTGGCGGCGATCCACGAGGTGGCGGCCGAGGAGGTGGTGGTGCTGCCCTGCAGCGCCAACGTGATCATGGCCGCGGAGCGCGCCGCGGAGCTGTCGGACAAGCAGGTGGTGGTGGTGCCCGTCACAAGCCAGCAGGCCGGCCTGAGCGCGGCGCTGGCGCTGATGCCCGAGCGCAGCGTGGAGGAGAACGCGGCGGCCCTGCACGAGGCACTGGCGCACCTGCGCACCGGAGCCGTCGCTCCCGCCGCGCGCGAGGACGCCCAGGGGCGCTTTGCCCCAGGCGAAGCCGTGGGGTTCGTGGAGGAGGAGGTGATCGCGTGGGGCGAGCCGGGGGAGACCCTGCGCGAGGTCCTCGCCGTGCTCGCGGGCGCCGTCAACGGCCACCCCCCGGCCGAGCTCGTGAGCGTGCTGGGCGGCGCCGAGGCCCCGCTGGACCTGCGGGCCGTGGAGGCTCTGCTGGATGACCAGGTCGAGGCGGAGCTGGAAGTGCGCGACGGCGGCCAGCCCGCCTACTGGTGGCTGCTGGCGGCGGAGTAGCCGAGGGATAGCGACCGCGCGAGGGATCATCATTGCGGCGATGCCAGTCGCTGCCGCGATGCCCGCTGTGGACGCCCTCAGCGGATTTGCCGCCACCAATTCCCTGACCCGCGAGGAGATGCTGCTGGCGCCCCTGCGCTGGCCCTGTCCCCGGCGCCTGGCAGAGCCGCTGCGGGCGCCGACCCCGAAGGCGGCGGAGGGGCTGAGGGCGCTGGGGCTGCACACCGTGGGCGAGCTGCTTGAGCACCTGCCGCGAGACAGCCGCGAGGCGCGCACCGTGGCGGAGCTGCGCGTGGGCGAGCAGGCGACGGTGGCGGTGGAGGTGCGCTCGATCGCGGCGCGCCCCGTTCGCCGCCGGGGCATGCGCCCGCTGGTGGAGGCATGGGTCCTCGATGAGACCGGCGGGATGCGCGCGGTGTTCTTCAATCAGCCGTGGCTGGTCGATAAGTACCCCCCGGGGACGCGCCTGGTGCTGCACGGCAAGGCGGGCGAGCGCGGCAGCTTCGGGGTGGCCCATCACGCCGTGGGCAGCGATGTGGGCATGGCGCAGGGCGCCGGTGAGCAGGAGCAGAGCGGCGCGGTCGTGGCCCATTACCCGGCCACGGAGGGGGTGAGCTCGACGCAGCTGCTGACGCTGGTGCGGGGCGCCAGGGGCGCGCTGGCCGACGTGGTGGAGCCGCTGCCCGCCGCGCTGCGCGCCGGCGAGGGGCTGCCCGACCGCGCGAGCGCGCTCACCGCACTGCACTTCCCAGACGGACCCGATGACGCGCAGGCGGGGCGCGCAAGGCTGGCCTTCGAGGAGCTGCTGCTGACCCAGCTCCTGTTCCTGCGCCGCCGCGCGCGGCGGCGTGCCCTGGAGGGCGCCCCGGTGCTGGACACGCTCCCGTCGCTGAGCGCGCGCTGGCTGGAGCGGGCGCTGCCGTTCGCGCTGACCGCGGGGCAGCGCGCGGCGATCGACGCAATCGCCGAGGACCTGGCGAGCCCGTGCCCGATGCAGCGCCTGCTGATGGGCGAGGTGGGCAGCGGCAAGACGGTGGTGGCGCTGTGGGCGATGCTGCGCGCCGTCGAGCACGGCCATCAGGCGGCGCTGATGGCCCCGACCGAAACCCTGGCCGAGCAGCACTTCGCCACGGTGCAGCGGCTGCTGGGGGGCGAGCAGGTGGCGTGCGCGCTGCTGACCGGCTCGACCCGGACAAAACGCCGCGCGGACACCCTGGGCAAGCTGGCGAGCGGCGAGCTTCAGCTGGTGGTGGGGACGCACGCGCTGATCGAGCCCGACGTGCGCTTCCGCTCCCTGGCGCTGGCGGTGGTGGACGAGCAGCACCGCTTCGGGGTGCGCCAGCGCACGGCGCTGGAGGACAAGGACCCCGCCCGCCCGCAGGATCCCGCCCATCCCCACGTGCTGCACATGACGGCCACGCCGATCCCGCGCACGCTGGCGCTGGCCGAACACGGCGACCTCGATGTGACGGCATTGCGCGAGCTGCCGCGCGGGCGCAGGCCGATCAAGACGCGCATCGTGACGGGCGAGCGCGCACGGGCGCGCGCGTACGAGCTGCTGCGCGAGCAGCTGCAGGCGGGCAGGCAGGCATACGTGGTGTGCCCGCTGGTGGAGGAAGCCGAGACCGAGGCAGGCGAGGGCGGCGCATCGGAGATCGACCGATCGGAGCTCGGCCAGCGCGCGGCCACCGCCGAGCTGGAGCGCCTGGCGAAGGGGGAGCTGCAGGGCCGCCGCCTGCTGCTGCTGCACGGCCAGATGCGCCCGCGGGAGAAGCAGGAGGCGATGGCGAGGTTCGCCGCGGGCGAGGTGGACGTGCTGGTGGCGACGACCGTGATCGAGGTGGGCGTGGACGTGCCCAACGCGACGGTGATGCTGGTGGAGAACGCCGAGCGCTTCGGGATTGCCCAGCTGCATCAGCTGCGCGGGCGCGTGGGCCGCGGCGAGCACGCCTCGACGTGCCTGCTCGTCGGACCCCCCGGTGCGAGGAGGCTGCGCGCGCTGGCCGAGCACGATGACGGCTTCCGCTTGGCGGAGATCGATCTGGAGCTGCGCCAGGAGGGCGAGCTGGTGGGGAGGAGGCAGTCGGGGCTGGGCCAGTTCCGCGTGGCCGACCTGCCCGCAGACGCGGCGCTGCTGGAGAGCGCGCGCCGCTGGGCCAAGGCGATCGTCGCGGAGGACCCCGAGCTGAGCGCGCCGGAGCATAGGCTGCTGGGCGAGGCCCTGGACGTGGCCTTCGGCGCGGGGGCGCTGCTGGAGCCGATCCCGGCGTGATCCGGCGATCGGAGATGGCTCCCGGCGCGATCCGATGATGCGGGACGGTCGCGGGTGCGGGTGATCGCGGGACGCTACGGCGGCCGGCGCCTGAGGGCCCCGCGCGGCAGGAGCACCCGGCCGACCTCCGATCGCGTGCGCGAGGCGCTGTTCTCGATGCTGGGCGAGGTGAGCGGAGCGCGGGTGCTGGATCTGTTCGCGGGCACCGGCGCGCTGGGCATCGAGGCGCTCTCGCGGGGCGCCGAGCGGGCGGTGTTCGTGGAGCGCGACGCGGCGGCGCTGCAGGCGCTGCGGGCCAATCTCGCCGCGCTGGATCTCGGCGAGCCGGCGGCTCAGATCAGGCGCATGCAGGCGGGCACGGCCCTGCGCAATGCACGCGAGCGCGACGAGACATACGATCTGCTCTTCGTCGATCCTCCATACGAGCAGGCGCGGGCGTGGGCGCGCGAGCTGTCGGTGGCGCTGCCGGCGCTGCTGGCCCCGCGAGCGCGCGTGATCGTGGAGAGCGATCGGCGGGAGCCGCTGGAGCTGGACATGGGGCTGGAGAGAGAGCAGCAGCGGCGCTATGGGGACACTACGATCACAATCCTGAGCGATGACCCTCGATAAGTCGATAGCCGTCTGCCCGGGCTCATACGATCCGGTGACCAACGGCCACCTGGAGGTGATCCGGCGCGCGGCGCAGCTGTACGACGAGGTGGTGGTGGCTGTCGTGAACCGCTCGGTGCGCAAGGAAAAGACGCTGTTCGGGATCGAGGAGCGCCTGGCCTTCATCGAAAATGCCACCAAAGACCTGCCGGGCGTGCGCGTGGAGCCCTTCAAAACGCTGGTGGTGGAGTTCGCGCGGCACGTGGGGGCGAAGTCGATCGTCAAGGGCCTGCGCGCGATCTCCGACTTCGAGTACGAGCTGGAGATGCACCAGCTCAACAGCCGCCAGGACCCGGAGATAGAGTCCGTGTATCTGATGGCCGGCTCGCAGTACAGTTTCCTGTCATCCAGCGGCGTGAAGGAACTGGCGGTGTTCGGGGGCAGGATCGACGATCTGGTGCCCGCGGACGTGGCACGGCGGTTGCAGGAAGAGCTGAGGCGCTGACGAATGGATGTGAGGCGTGACGCCGAACTCCTTGTAAAGATCGCGGACCCGGATGGTCCGCGGAGGTAGCCCACTATGGACGTACTCGTTCTCATAGACAAGCTCGACGATCTGGTGCACAACGCCAAGCCGGTCCCCCTGACCGATCAGGTGCGGGTGGACAAGGAGGAGATCTACGACATCCTCGATCAGATGCGCGCGACGATCCCGGAGGAGATCAAGCAGGCGCGCTGGATCGTCAAGGAGCGCCAGGAGATGCTGGCGGAGGCCAAGCGCGAGGCCGAGCGCATCCTCAAGGAGGCGCGCGAGCGCCAGGAGCGCCTGGTGGGCGAGGAGGAGGTCACCAAGCAGGCCGAGCGCGCGGCGGAGGACATCGTCGAGGACGCGCGCGCGCGCGAGCGCGAGATCCGGCTCGGCGCCGAGGACTACGCGGATGAGATCCTCAATACGCTCGAGGTCAACCTGTCGAAGTTCATCGCCGCGGTGCAGAGGGGCCGCGAGCGCCTGCAGGGCAAGGACGAACCCGCCGAGGTGGGTTAGGGCCTGTTAGGGCCTGCGCCCCGAGTCGGGGCTCTCGCCCCTGGGCGCCCGGGTTCCAAGCCTCCAAACAACGCGCTGAGCAGCCGTTTTTTGGGTAGGGTCCAGACAGTGAGGTCTGAGGCTGTGTACAAGCTGAAGGTCGCCGGCGCGCTGGCGCGCACCGGCATGTTCGCGCCTGTGCGCCCCGACAAGTCGGTGCGGGCGCTGGCGGCGCTGCGCCGCTGGGGTCCGACGCCCGCCGCGGCCTATACCGCCTCGGCGATTCGCTGGCCGGAGCGCTTGGCGATCGTGGACGAGCGCGGCGCGCTGACGTTTCGGGAGGTCGATCGGCGCACCAATGCCCTGGCACGGGCGCTGCAGCGGGCGGGCATACGCGAGGGCGATGGCGTGGCGATCATGTGCCGCAACCACCGCGGCTTCATCGAGGCGACGGTGGCCTGCTCGAAGCTGGGGGCGAACGTGCTGTACCTGAACACGGCGTTCGCCGGCCCGCAGATCGCCGATGTGCTGGAGCGGGAGGCGCCCGCAGGGGTGATCTACGACGAGGAGTTCGCCGAGCTGGTGCGCCACGGGGCCAGGGATCGCAGGCGCTTCGTGTCCTGGTGCGACCCCGGCGCCGGCCCCGAGGACCCCCTGCTGGAGGATCTGATGCTGGCGCAGGGCGAGCATTCGCCGCCACGCCCGCCGGTGGAAAGCGGGCGCGCGGTGATCCTCACGTCGGGCACCACGGGAACCCCGAAGGGCGCGGCGCGCAAGCAGCCGGACTCGATGGCCCCGGTGGCGTCGCTGTTCTCGAAGATCCCCTTCAGGGCGCGCGAGACGACGATGATCGCGGCTCCCATGTTTCACTCCTGGGGCTGGGGGCACTTCACGATGGCGCTGCCGCTGGCCTCGACGATCGTGCTGCGCCGCCGCTTCGACGCGGAGGACACGCTGAGGGCCGTGGCGCAGCATCGCGCGAGCGCGCTGGCGGTGGTGCCGGTGATGCTGCAGCGCATCCTCGACCTGCCGCCGGAGACGATCGCGGCGCACGATCTGCACGCGCTGAGGATCGTGGCGCTGTCGGGCAGCGCGCTGCCGGGCGAGCTGGCCGTGCGGGCGATGAACGTGCTGGGGGATGTGCTGTACAACCTGTACGGCTCCACGGAGGTGGCGTGGGCGACGATCGCCACGCCCGCGGACCTGCGGGCGGCGCCGGGCACCGCGGGCAGGCCCCCCCTGGGGACGGTGGTGAAGCTGCTGGACGAGAGCGGCCGCGAGGTGCCCCACGGGCAGAGCGGGCGCATCTTCGTGGCGAACGAGCTGATGTTCGAGGGCTACACCGGCGGCGGGCGCAAGGAGATCGTGGACGGCCTGATGAGCACCGGCGACGTGGGCCACTTCGACGCCGCGGGGCGCCTGTTCGTGGACGGGCGCGACGACGAGATGATCGTGAGCGGCGGCGAGAACGTGTTTCCGCGCGAGGTGGAGGACCTGCTGGCCGACCACGGGGAGATCGAAGAGGCGGCGGTCGTGGGCGTGCAGGATCGGGAGTTCGGCCAGCGCCTGAAGGCGTTCGTGGTGCCCCGCAACGGAGCGCAGCTGGACGAGGAGGCGGTGAAGGGCTACGTGAAGGCGAATCTGGCCCGCTACAAGGTCCCCCGCGAGGTGGTCTTCCTGGAGGAGCTGCCGCGCAACTCGACCGGCAAGGTGCTCAAGCGCGAGCTGATCGCGCGGGATTGAACTGCTTTTTAAGAGGGCCGCCACAGGCGGCCGTGATGGCCGCGTAGCCCCGTGATGGCGCGGATCGCCGCGGCGTCGCTAGCCTGGTGAGCATGCCTGCCGTGACGAGCGATTTCGACCTCGCCGGTCTGCGTCTGTCTCCCGGAGAGGGCCGGCGCCTTGCGCTGTGGACGCGGATCGAACCGCTGGTGCTGGGCGGTCAGCGCTATGGCTCCGAGCCGGAGGCGATCCCCGTGAGCCTGGAAGTGTCGCGCATGGCCGGGCACGGGTACGCGCTGCGGCTGCGCCTGGAGGCGGCGTTGAGGGGTCCGTGCGTGCGCTGTCTGAAGGAGGCCGCGCCGCCGGTGGCGGTGGACGCGCGCGAGGTGGATCGGCCGGGCGGGGGGGAGGAGCTGTCGAGCCCGTACGTGCACGATGAGATGCTCGATCTGGCGGCGTGGGCGCGCGATGCGTTCGCGCTGGCGGCGCCGGTGCAGGTGCTGTGCCGGGCGGACTGCAGGGGGTTGTGCCCGGAGTGCGCGGCGGACCTGAACGAGGTGCAGGACGAGCATCGGCACGAGCGCGCCCGCGACCCGCGCTGGGCCAAGCTGGGAGAGCTGAAGCTGGGCTGAGAGCGCGTTGCGCTACCCTTTCGGACCGATGGCGGTTCCCAAGCAGAAGCAGTCGCACAGCCGCACGGCCAAGCGCCGCGCGCAGCACAAGATCTCGGCTCCGGTGCTGGGCGAGTGCCCGCGCTGTCACAGTCCGCGGCGGCCCCATCGGGTCTGCCACGTGTGCGGCACCTACGCCGGGCGCGAGGTGCTGGCGGGGCTTGAGCACGAGCACGATCACGACGACGACTGATCGAAGACGGTGAGGAAGGGGTCCGCTCGCCCCGGCGAAGCCCCACTGCCACAGCAGGTGGTGGTGGCGGTGGACGCCAACGGCGCCGATCTGGGTCCGGCGGAGGTGGCGGCGGGCGCGGCGCTGGCGGTGGAGCAGGGCGCGCGCGTGCTGCTGTTCGGCCCCGCGGCGCAGCTGCGAGAGCTGCCCGAGGGCGTGGAGGTGGTCGATGCCCCCGTGTCGATCGCCAAGAGCGCCGATCCGGCGCGGGCCGCGAGGAGCGCGCCGGAGTCATCGATCGTGCAGGCCGCGAGGGCGGTGGGCGCGGGCCGGGCGCAGGCGCTGGTGTGCGCGGGGGGGACGGGCGCGGCGGTGGCGGCGGGGCTGTTCAACATCAGGCGCGCGCGCGGCATCCACCGCCCGGCGCTGGCGCTGCCGCTGCCGGTGCCCAGCCATCCGGTGACGCTGCTGGACGTGGGAGCCAACGCGCAGGCGCGGCGGGAGCACCTGGTGCAGTTCGCCTTCATGGGCGCGGCGCTGGCGCAGGTCGTGCTGGGGGTGGAGCGCCCGCGCGTGGGCGTGCTGTCCAACGGCGAGGAGGCGCAGCGGGGCAGCGCGCTGGTGGTGGCGGCGCGGGCCGAGCTGGAAGAGCGCCTCGGCGGCGAGGGGCCGTTCGCCGGCGGTGAGGGGCCGTTCGCGTTCGTGGGCAACGTGGAGGGAGGGGATGTGGTGGGAGGCGTGGCGGATGTGATCGTGACCGACGGCTTCACGGGCAACGTGGCGCTGAAGCTGATGGAGGGCGTGTCGCAGACGATGCTGGGGGCGATACGCGAGGCGGCGATGTCCTCGGGCAGGGCGAAGCTCGGCGGGCTGCTGCTGGCAGGAGCCCTGCGCGGGTTCCGCGAGGAGATCGACCCCGAAGCCCACGGCGGGGCCTACCTTTTGGGGTTGCGCAGCCTGGGCGTGGTGCCGCACGGGCGCTTTGAGCGGCGGGGCTTCGCGCAGGCGATCCTGCGCGCGGGGCGAGGCGCGAGCGAGGATGTGGTGGGCCGCACGCACGCCGCGCTGGAGCAGGCGGGAGCGCTGAGGATGGCCCCTGCGTCCGCGCGGGCCGATAGCCTGCGAGCAGACCCATGAGCAGCCCCGTGGACCCATGAACGACACCGCCAAGGCAGCGACGGATCGCGAGCAGGTGTTCGCGCTCGTGCAGGCCCACCTGGCCGACGAACTGGACCTGGACCCCTCCGTGATCCGCGACGAGACCCGTTTCCGCGAGGACCTGGAGGCCGATTCGCTCGACCTGTATACGCTGGTGGGAGAGCTGGAGGACAGCTACGGGGTGCGCATGTCCGACGAGCAGGCGGCGGAGATCCTGACGGTGGGGCAGGCCGTGGACTTCGTGCTGGCGCATGGCGGCGGCTGATGTGGGCCGGTCCCGATGATGCTGCTGAACGAGCTTCTGGAGGAGCTGCCGCAGGAGCTGGCGCGGCAGGTGTTCACGCACGCCTCCTGGACGCAGCGCAGCAGCGACTCCTACACGCGCCTGGCCTTTCTGGGCGACAGCGTGCTGGCGCTGGCGGTGACCACGCATCTGTACCCGCGCCTGGAGGCCGAGCGCTTCGGCGCGGGCAGGCTGACGAAGATCCGCGCGCAGGCGGTGTCGGGACCCTCCTGCCGCGCGGTGGCCGAGCGCCTGCGGGTGCCCGAGCGCCTGGCCGCGGCGGCGCCGGCGGGGATGGAGGCGAGCGCGGCGGCGCAGGTGGCGACCGAGCGCGTGCTGGCGTCGGTGATCGAGGCGGTGATCGGGGCGTGCTACCTGCACGCCGGCTACGAGCGCACGGCACAGGCGGTGGTGGCGGCGTTCGCGCCGGAGATCGAGGAGGCGCTGGAGAACCCCGTGGACTTCAAGTCCACGCTGCAGGAGCTGCTGGCGCAGCGCGGCGAGGCGGTCGTCTACCAGGTGACGGGCGAGCAGGGGCCGCCGCACGAACGCACCTTCGAGGTGGCCGCGAAGGTCGATGGCCGGCTGCTCGGCAGCGGCAGCGGGCGCAGCAAGAAGCACGCCGAGCAGCAGGCGGCGCGCGAGGCCGTGGAGCGCCTGGGAGGCATGACGGGCGGAGAGCAGCCATGCGCCTGAGGCCGCCACGGCCGGAGGATCGCGGATGCTGAAGTCGCTGACGCTGAAAGGCTTCAAGTCATTCCCCGACCGCACGCGCCTGGACTTCGGCCCGGGCGTGAGCGTGGTGGTGGGCCCCAACGGCTCGGGCAAGTCCAACGTCACCGACGCGGTGCTGTGGGCGATGGGCGAGCAGTCGCCGCTGGCGGTGCGCGGACAGTCGATGCAGGATGTGATCTTCGGCGGCGGCAGGGGCGTGCAAGCGCGCGGCTTTGCGGAGGTGGAGATCGTGCTGGACAACGCCGATGGCACCGTGGATCTGCCCGTGAGCGAGATCTCGATCGTGCGCCGCCTGGATCGCGCGGGCGAGGGCGAATACCGCCTCAACGGCGCGCGCTGCCGGCTGGTGGACGTGATCGAGGTGCTCTCCGACACGGGCCTGGGCAAAGAGACCCACTCGGTGATCTCGCAGGGCCGCGTGGAGGCGATCGTCACCTCAAAGCCGCGCGAGCGGCGCCTGCTGATCGAGGAGGCCGCGGGGCTGGGCAAGCACCGCAAGCGCCGCCGCCGCGCGCAGCTGAAGCTGGAGCGCACGCAGGAGAACCTGGATCGCGCGCTGGACGTGGAGCGCGAGGCGCGCACGCGGCTGCGCCCGCTCAAGCGCCAGGCCGAAGCGGCGGAGCTGCACGAGCGCCTAGAGCAGCAGATGCTCCAAGCGCGCCACGAGCTGGCGCGCGAGGCGGTGCGCGCGCGCGGAATAGAGCTGGCGCGGGTGCAGGCCCAGGCGCAGCGGGCGCGGGGTGCGAGGGAGCAGATCGAAGCCGAGCTGCAGGCGGTGGTGGCGCGGCGCGGCGAAGCCGAGGGCGCCCTGTCCGAGCGCGCCGAGCAGCACGATGCGTTGGCGCGCCGCGCGTATGCCGCCAGATCGGCGCGCGAGCGCCTGCAGATGCGCCGCGAGCAGGCCGAGGCCGTCGTCGTGAGCCTGCGCCGGCGCGTGGACCGGATCGAAGGAGAGCTGCTGGCCCTCGACGCGGAGCCGGCCGAGACGGGTGCGGGCGGCGAGGCCGACGACCTTTGGCTGGCGAAGTGGGAGGAGATACGCCGGCTGATCGTCGATGGCGTGAAGCGCGCTCTCGCCCAACAGGATGAGCGCGAGCGGGAGATCGCTGCCAGCGAGGTGGCGGCGCAGGCCGAGCGCATCGCGCGCGCAGCGGTGGAGCACGCGCTCGAGCACGCCTCCGAAGAGCGGGACCCCCTGGAGGGCGCGCGCCGAAAGGCGCAGCGCGAAGAGCGGGGCGAGCGCTTGCGCGCCCAACTCGCCGCCGGCACCCCCCTGCTGGCGCCGGCGGAGCGTCTGATCGCCGCGCTGAAGGACGCCGCCGAGGCCGTGCAGGCGCGCGCGAGCGGATTTGACGCCCTGCTGGCCCAGGATCGCGCCGCCGGCGATGGCACGGCCGCCGAGCTGCGCGCGTGCGCCGAAGTGGAGGCCGGGATCCAGGCCCGATTGCGCACCCAGGGCGAGGCGGTGACGAGCGCCGAGGTGGCAGCCCAGCGCGGGCGCGACCAGTACGCCGAGGCGGAGCTTGAGCTGCGCGCGGTGGTGGAACGATTGGGTGTGGCGCCCGAGCCGGGGGACGCGGAGCCCCTCGGCGAGGAGGAGGAACGAGCGCTGATCGCGCGCCTGGCGCGCCTGCAGCGCCGCCGCGAGCAGCTAGGCCCCGTGAACCCCCTGGCCCAGGAGGAGTACGCGCAGGCGCTGGAGCACGTGGAGGAGCTGGAGAGCCGGCGCAGCGATCTGGAGACGGCGCTGCGCGAGCTGCGCGGGGTGATCCGCGACACCGACCGCCAGATCCAGGAGACCTTCCAGGCCACCTTCGAGGCGGCGGCGAGCAACTTCGAAGAGCTGGTGGGCGACGTCTTCCCCGGCGGCAGCGGCCGCCTGCGATTGGTCAAGGAAGAGCCGATCCGCCGCGCGGTGCTGGGCGGCCAGTCCGCGAATGGCGCCGAGCCCTCCGTCCCCGCCGGCGCCGATGCAGACGCAGACGCGAACGCGGACGCCGAGGCCGCGGCGGAGAGCGAGGCCGAGCTCAAGGAGCTGGAGGCCGAGGAGCTCCAGGGCGTGGAGATCGAGATAACCCCCGCCGGCAAGTCCACGAAGCGCCTGTCATTGCTCTCCGGCGGCGAGAAGTCGATGACCGCCCTGGCCTTCCTGTTCGCGGTCTTTCTGGCCCGCCCCTGCCCCTTCTACATCCTCGACGAGGTGGAGGCCGCCCTCGATGACCTGAACCTCGACCGCTTCCTGGCCCTGCTGCGCCGCTACGCCGGCCGCGCGCAGTTCATCGTCATCACCCACCAGAAGCGCACGATGGAGGCCGCCGACTGGCTCTACGGCGTCTCGATGGGCAATGACGGCGTCTCGAAGATCCTCTCCCGCCGCCTGCCCCCGGCGGACCTGGCCACGGGCGAGGAGGCCGAGGCAGGGGCTGGGCTCGATGCCGGCGCTGGGGTCGATGCCGGGACCAGCGAGGCGCCCCCCGCGGTCACCAAGGCCGCGTAGCGCGCGGTGCTCTTGGGCATCAATAGTGCCACGGTCCGTGGCACAAACTCCAGTGGCCGCTAGCGGCGTGTGGCACGCACGGCGGTGCCGTAGGCGCAGATCTCCGTCCAGGTGGCCCCCAGCTCGGATGTGTCGAAGCGAAACGCGATGATCGCGTTGGCGCCCTTGGCCTCGGCTTCCTCGACGAGCCGCTGCTGAGCGTGCAGGCGGCCTTCGGCGAGCATCTTGGTCATGCCCTTCAGCTCGCCGCCCACCAATGACTTCAACGACGCCCCGATCTGCGAGCCGACGTTGCGGGCGCGGACGGTGAGGCCAAAGACCTCCCCTAGCACCTCCTCGATCTCATAGCCGGGCAGGTCGTTCATGGTCGTGATGATCATTGCTGTCTCCTCATCGTGTAGCCGGTCCCCAGAGCCTACAAGTAAGGATCTCTACGATCCTTCGACCTGTCGATTCCGCTGCTATCGTCGCGCGCCCTGTGCCGCGCGAGTGGAGCGATCTGTTCATCACCGGGGATGCCTTACCCGCCGGTGGCACACCCGAGGACTCCGGCGAGGGCGGCGAGCGGCGGCGCGGGTTCTTCAGGCGGCTGCGGGAGAACCTGTCGAAGACCCGGCAGGCGCTCGGCAGCGAGATCCAGGCCACTCTGTTCGGGCCGCTGGACGAGCACACGTGGGAGCGGCTGGAGGAGGCGCTGATCATGGCGGACGTGGGGGCGGCCACGACGGCGGCGGTGGTGGGAATGCTGGAGCAGGAGGCGACCGAGGGCAAGGTGCAGGGCGGCGAGGCGCTGAGCGAGCGGCTGATCGAGCTGCTGGCGCAGATGGCCGGTGCGCAGGACGCGCGCATCGATGTGCGCGCGCAGCCCACGGTGATCCTGGCGGTGGGGGTCAACGGCACGGGCAAGACGACGACGGTCGGCAAGCTCGCTTGGCACCTGCAGCAGGAGCTTGGGCGCAGCGTTCTGCTGGGCGCGGCGGACACGTTCAGGGCGGCGGCCACGGAGCAGCTGGAAGGGTGGGCGCAGCGGGCGGGCTGTGAGATCGTGAGGGGGCCGGAGGGCTCGGATCCGGGGGCGGTGGCATTCGAGACTGTCGCGCAGGCGCGGGCGCGGGGGGTGGACGTGGCGATCGTGGACACCGCGGGGCGGCTGCACACACAGGACGACCTGATGGCGGAGTTGGGCAAGGTGCGGCGCGTGATCGCGCGCCAGCTGGAGGGCGCTCCGCACGAGACGCTGTTGACGATCGACGCCACGACGGGGCAGAACGGGCTGCACCAGGCGCGCCTGTTCGCGCAGGCGGTGGAGGTGACCGGGGTGGTGCTGACCAAGCTGGATGGCACCGCGCGCGGCGGAATCGCGCTGGCGATCGCGCGCGAGCTGGGGCTGGCGGTGAAGCTGATCGGCATCGGGGAGACCGTGGAGGACCTGCGTCCGTTCGATGCGGAGGACTTCGCCCGGGCTCTGATCGCCGCATAGAGGACTTCGCTCGGGCTGCGATCGAGGACTCTCCCGGGCTGCGATCGAGGACCTCTTCCGGGCTCTGATCGCCGACTGAGCAATAATCAAAGGTATGGACGCATGGATCCTGTGGTTGGTGGCGGCCGCCATCTTCGGCGTGGGGGAGCTGCACACGGGCGGCTTCTTCCTGGCGCCCTTCGCCGTCGGGGCGGCGGCGGCCACGGTCCTGAGCCTCGCCGGCGTGCCCGTCGCGGCTGCCGCGATCGTCTTCCTGGCGGCCTCGGCGCTGGTCTTCCTGACCCTGCGCCCGGTTGCCATGCGCCATCGGCAGCTGCCGCCCTCGATCCGCACCGGGGCTGCGGCGCTGGTGGGGCGCCCCGCCGTGGTGCTTGAGCGCATCGCCAACCACGAGGGCGTGGGCTGCGTGAAGATCGACGGCGAGGTGTGGACGGCGCGCAGCTACGACGAAGACGAGGTGATCGACGCGGGGGAGCGCGTGGAAGTCGTCGAGATCAGGGGGGCGACTGCCCTGGTCATGCACTGAGGCGGCCCTCGCCCGCGTGGGCGGCATGCCCGCGTGGGGCGTGATGGCGCAATCAGGATAGGCTCCCACCAAGGAGTCAAAAGAAAGGAAGTCCGCCGATCATGGCTGCTCTCATCGTTATCGCCGTCGTGGTGCTGTTCGTGCTGGTCGTGGCGGCGCGCACCATCCGCATCATCCCCCAGGCGCGGGCGGGGGTCGTCGAGCGGCTGGGGCGCTACAGCCGCACGCTGGAGCCGGGCCTGGCGATCGTCACGCCCTTCATCGAGCGCGTGAAGCCGCTGGTGGACCTGCGCGAGCAGGTGGTCAACTTCGCGCCGCAGTCGGTCATCTCCGAGGACAACGTCGTGGTGGGGATCGAGACGGTGCTGTACTTCACTATCACCGACCCGCGCTCGGCGACGTATGAAATTGCCAATCCGCTGCAGGCGATCGAGCAGCTGACGGTGACCACGCTGCGCAACGTGATCGGCGGGCTCACGCTGGAGGCCACGCTGACGGCGCGCGAGAACGTGAACACCGAGCTGCGCACGGTGCTGGACGAGGCGACCGGCAAGTGGGGCATCCGCATCAACCGCGTGGAGATCAAGTCGGTGGATCCGCCGGCGGACATCCGCAGCGCGATGGAGAAGCAGATGCGCGCAGAGCGCGACCGGCGCGCGGCGATCCTCACGGCCGAAGGCGAGAAGCAGGCGCAGATCCTGACCGCGGAGGGGGCGCAGCAGGCGGCGGTGCTGCAGGCCGAGGGCGAGAAGCAGGCGGCGGTGCTGCGCGCGGAGGGCGAAGCCAAGGCGATCGACACCGTCTTCAATGCCATCCACGAGGGGCGCCCCACGCAGGATCTGCTCAGCTACGAATACCTGCAGATGCTGCCGCAGCTGGCCGAAGGGGACGCCAACAAGGTGTTCGTGGTGCCCTCGGAGTTCGCGCAGGCATTCGGGGGGATCGGCGAGGCGTTGAAGCGGCGGGTCGAGAAGACGCCTGAGACGTAGGGTCCCAGAGGGTGGCAGCCGGCTGGAGGCCGGCGAGCTGGGGCCCCTCTATCTTTGGTCTATGTTCGACTCCCTCGCCGAGAAGCTGCAGAGCACCCTCACCGACGTGCGCCAGCGGGGCACGCTGAGCGAGGCGGACATCGATGAGGCGATGCGCGAGATCCGCCTGGCGCTGCTGGAGGCGGATGTCAACTTCAAGGTCGTCAAGGAGTTCACGGCGCAGGTGAAAGAGCGCTGCCTGGGCGCGGAGATCGTCGGCCGGCTGAACCCGGGGCAGCAGGTGGTGAAGATCGTCGCCGAGGAGCTCACGCAGCTGATGGGCGGCGCCGCGCACGAGCTCAGCTTCTCCCCGCGCCCGCCCACGGTGATCCTGATGGCGGGCCTGCAGGGCTCGGGCAAGACGACCGCCACGGCCAAGCTCGCGCGCTACCTGCACGAGCGCCACGACTCCTCGGTGGCGGTGGCGGCCTGCGACGTCTACCGCCCGGCCGCGGTGGAGCAGCTCGTCAAGGTCGGCGCGCAGGCGGGCGCCGCGGTGTATTACCAGGACCCGCCCGCCCCGGAGCCCGACCCCGTGGACATAGCCGCCTGGGCGCTGGAGCGCGCCACGCAGGAGGGCAAGGACGTGCTGATTGTGGACACCTCCGGCCGCCTTCACGTTGATGCGGAGCTGATGGCCGAGTTGGTGCGCATCCGCGAGGCGGTGAAGCCGCACGACATCCTGCTTGTGGTCGACGCGATGACCGGCCAGGACGCGGTCAACGTCGCCGAGCAGTTCGCGCAGGCCGTGCAGTTCGACGGCGTGGTCATGAGCAAGCTCGACGGCGACGCCCGCGGCGGCGCGGCGCTGTCGGTGCGGGCGGTCACGGGCAGGCCCATCCTGTTCGCCTCCACCGGGGAGAAGCTGGACCAGTTCGATCGCTTCCACCCCGATCGCATGGCCCAGCGGATCCTGGGCATGGGCGATGTGATGAGCTTCATCGAGAAGGCCGGGCGCGAGGTGGACGAGGATCAGGCGCACGCGCTGGAGCGCAAGCTGCGCCGCAACGAATTCGGCCTCGACGACTTCCTGGAGCAGATGCGGGCGGTGCGGCGCATGGGTCCGATCGCCAACCTGCTCGGCATGATCCCCGGCCTGGGCGGCCATGAGCTGCGGGGCATGAAGGTGGACGAACACGAGCTCGATCGCATCCAGGCGATCATCCTGGCGATGACCCCCGAAGAGCGCCGCCACCCCGATCTGATCAAGGGCTCGCGGCGGCTGCGCATCGCGCGCGGGTCGGGCACCAACGTGCAGCAGGTCAACCAGCTCGTCAAGCAGTTCGGCCAGATGCGCAAGATGATGCGCCAGCTGGGGCGCGGCAAGCTGCCGGACATCGGCGGGCTGATACGCAACGCGCGCTAGGCGCTCTGACCGCCGGCTGCGCCACCCTCTATGCTCTCAGCACAGCAGGCGACGCAAACCGAGAGGAAAACGTGGCAGTAAGGCTCAGGCTCACGCGAGTGGGCGCCAAGAAAAACCCCATATGGCGCGTGGTCGTGGCCGACCAGCGCTCCCCCCGCGATGGGCGTGTGATCGAGACGATCGGCCACTACAACGCCCAGACCAACCCCTCCACGATCACGATCGACGTCGAGCGCGCGCGCAGCTGGCTGGCGCGCGGCGCACAGCCATCGGCGACGGTGCGCAAGCTGCTGCGCACCCAGGGGATCTCCTAGCGTCCCTCAGGCGCACCGGCCGGCGATGTCCGCCTACGAGCAAGAGCGTCAGGACGGGGCCGGGGGTGGGCCGGATGCAGGTGGGCGAGAACCGGGTCATCCCGATGTGGGTGGGCGGGACTCCCTGTCGTCAATGGGCGAGCTGCTGGCCTACCTCGCGCGTGGCCTGGTGGACCAGCCCGAGGAGGTGGCCGTGGAGGAGTTCGAGGAGGAGGACGGCACGCTCGTGCTGGAGCTGTGCGTGGGCGAGGACGACTACGGCAAGGTCATCGGCCGCGGCGGTCGCACCGCGCAGGCCCTGCGCACCGTGGTGCGCGCGGCGGGCACCCCTGAGCGCCGCCGCGTGCTGATCGACATCGTCGATTGAAGGGCCCGGAGACGGTGACAGGAGCGGGCCCAACGTTGCAGGCGGGACGCGTGGGCCGTCCGCACGGGCTGGATGGCAGCTTCTACGTCACCGGCGCCCAGGCGCGCCTGCTGACCGTCGGGAGCGAGATCACCCTCGCGGGCGCCACCCGTGCGATCGTGCGTCGCGCCGGGACCGACAAACGCCCGATCGTGCGCCTGGAGGGTCTGGACGAACGCGCCGCCGCGGAGGCGCTGCGGGGGAGCTCCCTGCTGGTCGATCGGCGGGACGCGCCCGAGCTGGCCGAGGGCGAATGGTGGGCGCACGAGCTGCAGGGCTGTGAGGTCAGCGACGGCGAGCGGCCTGTGGGCACCGTCACCGGCCTGCTGGAGCTGCCCTCGTGCGAGGTGCTGCAGGTGCGCCGCGAAGGCGGCGATGAGCTGCTGGTGCCGATGATCTCCGATGCCATCCGGCGCATGGACGTCGCCCACCGGCGCATCGACATCGACCTCGGCTTCCTGGGAGAGTCAGAGCCATGATCATGCAGAGGGGGTCAGAGCCAACAAAACCGTCCAAAGTGACAGAGCCATCATGACCATCCAGGGAGTCAGAGCCATGACATGGACATAGAGGTCTTCACCCTCTTTCCCGAGTGGTTTGCGTGGTTCTGCGAGCAGCGCCACGTGCGCAACGCCCTCGCCGGCGGCAGCAGGCTGCGGTTCGTCAACTTCCGCGAGCACACCCCGCTCAGCGGCGGCCAGGTCGACGACACCCCCTTCGGCGGGGGCGCCGGGATGGTGCTGCGCGTGGACGTCATGGACAGCGCCCTGCGCGCCCACTACGGCCTGGATCCGGTGCAGCTGCCCCGGCGCCGCCGCGTCATCGCGCTCACGCCCACGGGCCGCCTGCTCGACGAGGACTACGTGCGGGAGCTCGCCGCCGAGCCCGCGCTGACGCTTCTGTGCGGGCGCTACGAGGGCTTTGACGAGCGCATCGTGGAGCACTTCTGCAGCGACACCCTCTCGATTGGGCGCTACGTCCTGGCCGGCGGCGAGCCGGCGGCGATGGTGGTGTGCGATGCCGTCCTGCGCAAGCTGCCCGGCGCGCTGGGGGACGCGAGCTCGGTCGTGGAGGAGTCCTTCGGCGCCGCCCTGGAGGGTCGGCCGGAGTACCCCCACTACACCCGTCCCGCCGACTACCGCGGCTGGCGCGTGCCGGAGGTGCTGCTCTCCGGGCACCACGAGCGCATTCGCCGATGGCGCGAGCGGTGCAGCCAGGAGCGTGGGCGGTGAGGCTGACCCGCTACCATGCAGAACCGCGCCGTCCGGCTGCCCCAACCGTGGAGCGGCTCCGAGACGGGCCTTCTTTTTTAGAGCCACCATGAGCAGTGTCATCGACAACATCGAGCGCGCCCAGCTGCGGCGCGTTCCCAGCTTCGCGCCCGGCGATCGCGTCAAGGTCCACTTCCAGGTGATCGAGGGCACCCGCCGCCGCGTGCAGGTGTTCGAGGGGGTGGTCATCAAGCGCCAGGGCCACGGCGCGCGCGAGACCTTCACCGTGCGCAAGCAGTCCTTCGGCGTCGGCGTCGAGCGCACGTTCCCGGTGCACTCGCCCAAGATCGAGCGCATCGAGCTGGCCGCCCGCGGGGATGTGCGCCGCGCCAAGCTCTACTACCTGCGCGACCGTGTGGGCAAGCGCGCGCGGGTGCGCGAGCGCCGCTACACGGGTCCCGAGGAGGCCATCGAGCCGGGCCTGCTGCACGACGCCGACACGCCGCAGCCCACCGACGCCGACGGCGCGACCGCCGAGGACACGGCCGCTGAGAGCGTCGCGGTGGAGGGCGCACAGGACGCGACCGCCGAGGACACGGCCGCTGAGAGCGCCGCGGTGGAGGGCGCACAGGACGCGACCGCCGAGGAGACGGCCGCTGAGAGCGCCGCGCCGGACACCGACGCCGGTGACGCCCCCGCGGGCGATCCCGCCGGCGATGACGCTCCCGCCGCGTGAAGGCCCGCTCGAAGACCCGGCCGAAGTCGACCAGCAACTCGATCGTCGAGCTGGTCGTGATCATCGCCATCGCGCTCGGCTTGGCGCTGGCCATCCAGGCCTTCATCGTCAAGCCCTACCGCATTCCCAGCGGCTCGATGGAACCCACGCTCAAGGTCAAGCAGCGCGTGCTGGTCGACCGCATCGGCATGCGCTTCTCCGAACCCCACGTCGGCGAGATAGTCGTCTTTCACCCCCCCAGGGAAGCCGAACACCAGATCTGCGGGCCGCAGCCGCACATGGTCACCCCCGGCGGGGCGGCCTGCGCGGCGCCCGAACCCGAACAGGACTCCAGCGTCAACTTCATCAAGCGCATCGTCGCCGGCCCCGGCGACACGATCTACATCCGCGAAGGGCACGTCTTCCGCAACGGCAAGCCCGAGTCCGACTCCTACATCCGGCCCTGCGGCGGGGTCGCGGAGTGCAACTTCCCAAGCCCGATCACGATTCCGGCCGGTCACTGGTTCATGATGGGAGACAACCGTGGAGCGTCCGACGACAGCAGGTTCTGGGGACCGGTCCCCACCGGATGGATCATCGGAGTGGCCTTTTTCACCTACTGGCCTCCCGACCGCATCGGCTTCCTCTGAGGGCTCGCGCCGCTCTGGCGCAGGCCCCACGCCCTCCGCGGTAGATCCCGCGCTCTCCGCGGCAGACCCCGTGCCTTCCGCGCGCACAAGCGCCGCGGGGCGCCGTGCGCGCAGGCGCGCCTCCAGCGGCCGGCGCCTGTTCGCCTTCGATCGCGGCCTCGGCGTGCGCTTGGTGGCGGGCGCGGACGAGGCCGGGCGCGGCTGCCTGGCCGGACCGCTCGTGGCCGCCGGCGTGCTGTTCGACTACGACGCCATCACCACGCGCGAGCTGCGCGCGCTGGGCGCGCTCAACGACTCCAAGCAGCACACCCCCGCGGCGCGCGAGGAGCTCTACCCGCTCGTCCTGCGCAGCGCCCTGCGCGTCTGCGTGGTCTCCCGCTGCGTGCGCGGCATCGACGCCCGCGGCCTGCACAAGACCAACCTCGCCGCCCTGCGCGACGCCATGCTCGGAGTGACCGAGGAGGTGCAGGGCGAGGTCATGTGCCTGATCGACGGCTTCTCGGTCCCCGGCCTGGAGCGCCCCCACCGCGCGGTTGTGGGCGGCGACGCCACCAGCGCCGCGATCGCCGCCGCCTCGATCGTCGCCAAGGTCACGCGCGATCGCTACATGCGCCACGCCGACGTCCTGCACCCCGGCTGGCACTTCGCCGAGCACGTCGGCTACTCCACCCCCGAGCACCGCGACGCCATCCAGCGCCACGGCGTCTCCCCCCTGCACCGCCTCTCCTTCCAGTCGCTGGCCTATCAGCAGCTGGCGCTGTAGGTGGCCGCGGCACGCTGTCCGTAGCAGGCGGCGCTCTCACCAAGCCCCCTCCACGTGGTCCAGGCGCACGAGCATGCCCTGGGCATCCACTGTCACGCCGATCGCGTCGAAGCGGATCGTGTGGGCCGACGGGCGGACGTGGGTTTCGTCGTAGAGCCAGGCGGTTGCCAGGCGGCGCAGACGGGCGCGCTGGCGCCAGCGCAGGCCGGCCAGAGGCTGTTCTTCGGGGCCGCCGCTCCCGCGGGGGCTGCCGCTGATACGTCGAGTTTTGACCTCCACGAAAATCAGCGTTCGGCCGTCGAAGGCGATCGCGTCGATCTCGCCGTGGCGGGTGCGGGCGTTGCGCTCCAGCAGCGTGAAGCCCAGGCGGCGCAGGTGGGCCACGGCCAGATCTTCGCCAAGGCGGCCCAATACGCGGCGGGGGTCCTGTGGTGGAGTCTCCCCGCCGGACGCCCGCGGCTGGGCGTGGCGCTGATCGCACGACTGAACACGGGGATCGCCTCGCATCGCCCGGCCACGCTAGCCCTCGCTGTGTGACCTGATTTCGCACTTTGTGCCGTTACTGTTGCCGCACTGTGACTTCTCAGACGCACACGACGGCGAGGACGCCCACCGCGCTCACGATCGCCGGCTCGGACAGCGGCGGGGGGGCCGGCATCCAGGCCGACCTCAAGGCCTTCGCGCGCTGCGGCCTGCACGGCACCTGCGCGATCACCGCCATCACCGCGCAGAACACCCTCGGCGTCAGCGCCATCCATCCCGTTCCGCCCGACATCGTGCTCGCGCAGGTGCGGGCCGTCGTCGCGGACATCGGCGTGGACGCGGTCAAGGTGGGCATGCTCGGCACGGCGGCCATCACCCACGCCGTCGCCCGGGCGCTCGACGAGCTGCCCTCCGGCACGCCCGTGGTGGTGGACCCGGTCATGGTCTCCGAGTCCGGCGCACGCCTGCTCGAGGATGACGCCCAGCAGGCGCTCGTCGCGGAGATACTGCCCCGCGCGACCGTCATCACGCCCAATCTGCCCGAGGCGCGTGTGCTCGTCGGCGAGGGCGCCGCGAACGTAGGGGCTGCCTCGAACGTAGGGGCTGCCGCGAACGGTGGCGATGACCCCGGCATCGACGGCCACGATCTGGTTCGTGCCCTGCTCGCCCTCGGCCCGCGCATCGTCGTGCTCACCGGCGGCCACCGCGCGCAGGCCACCGACCTGTTTCTCGATGGTTCCAACGATGGCCAGATCGTTGAGATCCCCGGGTCGCGGCACCCCGACGGAGCAGCGCACGGCTCAGGCTGCACGCACTCCTCGGTCCTCGCCGCCCAACTCGCGCTCGGTCACACCCCCATTCAGGCAGCGCGCACGGCGCGCGCCCTCGCGGGCTCGGCCGTGGCGGGCGGTCTGCGCGACATCGGCGGGGGACCAGGCCCGGTTGACATTCTCGGCCTGAAGGCTTTGCCATAATCGCGCCATGAAGCTGCTGCGGTTGGAGCCTGGCCACGGGGAGATCGTGCTCGCCGAGGGGGATGTGGAGGTGCCCGAGCAGGAGGCTCAGCTGATCGCCGCCTTCCGCCGCCAGCTCGACGCGGGCATGTGGGCCGCGGTGCCCACCACCGCCACCGGCGGCCGGCGCGAGGCCGAGCTCGTCAGGAGCTTTCACGACGTGCCCCGCGATGCCGAGCGCGTGATCTTCTTCCCGCGCGCAGCCGGCGGGGCCCGCTGAGGCGCCGGGTGCCGCTCGCGCTCGCCACCACCGCGATCGTGCTGCTCGTACTGCTCTGGCAGCTCGCCCTGCCGCGCGCGCGCCCTGCCCTGGCGCATGCCCTCGTGCGCCTGCGCCCCCCCGCGCCGGACCCCGGGGGGATCGACCTCGACCCCGGGCGCGAACTGCGCGCCGAGCAGCGCGCGCGGCGGCTGCTGCGCTCCTGCGTGAACGAGGAGGAGTGGGCCACATACCGGGAGCTCGGCTTCCTGCGCGTGTGGGGCGCCGCCCACGCCTACCTCATCTACCCCCACCTGCCGATCGTCGCCTACCTGCCCCAGACCGGCCGGCTGCTGGGCGAGCACTGCGTGGCCTTCCCCAACCACGCCGGCCCCGGCCCGGGCGCCCCGCGCCTGCCCGACGCCGACGACGTCCTCGCCAAGTGGCTGCTGCTCAGCGCCGACGAGCAGCACCTGATCGCAGGCGCCAACATGCACCTGGCCGGGCGCCAGATCCCCACGGAGCGCCTGCGCGAGGATCTCGCTCGCCTCGCGCGCTGGGAGCGGGAGCGGCTCGGGCGCCCCCTGCACGGGGCGGATAGTGTTCCCGCGTCGTGACGAGCGCCACCATCCCCTCCTTCGACGTCAAGCACCGCAGCCGCGCTCTCACCGAGGGCCCCGAGCGCGCCGCCGCGCGCGCCTACCTGCACGGCATCGGCTACAGCGCCGAGGACCTCGCCAAGCCGATCGTCGGGGTGGCGCACTCCTGGATCGAGACGATGCCCTGCAACTTCAACAACCGCATCCTCGCCGCCAAGGTCAAGGAGGGCATCCGCGCGGCCGGGGGCACACCGATGGAGCTCAACACCATCGCCATCTCCGATGGCATCACGATGGGCACCGCGGGGATGCGCGCCTCGCTGCCCTCGCGCGAGCTGATCGCGGACTCCATCGAGCTCGTCGCCTCCGCCCATCTCTTCGACGCGCTCGTCGCCATCTCCGGCTGCGACAAGACCATCCCCGGCACCGTGATGGCGCTCGCGCGCCTGAACATCCCCGGCCTGATGCTCTACGGCGGCTCCATCCGCCCCGGGCGCTTCAGGGGGCGGGAGGTCACCATCCAGCAGGTCTTCGAGGCCGTCGGCGAGTTCGCGGCCGGCAAGATCAGCGAGCAGGAGCTGCACGAGCTGGAGGAGGCCGCCTCGCCCGGCGCCGGCGCCTGCGGGGGGCAGTTCACGGCCAACACGATGGCGATGGCCTTCGAGGTGCTCGGCATCTCGCCCGCCGGCTCCGCGATGGTGCCCGCCGAGGACGGGCGCAAGCTCGAAGTCGCCTTTCAGTGCGGCGAGCTCGTCATGGACGTCCTGCGCCGCGGGCAGTTGCCCGGCGATGTCATCACCAAGGAGGCGCTTGAGAACGCCATCGCCGCCGGGGCCATGAGCGGGGGCTCCACCAACGTCGTCCTGCACCTGCTCGCCGTCGCCCACGAAATGGGCATACCGCTCTCCATCGACGAGTTCGACCGCATCTCCGAGCGCACCCCCCTGCTGTGCGACCTGCAGCCGGGTGGGCGGTATGTGGCGAGCGATCTGTACGAGGCCGGCGGCGTGCCGCTCGTGCTCAAGCGCCTGCAGGAAGCCGGCCTGCTGCACGACTCCGTCATGACGGTCAGCGGTCGCAGCATCGGCGAGCACGCCGCCGAGGCCTCCGAGACGCCCGATCAGCGCGTCGTGCGCCCGCTCTCCGACCCCCTCAAGCCCACGGGCGGCTTCGCGATCCTGCGCGGCAACGTCGCCCCCGATGGCTGCGTCGTCAAGCTCGCCGGCCACGAGCGCCGCCGGCACGCGGGTCCCGCGCGCGTCTTCGACGGCGAGGAGGCCGCCATGACGGCCGTCCTGGCCAAGGACATCCAGGCGGGCGACGTCGTCGTCATCCGCAACGAGGGCCCCGCGGGCGGCCCCGGCATGCGCGAGATGCTCTCCGTCACCGCCGCGCTCGTGGGCGAGGGCCTGGGGGAGACCGTCGCGCTCATCACCGACGGGCGCTTCTCCGGCGCCACGCACGGCTTCATGGTCGGCCACATCGCCCCCGAGGCGGCCCGCGGCGGACCCATCGGGGCGCTGCGCGATGGCGATGAGATCACGATCGACGCTGACTCCCGCCGCATCGACGTCGCCCTCTCCGATGCGCAGGTCGCCGAGCGCCTGGCGCTCTACGCACAGCCTCCGCGCGCGCAGGAGCGCATCGAGGTCGCCATCCAGAAGTACGCCAAGCTCGTCGGCTCGGCCGCCACGGGCGCCATCACCCGCTGACAGAAGCACGCCAAGCTCGTCGGCTCGGCCGCCACCGGCGCCATCACCCGCCGAGGAGCTCCTCCAACAGCGCGTTGAACCGCTGCGGACGCTCCAGCATCGGCGTGTGTCCCGTATCGGGGAGGATCGCCTTGCGCGCATCCGCGATCAGCTCGGTGTAGACGTCGGCGTCGCGCACCGATATCACCTGGTCGCGGTCGCCCCACACCACCAGGGTGGGACACGCGATCTCCGGCAGCCGGTGGCGGAACTCGTAGTCCAGATTGGCCTCCAGGGCCTGCACGAAGCCCGGCTTGCCGGATCCACGCAGCATCTCCGCGGCCAGCCAGCCCGGCAGCCGCCCCGGCTGCCATGCCACCCCGCGCAGGATCGCCTCGCGCAGCCCCGGCCTGCGCATCAGGGTGTCGGCGTGAGCGGCCCCCCAGGCCGTGATGGCGGCCAGCAGCGGCTGCAGCCTGCGCACCTGGCGCGCTCTGCGCAGGCCCAGGGGGCTGCCATAGCTGGAGATGCCCGCTGGGGCCGCCAGCACCAGGCCCTCCACCCGCTGCGGGAAGGCGATCGCCAGCTCGGCCGCCACGAAGCCGCCCATCGAGTTGCCCACCACCGTCGCGGCATCGATCCCGAGGCTCTGCATCACGTGGTCCAGCACTCGTGCGTAGAAGCTGATCGTGATCCGCTCGCGCGGCATCGGCGAGCGGCCGAAGCCGGGTAGGTCCAGCGCCACCACGCGATGCGAATGGGCAAACACGGGTAGCTGCTCCAGCCAGTTCTGCCACGAGCCCGCCAGTCCGTGCACGAACACCACCGGCGGACCCTCGCCCAGGTCGATGACGTTGACTGGGCGATCCTCTACCATCACCCAGCGCTGGTGCCTGCGCCAGTCGATGTCCAGCCACGGAGAGCGACCCACCGGGCCATACGGTTCGGGCGGCGCCGCCGTGGGGGGAGATGAAGTGCTCGACATCGGTTCCGTCTAGTCTATTCCGCCCTGTGCGCATCGCCATCGACATCGATTCCACGCTGCACCACTACTGGGACGTGCTCTCGGCCGTCTCACGGCGGCGCTTCGGGATCGAGCTGCCCTACGAGGAGCAGTTCTCCTGGGGCATCACCCGCCTGCGCCCCGAGCAGCTTGCGCTGTGCATCGCCGAGAGCCACAGCGACGAGCACATCCTCGCCGGCCGGCCCTATCCGGGGGCCGTCGAGACGGTGCGCGAGTGGCACCGTCGGGGCCACTGCATCCACGTCTGCAGCCACCGGCCCGGCGATCGCCACGCGGCCACGCGCGCATGGCTGGCGGACATCGGGCTGCCCTTCGCGGATCTGCACTGCTCCTCGGACAAGGTCGCTCGCTGCGCGGAGCTCGAAGTCGATCTGCTGATCGACGACTGCCCTCAGAACATCGCCGCCGCGCTCGAGCACGGGATTCGCGCCGCCACGATCGTTCATCCCTGGAACCGGGACGTGTGCGAGGAGGAGGACATCCTCGGCGCCTGCGACTGGCAGGAGCTCGCGCGGCTGCTGGAGCCTCTGCTGTCCGTGCGGTCGCACTCCCTGGCGCGCTGACTCCCAAGGCAGGCGCCGAGCGCTCGGCGGCGAACCTGTGAGGGTGGATCCCCGTACTCAGCGCGACCCCGAGCTCGATCCTCAGCTCGCCCCCGAGCCCGATCCCGGCTGGCATGCCGCGCTGGAGCTGCTCGAAGGCGATCTGCGCAGGCGCGATGCGGCGGAGAAGACCCGCCGCGCCTACAGCGTGGACATCCGCCAGTTCGCCCGGTGGGCCACAGCCCAGGGGCTCACGCCGCAGACGGTCGGCATCAAGGCGGTGCGCCGCTACGTCGCCGGCCTCTCGCAGCAGGGCGCCGCGCCCGCCACCTCGGCGCGCAAGCTGGCGGCCCTGCGCGCCCTCTTCTCGAGCCAGCGCGAGCATGGGCTGATCGTCCACAATCCGGCCGATCTCACATCCACCCCGCGCAGGCCCGCGCATCTGCCGCAGGTGTTGAAGGTCCGCGAGATAGGCGCTCTGCTGGACGGCATCCCCGCCGCCACCCCGTTGGAGAGGCGCGACCGTGCCCTGTTCGAGCTCGCCTACGCCTGCGGTCTGCGCGCCGAGGAGATCGTCTCGCTGACGCTCGCGGACGTCGACCACGACGGCGAGCAGCTGCGCGTGGAGGGCAAGGGGCGCAAGACCCGCTTCCTGCCCGTGGGGGAGCACGCCGGCGCGGCCCTGCGGCTGTATCTGGACCGCGGCCGCCAGGAGCTGGCGGACCCGGCCCGCCCCGGGGAGCGCGCGCTGTTCCTCAGCAGAAGCGGCCGCCCCCTGGGCACCGGCGACGTGCGCCGCCGCCTGCGCGTGTGGATGAACAGGGTGGGACTGCCTGGCGCCGTGCATTCTGGCGCCGTGCACTACGGCGGGGCCTCCCCGCACGCCCTGCGCCACAGCTTCGCCACGCACCTGCTGGACGGCGGAGCGGACCTGCGCACGATCCAGGAGCTTCTGGGCCACGCCAGCCTTTCGACCACTCAGGTTTACACTCGGGTAGAGTCAGCAAGGCTCAGAAGCGCCTACACGCGCAGTCACCCGCGGGCCTGATCGGCGGGGGAGACCCTGGAGACGAACGTTGGAGACGAACGTCAAATCGATCGAGCTGCGCGAACTGTGGCGGCGCTACAAGGCCGACGGCGACACCCGCGCGCGCGAGCGGCTGGTGCTGGCCTACTCGCCGCTGGTCAAATACGTCGCCGGGCGCACCGCCGCGGGCCTGCCTCCGCACGTGGAGGAGGCCGACCTCATCTCCTATGGCCTCGTGGGCCTGATCTCGGCGATCGAGCGCTTCGACCTGGGTCGGGAGATCAAGTTCGAGACCTACGCGATCACGCGCATCAAGGGCGCCATCATCGACGAGCTGCGCGCGATGGACTGGGTGCCGCGCAGCGTGCGCGCCCGCGCGCGGGAGATCGAGCGGGTCAACGCCAAGCTCGAGAATCGCCTGCAGCGCGCCCCCACCGATCAGGAGATGGCGGACGAGCTGAACGTCCCGCTGAGCGAGCTGCACGACTCGCTGCTGGCCATCTCCCACTCCTCGATGGCGGCCCTGGACGAGCTGTGGAACGTGTCGGACTCAAGCGGCGATCAGGTGTCGCTGATGGACACGCTGGAGGATCCCGCCGCGCCGGACCCCGCGAGGGTGCTGGACGTGGGCGACCTGAAGGACCGCATCGCGGACTCGATCGCGCGCCTGCCCGAGCGCGAGAAGCTCGTGATCGCGCTCTACTACTACGAGAACCTGACCCTGCGCGAGATCGGCGAGGTGCTGGGCGTGACCGAGTCGCGCATCTCCCAGCTGCACACCAAGGCCGTATTGCGCCTGCGCTCGAGGATGCAGAGCGACAGCTTCGATTGACGCGCATTGCGGGCCGCGGTCTTGCGCTCGCACACGCGGCGCGATAGTTTCGACTGATGCACGCCGCGGATCGGATCCGCAACGTAGCGCTGGTCGGCCATCGCGGGGCCGGCAAGACCTCGCTGCACGAGGCGCTGCTGTTCGAGGCCGGCGTCACGAGCCGCCTGGGGAGCGTGGTCGACGGGAGCACCGTGTCGGACTCCGACCCCGACGAGCAGGCGCGGCAGATGTCGATCTCCTCGGCGCTCAGCTCGTTCGAGTGGGAGGGGCGCAAGATCAACCTGCTGGACACCCCCGGCGAGCCCAGCTTCGTGGCCGACGCGCTGGGGGCGCTGCGCGTGTGCGAGTCGGCGATCTTCGTCGTCAACGCGGTGATGGGCGTGGAGGTCACCACCAGCCGCCTGTGGGCCAGAGCCTCGGAGCTCGACATCGCGCGCCTCCTGTTCGTCAACATGCTCGACCGCGAGCGCGCGGACTTCTTTCGCACGCTGGAGCAGCTCAAGGGGGCCTTCGACCGAAAGCGGGAGACACGCGCCTCCGGCACGAATCCCCGTTTCGGCCAGCACGTGGTGGCCACCGAGATCCCGATGGGCTCCGAGCACGAGCTGGAGGGCATCGTCGATCTGATCGACATGAAGGCCCTGCGCCACGACCCCGATACGGCCGCGCGCGGGGCCGCCACGGTGGAGCCGATCCCCGAGCACCTGCTCGCACAGGCGCAGGAATACCGCGAGAAGCTGATGGACGAGGTCGCCGAGGTCTCCGACGCGCTGATGGAGCGCTACCTGGAGGGCGATGAGATCTCTCACGAGGAGATCGTGGCGGCGCTCAAGGAGGGCACCAACCACGGCTCGATCTTCCCCGTCGTGTGCGGCGTGGCCACCCACAACGTCGGCACCTCGCGCCTCTTGGCGGCGATCGTCGAGGACCTGCCCTCGCCCGTCAAGCACGGGCCGCTGCGCGTGGGCGAGGTGGAGCTGCTCCCCGACCCCGAGCGCGAGCTGTTCGCCTACGTCTTCAAGACCCGCGCGGACCCCTTCGCCGGGCGCATCAACCTGCTGCGCGTCTACCAGGGCACGCTGCGCCGCGACAGCCAGGCGCTGAACACGCGCGCCCACGCGAAGGAGCGCATCGGCCAGCTGCTGCTGTTCGAGGGCAGGGAGGTGGTGCACGTCGATGAGCTCGGCCCGGGGGACGTCGGCGCGGTGGCCAAGCTCAAGGAGACCCGCGCGGGCGATTGGCTGGCGTCGCGGGATGAGGCGATCGAGATGCCGCGCCTGCAGCTGCCTTCCCCGGTGATGGCCTTCGCCATCGAGCCCAAGAGCAGGGGCGACGAGGACAAGGTGTTCAGCTCGCTGCGGCGCCTGCAGGAGGAGGACCCCACGATCGACCTGCACCGCGACGCGCAGACGGGCGAGCAGATAGTGGCCGGCCTCTCGCAGGTGCACGTGGAGGTGGTCGTGGACCGCCTGCGTGAGCGCTTTGGCGTGGAGGTCACGCTCAAGCCCCCCCGGGTGCCCTACCAGGAGACGATCAGGGCGCCCGCGAAGGCCCACGGGCGCCACAAGAAGCAGACGGGCGGGCGCGGGCAGTTCGGCGACTGCCACATCGAGATCGAGCCGCTGGGAGATGCGGATCCCGCCCGCCCCTTCGAGTTCGTCAACCAGATCAAGGGCGGGGTGATCCCGGGCCAGTTCATCCCCGCCGTGCGCAAGGGCGTGGAAGAGGCGATGCAGAGCGGCGCCGCCGCGGGCTGCCCCGTGAAGGACGTGCGCGTGCGCCTCGTGGACGGCTCCCACCACTCGGTGGACTCCTCGGAGATCGCCTTCAAGATGGCCGGCATCCACGCCATGCGCCAGGCGCTGGAGGAGGCCGACCCGGTGCTGCTGGAGCCGATCATGCTCGTCACGGTGTCCGTGCCCGAGGACTGCGTGGGCGATGTCATCGGCGACCTCAACAGCCGCCGCGGGCGCCCGCAGGGGATGGAGCCGGCGGGAGGCATGACCGAGATCAAGGCCGAGGCGCCGATGGCGGAGATGCTCAGCTACGCGCCGGACCTGCGCTCGATCACCGGCGGCCGGGGCGACTACACGCTGGAGTTCCTGCGCTACGAGGAGGTGCCCTCGCAGCTGGCGCAGAAGGTCGTGGCGCAGGCCGGCGCGGAGCATGCGGCGACGCATGCCTGACGGCTCACCACTACTCTGAAGGGCCGATGGCCACCAGATCGATCGTCACGTCCCAGCCCGAGGTCGCCTGCGAGGTGTGCGGCAGGCGCCTGCTGCGCGGCGAGCAGCCCGATGTCTTCCTCAGCGGCGGGCAGCGGCGCATGGTCTGCGAGCTGTGCGTACCCAGGGCCGCGAACGAGGGCTGGCAGCGCGAGAGCGATGAGGGCTTTTCGTCCACTCAGTTCCCGCGGGCGCGCAAACGTACTAGCATCTGGAGACGATGATCTACTGCGTGGTGCCGCGGCCCCTGGCCGATGAGCTGTATCCGAAGCTGGTGGAGTACTACCGCGAGGACGAGAACGTGACGGTGATCGTGGACCGCCGCCACAACGATCGCCGCGCGCGCCGGGGCGCCACAGGCGCCAAGGGCCCCGAGGGCCAGCGGCGCGTCGTGCGCGAGCGCCGCCGTGCGCGCGTGCCGGGCGAGCTGCCGGCGCTCGCCGGCGTCTCCGCCGAGTAGCGGCCTCACGTTCCGTCCCAGCGGACGCTCATAATGGCGCCTTCATGAGGAAGGCGCTGATCGTGCACGTCGATGGCGGCGCGCGGGGCAACCCGGGGCCCGCGGCGGCTGCCAGCGTGGTGTCCACGGCCGCGGGCGAGGTGCTGGACGAGGCAGCGGAGCTGCTGGGCGATGTCACCAACAACGTGGCGGAGTACCGGGCGCTGCTGCTGGGCCTCGCGCGCGCGCGCGCATTGGGCGCCGGCGAGGTGGAGGTCGTCAACGACAGCGAGCTGATCGCCAAGCAGGTGATGGGCCTCTACAAGGTCAAGCACCAGGACATGCGCCCGCTGCACCGGCAGGCGATGGACGCATTGCGGGAGTTCGAGAAGTGGTCCATCCGCTCGGTGCCGCGCGCGCAGAATGCCCACGCCGACGCGCTGGTCAACGAGGCGCTCGACCGGGCGGCGTAGCCGGCTGCTCAGGACCGGGCGTGGGCCGCCAGGGCCGGGCGCAGGCTGCTCGGGACGGCGCCGGAGGCCAGGGGCTCGCGCGGGCCTTCAGTGCAGCGCGTGCGCGGACTGCGCGATGTTGATCATCTGCGGGTTGGTCAGATCCTCGCGGAGGGTGTTGTTGACCCAGTACAGCACCCCCCCCGCGCGCCAGGCGACCAGGTGGATGGCCGAGCCGTCGTCGACGAACATGTAGTGGCGCCCGCCCAATGAGACTTCCTGGTTGACGTGATCGACGATCGGCGGGTCGCTCCAGTCCATGCCCTCCACGTCGTAGTAGCCGCCGAGGCCGTTCTGCTGGAAGACCTCGACGAAGGCGTGGTGGACATGGCCCTGCTGGTCCCGCAACGTGTAGGCGTGGATGCCCTGCGGCACCGCCGGCCCCGTCTGCAGGGCGGGGTAGACGACGGGGAAGGGCAGCCCCACGGCGGCGTTGAAGACCTGCGAGCGGTCGCTGGAGGACGTGGGGTAGAGGCCGATCGCGGCCGGGGTGAAGCCCGCGTGACCGTGGCCGTGGCCCGCGAAGGCGCCGGTGGAGGCGAGATGGTGGGGCACCGCGACGCGCTGGTCGCCGTGGAGGAAGTCTTCGACCGTTTCGTGGATCATGCGCGGCGTGGTCGTGACGTAGTCCGCGCCGCCGATTCTGGTGTTGTCCGAGGCGAAGCGGAACTTGACCTGGCGCAGGGGCTTTTCCTGAGAGAAGACGATCAGCTTGGTGAGCTTGATGAGCTCCGAGGCGGAGGGCGGGAAGGTGGTGGTGATGGCCCTGCCCACCGCCTTGGAGACACGGTCGATTTCGCCGATGAGATCGCTGGTGGAGACCTGCTCGCGCAGGCTGCGGATGAAGTCCTGCTGGCGCGCCACGCGCACGAAGTCCGAGTCGGTGTGGCGGTAGCGCACGTAGGAGAGGGCGTTTTCGTAGCACAGCTTCTGATAGCCGGGCTGGAGGTTGATGGCGGAGTAGTTTTCCCCTTCCGCGCTGCTGTGGTAGTAGCGGTGGTCGACGTTGACGTAGACGCAGCCGAGCGAGTCGACCACTTCGATGAAGCCCTTGAAGGTGGCGTCGACGACGCCGTTGAGCTTGATTCCCAGCAGGCGCTCGACCGTTTCGGCGGCCAGGCGCGCGCCGCCGTCGGTGCCCTTGAGGGAGCTGCCGATGGTGTAGGCGGCGTTGATCTTTTCGGGGTAGTAGACCTGCCCGCCGGGCGTGACGATGCGGGCGAGCAGATCGCGCGGGATCGAGAGCACGGAGGTCTGCCCCTGGTCGGGATCCAGGCGCACCAGCAGAAGGGTGTCGCTGTGCGGCGGGTTTTCGCGGTCGAACTGGTCCTTGGACTTGGCGCGCTTGTCCGAGCCGATCAACAGAAAGGTCTGCGGGGCGCCGCCGTAGGCTTCGGCGATCACCCCCGTCGGGGCGTGGATGCGGTTGACCCCCGGAAAGACCTCGTTGGCGATCGTCGTGACCTTGTTCAGCGCGACGGTGGCGGTCGCGGCGCCGCTGAGCAGCGCGATCGTCACGCCGCCGAGCAGGAAGCGCTTCCACATCCCGCTTAGGCTACCGACAAGCCCGGCAGGTACGCTCAGCTTCGTGCTGAGCCCGAGAAATCGCGAGCTGCTGGGCCTTGTGCCCTCGGCGCTGCTGGTGGTGGCGGGCTTCACGGCGATCTTCATCCAGGCGCAGAACACCAGCAGGGGCGCGGAAACGAACGTCGTGCTGGGTCACGCCTCGAGCGCTTCGCTCACCTATGGCGCGATCTTCCTGGGCCTGTGCGTGGCGGGGCACCTGGTGATCCGCTTCGCGCTGCCCAACGCCGACCCCTACCTGTTTCCGCTGGCTGCCGTGCTGGCGAGCGTGGGAATCGTGATGATCTACCGCATAAACCCCACGCTGGCGCGCCAGCAGGCGCAGTGGATGGTGGTGGGACTGATCGGCTTCGCGGCCACGATCCTGCTCCTACGCAGACCCGGGGTGGGAATCCTCGAGCGCTACCGCTACACGATCGCGGCGTTGGGCATAGGCATGGCGGTGCTGCCGCGGCTGCCGGGCATCGGCGAGCAGGTCAATGGCGCCTATCTGAACATACACGTGGGCTCGATCAGCTTCCAGCCGGCGGAGCTGGCGAAGATCGCGATCGTGATCTTCCTGGCGAGCTACCTGCGCGACAATCGCCAGATCCTGGTGACGGCGGGCCGGCGTGTGCTCGGCCTGACGCTGCCACCGATGAAGCAGTTCGGCCCGATGCTGGTGGTGTGGGGCGCGGCCATGGCCACGCTGCTCTTGACGCGCGAGCTGGGCACCTCGCTGATGTTCTACGGCGCGTTCCTCGCCCTCCTGTACGTGGCCACGGGCCGCTTCTCCTTCCCCCTGATCGGCCTCGTGCTGTTCGCCGCGGGCGCCTGGTTCGTGGCCACGCACGTGGGCCACGTGCACGCGCGCTTCCTGGCCTGGGAGCACCCCTTCGAGCGCGCGCTCTACGAACGCGAAGGCGGCAGCTACCAGCTAGCGCAGTCGCTCTTCGCGCAGGCCGACGGGGGCCTCCTGGGCACGGGCTTCGACCAATCGCTCTTGCAGCTGCACGGCGCGAGCGGCCACTCCTTCTCGCTGCTGCCGATCCCCGAGAGCGACATGATCTACGCGGTGATCGTCAACGAGCTGGGCCTCGCGGGCGCGGCGGCGCTGCTCCTCACCTACCTCCTGTTCGTGGCGCGCGGCCTGAAGACGGCGATGCTCGCGCGCGACTCCTTCAGCAAGCTGCTGGCCACGGGCCTGTCCTTCGTGGTGGCGATGCAGGTGTTCGTGATCGTGGGGGGCGTCACGCGCGTGATCCCGCTGACGGGCGTGACGTTGCCCTTTGTCGCCTACGGCGGCAGCTCGGTGGTGATGAACTTCGTGCTGCTGGGCCTGCTGCTGGTGATCTCCGATCGCGCACGCAGATAAAGGAAAAGCATTTTTAAGGAGCCGCCCAGGGGGCGGCCGTGTTGTGGCGTTGGAGCGAGAATGGTGCGCGGTGGCCCCGTCAGAGGTCGTTGTGAGGCGATATCGGTGGATCGACCGCCTTCGATTCCGCCGGCTGTCTCGAAGGATTCCCCGGCCCCGACAGCTCGATGCTGTGCTCTCTTTGGCGATGCCGGGACGATCCGATGGAGCCTTTGAGTAGGTTTGGCCCGATTTTTCGATGCAAAGCTGCGCAAAGACGAAGCGGAGCCCCGCAGCGGTCTGGGGCCATCGAATATGCGGTCCTCTGGATATCGGACGCGCCCGACGATGCCGACCTCAACCATTCAAGCCACCCACAGCCTCCTGCTCGATCGGAGCGCGCAGGCCCCCCAATCCCGGCTCGGGCCGCTCGGCGGGTTCTGTTCTCCCACCGGCCTGCCCAGTCGTCCCTGGCTGGCGCGCCTGCGTCGGGCGCTGCGCGAGGGGCGGTTCGTGCTGCACTACCAGCCGATCCTCTCGCTGGACAGCGACGAGGTGGACCACTACGAGGCGCTCGTGCGACTCGCCGACGAGCCGGATGCCCCGCCGCTGGCCCCTGGCGCGTGGCTGGGAGCGGCCGAGCGCTACGGCCTGATCCGCGAGATCGATCGGCTGGTGGTGAGCAGGGCCGTGCGGCGGCTCGCGGAGGGCGAGGGCGTGGGCATCGCCGTCAACCTCTCGGCTCTGTCCATCGTCGATACGGAGATGCTGGGTCACATCGAGCGCGAGCTGCTGCGCCACGGCGTGGCTCCTGCGCGCCTGACGCTGGAGGTGACCGAGACGGCGGCGATCTCCGACATGGCCCGCGCGCAATCGTTCTGCGAGGGCGCGGCGGCGCTCGGCTGCCCCCTGGCGCTGGACGACTTCGGCGTGGGCTTCGGCTCCTTCCACTACCTCAAGCGCCTGCCCTTCAGCCACCTGAAGATCGACGGCGAGTTCATCCGCGGGCTGTGCCACTCGGCGCACGACCGCCTGCTGGTGAGAGCGCTCGTGGGGGTGGCTCGGGGCATGGGCATGAAGACGATCGCCGAGTGGGTGGGCGACGAGCAGACGATCGAGCTGCTGCGCGAGCTGGGCGTGGACGGCGCGCAGGGCTTTCAGGTGGGTCGTCCGCACCCGCGGATCTGCTCCGAGCGGCTATCGGCCGCGCCTCTCGCGGGGATCGCTACCGCGGCTGCGGGAACTGCGAGCGCATCGCCGCGTCCCAGAGGCGGTCTGGCATCAGCCTGCGCTGCATGATCGACAACCGCGCCGAGGGCGTGACGGGCACGCGCGTGGGGGCGCGCCTGCGCTTGATCGCCTTCTCGATCGCCCGGGCGACCGTGTCGGGGCCGCCGCCGAGGTGGCGCGCGGGGCTGTCGTAGATGCCCACGGTCAAAGCGCCCACCTTGGCTTCGAAGTCCGCGTAGGGGTTCTCCGCCCCGTTGCCGGCGGCCGCCTGGGGGTCTTCCGCCCCGTTGCCCGCGGCGGACTTCACGGCGTTGCTGGCGAACTCCGTCGTGATGAGGCCGGGCTCGATCAATACCACGTCCACGCCGAAGCCCTTGACCTCGAAGCGCATGGCGTCGCTGAGGGCCTCCAGGGAGTACTTGGTGGCGTGGTAGAGCCCGCCGCCGGGGAAGGTGAGGCGCCCGCCCATCGAGCCGATGTTGACGATCTTGCCCCAGCGCTGCGCGCGCATCCCCGGCAGGAGCAGCTGGGCCATGCGGATGGCGCCGAACACGTTGGTCTCGAACTGGCGCCTGACGTCCGCCATCGCCACCCGCTCGACCGCCCCGCCCTGGCTGTAGCCGGCGTTGTTGACGAGCACGCCCACGGCGCCCTCGGCGCGCACGACCTCATCGACCGCGGCCCGCATCGAAGACTCGTCGGTGACGTCCAGAGTAAGCGTGCGGCAGCCCTCCTCCGCCAGGTGCTCGATCGCCTCCGGCTTGCGCGCGGTGGCGTATACCGTCCACCCGCTCCGGGCCAACCGCCGCGCGGTGGCCTCGCCGATGCCCGAGGAGCACCCGGTGATGAGAACGGCCTTGGATGCCTCTTTCCCCATGCCTGGCAGCATACGGCCTGCGGTCGCTCCCATGCGTACGGCATACCGGCCAGGGGCCGTCCCATACTGCGGCTACATCCACTACAATGTAGCGCAATGGCTGTACACCCCGCCAAGACACAGCCCTTCTCGATCCGGCTCGGCGCGCGCGCGAACCTGCTGGTCAGCGATGAGGTCCGTCGCTCGGGGCGTTCGCGCAGCGTCGTCGTGGAGGAGCTCGCGGAGGAGGCCGCGAAGGCGCGGCTGCATCCGGGGATCGCGTTCCGCGGCAGGCCCCGGCGCGCGTGGGTGATCGGCAGCGGCCTCGACGTGTGGGAGATCCTCGAGCTGCTGCGCTCATACGCCGGCGACGAGGATCTGCTGCGGGCGAGCCATCCGCTGCTCGGCGAGCGGCACCTGCGCGCGGCGCGCGCCTACGCGGAGCGTTTCCCCGAGGAGATCGAGCCGCTGATGCAGGAGAACCGCCGTCCTCTGCAGGAGCTTGCGCAGCTCTATCCCTTCCTGCACAGCGCACCCCAGCCGCGGTAGCCGCCGCCCGTGCGGCTGCTGCTCGACGCGCACGTCTCCGGACCCAGGATCGGGAGCAGGCTGGGAGCCAGGGGACACGACGTCCGCGCTCTGGACCAGGAGCCGGCGCTGGAGGGGCTCGACGACGAGGACGTGATGGCGCTCGCCTGGGAGGAGCGGCGCATCCTCGTGACCCACAACATCCGCGACTTCCCCGGCATCCTGCGGGAGTGGGCGGCGGCACAGCGCTCGCACGCCGGCGCGATCCTCGTCTACGGCATCGATCACAGCGAGTTCGCGCTGATCGTCCGCGGCATCGAGCGCTGGCTGGAGCTGTACCCGGAGCCGGAGAGATGGATCGACCTCGCCGCCATCCTCGATCGCGGATTCGCCTCGGGCTGAGGGTGTGTGCGGCGTACGTCCTGCCCATCGTGAGTGAGCGCGCGGCAAACGGCCTTCCCCTCCTTTAGGGTGCCCAGGCGATGCGCGCCGTGACCTTCCAGGCCCCGTATGAGGTGAGGGTGGACGATGTCCCCGAGCCCCAGCTGCTGGATCCGGGCGATGCGATCGTGCGCATAGCGGCCACGGGGGTGTGCGGCTCGGATCTGCACATCTATCACGGGCGCGTGAAGATCGAGGCGGGCTTCACGATCGGACACGAGTACGTGGGCACGGTGATCGCAACGGGCGAGGACGTCAGAAACGTGGTGACGGGCGATCGCGTGCTGGGGTGCTTTCAGACCGCGTGCGGGCGCTGCTTCTTCTGCCGCCGCGGGTGGTTTCACAAGTGCGACCATTCGCGCACCTTCGGCCACGGCGCGGTGCTTGGGGGGTTGCAGGGGACGCAGGCCGAGCAGGCATTGGTGCCGTGCGCGGATCTGGTGCTGCGCAGGGTGCCGGAGGGGATGAGCGACGAGGTGGCGCTGTTCGCGGGGGACGTGATGGGCACCGGCTACCACGCCATCGCCGATTCGGGAATGCGCGCGGGGGATGCGGTGGCCGTGCTGGGATTGGGGCCGGTGGGGCTGTGCGCGGTGCAGGCCGCGCGCGCGCACGGCGCGGCGCACGTGATCGCGGTGGATTCGGTGCCCGAGCGCCTGGCGCTGGCGGAGTCCTTTGGCGCGCAGGCGGTTCATCTGCAGGAGGGCGACCCGCGCGCGGCGGCGCGGGAGGCGACGGAGGGGAGGGGGGTGGACCTGTGCGTGGACGCCGTGGGCCACCCCGACGCATTGGACCTGGCGGTGCGCCTGACGCGCAAGCGCGGAACGGTGCAGGCGGTGGGGGTCTACGCCGAGCGCATTGAGTTGCATATGGGGCTGGTGTGGATCAAGGCGCTGCGCATGTGCGCCGGCCACGCCAACGTGCTGGCCCACGTGGACCCGGTGCTGGCGATGATGTCGGCGGGCCTGCTCGACCCCGCGCCGCTGGTGACGCACCACATGGCCCTGGAGGACGCCCCGGAGGCGTACGCTGTATACGACAGGCGCGAGGCGTTGAAGATCGTCTTGCAGCCATAATCGGAGCGAGCACCCATGACCAGGCACAGACAGCCATGACGACGACCACCGGCAACCCAACTCAAAATCCTTTACACGCGCTCGACGACGCCGCGCGGGATTTCGTGAGCGGCGAGCATCGGCTGATCATCGGGGCGCAGCGGCCCGCGGCGCTCGACGGGCGCACGCTGGCCACGCTGGACCCGGCCACGGGCCTTCAGATCGCGCAGGTTCCTTACGCGGGGCCGCAGGACGTGGAGCTGGCGGTGGCCGCCGCGCGCGAGGCATTCGACGGGGCGTGGGCGGCGCTGGCACCCTCCGCGCGGGGGCATCTGCTCGGGCGCCTGGCCGACGCGGTGGAGGCGCACGCCGAGGAATTGGCGCAGATCGAGTCGCTGGACAACGGCAAGCCGGTGAAGCTGGCGCAGTTCGTGGACGTGATGGGGACCGTCGCGCACCTGCGCTACTTCGCGGGCTGGCCGAGCAAGATCGAGGGCAGCGTGCTGCCGGTGGCGGCGCCGAACATGCTCTGCTACACGCGCCGCGAGCCGGTGGGGGTGTGCGCGCAGATCGTGCCCTGGAACTTCCCGCTGCTGATGGCCGCGTGGAAGATCGCGCCCGCGCTGGCGGCCGGGTGCACGGTCGTCCTGAAGCCGGCGGAGCAGACGCCGCTGAGCGCATTGCGCCTGGGCGAGCTGGCGCTGGAGGCTGGCTTCCCGCCGGGGGTGCTGAACGTGCTCACGGGCGACGGCTCCACGGGCGCCGCGCTGGTCGAGCACGCGGGGGTGGACAAGATCGCCTTCACCGGCTCAACCGCCGTGGGGCGCGAGATCGGCGCCAAGGCCGGGCGCGCGCTCAAGCGCGTGACGCTGGAGCTGGGGGGCAAGTCTCCGAACGTGATCCTGCCCGACGCCGACATCGACGCCGCCGTGAAGGGGGCCTACCAGGCGATCTACTTCAACAGCGGCCAGGCCTGCAACGCCGGCTCGCGCCTGTTCGTGCCGCGGGAGCGCTACGAGGAGGTGGTGAGCACGCTGGCCGAGCGCGCGGCGGCGACGCGCCTGGGGCCGGGCCTGGATCCGCAGACGCAGCTGGGGCCGCTGGTGTCGGCCGAGCAGCAGCGGCGGGTGCTGGGCTACATCGAGTCCGGGCTCGCCGAGGGGGCGGAGCTGGTGAGCGAGCCCCACCCCTCCCAGCAGGCGCTCGCCGACGGCGATGGCTACTTCGTGGCGCCCACCCTCTTCAGCGCCACCGGCGCCGGCTGCGACGAGCTGCGCATCGCGCGCGAGGAGATCTTCGGCCCGGTGCTCGTGGCCTCGCCTTACGACACCCTCGAGGAGGTCGCGCGGCGCGCCAACGACACGGAGTACGGCCTCGCCGCGGGGGTGTGGACCAAGGACGTGGGCCAGGCCCACCGCCTCGCCGCGATGCTGCGCGCCGGCTCGGTCTACATCAACCACTGGGGCGGCACCGACCCCGCGGCGCCCTTCGGCGGCTATAAGGCCTCGGGCGTGGGGCGCGAGCACGGCCACGACGGCCTCGGCGCCTACCTGGAGACCAAGACCGTCTGGACCGCTCTTTAGAACGGTACGGCCCCGCGTTGCGTCCCTTTGCATAAGTTTTATATAGACAAACTTGTGCTTATAGACGATTTCTGTCGCATCAGTGGCAAAGTGCACTAAAGTACCCGCAATGAGCGGTCGTTTCCCGGTGCCCGGCGCTCTTGCCATCGCCTGCGCGATCGACAACGGCACGGCCTCCCTCTCGCTGGAGGGCGAGCTCGACCTCGCCAACGCCTCCGCCCTGGAGGAGCGCCTGAGCGAGCTGGAAGACAGCGGCTCCACGCAGCTCACGGTGGACCTCGCGGGCCTGGACTTCATCGACTCCACCGGCCTGCGCGTGCTCCTGCAGGCCAGCGCCCGCGCGCAGGAGCGCGGCCACGAGCTGATCCTGCGCCCCGCCCCGGCGACGGTGCAGCGGGTGTTCGAGGTCACCGGGGCGCAGGAGGTGCTGCGCTTCGATCCCCTGCCTGCCTGATCTGGCAGGCTTCCCCTTCTTGAGCACCCTGGCCGAGCATCCGCCCCTGGCCCCGGCCGGCCCCGGCGCGCCCTCCCGCCGCTGGGCGCGGGCGCTGGCGGCGCTGTGCGCGCTGCTGCTGCTGGCGGGCACCGCCGAGATCGTGCTGGACGGCGCGCTCGGGCACTCGGCGCTGATCCCCAAGTCCCCCGCGATCGCGGGCTGGCTCGCGGGCATCGGCGAGCGCCTGGGCTATCGCGTCTTCCTGCTCGCGCTGCTCGCCTGCGCCGGCGCCTACGCGCTGCTGCTCGTGCTCGCCGGCCGCGGGGCGCTCGCGCGCCTGCACCCGCGCTGGGCGATCGGCCTGGTGGCGGCGCTGCAGCTGATCGTGTTCGCCGGGCCGATCCTGCTGTCCACCGACGTCTTCAGCTACATCGCCTACGCGCGCATGGGCGTGGTGCACGGCCTGAACCCCTATCTGCACGGCCCCTTCGCGATCGCGGGCGACCCGGTCTACCGCTACGTGGGCACGGACTGGAAGCACGTGGCCACCGCCTATGGCCCGCTGTACACGCTGCTCTCCTACCCGCTGGCGCCGCTGGGCGTGAAGGGCGCGCTGTGGGGCATGAAGGTCATGGCGCTGCTGGCCAGCGCGGGCACGCTGGCGCTCGTCTGGCACTGCGCGCGCGCGCGCCGATTGGACCCCGTGTTCGCGCTGCTCGCGGTGGGCGCCAACCCGCTGTATGTGATCTACGGCGTGGGGGGCGCGCACAACGACCTGCTCATGACCTTCCTGATGATGGCCGCCGTGGCGCTGACGCTCAGCGGCCGATCCTCGGGCCGCCGCGAGGCCTGGGCGGGCGCCACGGTGGTCGCGGGCGCGCTGATCAAGGCCACCGGCGCGGTGCTGCTGCCGTTCATGGTGCTGAGCTCAGATCTCGGCGGGCATCGCTCGCGCCGGCGCCTGGCCCCGATCGCGGGCGCGCTGCTGGCGATGCTCGTCGGCGCCCTGGGGGCCTACGCGGCCTTCGGCGCGCACGGGGTGAACATCGTCGCCGCGCTCAACCGCGACGCGGCGTTCGTCTCCACCGACAGCTTCCCCACCGAGGTCGCGCACCTGTTCGGCAAGCCGGGGGTGTTCCCGATCGACCACACCCTCCTGAAGGGCGCCCTGGCGGCGATCCTGCTGTATCTGATGTGGCTCACCTGGCGCGGCTATGACTGGATCGCGGCGTCGGGATGGGCGCTGTTGGCGATCGCCGTCACCTCCACCTGGCTCTTGGCCTGGTACACGCTGTGGCCGCTGCCGTTGGCGCTCGTCGCGCGCGATCGCCGCCTGCTGTGGGCGATCCTCGCGGTGCAGGCGCTGTTCATCGCTCACCAGACCTCGCCGCTGTTCGTGCAGGTGCGATGAGGGGGCTCCCGTGAACAGCCGCCGCCTGATCGAGACCACGGTGCTCGGGCTCGTGGGCGTGCTGCTGGCGGTGGCCACCGTCAACGACGTCGTGCGCCAGACGCACGTCAACCGGCGCCTGGTCGTGGACCTCGCCACCTGGCGCGCCTACACCGGCCACGACTACCGCAACCTCTCGATCGAGCAGGACCTGAAGAACCCCGGCTCCACGCGCGAGGTGGTCTGCGGCAACACCTCCCCGGGGGCGCCCAAGCAGCGCGAGCAGCTCTGCCTGGTGATGAGCGGCGCGGTCGTGCACGGCCGCCGCGCGGTGCACGGCGGCTACTACCTGCCGCCGCTGCTCCCCGCCGACACGCGCTCCGCGCGCTACGCCTGCTTCGGCGCGGCCAGGAGCCGGGAACTGTGCGAACACTGAGGCTGGGATGCGAACGCTGAGACCGGGCAGCTGCTGGCCGCTGGCCGCGCTCGTGCTCCTCGCCGCTGCGCTGCGCTTCGCCACGCTCGATCTGCAGAGCTTCTGGTACGACGAGGCGTTCACGCCCGTGCACGTCCTGCACGCCGGCCTCGGCGCGACGCTGCGCGCGGTGTCGCGCACGGAGAACACCCCGCCGCTGTGGTATGCGCTGATCTGGGGCTGGTCGCGGGTGTGGGGCACTGGCGAGGTGGCCCTGCGCTCGCTGTCGGCGCTGGCCGGCGTGCTCACGGTGCCGGTGGCGTGGGGGATCGGCCGGGAATTGGCCGGCCGGCGCGCTGCGCTGGCCACCGCAGCCCTGGTGGCAGTCAATCCGCTGCTGGTGTGGTACTCGCAGGAGGCGCGCGCCTACGGGCTGTACACCCTGCTGGCGGCCCTGGCCATCCTCTGCTTCCTGCGCGCGCTCGCGCAACCCGCGCCGCGGCGTCTGGCGGCCTTCGCGGCGGCCGGCGCGCTGGCGCTGCTGAGCCACTACTTCGCGGTCTTCCTCTTGATCCCCATGTGCGCGTGGCTGCTCGTGTCGGCCTGGCGCCGGCGGCGGGATGGGGCGCCGCCCACGGCCGGGGTGTCGGCGGCCGTCGGCGCGGTGGCCGCGGTGGGCCTCGCGCTGATCCCGTTGATCGCGGCGCAGGGCGGCCACGGCACGCAGTGGATCGAAAAGTGGGCGCTTTCCAGTCGCCTGCAGGCGATCCCCCAGTACTACCTCACCGCCTACTACGGCGCGGCCCTCGGCCACGGCATCGAGCTGCTGGTGGCGCTGCCGATCCTCGCGGGCGTCCTCTACGGCCTCTGGCGCGTGCTGGAGCCGCGCGAGGAGCGCGGCGCGCTGATCGCGCTCGCGCTGAGCGCCTGCGGGGTGCTCGTCCCGATCGCGCTGGTGGCCTTCGGCGCGGACTACCTCGCCCCGCGCAACCTCGTCGCGGCGATGATCCCCCTCACCGCCCTGATCGCGCTGATCACGACCGCCAGGCGCACGGGCCGGGCCGGCATCGCCCTCGCGGGCCTGATCGCGCTCGGCTTCCTGGCGATCGCGATCGACATCGACCTCAGCCCGCGCCTGCAGCGCGGGGACTGGCGCGGCCTGGCGCACGCGATCGCCTCCGCCTCTTCACCGGGCCCCGCAGGCGCCGGCGCTGCCACCCGCGTCGTCACGACCGTCGAGCTCGGCGCGGCCCCGCTGGAGTACTACCTCCCGCCTCTGCACAACCTCCCCCGCGGCGCCACCGTCACCGCCGGCGAAATCGACGAGACCGGCTATCTGCCCCTGCGCCCGGGGGCCGGCCGGCCACCTGCCCCCGGCTTCCACCTGGCCTGGCGCCGCGACATCCACGGCCTGATCCTCTACCGCTTCGTCTCATCGACCCCCCGCCCCGTCGCCGAGAGCGCCCTGCGAGGCCACGTCATCACGCAGGCGCGCCCGGAGGTGCTGGTGCCATAGGACCCGCGCGCCCCGAGGTGCACGCCCTGCAAACGCAAAAAGTTCTAGCTTGTCGCACATGTCCGAGAGTCCCGCGTGGGAGCTGCGCCTGCTGCCCCGCCGCAAGCGCCGCGCGATCGGGGCCGCGCACAGGGAGCTATACGCGGGCGCGCGCAGGGACCTCGCCGCGCCCGCGTATGAGAGCTTCGAGGAGCTGCTGGCCTGCTGCCGGCGCACGGGCGGCTCGCTCGGACGGCAGTACGCGGCGATCCTGGGCAGCCGCGACCCCCGCGCCGCCGCGCAGTTGGCCGAGGACCTGGGCGTGGCCGTGGCGCTCACCAACATCCTGCGCGACCTGCACGAGGACGCGCGGCGCGGCCGCGTATACCTGCCGGCGCAGGAGCTGGTGCGCTACCACCTGCACGACGGCGGCGCGCTGGATGCGCAGGCGCTGCTGGCGCTCGCGCGCGAGGGCTGCACGGCGGCGCCCGCGACGATCGCGGGCTTCGATGGCGGGGACGTGGGGCAGCTGTACGCGCTGATGCGCTTTCAGGCGCTGCGCGCGCGCGACTGGTTTCACCGCGGCCGGCCGCTGGTGGCGCTGCTGGACCGGCGCAGCGCGGCCTGCGTGACGGCGCTGATCGGCGTCCACCTGAGCCTGCTCGGCCAGATCGAGAAGCGCCCCGACCAGGCGCTGGCCGCGCGCGTCTCGCCCTCTCCGCGCCGCAGGGCCTGGGTGCTGGCGCGCGCCCTGCTGCGCCCCCGGCGCCTGCCCGAGCAGCACCCGGCGGAACGGATGCACTGAGCGATCAGCCGATCGCGTCGGCCACCGGCACGGCGTCGCGGCTGGGCCCGGAGTAGGGATAGCTCTGGGTGAGCAGGAGGAGGTAGCCGTTGTACTGCGCGGAGTAGCGCAGGGCGAGCGTCTGCGCGGAGCGCAGCCCGCGCGGCATCTCACCCGTGGCCAGCGCGGCGAACCAGCCGAGGAAGGCGGCGAGGAGCAGGACGTTGCCGTAGGCGCTCCCGACGATCACCGCGGGCAGCGCGAGCACGATGCGAAAGCCGACCGTCCAGCGGTTCTGCACGCGCGGTCCCTCGATCGAGAGGTCCACGGGATAGCTGCCCTCCTTGCCACCGAAGCCCGGGAACGGGTCGGCCGTGAGCAGGACATACGCATACACATGGGTCTGGTAGCGCAGATAGGAGGCGAGGAAGCGGTGCAGCCCCGCGGGCGAGCGCCCTGTGAAGAGCGTGGCGAACCAGTTGGCGATGACCGCGAAGAAGGCCGCTATCGCCCACAGATACAGCCAGATCAGATGCGGGATGGCGAGCAGCAGGCGGAAGAACACGGTCACGCGCGAGCGGCGCAGCTCCGCGTCGGCCTGCAGGCGGATGGGATCCTCCCGCACCGGCACGTCCTGCAGCGCGGCGAGGGGATCGCTGTCGGGATAGCGGTCGGTGAGCAGGAAGAGGTAGGCGTCGAGCTGCGCGGAGTAGGCGAGCGCGTAGGCCGCGGCGTCGCGCAGCCCGCGGGGCATGCGCGAGCGCGCGAGGCAGACGAACCAGCCGAGGAAGGCGACGACGCCGAGCAGCCCGAAGCTGACGTTGTAGCCGCCGCTGTAGCGCCCGCTGGAGGCCAGGACGCCCGCGAACAGAATCGCCGGCACGGCCAGGATCAGGCGAAATCCGACGGTCCAGCGGTTCTGCGGCGCCGGCGGAGCGATCTCGACGTCGACGGGATAGCCGGGCCTGCCGCCGAAGCCGGGGTAGGGGTCGGCGACGAGGAAGAGGTACGCGCCGACGTGGATGGCGTAGCGGATGTAGGTGGCGAGGAAGTCGTGGAGCCCTTGCGGGGACTGGCCGGCGAAGAGCGTGGCGAACCAGTTGAGGATCACGGCGAGGAACGCGGCGATCCCCCACAGCGAGAGCCAGATCAGATGGGGTATGACCAGCAAGAGCCGGAAGAACACGGTCACCGGGCTGCGAAGCCCGTCGTCGTGGACGATCAGATGGACGGGACGCTCGGGCACGGCGCTCACCTCCGGTTCATGGAGCTTGGCTGTGCCGCGACCCGCCTACGCCGCGAGAGGCGCGGGCCGGGTGCGGCGGACCCTCTCGGAGTCTGAGGTAGTACTACCCGCTCGTGCGGACGGAGCTTGTGCGGAGGGCAACTTGCTAGCGGGCAACTTGAGCGCGATCGACTCGCGGATGGCCTGCACCACCGAGAGGCAGCGAATGCCCATGTCCAGGCCGACCTCGGGGATGGCGCGGTCGCGCACGCAGGAGAGAAAGGAGCGCAGCTGCGCGACGAGGGGCTCCTCGATCGGCACGAAGACGCGCTCCAGAAGGCTCTCCTGGCGGTAGGTGCGCGAGCCGCCGCCGTCGAGCTCCAGATGCGTGGAGCGGCAGCGCTCCACCGTGCGGCGCAGGTAGTCGACGGTGACGTGGGAGGACTCGGTGGTGGCCGAGAGGCGGCGGATCTTCTCCTCGGTGACGCGGCTGGCGACGAGCGTGCCGATGAGGCCGTCGTCGAAGGTGAGGGTGGCGACGGCGTAGTCGTCGAGGACGGGGGAGCGCACGCGCCGCCCGACGGCGTGGACGTGGCGCAGCTCGCGCGGCCCGGCGAGCGCCAGCAGCACGTGGATGTCGTGGAGCATGAGGTCCTGGACGACGTCGGCGTCCACGATGTGCCCGTCAAAAGGACTCAACCGCTGCAACTCGATCGCCACCAGGCGCTCCCCCTGGAGCAGCTTGGCGACCTCGCGCACGGCGGGGTTGAAGTGCTCGATGTGCCCGACGGCGACCACCGGGCGCCGGGGGCTGGTGGCGACCGTGTCGCGCAGCGCCTGGGCGTGCGCGACGGTGAGCGCGAGGGGCTTCTCGACGAGGACGTCGACGCCGGCGCGCAGGGCCATGAGCGCGTGCTCGACGTGCAGCGCGGAGGGCGTGCAGATGGACACCGCGCGGACCTGCTCGAGCAGCTCGGGCACGTCGGCGAAGGGATGCGTGTCGAACTGTCTGGCCACGGCGCGGCAGCGGTCGGCGTCGAGGTCGTGGATGCCGCGCAGCTCGCAGAGCCCGCCCAATGAGGCATACGTGCGCACGTGGTGGGAGCCCATGTTGCCGGCGCCGATGACGCCGACGGGGATGGGATCGGTGCGGCGGCGCCCGCCGCGGCGGCGCTCGTGGCGAAGGGGCCTGGAGTGCGGGGAGGGGGTCATGGCGGCGGCTCAGCCCATGCTCACGTAGCCGGTGGCTTCGCCGGGGGGACGGACGTTGAGCGCGACCTTGTTTTCGTAGTTGCCCTCGATGGTCTGGATGGAGCCGTCGGGCAGGACGCCGCGGACGATGCCGACGTGCTCGCCGCCGAAGACGATGAGATCCCCCGGCCTGGGCACGACGCCGGGCCCGTTGGGCACGGCGCGCCCGGCGCCCTGCGCCCACGACCAGATGGCGGACACGGAGCCCAGCCCTTCCCCGTTGGCGCCCAGCGGCGCGCCCGCCTGGCGCGCGGCCCAGGAGGCGAAGCAGGCGCACCAGGGCTCCCCGGGGACGGCCCCGGCGGTGGCGGCGCGGTATTCGGCGATGGCGGGCGATTCGTTGGAGCCCGGGGGCTGCTCGGTCTGGCCGATCTGGCTTTCGGCGGCGGCGAGGATGCGCTGGCCTGTCCCCCCGGCCTGCGGCAATGAGTTGAGGGGCGCCGGCCCGCCGGCCTGCTGGAGCGCGGCGGCGAAGGTGGGAGCGGTGGTGGCGGCTTCCCCGGCGGGCGCGGCCGTGCCGCCCGTGATCCCGACGGGGTTGGCGAGCGCCTGGTCGATCGCGGCGACACGTTGCAGCGCGGAGGCGAGCGACATCACACCGGGTGATCGGCAGGAGGAAAGAGGGCTTTAGACCAGGACCCGGACAGTGCATGCACTGTCCGGCCGACCGGTGCATGCACCGGTCGGGCCACCGCCGCGTGCGGCGCTGGCTGAGAGGTTTTAGGAGCCCGAGACCGACTGGCCCGCCAAACAGGGAGGGGCGGCCAGAGGCCGCCCCTCCCACCACCGTTCCCTCGATGAATCGGCGGTATATAGCTTCTGCCGGCCTTCCCTGACCGTCTGAAGCATTTTTACCCGCGCCGGGGCGCTTTGAGGGCGCCCCGGACGGGCTTCGCTGCAGCGGTGGCGAGTAAAACCGCCACCGCTGAGGAAGATGAGACTGACGGCTAGCCGATCAGCTTCAGCACTGCCTGGGGCAGCGAGTTGGCCTGCGCCAGGATGGCGGTGCCGGCCTGCGTCAGGATCTGGTCCTTGGTGAAGTTCGTCATCTCCGACGCCATGTTGACGTCGACGATCGAGCTCTCCGCCGCGGACAGGTTCTGGGCGTAGACCGCCTCGTTGCTCTGCGTGTACTGCAGACGGTTCTGGACGGCACCGAACGCGCCGGCGGCGGCCGAGACCTTGCCGATGGCGGTGTCGATTTCTTCCAGCGCCTTTTCCTTGCCGAGGCTGATCGCGCCCACGGCGTTGCCGAGGCTGATCGTGGCCACGGAGATCACTTCACCGTCGTTGGCGCCGACCTGGAAGGAGATGGTCGCTTCTTCCTTCAGCAGGCTGATGCCGTTGAACTGGGTCGTCTTGCCGACTCGTTCGATCTCGGAGCTGAGCTGCCCGACCTCGGAGACGATCGCTTCCTTGGCCGATTCCGAGTTGGTGCCGTTCTTGTACTGCACGGCGAGCTCGCGCACGCGCTGGAGCATCTGCTCCACCTCGTTGATCGAGCCCTGCGCCGTCTGCGTCAGCGCGACGGCGTCCTGCGTGTTCTGCTGCGCCTGGTTCAGGCCGTTGACCTGACCCTGCAGCGTCTCGCTGATGGCGTAGCCGGCGACGTCGTCGGCTGCGGTGTTGATCCTCAGACCCGAGGACAGGCGCTGCATGGAGGTCGAGATGGAGTTCTCCGTGTTCTGGAGATTCCTCTCGGCGTTCATCGCTTCGATGTTGGTGTTGATGGTGAGGGACATGCGTTCATCTCCTTGATGACGGTTGGTTGATAGTCCCGAGCCGACTCCTTGTCAGCCCTCGCTGCAGCCCGTTTATCGTCACGGGGCGGCGGAACTTGAGAGTGTCCACCGCCGCTGGCCATCTGGCTCTGGAGACCGAGAGAGGCCCTCGTCAGCCGGCGGCCGTGCTCGCCGTGAAGCGTCGCAGCCCCGGCACGTGCGCGACCGGGACGCTGTGCGCATAGGCCCAGATCTCGTTGCCGGCGCAGTGGGGCCCTGTGTGGCACTCGTGCGGCGCGAAGTAGAAGCGGACGCGGCCAGCGGCGACCTGGGCCTGCAGGCTGCGCGTGAGCGTCAGCGAGCCGTCGACGCTGTTCATGACCAGGACCGGGAGATCGTCGCGGACCACGAGCCCGACGACGTCGTTGACGTTGGCGCTGGCCACCTCGTAATGGGCGCCTTCGCGATGGGTGCGCAGATAGCGGCTGAGCACCGGGGTGCTCTCGTCGGTCAGGAGCGAGTCCGTGCGGGCGCGGTGGATCACGTATGCGTCCTTGCTGAGCGATGCCGCCAGCAGACCCACGGCGACGGCGCCGAGCAGGAGGCGGCGCCAGGGGAGTGCTCGCCTCGCCCTCGCGCCCCGCCACAGCGCGCTCAGAGATAGGCCAAGAACGGCGCAGAGCGCCGGCGCGAACGCTTCCAGGTAGCGCGTCTGCAGGCGCTGCATGGCGCTGAAGAGGATCAGCCCGAGCACGAACCAGACGGCGATCCCCACCGCCAGGCGCCCGGCCGGCGTGCCCAGCGCCGTGCGCACCCGCTCGCGTCCCTGGGCGAGCTGCGCCGCCAACGCCAGCGCGCCCAGCAGGAAGGCGGCCAGAGTCCCGATGCCGATCAGCGTGCGGTACTGCAGCGGCCCGGCGCTCAGCAGCCGCAGCGGCCCGGCCGTCTCCGGCGCCGTCCCGGTCGCGCCGTTGCTGGAGAGGCGTTCCAGGCCGTTGTAGAGGAGCGTCACCCGCCAGACGCTGCCGGTGCTGGAGCCGATCGGAAAAGGCCGCGCGCCGCGGGGCGTGAGCGAGGCGATCGCCGTCCAGGAGAGCGCGAGGGCGAGGAACGTCGCCGCGGTGGCCAGCGCCACGCGCAGGCGCGCGCCCGCCGGGGCCGCCCACAGCCACAGCAGCGCCAGCGCGGGCAGCGCGATCAGCATCTCGCCGAGCTTGACGTTGAAGGCCACGCCCATCACCGCGGCCGAGAGCACCGACCAGCGCATGCGCCCGCTCTGCAGCGCCCGCCAGGAGAGCCACAGCGCGCCGACCTCCAGCGCCGCCAGGACGGAGTCCATCGTGTCGCTGCGGGCGGTGAGCACCGCCACCGGCAGCACCGCCAGCGCGAGCGCGGAAAGGAATGCCGCCGCGAAGCCGAACGGCCGCCGCAGCGCCCCGAACAGCAGCCCGCAGGCCGCGACCCCGCCCAGCGCCTCGGGCAGGTGCAGCGCAGACGCCCTGAAGCCCAGTACGCGCGTGGCGGCCACCTGCAGCCACAGGTCCACCGGCGGCTTGTCGATCGAGACCGTTTCCCCGGGCTCCAGCGCGCCGAAGAAGAAGGCGTGCCAGGAGCGCCCCATGCTGCGCACCGCCGCGTCGTAGAACACATTCCCCGGCACATCGTGTATCAGCCACAGGCGCAGCGCGGCGGCGAGCGCCAGCAGCGCGCCGACGGCCAGCCATCCGGCCTGCGCTGTACGAGGCGGCCTCCCACGCCGAGACCGCGCTCGCGCAAGCGAAGAAGCCGGCGGTCGCTCAGCGTCGATCATGCTCACAGCGCGTCACTGTATGGAGATCTCCGGCGGGGATATCCCGCGTGTCCCGTGGATTACGCATGCACGTCGCTGACGTCGCGGGCAAGGCCAGCGACACGGTCCCGGTTTGTACGCTCGCTAGCATTCGACGCGCAAGCGGCTTGGAGTCCCTTCGATGAGCGAGTACGTTGTTATCTACGAGCAGGCTGAGGACGGTGCGTGGGGGGCGTACATGCCTGACCTGCCTGCCTGACCTGCCCGGTGTCGTGGCGCTCGGCGCTACTCGCTTGGAGACCGCGGGACGCATCCAGGAGGCGCTCGTCGCATACACAGACGATCTACGCCTGCAGGGCCGGTCGTTGCCGACGCCCCATCACACCGCTGAGACCATCGCTGCCTGAGTCGGGAGTCGTGGGACACTGCGCGCCGCTCACGCGCGCACGTCGATGTGGGGCTGCTCGTCCTGCTCGTCCCCTGGCCTGCGATCTGCAGGCTGGGAGGGGGGTTCGTGGTATTCGCGGCGCGGCGCGTCCTTGTCGATCGCCCGCCGGCGCTGCTCGCGGCGGTCCCGCGCGGCGCGGTCGCTGCGAGCCGGGGCAATCTCGGGGATCGCCGGGGGCCGGGGGGTAATGGGATGGATCGGGTCCATCGCGAGGGAATCTTAGGAGGCGGCTCCGGTCGGGGTGCGTCCGGCCTGCTCGCGGAGGTGGGGAGAGGGGGCTCCTGTCCCTATCCGCGCCAGCTCGCTCTGCAAGAGCTGGTGCTGGCGGCTGCGCAGCTCGGCCACGACCAGGTGGCGCCACAGGAACACTGCGCCGCCCCAGACGATGGCGTAGCAGACGACCCCCGCCACGAGCGCGCGGAAGCCCGCTTCGGCCACGGTGTGGGTGGAGAGCGAGAGGTAGCCGCCCGCCAGGAAGCCCGCGAGTCCGCCCCAGCCCTTGGCCTGCGCCACGCGCTGCGCCGCGCGGGGGTGGGCGGCGATGCTCATGCCCGTCCCTGTGCTCGCGGCTCCCTCGCCGGCCTGCTTGCCCTTCTTCTTGGAGCCCTTGTCCTTGTCCTTGCTCTTCTTGTCCTTGGCCTTCTCAGCCATGCCCTTCCTCCTGCTGTGATCGATGAAGAGGGGACCGACCGAAGCCGGGAGACACTCGCCTTCGGCTCGCATCCCCGTTTCGGCCAGCCGGCCTTTGGCCGGCTGCGCCACCCTCTAGGAGCCCGCGGCGGCGCTCGGCGCGCTGGCACTCGAAGATGAAGCGCACGAGCCGGCGGTGGTCGCCCTCGCCGATCTGATCGAAGCTGATCGCGCGGTGCCCGCGCGCGTCGGTGCGCACGACCGTGCCGCTGCCGAGAATCGGCGCGCTGCCGGGGGTGGTGCTCAGGCGGAACTCGACGCGCTCGCCGATCTTCAGCGTGCTGGGGCCGGCCAGGAGCATGCCGCCGCCGCTGAGGTCCACGGAGTAGCTGCGGACCGTCCCCTGGCTGCCCCCGGTGCAGACCATCACCGGGCGCGTGGCCTGCACGCGCACGTACTCGCGCTCCTGGAGCACCTCGATCGAGCACAGCTCGCGGAAGCGCAGCAGGTCGCTGTCCTGGAGCGTCACGACCCCGCGCACGCGCACGCGCCCGCGTTGGCTGGCGTACTCCAGCACGATGTCGTCGAGGGTCCCTTCGCGCAGAGGGCGCTCGGTGCGGAACATCACACCCACGAGCAGCGAGTCCTCCGCGCGCTCGGCCACGCGCGCTCCGATGCGCTCGCCGGACGCGCGCACGAGCATCACCGCCGTCCCCCGCCTGGGCAGCTTCAGGGCGTCTCTGTCCTCGGCGCCTCGGCGCAATAGTCTCATCGCGGGCGGTGGGGTCTCGTGGGGTGGGGTCTCATCCGGTGCGCCTCGTTCCTCTTCTCAGGGAAGCAGCCGGTTGGCCAGATGGGTCGGGTCGATGCGCGTCAATCCCTCGCCGGCGCCCCCGCGATCCAGGAGGTATTCGGGCGCCAGCCCGAACCTGCAGGCGGCCTCCACGGCCACCCCGAGCTGGTCGGTCTCATCGGCGTGGGTGATCGCCATCGCGGTGGCCCGCAGCGGCCGCAGGGCCTCGAGCAGCTGCGCCGCGGCCCGCGCGGCGAACGTGGCGGGCAGCGCGAGGACCACCCTGTCGGGCCGCAGCTCGCTGAGGAGATCGGCGATCTGCCAGATGGCCGGACCCGCGGCGGGGGACAATGGCGGCATGTCCAGCAGCAGCAGTCCCTCCTCGCGCGCCTGCGCCAATGCCTGCCGGGCCCGCTGCGAGGCGATCGCCAGCGGCTCCATGATGCGCGGGCTCAGCAGCATCGCGGGCTCTTCGCGCTCCCCCACCAGCGTCACGGATGCGCAGCTCGCGGGCAGCGACTCCGCCTGGCGATAGGCTCCCAGGAGCGCCGCGCAGCAGCTCGTCCTGCCGCTCCCGCCCGGACCCACCACGGCCACCGTGGCGCTGCGCGCCGGCAGCAGCGCCAGGCGGGGAATGCGCGCGGCCACCGCGCCGTGCACGATCTTGGCGAGGCTCGTGCGGGGCGCCAGGGGCAGGATGTGGGCGATGGCCGCGTCGATCAGCTCGGCGGTCAGCTCTTCGCTCAGGCCCGCCTGGAGCATGCTTTTCTCGATGCGCGCCCGGGCGCGCTCGTGGCGCGGGTCCGCGAGCGGCATCGGTGTGAGCGGCATTGGCGTGACAGATGGTGGTGGGACCGCCGGCGGCGTGACCGCCGGCTTGACCGCCTGCAGCTCGTGCATACCGCGATCGAGCATGTGCAGCTCGTCCGCGAAGGGGTCGGGCAGGGATGCCGCCTGGGCCTCGGCGAGGGCGGCGCCGAAGGTGTCGGGAGTCAGCTCCTGGAACGCTCTGGGCGGATCGGGCGGGCGCGGCGGGTCCTCGACCACGGGCTCGGGCTCCGCGGCGTTGGGCCGGGGCACTGCCGGCGCCGGCTGCGGAGGCGGGGGCAGCGCGGGCGCGCCGAGACCCTCGTCGTACATGTCGAAGCGCGGCGTGCCGGGCTTGGCTTCGACCTCGACGAAGCGGCGCTGGAAGAAGCCGCCGATGCCGCCCTCCAGGCCCTTCTTGCGGCGAATCACGATCGCGTCGGCGCCGAGCTCGGCCTCGATGCGCGGGATCAGCTCGTCGATCGATCGCCCCCGGTAGACGCGGGCGTCCTCATCGGCGCCGGCGGCTGCGCCACCGGCCGCGCCACCCTGGGCGGGCGCGTTCTCGCCCGAGGGCCGGGGCGTTCTCGTAAGCAGGGCGCTGGCGGGGCTCATGCGTGGACGACTCCAATCGTTTCGACGTTGATGCCCGGCGCGATCTCGTTGTAGGAGCACACCGGGAGGTGGGGCTGGGCCTGGACGATCAGGCGGCGCAGATGGCGGCGCACGCGCGCCGAGCAGAGCAGAACGGGTCCGCGCCCCGTGGGCGGGCCTCCCAGTCCTCCGCGCGCGGTGGCGTGCTCGACCTGCGTGCGCAGGGCGCCGACGATGGCGTGCGCGCGCGGCGGGTCGATCGCCAGGTACTCGCCATCTGTGGTTTGGGTGATCGAGGCGGCCACCTCCTGCTCGATCGCAGGGTCCAGGGTGATCGCCTGCAGGCGCAGCTGCTCGTCCAGGTGCGGGGCGGTGATGGCGCGACCCAGCGCCTGGCGGGCGTACTCCGCGAGCAGGCTCGTATCGCGTGTTATTCGCGCCCTGTCGCCGATCGCCTCCACGATCGTGCCGAGATCGCGGATCGCCAGGCCTTCGCCCAGAAGCGATTGCAAGACGCGCTGGATCTCGCCGAGGGAAAGCAGCTCGGGCACGACCTCCTCGACGACCGCGGCGTTGGTCTCCTTGAGCTGCTCCAGCAGCGCCTTGACGTCCTGGCGGGTCAAAAGCTCGGCGGCGTGACCCCTGATGGTCTCAGTGAGATGGGTGACGATGACCGACTCGGCGTCCACGACGGTGTAGCCCTGCGCCTCGGCCTCGGCGCGCGCGGACTCGTGCACCCAGATCGCGGGCAGCCCGAAGGCCGGCTCGGTCGTGGGAATCCCCTGGAGCTGGCCGGCGGCGTCGCCGGAGTCCATCGCCAGGAGGTGCCCGGGCATGATGCGCCCGCGCGCGACCTCGGCGCCGCGGACCTTGACGGCGTACTCGTGGGACTCCATGCCGAGCTCGTCGTGGATGCGGACCGCGGGGATGACGACCCCCAGCTCGCCCGCCAGCTGGCGGCGGATCTGGCTGACGCGGCGCAGGAGCGCCCCGCCCGAGCTGCCGTCCACGAGCGGCACGAGCCCGAAGCCGATCGCCAACTCGAGCGCGTCAAGTGGCGTGCGCTCGACGCCATCCCCATCGCCGGGCGGCAGCGCGGCCTGCCCCGGCGCGGGCAGCGCGCCCGGACCGGCGCTCGCCTCGATCTCCTCGCCGGGCATGCCGTTGCGTACCCCCCAGCCGATCGCTCCAAAAACCGCTGCGATCATCAAGAACGGCAGCTTGGGCAGCCCCGGCACGAGCGCGAACAGCCCGATCACCGACGCGGCCACGAGCGGCGCCTTGCGCTGCCTGAGGATCTGATTGGCGATGTCCGAGCCCAGATCGCGTTCGGAGGCCGAGCGCGTGACGATGATGCCGGTGGCGACCGAAATCAGGAGCGCGGGTATCTGCGCCGCCAGCCCGTCGCCCACCGTGAGCAGCGAGAAGCGATGTGTGGCTTCGCTGAAGCTGAGACCGTGCTGCGCGACGCCCACGACGATGCCGCCGACGAGGTTGATGGCGGTGATGATGACGGCCGCCATCGCATCCCCCTTGACGAACTTGGAGGCCCCGTCCATAGCCCCGTAGAAGTCCGCTTCGCGCCCGATCTCGGCGCGCCGGAAGCGCGCCTGGTCGTCGGTGATGAGCCCGGCGTTGAGGTCGGCGTCGATCGCCATCTGCTTGCCGGGCATGGCGTCGAGCGTGAAGCGCGCTCCCACCTCCGCGACGCGCCCCGCGCCGTTGGTGACGACGACGAACTGGATCACGATGAGGATCAGGAAGATCACGAGCCCGACGACGACGTTGCCGCCGACGACGAACTGCCCGAAGGCCTTCACCACGCTGCCGGCGTCGCCGGTGGTGAGGATCAGGCGCGTGACCGAGACGTTGATCGCCAGCCGGAACATCGTCGTCAGCAGCAGCAGCGAGGGGAACGCCGCGAAGTCGAGCGCCTTGCTCAGGTACATGGTCGCCACGACGATCGTGAGCGCGGCGGAGATGTTGACGGTGATGAGCAGGTCGAGCAGCATCGGCGGCAGCGGGACGACGAGCATCGTCACCACCATCACCACGGCGACCGCGGCGAGCAGGTCGGTGTGCTTGAGCACCCTGCGCATGGCCTCGCTGTTCATACCGCGTGCCTCCGCTGCGCGGCCAATCTGTAGACGAAGGCCAGAACGCGCGCGACAGCCGCGTAGAGCTCCTCGGGGATGAGCTGCCCGATCTCGGTGGAGCCGTGGAGCGCGCGCGCCAGGGGCGGGTCGGGGACGATCGGCACGTCGTTCTCCTCGGCGACGCGGCGGATCTGCAGGGCGATGAGGTCCTGGCCCTTGGCGAGGACCTCGGGCGCGACGTGCTTGCCGTCGTAGCGCAGCGCGACCGCGTAGTGCGTGGGGTTCGTTACGACCACGTCGGCCTGCGGCACGGCAGCCATCATGCGCGCCCGCGCCATCTGCATCGCGCGGCGGCGCATCGCTCCGCGCACCTCCGCCGAGACCCCGTACTGGCGCACCTCGTCCTTGACTTCCTGCTTGGTCATGCGCATCTGGCGGCCGTGGCGCCGGCGCTGCCAGACCAGGTCGATGGCCCCGATGAGGAGGTAGGCGAAGGTGGCGTGCTGGGCGATTTCCATCGCCCTGGCGCCCATGACCACGCCCAGCGCGCCGGGAGTGATGCCGACGAGCGCGGCGAGGTTGCCCAGGCCCGGGAGCAGCGCGAGCGCGGCGGCGGCCCCCACGACGCCGACCTTGGCGATGGCCTTGAGCGCTTCGAAGATGGTGTTGGGGCTGAGCAGGTTGCGCAGCCCCGAGAGCGGGTTGATGCGCTTGAAGTTGGGCGCGAGCGCCTTGGGCGCGGGGTGAAAGCCCACCTGCGCGACCCCGGCGAGCACGCCGGTGGCCATGCAGATTCCCGCTATCGGCCCGACCGTGACGAGCAGCGTCTGGAGTCCTTCGTGCATCAGTTCCTGCAGGCCCCCGGCGGAGGTCGCGACCCCCGGGCGGGCGATCTCGGCGAAGATGCGGCGGAAGGATGCGGCGGTGGCCTGCGCGATCCCCGGCCCCAGGAGGCTGATGGCGAAGATCGCGGCGACGAGCACCAGCGAGCCGCCGGCGTCGGCGGAGCGCGCCACCTGCCCCTGCTCGCGCGCGAGCTCGCGGCGCTTGGGCGTGGCCTTCTCGGTGCGCTCGTGCTGTGCCATTGCGGTCGTTCCGTCCCTCGCCTACGCCACGTGCAGGGCGCCCAGAGCGGCCCCCACGCTGATCGACATCTGCGAGGACATCCAGCCGGCGACGAATGGCATCGTGGCGCCCACGACGAGCAGGGCCACAACCACCTTGGCGGGGAAGCCGACGGCGAAGACGCTGAGCTGGGGCACGACGCGCGAGACCACGCCGAAGGCGACGTCGGTGATGAGCAGCGCGATGACCACGGGCGCGGCCACCTCCAGCGCCGCGCCGAAAACGCCGGTGAAGATCTGCTCGGCGCCCCCGACGAGCGAGGAGAGCCGCGGCGCGGAGGTGAGGGGCACCAGTTCAAAGGTGCGCCCGAGGCCGCGGAGCACCCAGGCGTCGCCGCCGATGACGAGGAATATCAGCGTGCCGACGAGCGTGTAGAACTCGGTGAGGACGCCGCCCTGGTTGCCGTTGACGGGGTCGATGAGGCTGCCGAAGGAGAACCCGGCGAGGACGTCCGCGAGCGAGCCGGCGGACTCGACGGCGGCGAAGAGCACGCCGAGCGCGAAAGCGAAGCCGAAGCCGACGAGCAGCCCCTCCAGCACCAGCCCCGCGAGGGACATGACGTCGCTGGGCACGTGCTGCCCCTGGAGGGCCACCGGCGCGAGGCCGATCGCCAGCGCGACCGCCACGATGCCGCGCACGCGCGCGGGGATCATCCGCGAGGAGAAGAGCGGCGCGAGGAAGAACAGCGGCGTGACGCGCGCGAGGACGAGGATGAAGCCGGCCAGCTGGTTGCCGGCGAGCTGTGCGAGGAGATGGCTCATGGGCTCACCGCCAGAGTCGGGCGGGTCGGGCTCATCACGAGCCCACCAGCGTCGGTATCGCCGAGTACAGATTGGTGGTGTAGGCCACCAATTGCCCCAGCATCCACGGCCCCAGCAGCACCACGACCACCGCGATCCCGACGATCTTGGGGATCAGCGTGAGGCTCTGCTCCTGGATCTGGGTGACGGCCTGGAAGATGCTGACGATCAGGCCGATCACGAGCGCGACCAGGAGGAGGGGGCCCGCGACCTTCAGCGCGAGGCTCATGGCCTGCGAGGCGAGGTTGACGACGGTGTCCTGATTCATCGCTCGTGCCCTTTCAATGGAAGCTCTGGACGAGCGATTTGATGACGAGGTCCCAGCCGTCGACGAGCACGAACAGGAGCACCTTGAAGGGCAGCGAGATGAAGGTGGGCGGGAGCATGATCATGCCCATGCTCATGAGCGTGGAGGAGACGATCAGGTCGATGATCAGAAAGGGCAGGAAGATGAGGAAGCCGATCTGAAACGCGGTCTTGAGCTCGCTGACGATGAAGGCCGGGATCAGCACCTCGGTGGGCACTTCCGCGCGCGTCTTGGGCGCCTTGGCGTGCGCGAGGCTGACGAACAGCGAGATGTCCTGCACGCGCGTCTGGCGGAACATGAACTGGCGCAGCGGTTCCTCGGCGCGCACGATCGCCGTGGCCGTATTGATGTGATGGGAGGTCAGGGGATCGATCGCGTCGCGCTTGATCGCGCTCACGGTGGGCGCCATCACGAAGAGGGTCAAGAACAGCGCGATCCCCACGAGCACCTGGTTGGGAGGCGCGTTGGCAGTGCCGACGGCCGTGCGGATGAAGCCGAGCACGATCAGGATGCGGCTGAAGCCCGTGACCGTGAAGAGCATCGCGGGCACCAGCGTGAGGCCGCCCATCAGCAGCAGGATCTGCACCGCCGTGGAGGAGCTGACGCCGTTCATCTGCGCACCGTCCATTCGCGCAGGCGATCGAGCAGGCCCTCGTTGTGGCCGGGGATCTGGATCGCGGCGCGCGCGGGGTCGCCCGCGCCGGGGTCGCCCGCGCCGGGGTCCCCCGCTCCGGGATCTCTCGTCCTCCCCCCCCGTCCTTCCGTCCCCTCGTCGTCTTCCAGGAGCCCCGCCGCGCGCGCCTGCTCCTCGCTGTAGCGCATAACGGGAACGACGCCCTGCTCGGCGCTGCCCACCAGCAGGTGATCGCTGCCGGCGCGCACCAGGTGCAGGGAGCGCCCGGAGCCCAAGGGCAGCGTGGCGACGCTCTCAAGCCCCGTCCCGGCGGAGCGGCCCTCGCGCCCGGACTTGACCTGCTTGAGGATCCACGTCAAGCCCCAGATGACGGCGAGCACGATCACGAGGCCCACGATCGTGCGCGCGATGCTGGGGCCGCCCGAGCTGGCGGCGGCGTGGCCCGCGCTCTGGGCGGGGCCGAGGTTCAGGGGGGTGCTTTCGCCGCTGCCCTTCGCCGGCGTGAAGGCCCCCGCCGGCGCGGCAGGGAGGAGCGCCCACGCGCCAAGCACGAGCAGGACGGCCCGCGGGAGCGCGGACGAAAACGGGAAGGGGCGATCGGTCATCGAGGGACGACTCCGAGGAAGAGTCGCCCCCGTATATCGACCCGCGTTGGGCCGTCTTTAGGTGAGCCGCTGCACCTGCACGGGCATGGTCAAATCGCCTCCAGCACCCGATCCTCGTGCGACGGGCTTCAGAGGAGCCGCTCGACCTGCACGGCCCACTGCCCCTCGGCGCTCACCTGCAGCTGCCCCTCGGCGAAGGGCAGGCCGCCCGCGAACAGCTCGATCGGCGCCTCGGCGTTCTGCTCCAGCTCCACCACGGCCCCCGGGGGCAGTTCCAGCGCCTGTCCCAGCGGCAGATGCGTGCGCCCCAGCTCCGCCCACACGCGCACCGGTATCCCCAGCATCCGCTCCAGCCCCCTGAACCCACCCCCCTCACGCTGCGCGCGGCCCAACCCCTCCCCCTCCAAACCCGCCTCAGAAGCGCTCTCGCCTCCATCCTTGCCCGTCGCGGCATGGCTCAACGCCGTACGCAGCCGTCTGCCGGCAGCAGGCGGCGTCGTCGATGTGAGCTTGATCGCGCGCCGCGCGCCGCGCAGGCCGGGCCGTCCCTGGCCCAGGGCCACGCCCTCGGCATAGAGCCCCACGCCGTCCTGCGCGCGGCCTTCAAGGGTCAGGAGCGCCCCCGGGGCCAGCGCCAGCATCTCCTCCACGGGCATCTGCAAGGAGCCGACCTCGGCGCGCAGGAGCACCTGCGCCTCGGCCAGACCGCGCTGCATGGCCTTCTGCTCGCGCGGATCGGACGCCTGGGCGCCGCTGTCGGCGCCGAGGATCTCATCCGCCACGGGCTCGATCGCCGACCAGGGGATCAGCAGCGACATGCCCGAGCGCTCGCCGTCGATGCGGCACTCCAGCGTCAGCGAGAAGGTGGGCTCGCCGATCGGCGCGAAGACGCCCGCGTCGCCCTCCACGTCCACCTGCCCGTAGCTGAGCTCCAGGCCGCCGAGGTCGCGCCAGGCCAGCGCCAGCGGGCCTACGATCGCGTCCAGCAGGCCGCGCGCCAGCGCCCAGTCGATCTCGCTCAGGCGACGCTCCGCGGGCGCCTGCGCGGCGGTGCCCCCAAGGAGGCATTCCAGCGCCTGCAGGATCAGCGGCAGCTCGATCTCCAGGAGCATCTGGCGTTCGATCGGGCGCACCTGCAGCGCCACCGAGACCGACTGCGCCGGCAGCTGCGCGCGCGCAGCCGACCAGGTGAGCTGGCTGGAGTCGGTCATGCGCAGCTCGACCTGCGTGCGCAGCTCGTTTGACAGGCGATTGGCGACGGTCTCGCAGAAGGGACCCAGCACGCGGCCGATCTGGCGGCGGAACTCGGCCGTGAACTTGGTCGGCTGGGAGAAGTCCAGGGTGCGGATGCGCCGCGCGCGGCCGTGGGCGTCGAGGTGGGGCTCGGGCCGGCGCTCCTGCTCGGGCTCCTGCTCGGGCTCCTGCTCGGGCTCGGGGGGCTCGGGCTCGACCACGTCCTGGGGGGCCTCGGCGCTCACGCCTGCTCTCCCTCCTCGCTCGGGTCCACGTCCGCATCGAGGTCCCCGCCCTCCCCAACGGCCGAAGGCGAGGAGCCGTCCCCTTCGAGGATCTCGGTGACGCGCAGGCCGAACTGCTCGTCCACGACGACGACCTCGCCGCGGGCGATGGGGGTGCCGTTCACCAGGAGGTCCACCGGCTCGCCGGCCAGCCGGTCGAGCGTCACGATCGAGCCGGCGCGCAGGTCCAGCGTCTCGCCGACGGTCATCTGCGTGCGCCCGATCTCCACGCTCATCTCCAGGGGCACCTCGCCGAGGCGGCGCAGGTCCTGGTCCAGCGCGCCGGGCGCGCCCGGCTCCTGGCCCTGGTCGAACTGCTCGGGCTCGTAGCCGACCGTGTCCGTGTCTATGTCCGTGTCGCTCATGGGATGGCTTCCTATTGCACCGTGAGATCGGGGAACAGGACGCGCTGCACCTTCACGTCCGTCTGCGCCCTGATGGCAGCGAGGATTTCGTGCTTGACGCGGTTGCGCCCGCTGTCGTTGGAGAGCATGGTGCTGCTCTCGTCGGTCATCAGATTCGTGACGATGTCGCGGATCACCGCTTCCTCGGGCAGGCTGCCCGCGCCGCCTTCGGTGGGGGAGCTGCCGGTCGCGGCGGGGCCGGCGCTCTGCCCCGGCGCCAGCACCAGCCCGAGCGTGAGCTTGGCGAAGTGGCCGTCGTTGAGGTTCAGGAGGAACGAGCCGGGGAGCACGTAGATGGCGCCTTCGATGCGATCCTTCACGACGACCTTCGGCTTGGTCATCGAGTAGGCCTCGAAGGCCCCCAGCAGGAGCACCGCCAGCGCGATCATCACCTTCCTGTTCTTGAGCATCGCGCTAGGGCCTTCCCGCGCCGGACGCGCCCGCAGGCGCGCCGCCGGTCGAGGTTTCCGCTTCGGACACCGGCTGGGAGCTGCTGCCGTACATGCGCTGGAGCACGATTTCCACGCGCCGGTTGCGCGCCCTGCCCGCGGCCGTTTCGTTGCTTGAGATCGGGCGCAGGTCGGCGTAGCCGGAGGCGGAGAGACGGCGCGCGAAGACGCCGCGGTCGATGAGGAAGCGCACGACCATGCTGGCGCGCGCGGTGGAGAGCTCCCAGTTGCTGGGGAAGGCGCCGCCGCTGATGGGCACGTTGTCGGTGTTGCCTTCGACCGCCACCGGGTGCGTGCTGTCGAGGTTGACGAGCCCCGCGATCTCGCTCAGGAGGGGCAGCGCGGGGGAGAGCAGGGTGGCGCTGCCGGAGGGGAAGAGCAGGCGGTCGGTGAGCAGGCGGATGACGAGGCCGCGCGGCGCCACCGTCGTGTTGACGTCCTTGGCGAAGCCGTGGCTTTGAGCGTAGGCGTCGAGCTGGTGCTTGAGGCGTTCGAAGCTGATCTGCTCCTGTTCGGCCTTCGACGCCGAGGCGCTGGCGCCGGCGGCGCTGCTTTCGAGGCCGCCGGCGGTGCGGGGGGTGGGCGGCGCGATCGCCTGCACTTCCCTGCTCGCGGGAGCGCTGTGGGCGCTGGCGGTGGAGCCCTGCTTGGCGATGTCCCTGCCGCCGGGGAGGATGTTGTCGGGGGAGAAGGCTGCCTTGAGCGACTTCTGCAGGGCCTGGATCTTGGAGATGTTCACGGAGGAGATCGAGAAGAGCACCATGAAGAGCGCCATCAGGAGCGTGATCATGTCGGCGTAGGTGAGCAGCCAGCGCTCGCCGTCCTCGTGGCCGGCGCCATGCGCTCCGCGCCTGCCTCCTCTGCGGCTGCGTGAACGGGACATCGCCTACGCCGCCTCGGCCTGCTCGCCGGCGCCTGACCTGCCGCTCCCGCTGCCCCCGCCGCCGGCGCTGTCCTCGTCGGAGGCGCGCTCGCTGGGGGGCAGGTAGGACATCAGCTTGTCCGCGACCAGGCGCGGGTTGTCGCCCGCCTGGATCGAGAGGATGCCCTCCAGGGTCATCATCCGCAGCTCGGTCTCTTCCGCGGAGATGGCCTTGAGGCGGTTGGCGATGGGCAGGAAGATGACGTTGGCCGAGCCCACTCCCATGAGCGTGGCCAGGAAGGCGGAGGAGATGGAGGGGCCGAGGGTGGAGGGCGCGGCGAGGTTCTCGAGCACGTGCACGAGCCCCATGACGGTGCCGATGATGCCCATCGTGGGCGCGAATCCGCCTGCCTTCTCGAAGGGCGCGGCTGCCGCCTGGTGGCGGGCGGCCATGCCGTCCACCTCGGCCTCGAGGATGGCGTGGACCATCTCCGGGTCGGTGCCGTCCACGACCAGCTGCAGCGCGTTGCGCGTGAACATGTCCTGCACCTCGCCCAGTTGCGCGTCGAGCGCGAGGAGCCCCTCGCGGCGGGCCTGGTCGGCGAGCCCCACGAGCTGATCCAGGCGCCCGCGCATGTCCGGCGGCTCGGAGGCGAAGACCATCTTGTAGAGGCTGGGGATGCGCTTCATGGAGGCCATGCCGACGCTCGCCAGCGTCACCCCGCCGGTGCCGCCGATGATGATGATCAGCGCGGGAATGTTCATGAAGACAGCGGGACTCGTGCCATCCATCATGGCGCTCAACATGAGGGCGCCCATGGCGACCCCGATCCCGATGGCTGTTGCGGCCTTCATCGCCCTCGTTCATCGGCCGTGGGCCGCGATCCTTCAGTTCGCACGTACGGAGCGGACGGGCGCGGGGTCGCGCTGCGGCCTGCGGTTTCGCATCGCCTCGGAGAGCACCTCCACGCGCCAGGCGCGCACGAGGTCGGCGACCTCCTCCGGGGTCTGCGCCACGACGACCTTGGCGGTGGTGGCCAGCGTGATGACGGTGTCGGGGGTGGACTCGATCGTGACGATCAGGTCGGGATTGAGTTGGAATGGCTCGTCGCTGTGGCCGAGCCGGTGCAGGGTGATCACTTTGGAGCCTCCTCTCTATTGGTTGCTGCTGTGGTTGTCGATCGACTGCTGGAGTTGTTGCCACCGGGTGGACGACGCCTGCTGACACCGCCCACCCGTGGCCCTCGATTCGTCCCTTGGCGATCGCTGGTTCACGATCGCGTGCGCAATCCTCACTGGATCATGTTCACCACCGTCTGGAGCATCTGGTCGGCGGTGGTGATGACCTTGGAGTTGGCCTGATAGCCGCGCTCGGCGGTGATCATGGAGGTCATCTCGCCGGCGAGGTCCACGTTGGACATCTCGAGCTCGCCGCCGATGGTGGCGCCGAAGCCGCCGGTGTTGGGGGTGCCGACGATCGGCGGGCCGGAGTTGGCGGTCTGCGCCCACTCCGAGCCGCCCAGGCGTTCCAGCCCCGCCTGGTTGGCGAACTGCGCCAGCGAGAGATATCCGGCGGTGACCTGCTGCTGGTAGGTGGGCGAGGCGGGGTTCTCGTCCTCGTAGCTGACCGAGCCGTCCTGGCCGATCGACACGTTGGCGGATCCGGGGGGGATGACGATGTAGCTGTCTTCCGCTCCCGGCGCGTAGGTGGTCCCCGCTTCGGTGACGGTGGCCACGGCGTTGCGACCGATCACGTACTCCCCCGACTGCGTCGTGAGGAAGCCCTTGGTGTTGGTCGTGAGGTCGCCCGCGCGCGTGTACTGCAGGGCCTTGGGCAGACCCGCGGTGTAGGGCGGCGCGCCGGGCGGCGTGCCGCTGCCGATGCGCAGGAACCCCGGTCCCTGGACCGCCACGTCGAGGGGGTTGTTGGTGGACTGGAAGGAGCCCTCGCTCATCTCCGAGTCGGTCGAGTTGACCTGCACGCCGAGGCCCACCTGCATCGGGTTGGAGCCGCCATTTGAGACGGTGGAGCCGGAGGCCCCCCTGATCACCTGCGTGAGCGAGTCGGCGAAGGTGACGCGCGCGGACTTGTAGCCGACGGTGTTGACGTTGGCCAGGTTGTTGGCGGTCACGTTGAGCATCGTCTGATTTGCGTCGAGGCCGCTGATGGCGGCGTACATTCCACCCATCATTTTGGTTGCACTTCCTTTCGCGGCCTCCTCGGAGAGGGCCGGCCGTGGTTGGTTTGTTCCTACTGGTCCTGGGTTTGGGTTGTGGTTTTCATCATCACGCGATGACCGCGCTGTCGATGTTGGTGAACACGTGCTCGCGCATGTTCTGCGCGCCGACCGCCGTGACGACGGTGCGGTTTGCGACGGACACCACGAAGGCGGTGCCGTCGACGAGCACGAGCGAATCGCGCGAGCCCTTGCCCGCTGCGCGCCCCACACCCTCGTGCAGCCGGGAGAGGGTGGTGGGGTCAAGTGCAATGCCCCTGCGCTGCACGCGCTCCAGGGCGTGGCGCGAGAAGCTCAGCGGCTCGGGGCCGCCGGCCTTGCGCAGGACCTCGGCGAAGGCGGGCCCTGACCCGGATGTCCGCCCGGGCGCGCCGGCCGGGACGCTCGCGGGCGCCCCTGGCGTGGCTGGCGCGAGGCCCGGGTGCAGCGCGGGGTTGGCGGCGGGAATGGGAGCGGAGGCGCTCACGTCAGGAGACCTTGGTGATCGTGGAGAGCTCGATGCCGGCGAGGCCTTCGACGGTGAGGGTGGCGCCGGAGGAGGTGATCTGGACGCTCTGGACGGTCCCTTCGTGGGTGGCTCCGGTGGAGGGGTCGGTGCTTGAGACGGTGTGCCCGATGAGGGCCACGGCCTGGGCCACGCGCTGGGCGGCGGCGGACTGTTCGCTGCTCTGCGCGAGGTTGGTGACCTGCTCGAGCTGGCTGAACTGCGCGAGCTGGCCGATGTAAGCGGCGCCTTCGGTGGGTTCGAGGGGGTTCTGGGCCTGGAGCTGGGCGATCATGAGCTTGAGGAAGTCGTTCTTGCCCAGTTCGCCGCCGGGGTTGGTGGGGGGTGCGCCGGAGGGAGCGCTGGTCGCGGACGCGGCCGGGGGGGCGGGGGATGTGGCGGCGGTGGTTGTCATGGGGTGGGTTCCTTTCGCGTGTGCGATCGAGCGGGATCAGGCGAGGACATCCACGAGCGCGCCCCGGGTGGAGCCCGGGGCGGGGGACGCGGGATCGGAGAGGGCATCGCCGGCGCCGGTGTCGCGGTCCTCATCGGATTCGTGCTCGGCGGAGCGGCTGGGGTTGGGGGAGGGGGCGAAGAGGTCGTGACCGCGGGAGGCCGGGTCGTGCTGCTGCTGCATACCGGCCTGGTCGGAGGAGGGGCTGTTGAGGTGCAGCGCGGTGAGACCGAGCGAGGAGAGCGACTGGCGCAGCTCCGAGCGGCCCTCGGCGAGCGCCTGGGCGGCGGCGGGGGTGTCGGCGCTGACGCGCGCGATGAGCCCCTGGGCGGTCTGCGTGAGGTGGATGCGGATCGCGCCCAGCTCTGCGGGCTCGAGCGCGATGCGCGCCTGCGAGAGCCCCTGGCGGGTCGCCATCTCGACGGTGGCGTGGACCGCCTCGATGGCCTGGTGCAGGTTCACGCCGTAGCTGAGCACGGGAGCGGGGTGCGCGCCGGCGGAAGGCGCCGCGGCGCTCGCGGAGGGGTTGCCGGGAGAGCTCGCGCCGAGCTGGACGCTCGTGGGGGCGCTGTTGGTGGGAGCCGCCGCGGGCTGAGAGGTCAAGCCGGTGCCGGCGAGCCGGGGGGAGGAGGGGGAGGAGGATGGGCCGGTTGGCTTCGAGGAGGCGGCCGTGGTGGAGGGCGACGATGCGCCCGGCGTCGCCGCGGCCGGGCCGGTGTGTGAGGTGAGGGGGTTGGCGGCGGCGGCCATTGGGATCGAGGTCCGTGCATCCGGGGCGCCGCTGGGGGCCTGGGCGCCGGTTGCGCGCGGGGCGCCGGTCGGCTGCGGGGCGCCGGTCGGCCGCGGAGCGCTGGGCGCCTGCGGGGTGCCGGCTGGCTGCGGGGTGCCGGCTGGCTGGGGGGCGCCGGCTGGCTGGGGGGCGCCGGCTGGCTGGGGGGCGCCGGCTGGCTGCGGGGCGCCGGCTGGCTGGGGGGCGCCGGCTGGCTGCGGGGCGCCCGTCGGCTGCGGGGCGCCGGTCGGGTTCGGGGTCGCGGCGAGGGCCGGAGCGGCCTTGGCGATGGTCGCGGCAGCGGTGGGCTCGCTCGCGTCCGTGGCAACGGTGGCGGCAGCCGGCGCCCCTGTTTGAGCTGCCGGCGCGAGCGGGGGGGCGGCGGTTTTCTGCGATCCGGCGGTGGCTGGAGCGACGGCCGGCGCCTGTCCGGCTGCGGGGCTCACCGTGGGGAGTTGCGCCTGGGGAGCCGTGGCGGGAGGCGCGATCGCTGTGGCTGCGGTGGCGAGCGCTGCGGCGCTGAGCTGTTGCGCGGGGCCTTCGTCGTGAGGGGTCGTCGAGCCCTTCCCGCCGGCGGGTCCCTGCTGCTTGCTGTGGCCTTCCGCAACGGCGGTCCGGGCCAGGAGGTCTTCGAGGGCGCTCTGGAAGAGCGGCCCTGCGGGTGGAGCCCCCGGCGGGGCCCCGCCGGTTGCGGTGGGGGTGGGCGATGCCTTGGCGGCGGCCTTGGCGGAGGATGCCGAGGGGAGGGTGGGGGTGGGGGGACAGCTCATGCGAGGGGCCCTGTTGCAGATGCGGCGCTCGTTCCCGCCCCGGCGGCGAGCGACTGCTGCCGGTAGGCGTTGGCGTAGCCGAGCACCTTGTTGACGTATTCCCGGGTTTCGGCGTACGGCGGAACGCCGCCGTACCGGCTGACGGCTCCCGGGCCGGCGTTGTAGGCGGCGAGGGCCTCTTCGGTGTTGCCGCCGAACCTGCTGAGCATCTGGCTGAGGTAGCGCGCGCCGCCTTCGATCGACTGCGTGGGGTCCAGCGGATTGGCGACTCCCAGCGAGGAGGCGGTGCCGGGCATGAGCTGGGTGAGGCCGAGCGCACCGGCGCTGGAGCGGGCGCCCGGATCGAAGCCCGACTCCTGCTGGATGAGGCCGTGGAGGATGGCGGGGTCGATGTTGTAATGAGCGGCGGCCTGGGCGATGGTGGCGTCGTAGGGGGTGGAGGCGGAGCTGCCGGCGGGGGGTGTGACGGCGCCGGCGGCGGATTGGGACCCGGCGCTCATGGCGTAGCCCGCGGGGGAGACAGGAACATCGGGCGCGCCCACGGCAGCTGCCGGTTCGGCCGCGGGGATCTGACCTGCGCCCGCTTCCCCGGCCGATGGTCCTGCGCCCGCTTCACCGGCCGAGGCGGCGTCGAGCGCGGCGGCGAAGCTCGCCGTCGAGCCTCCCTGGCGGGCCTGGGCGATGAGGGCCTGAAGCTGCTGTACGCGCTGGGCGGCGGCGGTGGCATCCGCGGCGAGAGCGGGGGCGCTGAGCGTGGCGGCGCTCATGCGGCGCTCCGGCGGAAGCGGTCGATGGCGATCTCGTCGAGGGCGTTGCCTTCGACGCGCTGCACGGCGCGGCGGTGCTCGGCGCGGTGGCGCTCCTTGAGCCGCTCCAGCATCTCCCGCTCGCGCGCGGCCCGGCCGAGGTCGGCGTCGCGGTCGGCGACCAGGTGCTCGTGGCGAGCCAGCTCGCGGGCCCCAGCGAGGCGCTGGGACTCGACGTGCTCGACGAAGGTCTGGCGGGCCTGCAGCTCGGCGGCGCTCACGGTGGCGGCGCCGGTGAGACGCTGCTCGGAGCGGGCGCGCTCGAGGTGGGCCTCGATCGTGCTGAGGCGGTCCTGGCTGGATGAGCGCTCCACGATGGCCTTGGCCAACGCCTGGCGGGCGAGGTCCTCGCGGCGCTCGCGCAGGGCACGGACGCGCTCCAGGCGGAAGCGGAATGAGGGTCCGGTCACGGCCCGGTGATCGGACGGCGTCGGCGGTTCTTTAGGGCCTGCGCTTCAGGGAGCGTCCCAACCGCGCTTCAGCGAGCATCCAAACCGCGCTTCAGGGTGCGTCCGAGCGCCTTGCCGCTCACTTTCCGGGGCGAGGAAACATAAGAGTCTTCTAATAATACCTCGAAAGTGATCCAACTGACCCAACTATTCGCAAAGAGAATATTCGACTCGCGTCTAGCGAGTCGGGAGGATATCGAAAACCATCCGTCGTATCGAATATCGAATCATCCCGACCCCCAAGCGAGATTCTGCCCCCCACCAATCTTCGCAACTTGCGTGGATCGCCGCCGTCCCCGGACGCGGCGCTGGATTCCGGGCGATTTCGGTTCTAGTATCTATGCAAAGTGCTCCATCTATCGAGACTGGATGTCCAAAATGAAGACCAAGACCAAAGAAGACGAGATCTCAATCACCCTCTCCCCGGTGCAGATCGAGCAGGTCATGCGCGCGGCCGGCCAGAGCCGCAACGGGACCGTGTCCAACCTGCTGCTGGCGGCGCTGGACAACGCCTACAAGCCGACCAACGGCGGCAGGCGGACGACCAAGGGCAAGTCGCTGCAGAAGGCTACCCAGGAAGCGCTGGAGGACGCCCTGACAGACCCGCAGCTCTCGCAGTCGCTGCTGCGCGGGCTGGCGATCCTGTCCTCCTACGGCCCCGATCGGCCGTGGCGGGCGATCATCGACCTCGCCCAGCAATTGAGCATGTCGCCCTCCACCACCCACCGCTACGTCAAGACCCTGCGCGCGGTTGGCCTGCTGGAGCAGAACCCCACGACGCGGGAGTATCGCCCGGTCGCGCGCTGAGGAGATCAGAAGCTGAGATGCAGCGCCGGGATCGCGGATGGTCCCGGCTCACTCTGGGCCGGCGGGACGTCCGGCTCGGACCCTGGGGAGACCTCCTCGCCTTCGAGGATCTCGCTGCGGTGGGACTCCAGAGCCCGCTCCAGCGAGGCCGCGAGATCCACGAGTTGGGCGTCGCACTGCAGTGGCGTGCTGTGCTCCACCGTGGCCTGGCGCAGGAAGGCATCGATGCGCGGCCGGTGCGCCAGCGCGGCGTCGAGCACAGGGTCGGCGCCGGAGTTGTAGGCGCCGATCGCGATCAGGTCCTCCTTCTCGCGCAGCGCCGCGAGGGCGGTGCGCAGGCGCTGCCCCGCGCTGAGCACCTCCGGGGAGGCGATCTCGCCCACCAGCCGTGAGACGCTCTGCAGGACGTCGATCGCCGGGTAGTGCCCGGCATGGGCGAGGCTGCGCGTGAGCACCACGTGGCCGTCGAGGATCGAGCGCACGGCGTCGGCGATGGGCTCGTTCATGTCGTCGCCGTCCACCAGCACGGTGTAGAGGCCGGTGATGGAGCCCGCGGGGCTGGTGCCTGCGCGCTCGAGCAGGCGCGGCAGCAGCGCGAACACGCTGGGGGTGTAGCCGCGCGTCGCGGGCGGCTCGCCGATCGCCAGGCCGACCTCGCGCTGGGCCATCGCGAAGCGCGTGACGGAGTCCATCATCAGCATCACGTCGTGGCCCTGATCGCGGAAGTGCTCGGCGATGGTGGTGGCGGTGAAGGCGGCCTTGATGCGCACCAGCGCGGGCTCGTCAGAGGTGGCCACGACCACCACCGAGCGCTGCAGCGCATCGCCGAGGTCGCGCTCGATGAACTCCCGCACCTCGCGCCCGCGCTCGCCCACGAGGGCGATCACGTTGACGGTGGCCGTGGTGGAGCGGGCGATCATGCCCAGCAGCGAGGACTTGCCCACGCCCGAGCCGGCGAAGATGCCCAGGCGCTGACCGCGGCCGCAGGGCACGAGCCCGTCCAGCGCGCGCACGCCCAGGCCGACGCGCTTACAGATGCGGGGCCGGCTCATGGCGGAGGGGGGCGCGGCGATGGTCGAGCGCAGGGTCGTGGCCGGGGTGCGCAGCGGGGCGAGGGCGCCGTCCGCGGACACCTGTGCCGGCATCCGATCGGACTCCTGAGCGGGCTCCCGCGCGAGCATCTGCACGGGCACGTGCGCGAGCTCGTCCAGGGGGTTGCCGAGGCCGTCGATGACGCGCCCCAGCAGGCCGGGGCCGACGGCCACGCGGAAGGGGGCGCCGCTGGCGGAGACCTTGGTGCCGGGGCCGATGCCATGCAGCTCGCCCAGGGGCATCAGCAGCGTGCGGCCTTCGCGGAAGCCCACGACCTCGGCGGAGACGGGCGGCGCGGAGCGATCGGTGTGGATGAGGCAGACCTCGCCGACCTCGGCCTGCAGCCCGGTGGCCTCGATGATCAGGCCGATGAGGTTGCTGACGAAGCCGTGGCGCTGGGCCAGGTCGGCGCAGTGCAGGGTTGCGGCGGCTGTGGCCAGGCGTGTCACGCCTGAGCCTCTTCGTCGCCGGGCTCAGCCGGCGGCGCCTCGCTCGGCGGTGCTTCGCCGGGCAGCGCTTCGAGCATGACCGTCCGGGCGCGCTCCAGCTGGGTCTGCACGGTGGCGTCGATCTCGCCCTCGGCCGTGCGCACGACCGCGCCGCCGCGGCCCACGCGGCGGTCGGACTGCACCTCGCACAGCTCGATGCCGCCGGCCTGGGCCTGTTGGCCGATCTTCGATCGGTCGTTGATGGCGCTGCTCACAACCTCAAGATCCTGGGGATCGACGAGCACGACGATCTGGCGGCGGTCGGCCACGCGGCGCAGGGCGCCGCGCACGACGTCCAGCACGCGCTCGGGCTCGATCTCCAACGTGCCCGCGAGGATCTTCGCGGCCAGCGCCAATGCCAGCTGCACCGCGTCGCGCTCCATCTCGCCGGCCAGCTGCTCGCGCAGCTCGTGCACGCCGCGCAGGGCCTCGCCGAGCGCCAGAGCTGCGGCCGTCGTCTCGGCCACTCCGTCCGCGTGACCCTGGGCGCGCCCCTCGGCGTGAGCCTGCGCGCGGTTGGCCTGCGCCTCGGCGCGGGCTTCGGCGAGAACGCGGCTGGGGGTGTCGCGGGGCGGCGGGGGGGAGGGCTCGAGCTGCTCGAAGGGAAAGCCCGCGGGCGCCGTCGCTGGGGCTGTTGTGAGCGGGGGCGCCGCGGTGGCCGCGGCGGCGGTGTCAGACAACGTCCTCGCTCTCCTCGTCGCCCTCGCCGCCGATCACGATCGTGCCGGCCTCCTCGAGCTTGCGCACCACCGCGACGATGCGCCCCTGCGCCTCGTCCACATCGCGCTTGCGCTGGGGCTGCTGGATCTCCATCTCCTCCGTGAGCATCGCCGCGCCGCGCTCGGACATGTTGGCCATGACGACCTCCTTGATCTGCTCGGAGGCGCCGCGCAGCGCCAGCACGAGGTCCTTCTGGTTGGCCTCGCGCAGGACCTGCTGGATGGCGCGCTCCTCGAGCTTGACGATGTCCTCGAAGACGAAGAGCATGCGCCGGACCTGCTCGGCGAGGCCCTGGTCGGCGCTGGTCAGGTGGTCGAGCACGTTGCGCTCGGTGGAGCGGTCGGCGTGGTTGAGGATGTCCGCCAGCGCCTTGGCGCCGCCGGCGGCGGTGTACTCCTGCTCGACGAGGGTGCTGAGCTTCTGGCGCATGATCTCCTCGACCTGCTGGATCGTGCGCGGGCTGGTGTCGCCCATGCGGGCGATGCGCAGGGCCACGTCGGGCTGCAGCTCCGCGGGCAGCTGCGCGAGCACCTGGGCGGCGAGCACGGTGTGGAGGTTGGCGATCACCAGCGCCATCGTCTGCGGGGACTCGGTGCGCAGGAAGGCCACGATCTGCTCGGGCGAGGTGCGGCGCAGGAACTCGAAGGGACGCATCTCGATGACCGTGGAGAGGCGGCCGATGAGTTCCTCGGCGCGCTCGGCGCCGAGCGCCTTCTCGAGCACCTCGCGGGCGAAGTCGATGCCGCCGGCCACCTCGCCGGCTCCGCCCGAGCCGCTCAGCGCGGCGAGCTCGTTGAAGATCGTCTCGGTGGTCTCCTCTCCCACGGAGCTCAGCTTGGCCATCTCCAGCGAGAGCCCCTCGATCTCCTCCTCGCGCATGTGCTGCATGACCGTGGCCGCGCGCTCGGAGCCCAGCGCGGCCATCAATACGGCCGCCTTGCGGCGGCCGGAGACGCGCGTGGCGGTGCGCGCGGGCAGCCCCGCGAGCGGCTCCTCGGTGGCGGCGGGCAGCTCGATGGCCACGGACTAGTCCTCCTGCATCCAGGTGCGCAGCTGCTGGGCCACGCGGTCGGGGTTCTCCTGCGCGAGCTGCTCCACGCGCTGGCGCACAGGGGCGTCGCCCCCCGCCACCGGCACGGGAGTCGAGGCCGGGATCGTGGCGGCGGGAGTGGAGGTTTCGCGCTCCAGCTCCGAGAGCCTGACCGGCAGCTCCAATTCGCGCAGCCACACCGGCTCGTGGTCGATCTCCTCGCTCTCGCGCCTGCGCAGCGAGCGGGTGGTGAAGAACAGGAAGAGCAGCGAGGCGACGGCGATGAGGGCGTACTTGGCGTAGCCGACGATCCCGCCGGCGGCGCCCGCCGCGGGGGTGGCGACCTTGGCGAAGGGCATCTGCCCGATCGAGAGCGTGTCGCCGCGCTTGCTCTGCAGGCCCGCGGCGTTGGTGACGGCTTCCTTGATCGCGGGCAGCGAGGCGGCGGGAACGGACTTGTCGACCAGCACGGACACGTGCTGGCTGTTGATTTCCCCGGGGGCCACGGTGGAGTGCACGACGGTCTTGCTGACGCCCAGCGAGGCGCTGACGATTTCGTGCTTGTAGTTGGACTTGCCGCCGGCTCCCGTCTGCGCGGCGGCGGGGATGTTGGCGGTTCCTGTCGCGGCCGCGCCGCTGCCGCTGCCGGTGAGCGTCTCCAGGTCCTTGCTCTGCTGCAGCGGCACGCCGGTCTTGCCGTAGGTGAGCGTTTCCTGGGTGGTCTGGTTGACGTTGAGGTCGGCGGCGACCTGCACCTGAGCCTTGCCCGCGCCGAGCGTCTGCGCGAGCATCGCGTTGAGGTTGGCCGCCATCGTGGCGTCGTAGCGCGCGTCCGCGGCCTGCTTGCCGGATTCCCCGCCGCCGGCGGGACCTTCGGAGCCCGCCTGGGGCCAGAGCAGCTGGCCGGTGCCGTCGGTGATCGTGACCTTGCTGAGCGACAATCCAGGAACGCTCGATGCCACCAGCTGCGCGATGCCGCGCACCGAGCCGGGATCGAGCGAGGTGGTGCCCGACAGCAGCACCGCCGCCGAGGAGGGCGTCTGGCTGGAGGCGAAGAGCTGCGCCTGGGGGGAGGGCAGCACGAGCTGCACCTGCGCGCCGGAGACCCCCTGGACGTTGTCGATTGTCTCTTCCAGCTGCCCCTGGAGCGCGCGCTGGTAGTTGACCTGCTGCTGGAAGTTGCTTTCGCCGAGGTTCTGCTTTTCAAAGATGGCGAGGTCGGGGTGACTGCCGCCGAGCACCCCGGCGCCGGCGAGCGCCACGCGCGCCTTGGCCATCTCGTTGGACTGCACCGCCAGGGCGGTGCCGTTGCTCTGCAGTTCGTAGCTGATGCCCTGCTGGTCCAGCGCGCTGGTCATCTTGCCCGTCTGCGCCGGATTGAGGCCGCTGGCCAGCGTGGAGTAGCTGGGCTGGGAGACCATGTGCAGAAACAGGTAGACGAAGACGAGCGCGGCGAGGCCCCCGCCCCCGGCGATGAGCCACCCGCGGGGGGACAATCGGGAGGCGAGTTGGGCGACGGGCATCGGTGGGTCCTATCTCCGCTCAGACCTGCGTCTGGAAGATGCTCTGGGTGGCTTCCACGGCCTTGGTGCGGATCTGCGCGGCGAGCTGCATCGCAAGCTGCGCGTCCTGCACGGTCAGAATCGCGCTCTCGGGGCTCTTCGTCGTGCCTGTGGCCAGCGCCCGCGCGGCGCTGTCGGCGCTCTGCTGGGTCTTCTCCAGCGAGGAGACGGCTTCCGTGAGCGCGCCGCTGAAGCCGCCGCCCGCCCCCGTGCCCGCCGCGCCTTGGAGCGCCTGTTCGCTCTGCCCGGCGGCGCCGCTCTGCCCAGCGGGAGCGCTCTGCCCGGCGGCGATGCCCTGCCCGGCGGAGCCGCTCTGGGCGAGCCCTTCCAGCTGCCCCGCGCCGTATGGGCTGTTGGCCGCCGCCTGCGCGACGGCGCCGATCGCGGGCACGATCACTTGAGCAGCCCCAGCGTCGAGGTGAACATCGACTTGGCCGTCTGCATGGCCGTGACGTCGGACTGGTAGCCGCGCGACTCGGAGATCAGGTCGACCATTTCCGTGACGGTGTTTACGTTGGGCATCTTCACGTAGCCCTGCGCGTTGGCATCGGGGCTGCCGGGGTCATAGACCTGCTGATCGGGGGTGGCGTCGGCGACGATCCCCGCCACCTTCACCCCGCCCGAGGATTCGCCCGGCTGCGCCGTCAGTTCTCCCTGCGCCGTGGCTTCGCCCTGCGGCGCCGTGCCTACGCCTTGCTGTGCGCTCATCGCTCCCGCCAGCGCGGTGCCGAAACCGGCCGTGCCGATCTGTGCCAGCACGACCTCCTGGCGCTGGTAGGGCTGCCCGCCCGCCCCGCGCGTGGTCTGCGCGTTGGCCAAATTCTCGGAGGTCACGTCCATGCGCACGCGCTCGGCCGAGAGCCCGCTGCCGGCGATGTCGATGGCGTCGAAGAGCCCCATCTCAAGCCACCCCCATGGCGGAGCGCATGATGCTGTCGCGGGCCCCCAGCACCTGCGTCATGGCCTGGTAGTCGAGCCCGTTCTCGGCCAGCTGCGCCGATTCCTGGTCGATGTTGACCCCGTTGCCTTCAGGCCCCGCCGCCCCGGGTCGCACTTCGGGCTGGAACTGCACCTGCGCGAGCGCGCCTTCCCCGCCCGCCATGGCATTGCGCAGCGCGGCCTGGAAGTTGACGTCCTCGCGCTGGTACCCGGGCGTATCGGCGTTGGCCACGTTGTTGGTCAAGAGCGTCTGGCGCAGGGACGCGCCCCGCATTCCGGCCTCAAGCGCGAGCTGGGTGGTGTCAAGGAGGGACAAGGTGGGAAGGCTTTCGGCTGTGCCCTCCGTGGGCCGCATTCCGACCCCCATCCATGAGAGCCGCCGCCTGATCGAGGTTCAGGTCCCTCCCGTCATCGGCCGCCATAAGCGAACCTTGAGGGCCGAGTGCTCATAGCCATTCCTCGGATCTCTCGGCTAGTGGATTGGAGGGCCGACCTCGGCGACATTCACGTGCACGGCAGATTCGGGTAGTCTGATGTCCGCGAGGAGAACCCAGAGGGGCTATTGATTGGCGATGGAGGGATCAGCAGCGCAATCGGAGGTCAGGGCCGAGTGGCTCGTCGCGAGACGCCAGGGGGCCGTCTGCGCGCAGCGCGGCGAACTTGCCAAGGCCCGCGATCTGCTCGGCGATGCCCTGGACCTCTATCGAGCCAGTGGCGAAACAGATGAGCTCGCTGGTCTCTACGCAGAGCTCGGCGACGTCTATGTCGAGCTGGGTCATCTCGACGAGGCGATCGGCTGCTTCAAGCAGACGCTGGCGATTGGTCAGGAGCGCCACGATATCCACGCGCTCGCCGGAGCCCACCGGCGGCTTGGAATCGCCTATCAGGAAAAGGGAGACTTCGAGCGGGCAGAGGAGAGCTACCGTGAGGCCGATCGGCTCCTCGACACTCAGAGCGACCTGGATGAGCGTGCGCTGCTGCACCTGCATTGGGGGTCGCTGCTGGAGGATCTGGCGCGCTTCAAGAAGGCACGCGAGGAGTACGAGTTGGCGCTCGGCATCTTCCAGAGCAGGCACGACGCCGCTGGTGAGGCGTTGGCCCGCAGGAGGCTCGCCTCAGTCCTCCAACAGCTTGGCGCCCTCACCGAGGCCGAGCAGGAGCTTTACTTCACGAAGGCGATGCTCGAACGTCAGGGCGGTACCGACAAGCCGGAACTGATCGAGGTCCTGAACTTGCTTGGCGGGGTCCTAGAGGACCAGGGACGCACCGTGGACGCGCTTGATCTCTTCAGGGAGGCGCATGGTCTCGCTGACTCGCTCGGCATCGGTCCGGCCAAGGTCGAGAGCCTGCGGCGGATGGGCTCGGCACTCGCGGTGCGAGGAGACCTGGACGAGGCCGCGGATCGCTACCGGCAGGCGATCGAGATCTGCAAGCAGCTGGACGACAGGAAGGCGCTTTCTGAGATCTACGGCGATCTCGGGGAGGTGCATGTCGAGCAAGGCAGGTTGGACGATGCGATAAAGGTCTTCAAGGAAGCCGAACGACTGGACCATGACGACCCGCTCGGATTCGCGCTTGCCAAGCGCCGCCTCGGGGCGGCCTACCAGGAGAAGGGTGAGTACAAACGATCCGCCGAGTACTACTCCGAAGCCGACAGCCTGCTCGACAACCTGGACGATGACGGCGAGCGAGCCGTCCTCTACACGGCCTGGGGATCCCTCTCGCAAGAGCGCGGCCAGGTGCGCGACGCACTCGCGCGCTACCGGCAGGCGCTGGCAATCAACGAAAGCCAAAGGCACGTGCTCGGTGAGGCGGTATGTCGCAGGCACATCGGCTCAGCGCTGCACGACCTCGGCAGGTTGGACGACGCGGCCGAGGAACTGCGGCGCGCCAAAGCCCTGTTCGAGCAGCAGGGGGGTGAGGACAAGCCGGAGCTGATTGAGCTCGCCAATTGCCTCGGCGCGGTCATCACCGACCAGGGTCGGACGACGGAAGCATTGGAGCTCTTCCGGGAGGCGCTCAACCTCGCTGATCGGCTGGGGATCGGGCCCGCGAAGGTCGAGAGCCTGCGCTGCATGGGCTCCGCACTTGCCGCATGCGGCAGCCTGATCGAGGCCGAAGGCCGGTATCGAGAGGCGATCGAGCTGTGTAGCGAGCTCCGCGACAGCGTTGCGTTGTCGGCGCTTTACGGTGAGTTTGGCGATGTGCTCGCCGAGCAGGGCCGAACGATAGAGGCGATCGAAACATACAAGAACTCGCTCTCGCTCGATCAGGATCACCACGACGTGATCGGCCTGGCTCTGGCCAATCGCCGGCTCGGTGCGGCCTACCAGCGGCGCGGCGATCACGATCGCGCGCTCGAGTACTACGCCGACGCGGAGCGCCTCCTGCAGCAGCTCGAGGATGACAGCGAGCGAGCGCTGCTCTACCTGCAACGCGGGTCGCTCCTGGAGGACCAGGGGAAGTTCACGCAGGCGCTGTCGGAATATGGCCGCTCGCGAGGCAAGTATGAAGATCAGCGAAGCCCGCTCGGTGTCGCCGCCGCACGGCGCCGGGAAGGCTCAGCTCAACTGCAGCTCGGTCGGCTGGCCGATGCCGAGCTGAGCGCCAACCAAGCCTTGGACCAACTCCAAGGCGTGGAGGACAAGCCCGAGCTCATCGAGTGTCTGAACCTGCTGGGCTCCGTCAGGCGCTCGCAAGGACGCCTCGGGGAGGCTCACGAGTCCCACTCTCGCGCCCTGGCCATCGCTGAGAGCTTGAACCTGCAGCCCGCGCGCGCCAGCTCTCTCCGGCATCTCGCCATAGCGCTGGCCGATCGGGGCGGCGAAGGCCGCCGCTTGGCGTTGGAGCGGCTCGAGACTGCGCTCGGCATCTGCGAGCAGCTCAACGATGAAGTTGCGTGCTCCGAGCTGCATGACGACATCGCCGACGTGCGTTTGGCGCAGGGGGAAATCGACGAGGCAATCATCCACTACGAACGTGGGCTCCGGATAGCTCGCAAGCTCGATCGCCACGCCCTGACCGCCGACATCCTCCTTGGCCTCGCGAGATGCAGCCGACAGATGGGCAAGATGGAGGGCGTCCGCGTGCATCTGCACGAAGCCCGGTCGATGATCGAGCATGTGGACAGCAGTCGTTCGCGCCAAGCGAGGCTTTGGCTGGAGCTCGCGCAGATAGACCAGGATGAAGGCAAGGAGGAGGCCGCGATCGAAGGGCTCGAGAAGGCACTGAGCGCTTTTCGTGATTGCAACGACACAGCCAACGCGCTGGAATGTCACCGTTTGCTGCTCGCCGTCTATACGCGGCGCCGGGACTTCTCCCAGGCGGGTCTGCATCTCTCAGAGGGCTTGGAGCTCGAGGGCAACCTGCGCGCCCTGTGGGCCGTGATGCTCAACCAGCTGCATCCCGGCATCCGAGATGCAGCGCATGCCGCATTCACGGAAGGGAGATTTGGCACCGGTGTACTCGAGGCGCTGAAGGTATGCGAGCGGGAGTTCCGCGACCGTATCGACACTACGGGTAGGCAGAAAATGCACATGCCGGAGGTGGTTACAAAGTGTCTGGACGCCGAACGTCGCGGCGGCATCGGACCCTGGACGGACACCGAGCATCTCACTGCCTTCCGGACGATGTGCATAAGCGCATTTGGTGCGTGCCGTAACCCGCTCGCTCACAACCAGCTGCCCATGAACGCCAGCCAGGCGTTTGCCTGGCTTGGGGTCGCGCACCTGATGATGACGCTCGTAGATGCGCCGGCCGCGTCTCCCGACCAGGTGGGATCGCAGGGTGCCGATGACTCAGGCGGCGCGTGGGCTATGTCAAAGGACACCCGTTGACGATCGCATCCCAGGGACCGTCGGAGTCCGAGGAGGAGATGGGGGACCCGGATCGCATAGGGGCGTTCGGGGACGCCGAGGGTTCCCGGGCCAGGATCGCCGACGTGATGCGGGACTTCGTCGAGTTCGACGATGGGCCTGCACGAAGCGATCTCGCCTTCGACAGCCAGCACCTGCTGCGAAGCCGCGTGATCGTCGGCGGGAAGGGCACCGGCAAGAGCGTCTACCTGCGCCGCCTGCAGGCGATGGCAAGCAACAGAGCAACCGATGGGGCGATCTACAGCGACCAGGACTCCCTCTACGCCGACGACATCCAACAGGACGTCCCCACCACCGAATCCGTCGTGCGGGTATCCGACTGGTATGAGCCCCGGTACCTCACGGAGAAGTGGCAGTGGCTCTGGCGGCGCGCGATCATGCGCTCGCTGATCTCACACCTGCTGTGCGTCCCCCGGCTGAGGGACAGCCTCAGCGCAGAGACGATCGAGGAGCTCACCGAGCAGTACACGCCCCATCTGTACCGGCGGTTCACCAAGCCGCTGTCGATCTACTCGCAGCTGCGGCATATCATCAACAAACCCGTCAACCAGGGCGGCATGAATAGATACCTCGAGCACGAGGCATGGGATGACCTGGAGGCCACACTCGGCGGAGCTCTGCGCGGCTGCCCCGCGATCTGCTTCTACATCGACGCGATCGACGACGAGTTCGCGCATGCCCCCGCATACTGGCTGACTTGCCAGAAGGGCCTCTTCCACGAGGTTATGAGGCTGCTGCGCGATCCGGTCTTCGGCGGCAAGCTGCACGTGATCATCTGCATCCGCGACGTGGTGTTCTCCTCCATCCTGCGCAGCGAGCACGCTGACCGCTTCCGCGACTCGCCGCACATACGCATGCTCACCTGGGATCACGAGTCGCTGCAGTACTTTCTGCGCGCGAAGCTCGAGCAGATCTCAGACAGCTATCTGCTCGCCGACCATGAAGGAGACAGTGAGAAGATCGTTCAGGCCTGGCTGGGCCTTGACACGATCCACAACACACGGCGCGAAAAACACTACGACGAGCAGATAGAGGACTACCTGCTGCGCCACATCCGCCCGCTGCCCCGAGACATCGTGATCCTCGGCAACCGGCTCTGTCGCGTCACCAAGCAGGCCAAGGAAACCTACGTTCAGCAGCTCTCCCAAGCATGGATCACCAACGTCGTCGCCCAGGCCGCCAGGCAGTTCGGAGAGCTGCAGCTGACGATCTGCGCGAACCAACTCGCCGCTGATTTGATGTACCCGAACTCCGCCGACCACGGGGCTGAGAATGCGGCCGCCTATGCGCCCGCGATCAACGAACAGCTCAAGCACTTCATCCACGACGCGATCGGGCGCGACCGGTTTGACAACCCCTTCTGCAAACAGATCATGGAGCGCGCCCGTGTCGAGTTTCCCACCCAGACAGACGTACTGTCTGTGCTATGGCAGAACGGGCTGCTCGGCTACGGCACCGGGGACATGTACGACGGGGAAACCACTTTCTACCGTCTGGACGACCGTGCCGAGCAGCTGATCCTGCCGCTCGACCGCGACTTCTACGTGCTCCATTCCTGCCTGATCGACAGCGCGGAGGTCTCCACGATCGGCGGGCCCGTGTTCCCCTTCCGGCGACGGATACCCTACAGCGAGCCCAACCGCTGAACGCCGCAGAAACCGCTGAACGCCGGTTCCGGCTGCTCACGCGAATGGGGCGAACCCCCACGTCATCGGCTCTGAGGGCACGAGCAGATCTTTGTGCTTCGGCAGCCGTCTACGCAGAACCTCGTTGTGGTACTCGGCGACCCATCGGTATTTCTCCCAAACGCGCCTGGAACCGCGGTGCGCTTGAAGGTTCGCGACGATCTGGTCACGGTGCGCGAGCACCGGCTGGCGCGGATCCTCTGTATCGATATCGATCTGGATCGCCAGGTAGTTGATGAACGTCCAGCCGTCCCCGTCGCGGATCAACAGCGGATTGCCGTCCGGCGAGGTCCCCAGCACCGTGCGCTGACAGGCCTGTGCCGCCTGGCTCAGCACGATCCGCGGGTGCGTAGCGACCTGGCTCTCGAGCTCATAGGCATCCACCAGGGCGGGACCGAACACCAGGCCCTCGCGGATATGGAAGCGGCCGATGCTGAGCCCCCCGCGTGCGAAGAATCCGGCGCGGGCCAGGCTCATCTGAAGCCACGCCGCCTGGGTGGCCAGAAGCGTCACCTCCGCAGCCTCGTCACGGTCGTCCACGAGCGGCGCGGCCAGAACCAGGGTGTCCGAGAAGAACGCCGAGGGCCACGGCGAGAACGGTGAGAGGTAGTCTCGGTAGTTGACGGTGACCGCCCGCTCCAGCTCCACCAAGTGACGAGCCGCGCTACGGGACCGGTTCATCGCCCCGACGCCGAGCAGGTCCATGAATAACACGGCGCAGCGCACCAGCCGCGGCTCGCGGCGCGCGCTGAGGAATATGTCGCTTAGGCGGTTCGCGGGCGCCACGCCCGCATCCTATGCGGATTCGGAGAGCCAGTCGGGCGTGTAGGGGCCGAGCCGATACTGGCGCGACGAGCGCATAGCCGGGTCAACCCGCTCGATCAAGCCTCGCCACTCCGCCGAGGCAAGCCACTGCGGCAGCACCGCCCGCAGACGTGGGTCCTCCACGATGACACTGAGCTTGTCGAAGGTCACCGGCTGCAGCTGCGCCACCTTCGGGAGCAGCACTTGGTCGTGGATCTCAAATGGCCTGAGATGCTCCGGGTAGGTCCGTCCATCGAGCGTTCTCGGCCTTGCACTGCCGAGGCTCCTGACATCCACGGGACTCATTTGAGAAGTGTTGCACATACGCGCGACATAGCTAAGGGTTAGCGGCGCTACGCGCTGCGATCGATGCGCCGGATGCGCCGGCGTTCCTGCTGCGCGTAGCCGTGCGCGACACGGCTGGCCTGCGCGGTGGTGCGCACATCGCAGAGCATCGCCTCGCGCAGCCGCAAGAGCTCGGCGTGCGTGCGCTCGTGCGCCAGCGCCGCGCGCTCGAGCAGGGGCCGCGCCTCGGTGGGAGGCTGCGCCGGCAGCTGTTCCACCAGCGCGCGCCACTCCTCGCCGAGGGCGTGCATGTCGTCGATGCGCCCCATGCCGGCCAGCTCCAGCTCGCGCTCGGAGAGCTCGAGGATCGCCGCGTAGGGATCCAGCGTGGCGTCGGCGGGCGTCATTTGGCCACCGCCTGCGGCTGCTCGGCAACCTCCGCCCAGCTGTCGCGCAGCTCACCGAGGAGGCTGCTCACCTCCTCCAGCATGCGCGTGTCCTGGCCCATGCGCCCGCGATTGAGGTGGGCCAGGCAGAACTGGTAGATCGAGTGCAGGCGCTCGGAGATCTGCCCCTGCTCGTCGTCGAGGGTCCCGTCGAGCTGTCCGATGATCAGCTCCGCCCGGCGCAGCGCGTTGTGCGAGCGCTCCACCTGCCCTTCGTCCATGGCGGCGCCGGCCTGGCGCAGGAAGCGCCGCGCGGCGTCGTAGAGCATGACGACCAGTTCGCCGGGCGAGGCCGAGAGCACCGCGCTCTGGCGGTATGCCTGCGGCGATGCCATGAGGGGGGCCATCCTGCTCAGGTGATCGGCCGCGATCCTTGGAAGTTGAGGGGTGAGGGCCTGTCCGCAACGGCCGGCGTCGCGCTGCCTTGCTCAGCCGCTCACAACGATCCGGGCGGCTCAGCCGAAGCCCGGCAGCGAAGCCGAGCCCGAGCTCGAGATCGCGGCCGAGTTGGCCGTGATGGAGCTGATCTGCCCCGTGAGCCAGCTCTGCTGGGCCTGGATCCGGGACATCGCGCTTTCCATGGCGATGAATTCCTGCTGCAGCGACTTCTGGCGGACTTCGAGCATTTCGTTCATGGCGGTGATGTGTTCGCCCAGCTGCGCGATGCTGGTGGAGTCCCCGGTGATGCGCGCTTCCAGCGTGCCCCCCGGTTCGGCGTCGCTGTTGACGAGCTTCTGGAAGCCCTGCGACCACTTCTGGAGCATCTGTTCGACGCCCGTGGGGTTGGTCTGGATCGCTTCGGAGAGCTTCGTGGCGTTCACCTGCAGTTCTCCTTCCACCGCGGACTGCGAGGGAATCGCGCCGCCCGTGGCCGTGCCGGTGCTCACGCCGATGTCGGCCAGGCTGGCCATGCCCGCGGGCAGCCCTTCCACCGAGGTGTAGACGGCCTGGCGCATGTTGTTCACGAGGTTCCCCAGGTCGCTGTCGCCGAAGAGCGTTCCCGTGCCCAGTTCGCCCACCGTCTGCGGGTGTTCGGGCGGCTTGGTCGCCAGCTGCGTGTGGATCGAGCCGATCGCCGAGTTGTAGAGCTTGACGAACGATTCCACCTGGGAGGTGATCGAGCTGACGCTCGCCGCGGGCGCGGCCACGTTGATCGTCACCGGTCCGCTCACGGTCGTCAGCGCGGCCAGGTTCAGCGTCACGCCTGCGATCGCGTTCTTGACGGTGTTGGAGTGGGAGGTGCCCGCCACCCCGTCGACGGTGTATTCGGCGTCCCTGCCCTGCTTGGCCTTGCCCGCGACTTCGGTCAACGTGGCGCCTGGGTCGCTCACCGCGATGAAGCCTTCGCCGGTGTTGCCGCTGGCGCGGTTGGACAGCACCAGCCTGCCTTCTTCCAGCGCCGCCGCGTAAACGGTGGCGCTCGAGTCGGAGTTGATCGAGGCCGCCACTTCCTGGATCGTGGCGCCGGCCTTGACGCTGATTTCGTGGCCGTCGATCGTGAGCGTGTCGGCGCTGACCGGGCTCGTGAAGGTGAAGGTGCGCTGCGCGGAGTCGGCCAGCTGCGTGACGTTGACCTCGTAGCCGCCCACGCCCGCGCCCTTGGTGCTCAGCGCCGTGATCTGATCGGGGTTGCTGGAGGTGACGGTCTGGGAGGTTTCGAAGAGCGCCGGCGAGGCGAGGTCGGCGGCGGAGAAGGAGAGCTGCTGGAGGCTGCTCTGGATCTGCTGCAGCAGCGTCTGCTGGGCCTGCAGAGCGGTCTGCTGATTGCTCAGCTGGGCGACCGGCCGGCGTTCCACCGCCATCAGCCCGTTGATGATTTCGTTGGTGTTCAGGCCAGAGGCGAGCCCGGTGATGTTGATCGGGGCGCCGGCGGCCGAGCCGGTGACGGGGGTCGTGGGCATCGCGCGCCGCGCTCCTACTCCAGCGGCTTTCCGGCGGCCACGGCGAGCGCCTGCGCGGGCGAGATCGTGCGCAGCACCGCACCGGCGGCGTCGCGCACCTCGATTCTCATGCGCCCGCTCTGCCCGTCGTGGGCGAAGCGCAGTTCGCGCCCCTGCGCGCGCAGCGCGTCGTGCACGCGCGCGGCGCCGGCCATTTCATCGAGCACCCCCTGGGGAGGGCTGGAGGGGAAGGTGTCGAGCGAGGCCGCGGGCTCGCTGGAAGGCGCCCGCGTGAGGGCAGCGTCCTTGCGGCGGGCGGATTCCGCGCCTGATGGAGGGCCTGTCGCGGGCGACCCCTGAGTGGGCGGTATTGGCGCAGTCATGCTGTTTTCCTCCTGGATGTGCTCCCCACGGACCCCTCCTTGGGCCGCTTCTTCATGCGTTGACTCGCTCACCGTGATCGACCCCTCACGCGCAAAGCTTTAGGCCGCTGCTCGCCGTTCGACGCCCGTGGACGCCTCCTCCACGGCCTGTGCCGCCTGCGCGAAGTCCCGCGCCTCCCGCGTCATCCCCTGGCGCTCGGCCACGCGCGCGAGGCCCGAGAGAGCGCGCGCGTCCCTGGGGCTCTCCTTGCACACGGCCAGCCACTCCCGCGCGGCGGAGGCCGCGAAGCCCCGGCGCAGATAGAGCTCCCCCAAACGCTCGCGGCGCTCGCGCTCGGAGAGGGGCGCGCGCCCGAGCAGCCCCACCGCCACCTCGAAGACCTCGAAGTCGTGTACGCGCAGGAGCGCCTCGAGGATCGTCTCCAGCAGCGCGAGCGCCTCGACCTGGAGCTCGATAGCGCTCTCCCGCCCGCCGGCCAGCTCGTGCCAGGCTGCGAAGAGGTCGAGCTCGGCCGCGACCATCCCCGCGCCCTGCGCCCGCGCAAGCGCCGCTCCCGCGCCCGTCAGATCCCCGCCGGCCACGCGCGCGAAGAGCTCGCTGCGGCAGGCCATGACCGCGAGGGGGTCCTCGGTGTGGATCTCGCAGGCGACCGCGGCGGCCTCGGCGTAGCGCCGCTGCGCCAGAAGCGTCTCGCCCAAGGCCACGCGCGCGCGCCCCGAGTGCGGCTGGCGCTCCAGCACGATCCGGAACTGCCGCTCGCCCGCTGGGGCCGCCCCCCCCTCATACAGCGCCGTCCCCAGCAGAAAGCGCGCCGCCGCGGTGGGGTCGGGCACCCGGCGCTCCACCTCGCTGACGACCTGCTCGGGCGCCACGCCGCAGGCCAGCAGCGCGCTCGCATACGGCAGCACGCCGCCGATGAACCCGGGGTGATCCTCCACGCAGCGCTCCAGGAGCTCCCTGGCCTGCGCTGCCTCGCCGCGCGCCAGGCGCAGTTCCCCGAGGGCGATCCTCGGCAGATAGCTGCCGCAGCCCACGGTGGCGGTGTAGCGGCTGGGCGCGTCGCCCATGGCGATGCAGCGCTCATACAGCGCGATCGCGCGCTCGCAGTCCCCCAATTGCGCCCAGGCCGCCCCCTGCTCGAGCACTAGGTCGGTGAAGCCGGGGAAGCGCTCCAATGCCTGCTCTGCCCGCTCGATCGCCTCGCGCAGGCGCCCGCACGCGCGCGTGGCGCGCACCAGGCGGTTGGCCAGCGCGGGCGCGAACTGGTAGGTGTCGCGCTCGGGGTCGGCCTCCAGGAGCTCCCAGGCGCGCTCGAGCTCGACCATCGCCGCCGCGGCGTCCCCCGCGACCGCGTACTCGGCCCCGAGGTTGTAGTGCAGAAAGGGCGTGTCCACGCCTTCCTGCTGCTGCATGCGCAGAAGCTCGACGTTGCGGCGGGACTTCTCGCGCGCGTCGCGCACGGCCCCGAGGTAGCCGTAGTGCTCGATGCGCACCTTGGTGTACTCCAGGCGCTCGGGCAGATAGCCCGGCAGCGTGTCGGCGATCTGCTCGTGCAGGCGCCCCTGATAGCGGTACTGCTGGCGGTTGCGAAATACGCGGAGGGTGTTGTGCGTGACGGCGCTGCCGGCCTCCAGATCGCCGGTGTAGTTGGTCTCGGAGACGTAGAAGGCCTCGCGCCAGGTGCGCCCGGTGAGCGAGCGCAAAAGCGGCACGTCCTCGGCGACCAGCAGCTCATCCGCGTCGAGCACCAGCGTCCAATCCCCGCCGGCGGCGTCGAAGGCCACGTTGCGCGCCTCGCCGAAGGAGCCGGTCCACTCGCGCTCGATCACCCTTGCCCCGAAGGACCTGGCGATCGCGATCGTCCCGTCGGTGGAGCCCGTATCGACGATCACCATCTCATCGACGGCGTCACGCACCGACTCCAGGCAGCGCCCCAGCATCTCCTGCTCGTCGCGCACGATCATGCACAGGCTCAGGCGCAGCCCCTGCGCGGGCTGGGCCCGCTTGGCGACGGCCAGAGCGCGACCCTCCAGCTCCGCCGCGGCCGGGTGCAGGGCCGCCGACCTGCGCCCCCGGCGCTGCGAGCGGCGGCGCAGCGCCACCTGCTGGAGATTGCGCTGCACATCGCCCAACTCGGGGTCCAGGCGCGCCGCGGCGGCGAACAGCTCCTGCGCCGCCCTCAGCCCCCAAAGCTCGTAGAGGGCCACGCCGGCGTAGTTGAGCAGCTTGGGCTCGCGCGGCTCGCGCTCGAGCTCCAGCAGAGCGTGCGCGGCCACCCCGGCATACAGCTCCGCCACGCGGCTGCGCGGGGCGCCGGCGGCCTCCTGAAGGCCATGCTCCAGCCGCTTGAGCGCCGCCTGGTAGCGGCGGTTGGGGTCCGGCTCGTCGGCTGTGGAATGGCTGCTCATGGCGTCCACGGTCATCGACCGGCCCCCGCGAGACCTGAGCGCAGGACATCCCGATGGACACAGCCCGGGGAGCGTTTTTAGAGTGAACCGGCGAGTTCCAACAACATGGAAAGAAAGTTCCGGTTTGCCCTTAAAATCCTAACTACGTGAAATTGCCCGACGTATTGGGAGTCGTCAATCGGGGCTCAAGTATCCGGCCGGACCCACCGATGAGCACCCCTGTCTCCCGGGACGGAGACGCGAATGTTCCCTCGAAGTCGGAGCTGACAAGCAAATGCAGATCAAGGAGCAGGGCGCCACCAGGGTTGCGGCGTCAGAGGTGCTGTCTCTGTGGATGAGCTACAAGCGCACGGGCGACGCGCGGCTGCGCGACCGCCTGGTGTTCATCTTCACGCCGATGGTCCGCTACATCGTCTATCGCAAGGTGCGCGAGGTCCCGGCGCAGTGCGACGTGGAGGACTTCCTCTCCTGCGGCCTGGAGGCGTTGATCCGCTCGATCGACCGCTACGACCCCGAGAAGGGCGCGACGCTGGAGCAGTTCGCCTGGACGCGCATCCACGGCGCGGTGCTCGATGAGCTGCGCCGCCACGACTGGGCGCCGCGTTCGCTGCGCCGCAACGAGCGCGCGATCAATGGCGCGCGCGAGCGCTTCATCGCCGCCCACGACCGCGCGCCCACGCGCGAGGAGCTGGCCGCCGCGGTGGGCATCGACCCGGAGACCCTGGCGCAGCGCATGGACGAGATCGCCCTCTCCGACGTGGCCTCGCTGAACAAGACGGTGCGCTCCGAGGACGCCACCACGATCGAGCGCATCGACACGATCGAAAGCGAAGACCAGGACACCGATCCCGCCCTCTCCGCCGAGCGGGAGCAGGCCAAGGAACGCTTCCGCCGCGCCTTCGCGCAGCTCCCCGCGCGCGAGCGTCAGGTGGCGGTGCTGTTGTACGTGGAGGGCCGCACGCTGCGCGAGATCGGCGCGCGCCTGGGCGTGTCGGAGAGCCGCGTCTCGCAGATCCACACGGAGCTGCGGCGGCGCCTGCGCGAGCAGCTGAAGGACGACGCGTCGCTGTTCACGGCGGTTTGAACAGCCTTCTTAAAAGGCCGCCACAGGCGGCCGTGATGGTGGCGCAGTCGCGCAATAAGGCGGCGTCCTAAAGAAACCACGGCGCCGGCCGAACACCGGGAGGAGATGGACCTCGGTCTCTACATCGCCGCCTCGGGCATGGTCGCCGAGCAGACCCGTCAGGACCAGCTCACGAACGATCTCGCCAACGCCTCGACGCCCGGCTTCAAGCCCGATCGCACGCCGCAGCGCAGCTTCGGGGAAATGCTGCTGAGCGACACCACGACGGGGCAGCCGATCGGCTCGCTCGCCACCGGGGTGCAGCTCGGGGCGGCCTACACCGACATGAGCCCGGCGGGCCTGCACGACACGGGGCAGCCGCTGGACTTCGGCATCGTGGGAGCGGGCTTCTTCGCCGTGCAGACCCCCGCGGGCGTGCGCTACACGCGCGATGGGCAGTTCTCGGCCTCGGCCACGGGCGGGCTCGTGGATGGCGCCGGACACGCGGTGCTCGACCAGGCGGGCAAGCCCGTGAGCGTGGGCCCCGAAGGGCGTGTGGCCGCCTCGGCGCTGGGCGTGTACGAAGTCCCCGGGGCCGTGAAGCAGGGCGAAAACCTCTTCGGCGGCACGCCCTCCGGACACGCGAGCGGCAGCGTGCGTCAGGGGGCGCTGGAGGAGTCCGGCATCGACCCTGCGCGGGCGATGGTGGACATGATCGCCTCGATGCGCAGCTACCAATCCGGCCAGCAGGCCATACAGGCCATCGATCAGACCCTGCAGTCGGCCTCCACCCAGGTCGGCTCGCTCACTTCCCAGTAGGAGGACACGCCAGATGTTCGAAGGTCTCTACGCAGCGGCAGCGGGCATGGCGGCCCAGCAGGAACAGCTGAACGCCGTCTCGGGCGATCTCGCCAACGTCTCGACCACCGGCTACAAGTCCGAGCGCGTGGGTTTTCAGGATCTCCTCTACAACCAGGTCGTGCAGGCCGGCACGGCGACCACAGTCGGCGCGGGAGCGCTGGCGCGGGTGATCGGCCGCGAAGAATCCCAGGGGGCTCTGCAGCAGACGGGGCGCCCGCTCGACCTGGCGATCCAGGGCCCCGGCTTCTTCCAGGTGAAGCTGCCCTCGGGCCAGGTGGCGCTGACGCGCGACGGCGCCCTGTCCGTGGACGAGAAGGGCCACCTCGTGACGGCCGATGGCAGCCTGCTCGACCCGCCCGTCACGCTGCCCGCGGGCATGCAGGCCGGCGAAGTGGCGGTTGGTCCCGACGGAACCGTCGCCGCGGGCGCGCGCGCGCTGGGGCAGATCAAGCTCGTGACCGTCCCCGCGCCCGGCCGGATGCTCGCCAACGGCCTCGGCGGGTTCACGCCGACCGCTGCCTCCGGCGCCGCCACGGCCCTGAGCGGCGGGCACATCACGCAGGGCGCGCTGGAGGGCTCCAACGTGGACATGGCCGCGGCGATGGTGCGGATGCTCGACGCCCAGCGCGGCTACCAGCTCACCTCCAGCGCGATCAAGACGCAGGACCAGATGCTGTCCATCGCCAACCAGCTGCGCGCGTAGACCATGAACGTCACCGGCCCGCCCACACTCGCAGCCACCGCCGTCACCGGCCTGCCCACACTCGCAGCCACCGCCCCCGGTCTGCCCCCGATCGACACGGCCTTCGAGCCCGCCTCCGTGCGCAATGGCTCGCCGGCGGTGCAGAAGGCATACGCGAGCGCGCTTGACTTCGAATCGATGCTCGTGCATCAGCTCTCGCAGTCGCTCTCGGAAACGAGCGGCCTCGGCGGGGAAGGCGGGATCGGCGGGGAAGCGGAAGCGGAAGGCGCGGGCGGCGGTGAAGGCGCGGGCAGCGGGAGCGATCCCGCGAGCACCCGGCTCTCCTCGCTGCTGCCGCAGACCCTAACCGAAGGCGTGATGAGCCACGGCGGCCTCGGGCTGGCCCAGCAGATGATGGGCTCACTCGCGCCCGCCGCATCCGCCGCATCCGCGCAGGCCGCCGCGAGCCCCGTGACGGTCGGCGGCGGATCGCCTGCGAGCGCCCCCTCGGGCTCCGCCTCCGCGCAGATCGATCCCACAGGGGGCGTGCAGGCATGAGCATCGTCGCGGCGACGCCGATCGCGGATGACCCCCAGGCGTTCACGCGCGACGTGCTGGCCCACCTCGAGGCCCAGATCGACTCGGCCGAGCGGCTGCTGGCGGTGGTGCTCGAGCAGGGGGTGGCGATACGCGCGCGAGACGTGCACGCGGTGGTGCGCTGCGCGGGCCATCTGCACGGGGAGATGACCCGCCGCGGGGCGATCGAGGGGGAGCGCTCGCGGCTGCTCGAACACAGCGGCGCGCTGCTGGGGATCGCGCCGGAGGCCGTGACGTTGACGCGCCTGGCCGCCCTCATGGACCCGGCCAGCGCCGAGCTGGCGAGCGCGCGCAGCGCGCAGCTGCGCGGTCTCCTGCACGAGCTGCAGCGCGAGCACCGCTGCAATCGCGCGCTGATGCGCCTGGAGCTGTCCTTCCTGGATCACCTGATGACCTCGCTGGCGCTGGACGGAGCGCACGGCTACGACGCCCAGGGCTCCACCTCCTCCACTTCAAGCGGCGGCTCGCGTGCGCGCGGGCAGCTGCACGTCCTCGACCTGCGCGCCTGACTCCCACGCGCACTCCGACTCCCACCCGCACCTCGCATCCCGACCCCCACCCGCATCCCAACCCCCCAACGGCCATGTCCATCCCCACTCTGCAAGGACTCCAGACCGCCCTCTCGGGCCTGATCGCAAGCCAGGAGGCGATCGACACGACGGGACACAACATCACCAACGCGAACACCCCGGGCTACTCGCGCCAGACGGCGGTGATGCAGACCAATACGCCGCTGCCGATAGCCGCGATGTCCCCGCTCACGGGCGCGGGCGGCCAGATGGGCACGGGCGTCAACGTCACCACCTTCACGCGCATACGCAACAGCTACCTGGATGCCCAGTACCGCACGCAGAGCGCCGCGCTGGGAGCCGCGAGCACGGAAGCCAACGAGCTGCAGCAGGCCCAGAGCGCCTTCGACGAGCCTTCGAGCTCGGGCATCTCAAGCCAATTGTCGGCCTTCTGGAGCGCCTGGAGCTCGCTCGCCAACTCGCCCTCCAGCGAAGCCGCGCGCGAGGGGGTCGTAAGCCGCGGCGCCCAGCTGGCGACGACGCTGAACCAGCTGAGCGGTCAGCTCGCCACAATCTCCACGCAGGCCACGCAGCAGTACACGGCGATCGTCAGCCCGACGGGCGAAGTGCAGAGCGACGCCGGCCAGATCGCCACGCTCAACCACCAGATTCAGCTCGCCGAACAGGCCGGCCAGCAGCCCAACGACCTCCTGGACCGCCGCGATCTGCTGCTGGACAAGCTCTCGGAACTGGCCAACGTGACCGTCGTAAAGGCGGCCAACGGAACCGACACGGTGAGCTTCGGCGACGCCGCCAAGCCGCTGGTGGAAGGCACGACCGTCAACTGGCCGCAGGAACTGACGAAGGCCGCGGGCGGGCAGCTGGGCGCCCTGCTGAACGTCTCGGGCCCCGAAGGCCCCCTGGCCGGCTACCAGAGCGCGCTCAACGAAGTGGCCAACGACCTCGCCGGCACGGTCAACGCGCTGCACACGACGACTCCCTTCTTCACGGGCGCCACGGCGGCCACGATCAAGGTGGCGGTGGGGCCGGCGCAGGTGCAGACCTCCTCGACGGGCGCCCCCGGCGGCAACGACGTGGCGCAGGCGATCGCGGCGTTGCGCGGCGGCGTGGCCGACCAGCGCTACGCGGGCCTGATCGCGAAGGTGGGCAGCGACGTGCAGAGGGCGGAAGACGACCAGACGACCTCGCAGGCGGTTGTGAGCGCGATCGGCAACCAGCGCACGAGCGTCTCCGGCGTGTCCTTGGACGAGGAAATGACCAACCTGATCAGCTTCCAGCGCGGCTATGAGGCAAGCGCGCGCACGCTGACGGCGATGGATCAGATGCTGGAAACGCTGATCGATCACACCGGCGCGGGGATGTAGGGGCGGGGACGATGAGCGATCCGAAGACGACGAGCAAGCAGAGGCAGAGACGATGAGCGAGCGCATCACATCGACGATGATCGCGGGCACGACGCTGGCCGACATCAACGCGTCGCTGAACGCGATGCAGCGCAGCGAGAGCGAACTGGCCTCGGGCAAGTCGATCCAGAAGCCCTCGGACAACCCCTACGGCGCGAGCCGCGCGATCGAACTGCAGAGCGCGATCGACGGCATGAGCTCATACGCGGCGGGCGCGCAGGATGGCATCTCCTGGACGCAGACGGCCGCGAGCGCGCTGAGCAACATCAACGAAGTGGGCCAGCGCGTGCGCGAGCTCTTGGTGCAGGCGTCCAACGGGGTGAACAACCCGATCGACCGCAAGGCGATCGCCGAAGAGGTGGATCAGCTGACGGCGACGGTGAAGCAGGACGCCAACACGCAGTACGCCGGCCAGTACGTCTTCTCGGGCACGCAGACGGCCACCCCCCCCTACAGGTCGGGGCCCGAAGACGAATACCAGGGCAACGAAGGCCAGATCACCCGCTCGATCGGCCCGGGCGCCTCGGTGGCGATCAACACCAACATCTCCAATCTCCTCGGAAACGGCCAGGCCAGCGGCGATGGCAAGCTGCTGGATGTGCTGCGCACGATCTCCGCGCACCTGCGCAGCGGCGTGCCCGCGGAAGAGGAAGCGCTGGGCACGAGCGACCTGAAGAGCCTCGACACGAACCTGGAAGCGCTGACGACGATGCAGGCCGGGGTGGGGGCGATCACGGCGCAGATGCAGGTCGCCGCGAGCCGCATCGAAGACCTGCAGATCACCGCCGCCAAGACCCTGTCGAGCACCCAGGACGCCGATCTGGCGAAGGTCTCGATCGCCTACTCCAGCGCCCAGGCCGCCTACAACGCGGCGCTGCGCGCGGGGGCCAGTATCGTGCAGACCTCGCTGCTCGAATTCCTGCACTAGCAGAGCACAACCAATCCGGCACGAGCCCCCACCGCAAGCCCAGCGCCAACCCCTCAAGCGACCACCGGATGCCCCCCGCCACCGACACGATCGCGATCGAGAGCTCCCGCTTCGGTGCCTTGGAGGTGCCCGCGGAGGCGGTGATCGAGTTCCCGCAGGGCCTGATTGGCCTGGAGGGCTCGCGCTACACGCTGCTCGATCGCAACCCGGGGAGCGGCATCCTCTGGCTGCACTCCCTGGATCACCCCGATCTGGCGCTGCCGGTGGTGGACCCCCGCCGCTTCTTCCCCGCCTTCGAGCTGGCGCTGAGCGAGGAGGACCGCGAGCGCGTCGGCGCCCCCGACCCCGCCGCGGCGAGGCTGTACGTGACGATGCGCGCCGCCCCCGATCCGGCGGACGTGGTGGTGAACCTGCGCGCCCCGGTGCTGATCCACGAGGGCCGCGGCCACCAGGTGCTCAACGCGGCCGCGGGAGCCGAGCTGCAGGCCCCCCTGTTCCCCGGGCGGGCGCGCGCGATGGATGGGGCATAATCAGGCGCAATGCTGATCCTCACCCGGCGCGCGGGCGAGCGCGTGGTGATCGGGGACGACATCCTCGTCACCGTCATGGAGGTCTCCGGCCAGACCGTGCGCCTGGGCATCAAGGCGCCCGAGCGGCTGCCGATCTACCGCGAGGAGATCTGGCTGGCGGTGCAGGCGGAGAACCGCGCTGCGGCGGAGGCGTCGGTCGATTCGCTTCCGGCTCAGCCCCCCGCTCAGCCGCCCGCAGACTCGCTCCCGGCTCAAACGTAGGCTGACTCGCTTCCGCTCGGCCGCCGGCGGATTCGCTCCCGGCTCAACCGCCCGTGTAGGTGGCGTGCCCCGGGCCGTGCTCCAGGAAGGAGCGCACCGCCCCCTTGAGGTCCTTGGTGGCGAACAGCCCGCCGGCCTGTTCGGGCACGATGGCGTCGGCGGCGCGCGGGCCGCCGTCCTCGCGCACGGCTGCCACTATCGCCTTGGTGGCGGCGTGCGCGCGCGTGGGACCCTCGGCGAGCCCGCGCGCAAATGCGCGGGCGGCAGCGTCGAAGCCCTCGTCGGGGAGCACGCGGTTGACGACGTTCCAGCGCTCGAGCGTGGCGGCGTCGTAGAGCGCGCCGGTCATCACCAGCTCGCGGGCCCTGGCCGGCCCGGCGCGCTCGGCCAGGCGCTGCGTGCCGCCCATCGCGGGGGTCAACCCCACCACCGTCTCGACCAGCCCGAAGCGAGCGGACTCGCAGGCCAGCAGCAGATCGCACGCCAGCGAGAGCTCGAAGGCCGCGGTGAGGCAGAGCGAGTGCGCGGCGAAGACCGTGGGCAGCGGCAGCTCCTCGACCCGGTGGACGAGCACCAATAGGCGCTCCCACAGCTCCGTGGCGCGCTCGCGCGTGAGGCCGTCGAACTCGTGCACGTCCACGCCCCCGCTGACGACGCGCCCTTCGGCGCGGATCAAGAGGCCCCGCGGAGGCTCGGCCGCGAGCGTGTCGACGGCGGCGATGAGCTCGCCGATGAGCTCCCCCTCGAAGAGGTTGAGCGGCGGGCTGTCCAGCGTGAGCACCGCGAGGGGACCCTCGTGCTCCAGGCGCACCTTGCTCATGCGGGGGTCCGGCCGATGGCGTGGTCGGCGGGGATGGCGTGGTCGGCGGGTGTCATGGGTGGCTCAAAGCCTACCGGTGGGCGTCCCTGCGGGAACATGGTGGCGCAGGCGGGCAAGGCTCGCGGGAAGATCGGGGCGTCCGCCGGAGTCTGCTGCTCCTGAGAGCGTTAGATGCCTGCCCGGAGTATTCTCGGGCGAGGTTCAGACCATGCGACAGGTTGGAGGTTGGCGATGAACAGGTTCCCTGACATCCGGCGCACGGCGGCAACGGCGCTGCTGGCGGCAGCGCTGCCGGCGGCGGGACTGCTGGCCGCGGGCTGCGGCGGCTCGTCGAGCTCGAGCACCAGCTCCACAACGCCCCCTGCCTCCTCGACGGCGTCGACCGCTGCCTCCACCGCGACCTCCGCGGCCTCCTCCCCGGCGGCCACGCCGGCCCCGGCGGGCGCCGCCCAGGTCCTGAAGCTCGCCGCCGACCCCAGCGGGGGCCTGAGCTACACCACCACCACCCTGACCGCCCACCCCGGCAAGGTGACGATCGAGTTCACGAACATGGCGCCCCTGGAACACAACGTGACGGTGGAATCCGCCGCCGGCGCCAAACTCGGCGCCACGCCCACCTTCAGCGGCGCCACGAAGTCGCTGACCCTGGAATTGAAGGCCGGCACCTACAGCTTCTTCTGCACGGTGCCCGGCCACCGCCAGGCGGGAATGCAGGGCACGCTCACGGTGCAGTGAGAGGTCGGCCGGCGCACAGGGCACGCTCACGGCGCGGTGAGCCCCTGAGGCTCGGGGTGCGCATGGCAGACGTGCGCGCTCCGGCGCCGCGCAAGCCACCACAGCGCCGCGAAGACCAAGGCGCTGAGCGCGTTGAGCAGCAGCTTCCAGTCCACCCGAACGCTGCCGAAGATGTCTCCGCGCGAGGGCCGCGGCCCCGTGGGAATCAGCCCCAGGGCGCTGAAGAGCCCGTCCACGATCAGCGCGGCGAGGATCATGGTGAGCAGCATCAGGGCCACGATGCGCAGCGTGTACTGCGCGCCGTAGTACTTGCGGTAGATGGCGAGGATCGGCAGCACGATGAGGTCGGCGAAGATGAACGCCATCACCCCCGCAAAGGAGATCCCGCCCGACCACAGCACGGCGGCCAGCGGCACGTTGCCCACCGAGCACACGAAGCTGAGCACGGCGATGAGCGGCCCCACCACCACGTTCTCAAGCGTGGCCAGGACCCCGCCGGTGTGCACCAGGAAGAGTCCCTGAAAGAACCCGTTGCCCAGCTGCGCCACGAACCCCGCCAGCAGAAACCCCGCGGCGATCTCCTTCCACAGCATGCGCCAGTCCCCGCGGAAGTTCTGCGCGACATCCGTCCAGGCCTCAACCGAGCTGAGCCGCGCTCGCAGCCCCATCTCCCCGCCGGCCGTGTGGTGCACGTGCCCGCCGTCGGCCGCCCGCGCGTGCGCCCGCGCCTGCTCCTCCAGCCGCCGTGAGACGAACGCTCGCAGCCCGATGGTCATGAGCACGATCATCACCACCCCGCCCACGTACTCGCCGAGCGTGAACTGCCAGCCGATGAGCACCCAGAGCACCAGCCCCAGCTCCCACACCAGATTGGTCGAGGCGAACTGAAACGCCAGCGCGGACGCCGCCGAGGCCCCCTTCTGAAAGAGGCTCTTGGCGATCGCCACGGCCGCGTAGGAGCAGGACGAGGAAGCCGCCCCCAGCCCCGTGGCCCGCGCCACGGCCCCAGCCCCTCCGCCCGCGAGCGCCCGCTCGATCCGCTCGCGCGGCACCCAGGCCTGCACCACCGCGCTGATCGAGAACCCCAGCACGAGCGCCCACCAGACCTCCCACGCCATCAGCAGCGAGTCCCGCAGCCCGTGCCACAGAACTTCGAGGACATCCATCAGCGCACTGTTCCCCGCCGGGTCGGGCTCGTGGGGGAGGGAGGCGGGGACATTGGGAGGGGGGTCACAGCCGGGCCTGAACCGACATGGCTGCGACGGATTCCACTCGATCCTAACCGGGAGACGTCGTGCAGACCGACGGCGACGCAGAGATCGCGGCGTGAGCGGCGAGTACAGAGAGCAACTCGACGAGCTGCGTGGGATCTTCATGCACGTCAAGTTCACGACCGACCGGCGCGATGTGATCGACTGCGCAGTCGTCCTCTTGGTCAGAGGGGAGGGCGGGATCGAGACGATCCGCCTGTACGACGGAGTCCACGGCAAGAACGAGATGCACCGATACACGCGCACGGGCGACAAAACAGCCGGCCGAGGTCTTCCATCGCTATAGCCTCGGTCCTGGGATGCGCGCAGCAATCGAGGAGATCAAGCGCGGATACAAGGCTATGATCGAGTCATGGCGCAAGCATTGAAAACAAGCAAAGAGCCCTTGGAGCAGTCTCCCGCCGGCCGGGTGATGGATGAAGCGATCGAGCTCGCGATCGAAGAACGCTCACCCTATCCCGAACGGTGTGCCTTCCTCAACGGCGCGTTGTGCGAGCGGCAAGCTGCCCGCTGACTTTCTGCGCATGCTGCCGCCTCCGCAGGTCGAGGTAGCCGCCTGATTTGATGCTTCCCGAGAGCGGATGATGGGACTCGAACCCACGACCTTCTGCATGGCAAGCAGACGCTCTAGCCAACTGAGCTACATCCGCGCGACCGCGCAAGCATAGCGACCCGCTCAGGGACCGGGGACAGCTGCACACGCAGCCCCAGGCACTTCCCGCCGCCATGCTCGCTGCGCAGTTCCGCCCGTGTGATGAGGCCCTGGCGCACCAGCACATCCAACCATCGGCTCACGGACACGCCCAGACTCCTGCAGCGCTTGTAGTCGGCCTCGACGTCCGGGTAGAGGTCGCGGACTAGCTGGTGCTTCGAGACGGTGCCGTCGCCGCCGATCGCTTGGCGCTTGCGGAGGGCGTTATAGGTGTGCACGACCCACTCCGCTCGATCTCGACGGAAGCGGACGCCACGCTCCTCGGCATCCAGCTGTGCGGCGGCGAGGACCTCGATTTCGGTCGCCCATGTGCGGTTTGTTACATGGGCGTCCGGCGCCTCTTCTACCGTTTGGGGCGCCGTCATGGTCGCCACATCGGCCATGGCGGCACTTTGAAGGTGCCATCGGACGGAACCGCGTCAGGGTCGCCACATCGACCATCGGTGGATCTTCGCAGGCTGGCGGCGAGGAGTCAAGAGGCTGGGATGGTGTTAGGCTGCCGCGCCGTGAAGAAGCGGCTCTGGTTCCTCTGGGCGGCCCTGGAGGAACAGCGGCATTATCGTGCGGCGGTGCGGTTGCGCCGCGAGCAGATCCGCGAGGTTCGGGGGTCAGGAGATGTCGATGGTGCCGCGGATTTTGGCGCCCGCTTCGATGGCTTCGAAGAACATGTAGATCCCTTCGCTGAAGTAGATGGGTCGGGGGGGTGTGCCTTGGGCGTTGGCTTTGGCGGCGAGTTCGAGGTCGATGAGGACGGCGCCGCCTGACCCGCCGTTGCGGAATTGGACTTTGCAGGGTTTGCCTTCGCGCTCGCGGAAGTTCCAGCCGTGCAGGCGGGCGCCTTTGGCGACGTAGCTGATGCTGGCGCTGGTGTCGAAGTTCTGGATCATGGGGTTATCCTCGGCAGACGCATTCGGCGCTGATCTTCCATTTGGGTGTGGTCCCGCCGACGGTGGCGAGTTGGAAGACGGGGCGGTGGTAGAACCCGCCGGCGATCCTGGCGAGGAACACGTTCGGGGTGGCGGGTTCGGCGCCGAGGGCTTGGTTGGCGAGCTGCACGGGGAGGGGGATGGGCAGCAGCTGGGGGTAAAGGTCGCTGGTCAGGTCGGTCCAGAGGGGCCCTGTGGCGAATGGGACCTGGTCTTGGGGGTTGCCGCCCCAGTTGGCCATCCAGGCCTGGAACTTGGCTTTCAGGGTGGCTTCGGTTGGTGCGCCGGTGATCGCTTCGATAGCGAGGATCCAGGTGACGTCTTCGCACCAGCGCGCGGGGATCCGGGGTCCGACGATCGTCGCTTCGGCGGTCGAGAGTTCGAACTTGTTGTAGACGGGGATGCGGATGGTTTGTGCGCTCATCAGATCGCCACCGTTGCGCGGGCGCGGTGGGTGAACACGGCGCTGGAGGATTTGCTGCCTTCGAGGAGGTTGCGGAGGTTGACGATGAAGTTCAGGCCGTTGTCGAATGTCGGGAGGTTGCTTGTGCTGCCGGTGAACGCTCGGTGTTCGGTGTTGGGTTGGGGGTTCAGTGAGCCCCAGCCGCTGTTGTTGACTTTGAGGCCTTCGTAGACCTCGGCGTTGAGATCCACGACCATCCGGGTGTAGACCATGTTGCGCTTCCCCTCGTTGTAGGGGAGGCTCGGGAACGGTGTTTGTCCGGCGCCTTCGCCGCCGTCGGGCAGCAGGGTGTAGGTCGGGATTTCTTCGGTGCCGGCGCGGAGGTACCAGTGGGACTCGCGTTCATGGGTGTTCTCGTTGTAGTTCAGCCACCGGTAGCTGTAGTAATGGCGGGCGCCTTCTGGTTTGCAGGTGTCGATCGCGAACTCGACGGCTTTGAACTTTTCCGCGCCGCCGTACATCGCCCACCATGACCACCAGACCTCGAAGGCGTATTTGGTGGCGCCTTCGAAGCGGGTGATCCGTTTGATCGCTGTCGCCTGGCCTTGGGGGAAGCTCGCTTCCGCACCGTCGGGCTGGTCCTCGGTGCAGAGCACGAGGCCGCCTTGGTCCCAGCCGACGACGCCGCGCGGGATGTTGTTGCTGATCAGGGGCTCCCAGCGGTGAAAGGCGGGCCCGCCGGTGAACACGTCATCGAAGAGCACCTTGCTGTCGGGGTAGCGCCCGGCGGCCAGGACTGTGGCTGGGGAGCCTCCCGTATTCACCTGCGTCGCCCCCAATGCCCATAGTAGGCCTCGTTGGCGAGGCGCATCCAGACATCCCAGGGGAAGTGCGGGCCTGGGCAGTTGTGGTTGCCCCATGCCACGCCTCCCCAGCTGTGGGGCCAGATGTTGTGGCCGTAGTGGGGGCGCCCGAGCTGGTACTGGTGCAGGATCCACGCGGTCCGGTTCGCTGAGTAGGCGAGCTCGTGCCCGGCGTCGAGCCATTCCGCGCGGGAGCGTCCGAACCCGGCGTGCTCGATCCCGATGCTGAAGGCGTTCGCCTCGACCGCATGCCAGCAGACCTGGTTGAGATCGGCGAGCTGGTACACGTGGTCGGCGCCGACCTCGATGTGCGCGCCGACACCCCTGGAGCCGCCGGCGAACCACGAGAGGGTTCCCTCGACCGTTCCGACGTTGACGTGGATCACGACTCCTCGAGTCACGGTGCGGTGGCCGTGCTCGAGGATCGGGAGATGATGGCGTGTGGTGTTCGGGAGCCAGACGCCGCTCATGGCAGGCTCCGCTCCGCCGGCGGCGCCGGGGTGATCGGCGGTTGCAGTGCCGGGGTGCCGGGTGCGGGCAGCCCGAACGGCGGCGCGGCCTCCACCGCGCTGGTCTCGCCGGCGGGGTGGATCCCGATGCCGGCGAGGAACACGAGGCCCGCGCCGATCAGGACATGCGTGGTCGTCCCGAGGTGCAGCTGCGTACTGAGCGTCACGACGGCGGCCGCCAGGGCGGACAGCAGGATGCTGATTGTGGTCGGGAGCTTCATCGTGAATCACCTTGATCTTTCTGAGACTGCGTCTCGTTTTGATGGTTTACCGGCGGCGGCGCCGGCGGCCGCGGCGCTTGCGCTTGGTGTGCTTGGCGCTCTTGCGGCAGAACCCGCAGCTGCAGCTCTTGGAGTGTCCGTGTCCGTGTGCCAATGTGATCACCTCCTCTCAGAACGTTCCAACGGTTGGTCCAGTCGAGCCGATGTCCTCTTCGCAACCCCATTCCGCTTCGAGCTTTACCGGCAGTTCGATCCTGTAATCGAACCTTGGTGCCCACTGGTATTCCTGGAACTCGAAAACCAGCTTAAACGCATCGAATGTTCGGGATAATGCCAGGCGGACTTCCTGGGGCACATTCGTTTCATTCGTAAACTTGCCCTCAAGCCAGTTGATTGTAAGGAGCGGCCGAATTGGTCCCAGCCCGTAATCCGGCGGATTGCCCTTTCCGTATTGGAGGGAGATCTTCTGGGCGGCCAGTTTGCGTCCTTCTTCATGTTCCCAAGTTCCCCCTTCGATCCTCGCTTTTTCGGGTGTAAAAATCAGGTCAATGAATGTGGCACGCGGAGCGTTGACCAATATCGTCTTGGATTGGACAGGCCCGAGTTCCGGGCTGGTCACTGTGATTTTGTGGGAGATTTCGCCGATCACGGGTTCAGTGTTGTAGGAGGGCGATGAAGCTGATGATGGTGTACGCGACGGTGGCGAGGCCGCCGGCGATCAGTGGGATCTCGCGGCGCAGCGCCCTGTGGCGGCGGTCGCGGCGGCGTTCGTATCTGAGGTCTCGGACCGTGTCGCGGACCTTTTCGACCTCGGTGGTATGTCTGGTCATTGCGTCCTCCAGCTGCTTGACGCGCCAGGTGATGAGATCTGGTTCATCTGTCATACCTCGACCACTGCGAGGGTGCCGGCGGCCGTTGCGATCGCGTTCACAGCGCCGCGCCAGAGCGCGCCGCTGACCCGGCCATCCCAGGAGGCTTCGGGGGCGAGCACCAGGTCGCGGCCGAGGACCGCTGGGTGCCCCAGGCCAAGGCTGACGGTGCTGGCCCCGGTGTTCTGGATGTTCAGGCCCTTGCGCGTCGTGTTCGCGGCGATCACGAGCCCTGAGACGTTTCCCACTGCGACGGTCCCCGGGCTTGCGCCGGTGACGGTGTTCGCGGTTTCCGCGGTCCCCGCCGCGCCGCCGCCGGCGCCGGTGAGCGGGCCGCCGGCGAGACCCATGAGGTGCTGGTAGCGGATGAACATGACCATCGCCTGGCCACCGGCTTCTTCGATTTCGCTGGGGGCGGCGCCGAGGATCACACTGTTGGTCTCCAGGGGCAGCTGGATATAGCTGTTGGCCAGGACCGGCATCGCGTTCCCCGCGGTCGCTGAGCGTCCGCCCCACCCGACCTGGATCGTGACCGGGCTGAAGTTCAGGACCGCGAAGGACCGGGTCTCCTCGAGCTCATGCACGTTGCGTTCCGGCCTGGCCTGGGTCAGCCAGTGCGTGCTGACCCTCCCGCCGTGCTTGGCGAACAGCGACTTCAGCTCGATCATCGTGCGGTGCTGTTCAGCGGTCGAGCGTGCCAGCAGCTCCAGGGCGCTCTGGGTCATCTGCTGCCCCGTGGCTGCCGGTAGCGCCCGCGCGCGGGTCTGTGAGCTCATGCCGCACCCGCCTCCGCGGCTTTCATCGCCGTGTTCTTCGGGGCCTGTACCGGGTGCAGGCCGGCTGCGCGCGAGATGCCCGCGATGATCAGCCAGCCCCCCGCACCGACGAGCAGCACATACAGCGCCGCGCGCGCGAACGCCTGGCCGAACCATTCACCGAACAGGCCGACGAGCTTGCCCGCGATCCCTATCGCGAGTTCGCTCGGGCCCGTTGCGGTCGGGCCTGCTATTCCACCGCTCTTGGCGTCTGAGCCGCCTTCCTTGGCGATCTGCGCGGACTTTTGAGCTTCTCTCCACGTCTTGGTCGCACCGGGCTTCGTCAGATCGATCCCGAATGGTTCCCTGGCTCCTGGTACTGCGGGTCCGCCATCGGAGGGGAGGATCTGTACGTGGTTGACCTCGTTGGGGTTGTCGGCGGTGAGGTCGAAGGGGCGCCAGAGGCCGACGGCCTCGAGTTGGGCGTTGGTGAGGGTGCCGGCGCTGGCGCGGAGGGAACTGCCGATGCCGATGTCGGCGGCTTGGCCGCGGGTGTGGGGGTCGTTGGTGGATCCGCCGGCGCGGGCGGATTGTTGGGGTGTGCGGTAGCCGCTGATGCCGTAGATGTTTTGGTGGAGCTCTTCGGCGAGGAGGTTGAGGCGCCGCACGATCTCTGGCTCTTGGCCGGCTGTGAAGTTGGTGGCGGGGTCGGCGATGAACCCGTAGTGGTGGGTGGTGCTCATCGGGTTGGGTTGGGGTGCAGGCCGGTGGTGCGGGTGATGCCGAGGTAGGCGAGGGCGGCGCCGATGATGAGGAGGGTGGCGTAGAGCAGGATGTGTAGGGACTGGTGGGGGTGCGCGGGGTTTCCGGTCAGGAATGGGTTCCCGCTGGCGGCCGTGGTGGGTGTGGTCGTGTTGGGTGTGGTGGGGGTGGGTGTGGGTGTGTTCGCATGTCCGTAGTGGGTGGCGAGGGAGAGGACGGTGTTGGCGTAGCCCAGGCCGGCTTGCCAGTTGCCGGGCCCGGCGTTGTAGGACGCGAGCGCCCGGGTGGGGTTGCTCGAGAACCCGAGGTCGTGGAGGTATTGGGCGGCACCCATGACCTGGCTGTACTCGCCGCCGGGGCTCGTGTTGACGTGGTAGGTCGCGGCTGTCCCGGGCTCGAACTGCGTGATGCCTTGGGCGCCGGTCGGGCTGGTCTCTCCTGGGTGCCCGCCGGACTCCTCCTGGATCAGGCCGAGCAGCACTGGTGTGGGGACCCCGTATTTGGCGGAGGCTTGTTCGGCGTAGGGCTTCCATTGCAGGACGCTGTTGGGGTCCTGTGTTTTGAGCGGGCCGGTGAGGCTGCTGGTGCTCATAGGTGGTGCTCCCCGAGGTCTTTGATCGCCTTGCGGGGGTTGTGTGCGATCCGCAGCAGGATCCATGGGATCGCCAGGAGCAGCAGCGCGAGTTCGAGCAGCGTCTTGAGGTAGACGAGGGTGTCGAGCTTGGGCCCGCGGCGGGGGCCGGCCGCGCCTTGCGCGTGGCCGACCACCATGCCGCTGGTGGGGGGCACTTCCCACATCGCCTATATGGCGGCGAGTTCGCGCTCGGAGGCTCTGAGGATCGCCTCCCAGGTGTAGGGGCCCACGATCGCGGCGGCGCGCTCCGCTGCCTTGGCTGTGCGGCCGCCGTAGGGGGTGGGGTCCTCCTGGACGTTGTAGTCCTCGCGGAACTGGTCCACGGCGCCCATCACGCTCTCGGTGAGCGTGTTGAACATGTTCTCCCCGCGGGTGATGTCCGTGTCGTAGCCGAGGAGGTGCAGGCGCCCCGCGAGATCCGCGACGGTAGACCCCTGGCTTCCGAGGGAGAGGATGGGGTAGCTGTGGTGGATCACGACGGGGCTCACGGTGTCCCGTGCGCCCGGCGCGAGCTTCGCCATCTCCGGCGAGATCTCGAGCGCATCCAGGTCCCATGGTTGGGGCCGCAGATCGCCCTTCCGGGGCCATGTGCTGAACGCCTCGCGCTTGGTCGGCATCGAGGCCTGGCCGGGGACCGCCGGCGGGGAACCCTTCGGGGTCGGCTGGCTGCCCTGGAGGGCCTGCTCAGCGGCGTCCTGGGCGGCCGCGGCGGCCTGCTGGGCCTCCTGGGCAGCTGCGCGTTCCCGCTGCGCGATCGCGCGTTCCTGCTGGGCCTCCTGGATCGCCTGCTGCGCGCGCTGTTCGGCGGCCTGGATCTGGGGGGCCATCGTGGTGGCCTGCTCGGTCTCCGGGGTCGCCGCGGGAGGCTGCTCGGTGCTGGCCGCGGCGGCCGCGGTGGGGTTGGGTGGAAATGGGTCTGTCATTGGTTTGGTCTCCTGGTTGGGTTAGTTGCGGAGGAACACGCGGGCGCCGTCTTCATAGATGTGCCACACGCCGCCTTTGCCCTTCTGGTCGCGGTAGTGCTGGCCGTAGCGGGGGTTTCCGTGCTCTGTGTTGGTGTGTGGGAAATGGGGGTTGCTCGCGGGCTGGGGGGATTGGCTGGCGACCTGGGGCCCCCCGCCTCCGCCGCCTCCGCTGCCTCCGTCGTGGTGCTCTGGGCGTTGGCTGGGGGAGCGGCTGGTCCTGACGAAGATCCGTTCGCCGTTGGCATACACGTGCTCGATGCCGCCCCTGACGTGCTGGATGGTGTAGGTCTTGCCCTTGCGGGGGTTGCCCTTTTCGGTGTTGGTGTACTTCTTCGCGCCGTTGGTCGAGCGGTTGCTCGAGGCGAGGGGTGTGCCACTGGGCCCGGTGTTGTTCGTTTCGGGTGGGGTGGTCTGCGCGGCGGCCTGCGAGTTCTGTTCATGGCCTTGGCTGAGTGTGCTGATCTGTTCGGAGAGGCCCTTGATCGCCTGGTCGGTTTCGGCCTGCTGTGTCTGCAGCGCGTTGCCGATGGTGCTCCCGAGCTGGCTGATTTCGCCGCCGCCGCCGGCGCTGCCGCCGGTGCTTCCGCTGCCGCCGCCGGCTTCGCCCGCGGGCAGTGCGAGGGGTGTGGTGGTCGGGGTGCTGGTTGTTTCTTCGGTGGCGGGGGTGCTCTTCTTGTGCAGGAGCAGGACGAGGATGACCGCGCTGATCGCGGCGGCGCTGGCGATCACCATGCGGCGTTTCTTCGGGTTTTTCAGGAGGTTGCCCACGGGTCAGTTGCTCTTGATCGCGGCGACTTCCAGATCGACGGGGCGATTCACCTGCTTGGGTCCGGTCAGGGGGTAGCGGGTCGTCGGGACGGCATCGGTCCCGAAGTACCGGGCCGCGCGATCGGTGGATTGGGCGAGCCGGATCCCGGGCGGCCCGGAGAGCCCGGGCAGGATGTCCCTCACCATGGCCGCACGGGGGTCCTGGGGCAATCGGGGATGCCCCGTGTAGCGGCCAATGCCCTGCTGGCCAGGCACCTGGGTGCCAGCTGGTGCGCTGCGGCCCAGGAGACGGTCAAGGAAACCCATCAGCGGCCCTGCAGCGTCTTGAAGATCTGGCTCGTCGCGCTGCCGGTCGCGGCGATCGTCTTCTCTGCCCCGGTGTAGTGCGCGAGCACCAGGTACAGGAAGATCGTGCCGAGGGCGAGGCCTATGAACTCACGTGCAAGTCGCATCAGGCTGCTCCTATGGGATGGTCGGGGTCAGGGTCGCGTAGGACGGCAAGGCTGGCCCGAACACGCCCGCCGACGCCGGCGGCCGCGCGTTCGCCCTCTTGACGCTGGGGGCCTTCTGCGGGGCGCTGGGGGCCTTCTGCGGGGCGCTGGGGGTAAAGAGGTCGTTGTGGGGGTCCGCGAGGCGTCCCAGGGCGCCTGTGAGCCCGTTCAGGACGCTTGAATAGGCGGTGCTGCCGGTCTTGGAGAGCAGGAGGAAGAGGATGCTGAGCGCAACCCCGGCGGTGATGAGCTCCCAGAACAGGCCCGCGGCGCCCGCGGCACCTTCCCCGACGGGGTTGTGTTCGATCGCGCGGCGTGTCGTGCTGGGACCGCGGCGTGTCATGCTGGGCCTGCGGCGGCCGCGGCTGCTGGCGCGCTGACCGCGCGCGGTGGCTGGCTGGTCGAGGGCGCGGCGGCGGTCGAGGACCTGGCCATGGTCGAGGCCTTCTTGCTGCTGCCAGTTGCGTTGGTGTTCGCGCTCGCCGGGGGTAAGGGGCTGGTCGAAGTGCCGGTTGGAGCCAGTGAGCGCGCGCTCGCGGATGCCCTGGTCCTTGCGTTCGAGCTGGCTCATGATGTCCTCGCGGGCCTGGCGGTGCTCGGCGGGGAGGTTGGTGAGCTGGCTGTCGCGGTGGGCTTGGAGGTAGAGCCGGCCGTGCTGTCCGGGGGTGCTCTGGCGGCTCATGATCCGAGGAGGTGGTCGACGAGGGTCTTTCCGTTGCTCGGCCGGACGGTCCGCAGGACGATGAAGACCCCGATGATCGTGATCAGGATCCCCGTTCTCATGAGTTCTTCCCGAGGAACTTGGAGCCGACCCATTGGCGTAGCTGCGTCGGGCCGCCGTGCAGGAGCTGCACGAGCATGATCGCGGCGAGCAGGAGGAGGATCGCGCCGGCTGCCTGTTCCATCAGCGGATCGAGACTCGGGCGCCGACGCGGGCGCTGATCAGCCCGAAGTAGAGGATCGTGGCGAGCATCATCCAGAACAGCGGGCCGCTCTTCCAGTCAAAGAGGTTGGACCAGTGCTGTGCGCGGCCGGCGAGGTTCCCCGAGGGGCTCGCGCCGGTAGCGACGTGCACCGCACCGGTCCCGGCGACGGTGCTGGTGTCGGGGAACCCGCCGATCGCGGGCCCTGTGACGTAGGGGTTGTCCTCTTCGATGCCGTGCAGGCTGGACTGGTCGAGTGTGCCGGCGGGGAAGTCGGGGGAGGAGAACTGCGCGGAGCGCTGGCCGAGGCCTTCCACCGTGTCAGCCGGAGGTCAGGGTCTCGAGGACCGTGTGGACGTGCGCGTTCGCGTTGGGTGTTGAGGGGATCCCGACGATCGTCTCCAGTTCGGAGAGCCCGCGCGGATACACGCCGTCGCGCTGCCAGTTCTCCTTCTCGAAGTCGAGCACGAGGTATTCCGGGCCGGGACGGATCGGCCCGTTATAGTCGCGCTGGTTCTCCTCAACCAAATGCCAGGGCAGGTAATTGCGGGGGACCTGGTTTCCGGCATAGGCCCACTTGACGTATTCCAGGCTGAGCGGGGCGAAGAACGCGGCGCCCCCGTTATCGACGTACTGGTAGAGCGCCAGGAGCTGCCCATTGCTGCGGACGAGGGGCGTGATCACTTCGCCCTTGTTGGCGAATGGGTTGTCGGTGGCGATGAACTCGTGCAGCCAGTTCACGGCGTTGGGAAGCACCACGACGCGGCCGTTGTTCGCGTTCTGCGTCGGGATGCTGAAGAACGTGCTCTCGGCGCGGACGTTCCCGGTGATCGCGACGGCGCCGCCCGCGGCGACGGTGAACAGGTCGGCCTGCTGCGCGGTCTCGATCACATAGTTCAGGTAGTTCTGGTCTGACTGTGCGAACAGCGCACCGGTCAGGCTGCTGGGGTCGTGCACGATCGGGAGGTCCACGACGAACGTGATGTTGTACGTGCCGTTGGCGATCACCCCTGGGAACATCTTGCCTCTCGGGACGTATGGCGCCGCGGCGGTGATCGTTGCCGTGGTGTCCATCCCCGGGGCGGTCGCGATGATCTCCGCGGGGTTGCGGAACAGCCGCTGGCGTCTGGCGCGCAGATCGTTGCCGTTGCAGCGGATCAGCGCGGTCCCGCCGTTCGCGTTCAGGTAGACGTTCTTGAAGAGGTCGTAGGGGAACCGGTAGAGACTCGTGACAGCGCCCGTGCCGGACACGACGATCGAGAGTTCCGCGATGAGCCGAATGTTGGAGAGCACCCCGACGTTCTGGACCCGCTGGTCGATCCGGCCGCCCAACCCGGGCCATTCCACGTTGGGGCTGGGCACGTCGTTGCGCTCGGTCAGGAGGTTGAAGCCTTCCTGGTTGATCACATAGGTCCCGGGGGCGGGGACGTTGTTCATGAAGACGGCGGGGTTCAGGCCCTGCGCGCCACCCGCCAACGGGCCCATCCCGCGGTTGATGCACTCCTGCACAACGGGGTCGTTGACGTTCCACCCCGCCAACGCCCATGCGCGGACCGCGTCCAGCTGCTCGCTGACCTCGGTATCGCGCGCGAACGCGCGCCGGGGGGGAGTGTCGAGGACCGCGGTCACGGCGGTCAGATGCTCGCTACGAGCTTCTGCAGCCCGTCGGGGAGGTGCGGGCCGAGCATCTTCAGCACGAGGATGAACGTGACGGCCGCGAACCCGGTGACGAGCCAGTGGTGGATGAGAGAACCAGAGATCATGCCCCACAGGCTGACCAGCATCGATATCGAGGGGAATGCCCCCGGGCACCCCCAGCGCCCCGGGCTATCCCCCCCACCATGGACGGTCAGCGAGGCTCTCCCGCAATGGCTCTATCAAAGGATCCATCAAGGCGGGAGGCGCAGCTGGCGAATCTCAGGAAGGGCCGCGAAAAGCTCGCGGTGCAGCTCGCCCAACCCGCCCAAGGATCGACCCGCAAGAAGCCAAAGACCCCGGTCATGGCTCACCCTGAGGAGACCCAGCATGGCTCAGGCCGCAAGCCGCCGGCGCGCAAACCAGCCAGCCAGCGACCCCAACCCAGACCCACAAGACGACCAGCAGCTCGAGAGCGACGAGGAGGCCTCCGAGCCGTCCTTGACGGGTTCCTCGGCCGCTACTAGCTTCATCTCGGAGCCCGGCCCCGAGTTCGACCCCGAGCAGGCGCAGCAGGACGCCGCCGCAAGGGACGGGGACCGGGCGTTCGCGGTCTCACCCGGCGGGGAGACCGGGATCAACATCGAGTGGCACCCCGACACGATCAAGGCGATCCTGACCGCCAAAGGATCGGCGCTGCACAGCGTCCTAGGGAAGAGCGACCAGGACTGGATCTACACCCGCGATGAGCTCGGTGCGATCGCGCCCGCGCTGACCCGGATCCTGAACCGCTACGACGCGACCCGCGTCGCGGCGAGCAGCGGCGACGAGCTCGCGGTCATCCTCGGCCTCAGCGGCTACACCATGCGCTCCCTCGGAGAACGCAAAGCCGCCCTGGACGCCGGCCGCCAAGACCAGGACGAGCCACCCCTGGATCCCCTTGCCAGCGGCCTGCAGCCCCCACCCTTTGATCCCACTGGATCGGCCGGAGAGCCCATCCAATGAGCTACCCAGCCGATCAAGCGGAGACGGTGACGGGCGAGCTCGCACCACGCAAAAGCACCGAGAAGGTCCTGGCGGTCATCGAGCAGCTCGCCGCCGGCGTCCCCGGGCCCGCCGGTGTCGGGCTGCAGGTGATGCTCAAATCCCTGATGGCGCAGTTCCCGCTCCCCACCGACCCCGAGGAGATCGACGAGCGGCTCCTGGCCGTCGCACGGACCGTGCTCGGCCTACGCAGCGACGAGGCAGCGGCGTATGGCCTCATAGCCCTGGACTTCACCGTCGCCGCGGTCGCCGGCATCGGGATCCACCCCGCCGGCGAGACCAGCGCGGTGGAGGCCGCGCCGCCGTTCGGGCTGCCCGCACCCGGCACCACCGCCCCGTCTTCCAACATCCAACACAAGGAGACCCCATGATCCCGCGACTGCACAAAGTCGAGCGCGACCTCTTCCTGGCCTATTTCGGCTTCCTATGGGCGGCCTGGTTCCTTGCCGGGGCCCAGAGCGGAGCCAGACGCGCGCACCGGAAGCTCTCCCACGTGCAGCTCCAGCGCGACGATCTCGCCGACCAGGTGATCAAGCTGAAGGGCGACCTGGACGGTGCACTTGATCACATCAGCGCCACCCAGGGGTCATCCTTGGATACCCAAGGATCCGATCCGGCGATCCAAGGGTGAGCACTGGATCAGCAAAGGGTGGCCTTTGATGAATCAAGGGATTCGCTGGCACGATCGGGTGTTCGTCGTCGGCTACACCGGCTCCGGCAAGAGCGAGGTGCTGAACCTCCTCTTCAGCCAGCTGCGCAACCAGAAGCTGCTGCTCGACACGAAGCCCGAGTTCACAATCCCCGGAGTCCAGCCGGTCAGCCGGGTCCCCGACATCGACTGGTCGCAGCCGATCATCCACTACCGGGATCTCGCCAACAGCCTCGAAGATTACGACGAGCTGTTCTACGAGGCACACCACCGCCGGAACTTCACGGTCTGCTGCCACGAGCTCGCGGACCTCTGCGAGGACCAGCCCAACCGTGCACCGGAGTGGGTCCGCAAGAGCCTGCGGAAGGGCAACGTGTTCGGCAATGGGGTGCTCGGCGGGACCCAGCGCCCCGTCGGGATGCCCCGCCAGGGCCGCACCGAGGCGCAGCACGTCATCTACATGGTGCCCCAGCTGGACCCCGATGACCACCAGATCGTCGCGAAGATGATGCAACGCACCGTCCCCGAGCTCGACCGGCTGCTCGGCGAAGCGAGCCAGCTCGCACCCGACCCCAACGAACCCGTGTACTCCGCCGTCTGGTTCGACCGCCGCGCCGGCCAGGTCACGCTCGTCCCCCCGCTGCCCGCGCACGTGCGCCGCAGGATCCTCGTGCGACGCGCCGTAGACCTTGACTCTCGGGGTAAGGTTGAGCGTGATGGGCCTGGCGAGGGACAAGAAGGGCCGTAAAGCCAACCTCACACAGAGGCTGCGGCTCCTCGCCGAGGACCTCGAACCCGCCAAGGCCCCCCGCTACGTCGCGCACCCCGGCGGCCGGACCCCCAGCCAAGGCTGGTGGTGGATCCCCAAGGGCCACCAGTACCCCGTTCTCCTCGGCCACAACCACATCGTCGCCGAGACCCAGCTACGACACCTCCTCGAGGCCCTGGAGCGCGCCACATGAGCAGCCGCGAGCACACCCGCCCCCCACGCCCCTTCGCAGGCCTCACCGAGCGTCCCCTGCCGATCATCACCATCTTCGCCCAGCACCCCTTTGATGCGACCGTCACCGTCACCCCGCTGCGCCTGCAGGGCTACGAGGACATCCAGTTCGAGATCGCCGCGAGCTGGGTCGGACCCGCGCTCTCCGGCACCCCCACAGCGACCGGGCCTGTCAGGGCCACCGACACCTACATGGTCACGGATCTCGATCTCGCCAAGCACGTCGCCGAACGGGCCCAGCGGACCCTCGTCAGGGGCGAGATCCCCGACCTTCGGGTCCTCGCCGAGCAGGTCCGCAGCGCCCGCCACATGTAGCCCAAATCGTGACGCTTTCCCCGGCCGGCCCCGCGGGGGTGCTATATGCGGGTGGTTTTCGACAAAAGCATCACGATCCGCGCCTGGCGGCCACCCGCGCGGCCACGGTCGTCTTACAGATACCGGAGACCGTGCTTATACGGCGCACACTTGCGCCGGCCGCCGCCGCCGAGCCCATCGCGTGCTCCAGTTCCCACTCGACGAGCGCGAGCCGGCGCCGAGCCTCGTATCGATCCCTACATAGACTGGCAACCAGATCGAGCCAGCCCTGAATGGTGTCCGCTCGAGCGGACGCTATGCACATATCGACGTCCAACTGCTCCCCGGTGTCCACTGCAGCGGACACCCTGTCACGATCCCGGCGCCGGCGCCGGCCAGTAGTGCGCGAGAATGGTCTCCAGGTCGCCCAAGTCGAGGGCACGCACGCGATCGGTTTCGATCATGTACGTGCTTGGCTCAGTCGATCGGTAGAGCTCCAGCACCCGCCCACGCGGACTTCTCCTCGGGTCGTAGATCGCGAGGACGAGCGCGCCCTCCAGTGACGAGGTCATCTCGCGCGCAATGTCGAAGTCGACAAAAGCGTCACGATCGGGCCGCTTGGACGTCCGCGAAGTCAGCCGGGTCGCCACCGTGGTCGGGATGCGTTGCGAACTTCCCGATTCGGAGACCACACGCCATGTGCTTCTGATCGTTGGCGAGCAGGTGGACGACGCTTTGACCCGGACCCGCCATCACGACACGCTCACTTCGATCTTCACCGTGCCCGCGGCCGACGCGAACACCTCATCGACCAGGCCAGCGGCGATTTCCGCCGCGGAGCGCTTCGTCAGCCCCTGCCGCAGCTTCGGTTCCCCATCGAGCACCGTCAGCGCCATGAACCTCCGGACTGGCGTCGCCGGCGTCGAGGCCTCCACCGCCGCGCTCACGACGGCACCTTCAGACCACCATTGAGCACTGCGCCGCGTACAACGCGGTCCAGATCGCTCTCGAGCGAGTGGTCCTCTGGGTCTTCGATCGGCGCGGGCGGCGCGCATGTCGAGCAGAGGTTCGGCGCGACCCAGTAGCAGCCGCCCGGGCATGCCATCGAGTCGGTGCACCCGCAGCCGTAGCAGGCGTCCGGATTCGCGTCGAGCGTGATCGAGACGTCCAACGGATCCTCGAGGATCTCTTCCGCGAGCGGCGTGAGGCCCCACCGTTCGTTCGCGTGGCGGCCGCCACGCCACGCAGCCGTGATCATCACGAGTGCGACCAAACCCGACGCCGCCAGTACGCCGGTGAGGATGAGGAGCGAGCTATGCAGCAGCATGGTGGCCCCCGTTCCAGTTCAGGAGTTCCGCGCGACGGAACTCCAGGCGCAGCTCGTCGCCGAGTTCGGTGGAGTGGTAGATCACCTCGCCGCCGAGGCTCTGACGGCTCTGACCCCAGACCGCAAGCAGACTGCGGCGCCGCAGATACCCGACGGCGCTCTTGACGGCCTCGGCGCTCATCGGGGCGAGGGTATCCTGGAGTTCCTGGATCGTCCACCAGCGGACGCCGGTGAGGCCGAGGATCGAGGCCTCGACCGGGCTGAAGCTCACCCGGATCCGGGGCGACAACGTGGTGCTCATTGGGTGTCCTCCTATGTGGGTAGGTTGGTTGGGTAGGGGCCGGCGGGTGGCATCCCGCCGGTTCCCTCGGGGCGTCCGCGGGTTGCAGCCGCGGGCGCCCCACTGCTTGTGGCGCGTGTGTATGCTGCGCGCCCCAACCAGCCCATCCCGCGATCTGCAACTCGTCGGGTGGGCGCGATAGAAAGGACAGATGCCACTGTGTTCCCTTTCCCTCGCAGGTCCTCCCATCGGGAGGATCTGCAGAAGCTCGATCGACTCGGCCGGACGAGGACCCCGGTGACTGTCCCGGGCGCTCGGCGTGGCCAGCATCCGCCGAACTACGGCCGGAAGTTCCCCGCGGAGGTCCTGACCGCCGAGGAGGTCGGCAGGCTGATGGATGCCTGCCCCCGCCGCGGCGCCGCGGGCATGCGCAACCGTGCGCTGATCGTCGTGCTCTGGCGCGGAGGCCTCCGCACCGCCGAGGCCCTCGCGCTGGAGCTCCGCGACGTTGACCGCCAGGCGGGGACCGTCGTGGTCCGGCATGGCAAGGGCAACCGCCGGCGGATCGTCGGGATCGACCCCCCCGCGTTCGCGGTCCTCGAGCAGTGGCTCCAGGTTCGCCAGCAGCTCGGGGTGCCCCGTGGCAGGACGGTGTTCTGCACCATCACCAAAGGCAACCTCGGGCAGCCCCTCGGGCACGCCTATTGGCGCGAGGCGATCAAACGCCTCGGCCGCAAAGCCGGGATCGAGAAGCGCGTCCACAGCCACGGCCTGCGGCATACCCATGCTGTCGAGCTGATGCGCGAGGGCGTCCCCGTGCTCGTCATCAGCCGCCAGCTCGGCCACAGCAACCTGGCGATCACCGAGCACTATCTGAACCACCTCCATCCCCTCGAGGTCGTCGACGCGATGCAGCGCCGCGCGTGGCCCCTCCCCGGGGAGTGAACTTGTGGGGGGGCCGGCCCTGTGCCGGCCCCCCCGTCCCCGGAGTGCCGGGCGGGGAGAGACGAGTAGCCCGGCGGCCCTCGGAGATCCGGCGCGCCTTGATCCGGGGCGCCCACGTGTGCTTCCACCGCCGCGCGGTGGCTTCCAGGCCCGGCAGGAAATACCCCAGGTGCTGAGGCAGCGCGTGGGTTTCCCCCGCGGCCTGCATCTCGGCGAAGACCTCGAGGTCGCGCTCCAGGACATCCAGCCCAGCGCCGGGGCGGCCATGGCCCATGTCGGCGTAGCGGTCCAGACGAGCCAGCACCCACAAAAGCCGCCGGGCCCGCGGCAGCGAGACCAGCCGTCCCGCCGAGCGCCGCCCAGGGAGACGCGCCGCGAACAGGCCCTCAGCGGCCTGCAGCGTCCGCAGCGCCTCCCCCCCCAGCGCGGCCGTTAGCCGGCGCTCGAGCGCGGCCACAGCCCTCGCCGTACCCGGCGGCCCGAGCGCGTCACGCCCACCCCCGCCGGCGCCCCTCGCGCGCGCGCTTGTCAGAGAGACCATTGGACCGGGGGGGAAGGGCCCCTTAAGGGCCCGACCCCCCGGTCCTCCAGGGACAGCAGTTTGCGCCGGAGAAAAAAAAGCGCGCAACTGCTGGCGCGTATACCTGGCCGGGGTGCCGCGGCCCGCGCGCGGACACCACGGCCGCACCCGCGCCCGGCAGGCCTCCTGGGAGTCCATAGGGCGGCGCGGGAGGCGCGGAGTGACGGTTGAGCCAACTGAGCTACATCCGCGCGACTCGGTCATTCTAGCCCGGCGCTCGCTCGCGTGTCCTCTCGCAGCTCGATCTTTGCGGCCGGGATGGTCAAGAGCTGCGCCGATTGAGTTTGAAGCGATCAGCAAGCTGCTCTATGGGGGATTCACACGGATCCGTCGTAGTATTCGAACTCGCTGATGAGAAGCATTCCTATTCCTTCAGAGAGGAGGACACGAAGATGGCACTCGACCAGTCAAAGATCGGCCAGCTTGTCACGGAACAGATGGAGGCCATAGAACGCGACTACGGGGACGACGACGAGGAGCACGAGATCGGCGCGGTCATCACGATCGTCCAGGTTCTCACCCGCCACGGCGAGAACGTCGCTTCCGATGTCAGGCTGCGCCATAACGTCGGCGACCCCATCATGGTTCTCGGTCTGATGAGAGCCGCCGAACAGACCGTCATCAAGGGCGCGGGAGGCGATTAGCGCTTTCGCCAGCCGTGTGTTGGCAAGTTCCCGGATACCACAGGGGCGCCCGACCAAGCCGGAGCAGCCCCCCGACCAGACCATCCTGCTCGGAGATCAGCCGCATCGAGAGCAGCGAGCCCGAACCCTCTGATAGCATCACCGCGCTTCGAGCGATGAGGCTCGCTCCATAACCGCGGCCGCCGGCCGCTGATGGCCTCTACGACAACGTCCAACGACGCATCGTGGAGGTCTGCGCAATGGAGCCAGTGCAACTCGCGGCCATTCTCGTCGGCGCCGCGCTGCTCGCCAGCGTGGTCTCGGTCGAGCTCGGCATCTCGGTCGCGCTCATCGAGCTCGCGCTCGGGGTGGCGCTCGGCAACACCTTCGGCCTCGATCCGAACGCCGGCTGGCTCACGTTCGTCGCCTCCTTCGCCTCGGTGGCGCTCACCTTCCTCGCCGGCGCGGAGGTCGATCCCGACGACTTTCGCGAGCGCTTCGGCGCCTCGATCGCGATCGGCGTGGTCTCCTTCGCCGGGCCCTTCGTGGTGGCCACGCTCATCGCCATCGGGCCGCTCGGGTGGAGCACCAAGGCGTCGCTGATCGCCGGCACCGCCCTCTCGACGACCAGTCTCGCCGTCGTCTACGCCGTGCTGGTCGAGACCGGCCTGAACACCGTTCGGGTCGGCAAGCTGATCATGAGCGCCTGCTTCGTCACCGACATGTGCACGGTGATCGCGCTGTCGGCGATCTTCATCGCGCCGACCGTGTGGTTCCCGGTCTTCCTCGTCGCGTCGGTGGCGCTGATCGTGCTGCTGCCCAAGCTCTCGCCCTGGTTCTTTGGACGCTACGGCGACCGCGTGATCGAGCCCGAGATCAAGCTCGTCTTCGTGATCCTATTGGCCCTGATGGTCCTGGGCGAGCAGGCCAACAGCCAGGCGGTGCTGCCGGCGTTCGTGCTCGGGCTGGTGATGTCGCGCCACTACCAGCGCCACCAGGAGGAGCAGCGGCGCCTGCGGGTCGTGGCCTTTGCGTTCCTCACGCCGTTCTTCTTCCTGCGCGGCGGATTGAACGTCTCGCTCGCGGCGGTCTTCGCCAACCTCGGCGTGCTCGGCGTGCTGCTCGCGGCGAAGCTGCTCCCCAAGCTCGGCCTCGTCTTCCCGCTCGCCCGCAGATACGCCAGCCCGAACGCGATGTTCACGACGCTGCTGATGAGCACGGGACTCACATTCGGCACCATCAGCGCGCTCTACGGCCTCAACGCGCACATCATCGACCGCACCCAGTTCTCGCTCCTGGTCACCGTGGTCGTGCTCTCGGCAATTGTTCCGACCGTGATCGCCCAGCGCTGGTTCTCGCCGCCGCAGCCCGGCGAGCATCCCCACCACCTCCTGCCGCCCGAGCCGGCCGAGCTGCTGATCGGCGAGTCCTCATGACCCCGCGGCATGTATCTGCCGCCGTCCCCGCGCACCAGCGCGCCGCTCAGCTCCAGCTCACCCGTCCGGGCACCGCCGCGACGGTCCGGCCCAGCACCTCCGCCAGGCGCGCCGGGGCTGTGTCCAGCCTCGCCGCTCATGCCACGCGCCTGTTCTCCAGCGCCACCTCGGCGCGCCATCCCAGCGCCTGCGCCAGATGCGATCTGCTCGTGTGCCCGCTGCCCTGCAGGTCGGCCACGGTGCGCGCCACCCGCAGCAGGCGGTGCTGCCCGCGCGCGCTCAGCACGCCGCGCTCCTGCACCTGGCGCAGCGTCCTTGCGCCGCTCTCGTCCAGCGCCACGTGGCGGCGCAGCATGCGCACGTCCATCTGCGCGTTCACCAGCGCGCCCTCCTCGCCGAGCCTCGCCGCCTGGCGCTCGCGCGCCTGCACCACCTGTTCGCGGGCGCTCTGCGAGCTCAGCGCGGGCGCCTCGCGCAGCTCGCTCGCGCTGGGGCGCTCGAGGTTGCACAGCAGATCGATGCGATCCAGCAGCGGGCCGCTCAGGCGCTTGCGATGGCGGGCCATGTCGCCTTCGCTGCAGCGGCAGCGTTCGGCCTCCAGCGCATACCCGCAAGGGCACGGGTTCGTCGCGGCCACCAGCATCAGCCGCGCCGGGTACACCGCCGAGTGCCTCGCCCTGACGATCGCCACGCGCCCGTCCTCCAGCGGCTGGCGCAATGCCTCCAGGGCCGTGCGCGAGAACTCCGAGAGCTCGTCCAGGAAGAGCACGCCGTTGTGCGCCAGCACCACCTCGCCCACCCACCCGCGCGCGGCGCCTCCCACCAGGCCCGCCGTCGTCACCGAGTGGTGGGGGGAGCGAAACGGGCGGCGGCTCACGAGCTCTTCGCTCTCGAGGCTGCCGGCGATGCTCTGGATCCGCGTGACCTCGATCGCCTCGCCCCGGCTGAGCGGCGGCAGGATCGAGGGCAGCCTCTGCGCCAGCATCGTCTTGCCCGTCCCCGGCGATCCGCTCAGCAATAGGTTGTGCCCGCCCGCGGCCGCCACCACCAGCGCCCGCACCGCCTGGCGCTGGCCGCGCACATCCTCCAGATCCGGCTCCCAGTCCTGACCGATCGTGCCCTCCTGCGTGCGCTGCGCGGAGGGCGCGGGTGCAACCGCGTCGCCGGCGCCACCGCTGAGGACCCGCACCGCCCCCTGCAAGCCGCGCGCGGCCACAACCCTTAAATCCTCCACAAGGCCTGCCTCGCGCGCTCGCTCCGGCGCCAGCACCAGTGCCTGCAGGCCCGCTTCGCGCGTCGCCTGGGCGATCGCCAGGGATCCGTGGCAGGGCCTTATCCCGCCGTCCAGCGAGAGCTCGCCGAACAGCGCGTGGCTCGCCAGGCGCTCGCCGGGAATCTGGCCGCTCGCCGCCAGCACCGCGCAGGCCAGCGCCAGATCGAAGCCGGGACCCACCTTGGGCAGGTCGCCGGGGGCCAGGTTGGCGGTGATGCGCTGCGCCGGGAACTCGTAGCCCGAGTTGAGGATCGCCGCCTGCACGCGATCGCGCGCCTCGCGCACGCCCGCATCGGCCAATCCCACGATCGCGAAGGCGGGCAGGCCGCCGCGGATGTCCACCTCCACCGTCACCATCCGCGTCTCCAGCCCTTCCAGCGTGAACGTCCGCGCGCGCGCCAGCATTCCTCTGCGTCTCCTTGGTCGATTGCGAGACGCTTCAGGCTAGGCCGCGCCTGAGACGCAACTCTCAGGCGGCCCCTCTACAGGCCCGCGGGGTGGCGCACCACGTAGCCGGCCGTGGAGGTCATCGAGCTCGACCAGCGCGTTCCGGTCTCGGCCTGGGCCACGGTGTCAAAGCGCCTGCCGTCGATCGTCATGAAGGCGTGTTCGGCGTTGGCGTAGATCGTGATGTGGCTGCCCGGCCCGGCTTCGCCGTAGCCCTCCAGCGCGCTCGAGTCCTCGGGGCTGCTGAGCAGCCCGCCGCCGTGCAGCGCGTAGGACACCGAGCCCGAGCAGTCGTAGCCGCTGGACTGAAATGAGCCGTGCCCGCCGCCGTACACATACGGCCGCGTGGCGATTTCATCCGCCGCCGCGATCACGCGCGCCACCACGCCTTCGCCGCCGCTGCTGCTCGAGCTCGAGCCGGAGCCGGAGCCCGAGTCCGAGCTCGATTCGCTCGCGTGGGTGGCGGCGTCCGCGGTGTCCGCGGGGTGTGCGGGGTGTGCGGGCTGGGGCAGCGCGGAGGCCGGCGGTTCGAGCGTTTCCTGCGCTTGCCTGCCGTGCACCCCGATGGACCTCCAGGTGTCCGGCCCGACCACGCCGTCCACTTCCAGCCTCTGGCGGGCCTGCAGGCGGCGCACGGCCGCCTCGGTCTGGGGGCCGAACTCGCCGTCCACCGGCAGGTGCAGCCGTTCCTGCAGAAGCACCACCGGATTGGGCTTGGGGGCCACCACCGGATTGGACTTGGGGGCCTGTTCCTGTGCGGCGCTCTGTTCGGTGCCCTGCTGCGATGCGCCCTGCTGCGCCGCGGACGCCTGGGTCGCCTGGGGAGCTTCAGCGGAGGTTTCGGCGGGGGCTTCCGCGGGGGCTTCCGCGCCGCCTGCCACGTTCAGCTGCGTCCGCTCCGTCTGCGTCTGTTCCGCCTGTTCGGTGCCCTGCTGCGCTGTCGCTGTCGCTGTCGCGGCGCGCGCCGTCGCGGCTTCGCCGCTGCTGCTGCTGCTGGTATTGCTGATGTGGCCGCCTTCGCTGATCTGATCGAGCACCGCGGCGCCGGAGAGCACCGGCGGGGCGTGCTTGGCCAGCGCGGCGCTCGTGACCGGTCCCACGAGGTTGTCCACGACCAGCCCGCGGCTGGCCTGGAACTGCTTCACGGCCGCTTCGGTTTCCGGGCCGTAGATGCCATCGGCGGGGATCCCCAACTCGCTCTGCAGCAGGCGCACCTGGCGCCCTTCGCTGCCGGTGCTCAGCACGATGTGGTGTTCGGTCGTCGTCGGCGGCGCCGGTGGCAGAGGGGGCGGGGCGGCGCCCGCATGGCTCGTCCCGCCGGCGCTCGCCAGGCCCACAGCCGGTCCCGCGCTGAGCGCCGCCAGGGCGCCCAGCGAGGCGCGCCTGGCGCGCGAGGTGGCAGGAACGAAGCGCAGCTGCGCCGCGCGGCGGCGGGCTCTGGAGCGTCCCAGGGAGAGCTCCCACGGCTCGTTCTCGGACAGGTCTCGGCGCAGGCGCCTGCGCGCCTCCATCAGGGAGAGCAGCGGGGTGCTCAGGGGCTTGTGTCCACGGGCCGCGCGCTGGCGGCGCGCACGTGAGCGCTGCAGCGATGCGTCCCACAACTCGGGCGTGGCAAGATCACGCGGGAATCCCGACATGCGAATAGCGTCCTTTCTGCTTTTGTTGGGCGCCTACGGGGTTAGCTGTCGGGCTCGCGCACATGCGCTACGCCACACCTGTGGTGGCGATTCGCCCCCGCGGCCTCTCATGTGAAAGGCTGCACTTGGGTCCCCCGCTCCTCTTCCCCGTGGGGAGGAGGATTCGGCACGAACAGGCGGGACCGTACCACGTTCGCCTGCAAGATGCATCACATGGGGAGGAGTGCACGGTTTCTTGCCGACGTGAAGAGGCACCCGGGGCGGTGGGCGCTGCTAACTTCGCTGGCAGACATGAGCGCCGCCCAGACACCGCCTGCCTCCGTGCCGCCCTCCTCCACGCCCTCTCCCACGCCTCCTCCCGCGCCGCCCCGCGGCCGCTTGGACCTGCGCCTGCTGCTGGCGCTCGCGGTCATCCTCGTCATCGCCGGCGGCGTGGCGCTGCTGGTCGAGGGCAACGGCGCCGGCACCCCCCAGAAGCTGCCGGGCAACGTCGGCAGCGTGAAGTCCGCGGGCTTCAGGGGCCTGGAAGCCTCGCCGCCGAAGCAGGCGCCGCCGCTGCGGCTGCGCAACTACCTGGGCCAGAACGTCGACATCGAGCAGTACCGCGGCAGGGCGCTGCTGGTGACCTTCCTCTACACCAACTGTCCGGACGTCTGCCCGCTGATCACGGCCAACCTGCACGCGGCTCTGGAACTGATGGGCCCCAGGCAGGCCGCCAGGACGCAGGTCATAGCGGTGTCGGTGGATCCCCGCGGCGACACCCCCAGGGCGGTCGCGGCCTTCCTCAAGCGCCACGAGATGACCGGGCGCATGCAGTACCTGGTCGGCTCGGCGCACGAACTGGCGCATGTGTGGGCGGACTGGAACGTGGGCTCTGAACGCGACGCCCAGCAGCCGCAGCTGGTCAACCACTCGGGGCTGGTCTACGGGATCGGCGCCAGCGGCAGGATAACGACGCTGTACGCCGCCAATTTCAGGCCCAGCGACATTGCCCACGACGCGCCGCTGCTGGCCTTGAGGTAGAACGGCCCGCGGTACAGCACCCGCACGGCCCTCGGTCCAACATTCGCCGCAAAGTTCGAGTCCGACACCCGCCGCAAGGCCGCCGTCCGCGGTCAAGGTTCGCCCCGCCTGAGCCGATACGGCGAAGTGTCGATATTGGAGAGCCACTCGATGAGCGACCTGAGCGCCGAGGGTGTCGCGCTGTCGGTGCTGCGCACCCTCCCACTGACCTCCGCGCTCGTCTTTGATGACGAGCTGCGCATCGTGCTGGCCGCCGGGCAGGCTCTGGAGGGCCAGGGGCTGAAGGCGGGCGCTCTGGAGGGCCAGCCGGCTGCCGGGGCGCTTCCGGCGGATCGCTGGGAGATCTATGAGCCGCTGTTCGAGGCCGCCCTGCGCGGCGAGGCCCGTTCGCTGGAGGTCTGGTCGGCGCAGGAGACCCACTGCCACCACCTCGACGTGCGCCCGCTGCGGGGAGCGCGCGAGGAGGTCCTCGGCGGCGTGGCGATCTTCCGCGACATCACCCCGCGCAAGCACGCCGAGGAGGCGCGCCGCCACGCCCAGGAGCGCTTCGAGCTGCTCTTCGAGCAGGCCCCGATCGGCATGGCCCTGCTCACCCCCGACGGGCGCTGGGTGCGGGTCAACCCGGCGCTTCTGAAGATCACCGGCTACAGCTCCGAGGAGCTGCTGGCGAAGACCTTCCAGGAGATCACCCATCCGGATGACCTCTCCGTGGATCTGGAGCACACGCAGCGCCTGCTGGTGGGCGAGATCGGCGACTATCAGATCGAGAAGCGCTTCTTCCACGCCCAGGGGCACGTGATCTCGGCGACCCTCTCCATCTCGCTGGTGCGCGACCTGCAGGGCAAGCCGCTGCACTTCGTGGCGCAGATCCAGGATGTCACCGAACGCAAGCTGATGGAGGAGCGCCTGCGCCATCTCGCCGAGCACGACTCGCTCACCGGCATCCGCAACCGCCGCGTATTTGAGCAGGAGCTCGCGCAGCAGGTCCGGCGCTGCCAGCGCTACGGCGAGCAGGCGGCGCTGCTGACGATCGACCTCGACGACTTCAAGCGCATCAACGACACCCACGGCCACAGGGTCGGCGACGAGCTGCTCAAGGCCATCGCGCACGAGCTGGGGCTGCGCCTGCGCGGCACCGACCTGGTGGCCCGCATCGGCGGCGACGAGTTCGCCGTGCTGCTGCCCGGCACCAGCGCCGAGGCGGCGGGCCGCGTCGCCAAGGACCTCGCGCGCGTCGCCGGCGAGTGCGGCGTGAGCGTGGCCAATCAGCGCATCGCCACCACCGCCAGCGTCGGCGTCGCCGCGATCGAGCAGAGCACCGCCAGCTACGAGAACGTCCTGATCGAGGCCGACCGCGCGATGTACGCGGCCAAGGACGCCCGCCACAGGCTCGTTCCCGCCGCCGACTGACGAATCACCCCTTGCGGGTGATGTGCGGGCACGCATCGGGGTGGAGCATCGGTACGCTCGATCCTCCGGCCCCCCAAGACAAGGATCTCCTATGAGCACCGCGGTACGAGCCCTGCCCGCCACCGCCGCGACCCGCGCGACCGGCGCCCAGCCCGCCGATGTGTTCGTGATCTTCGGGATCAGCGGCGATCTGGCGAAGGTGATGACCTTCCACTCGCTCTACCGGCTGGAGCGCCGGGGGCTGCTGGACTGCCCGATCGTGGGCGTGGCGGGCGACGACTGGAGCGTGGAGGAACTGCGCGCGCACGCGCGCGCGGCGATCGAAGGGTGCGGGGAGAGCATCGAGGAGGCCGTGTTCGAGCGCTTCGCCGCGCGGCTGTCATACCTCAGCGGCGACTTCTCAGACCCCGCCACCTACCAGCAGCTCGCGCAGGCGATCGGCGCGGCGAGCAGCCCGGTCTTCTACCTGGAGATCCCGCCCTCGCTGTTCGGCATGACCATAAAAGGGCTGGCCGAAGCCGGCCTGACCAGGAACGGGCGCGTGGTCGTGGAGAAGCCCTTCGGCCACGATCTCGCCTCCGCGCGCGCGCTCAGCGCCGAAATCGGCGAGCACCTCGACGAGTCCCAGCTGTACCGCATCGATCACTTCCTGGGCAAGATGGGCACCGACGAGCTGCTGTACCTGCGCTTCGGCAACACGATGATCGAGTCGGTGTGGAACCGCAACCACATCGCGTGCGTGCAGATCACGATGGCCGAGGACTTCGGCGTGGAGGACCGCGGGCACTTCTACGATCCCGTGGGCGCGCTGCGCGACGTCGTCGTCAATCACCTGATGCAGGTCCTCGCCGTGGCGGCGATGGAGGCGCCGGCAGGCAACGACGCCGACACCCTGAAGGACGCCAAGTTCGCGGTCTTCCGTGCCACCGAGACTGCCGATCCGGCGCACTGCGTGCGCGGCCAGTACGAGGGCTATCGGGACATCGACGGCGTGGCCGAGGACTCATCCACCGAGACCTACGTCGCGCTGCGCCTGGAGATCGACAACTGGCGCTGGGCGGGGGTGCCGTGGTTCATCCGCACGGGCAAGAAGCTGCCCGTGACGCAGACCGAGCTGCGCGCGGTGTTCAAGCACCCTCCGCGCCTGGGCTTCATGGAGCACGGGCGCCATCGCCGCCCCGAGCCCGACCAGCTGGTGATCAAGCTCGACCCCTCCACAGGCACGCGGGTGATCCTCGACGCGCACCGCGCCGACCGGGGCGGTCCCCAGGCGATCACGCTGGACATGGAGTTCGCGCAGGAGGGGGGAGAGGCCCCGACCCCGTATGAGGTGCTGCTGCTCGATGCGCTGCACGGCGAGAGCGAGCGCTTCACGCGCCAGGACAGCGTAGAGGAGACGTGGCGCATCGTGCAGCCGCTGCTCGACTCCCCGCCGCCGGTGCACCCCTACGCGCCCGGCTCGTGGGGACCGCAGGAGGCCGAGCGCCTGGTGGCGGGCTACGGCGCCTGGCACGGCCCCTGGATCGCCGCATGAGCCCGGCCAAGGCCAGGGCGAAACCAAAGGCGGCCGGCAACGCCAGGGCGGGCGGCAATGCGAAGGCTGCAGGCAACGCCAGGGCGGCGCCCAACGGAAAGCCGCCCGCCCCCAAGGCCCCCCAGAGCGCCGCGGCCCCCTCGCCCTTCCCGCCGATCGCCGACTACGCCTTCCTGTCGGACTGTCACACGGGCGCGCTGGTGGCACCCGACGGCGCGATCGACTGGCTGTGCGTGCCGCGCTTCGACGCGCCGAGCGTGTTCGGCACGCTGCTCGACCGCCAGGCCGGCGCCTTCCGCTTCGGGCCGTTCGGGATCAACGTGCCGACGGCGCGGGTGTACGAGCCGGGCACCAACTCGCTGCTGAGCACGTGGACGACGCCGACCGGCTGGCTGATCGTGCGCGACGCCCTGACGATCGGACCGCGTCGCGGCGAGGACCTCGTCACCCCGCACACGCGCCCTCCGACGGACGAAGACGCCGACCACCTGTTCGTGCGCCTGGCGATTTGCCTGGAGGGCGAAGTCGAGGTCGAGCTGACCTGCGAACCGGTGTTCGACTACGGGCGCGTGCCCGCGCAGTGGACGGTCGCACAGGACGGCCACCAGGCCGACGCGAGCGGCGCGGATCTGACGATACGGCTGCAGACGGACATGGCGGTGGGAGTCGAGGGGGATTGGGTGAGAGCGCGGCACGTGCTCAAGCAGGGCGAGCAGGTTTACTGCGCGCTCTCCTGGGCGGAGGAGCTGGCCGCCCCCCAGAACGTGGACGAGGCCAACGAGTGCCTGGCGGCGACCGCGCGCTACTGGCGCGGCTGGCTGAGCCGCGCGCGCCTGCCCGACCACCGCTGGCGCGAGCCGATCCAGCGCTCGGCGCTGGCGATCAAGGGCCTGACCTACATGCCGACCGGCGCCACGGTGGCCGCCCTCACCACCTCCCTGCCCGAGACCCCGGGGGGCGAGCGCAACTGGGACTACCGCTTCACCTGGCTGCGCGACTCGACCTTCACGCTGCAGGCATTGCACTACCTGAACCTCGACTGGGAGGCGGAGGAGTTCATGCAGTTCATCGCCGATCTGGAGCCCAACAAGGACGGCGCGCTGCAGATCATGTACGGGATCGACGGACGGCGCGACCTGACGGAGACGACCCGCGACGATCTCTCCGGCTACGCGGGCGCAAGGCCCGTGCGCGTGGGCAACGGCGCCTTCGACCAGCGCCAGAACGACGTCTTCGGCGCGGCGCTTGACTCGATTCTGCTGCACACGCGCCGCAGCGAAAGGCTGCCAAGGCGCCTGTGGCCGATCGTGCAGGCGCAGGCGACGTGCGCCACCGCCGTCTGGCGCAAGCCCGACCAGGGCATCTGGGAGGCGCGGGGCAAACCCCGGCACTACGTCTCCTCGAAGCTGATGTGCTGGGTGGCGATGGACCGCGCGGCGCGGCTGGCGGCGATGCGCGGGAACGCGGAGCTGCAGGAGCAGTGGCACGCCACGGCGGAAGAGATCAGGGAGGACATCCTCGCCCACGGCATGAACAGCGCGGGCGTGCTGCGCCAGCACTACGACACCGACGCGCTGGACGCCTCCAACCTGCTGGCGGCGATCTTCGGCTTCCTGCCCGGCGGCGACGAGCGCCTGCACGCGACGGTGATGGCGATCGCCGACTCCCTCACGGAGGACGGCTTCGTGCTGCGCTATCGCACGGATGAGACCGACGACGGCATGAGCGGCAAGGAGGGCAGCTTCCTGATCTGCTCCTTCTGGCTGGTCTCGGCGCTGGCGATCGTGGGCGAGGAGCAGCGCGCGCGCGACCTGATGGAACGGCTGCTGCGCGTGGCCTCGCCGCTGGGCCTGTACGCGGAGGAGTTCGACACGAGCACCGGCCGGCACCTGGGCAACTTCCCCCAGGCCTTCTCGCACCTGGCGCTGATCGAGGCCGCGGCGCGCATCATCGTCATCGAGCGCCTGGCGGAGATCACGTAGTGGGCGCCGATGGCGGCTGAGGAGCAGCGGACCGGAGACGAGCGCCGGGCCGGCCGCCGCCGTGTGGTGATCGTGGGCGGCGGGTTCGGGGGCCTGTGCGCGGCGCACACCCTGCGCAAGGCCGATGTGGAGGTGACGCTAGTGGACCGCATGCACCACCACCTCTTCCAGCCGCTGCTCTACCAGGTGGCGTGCGGCGGCCTGTCCCCCGGCGAGTGCGCGACGCCGATCCGCACGGCGCTGCGGCGCAACGCGAACACGACGGTGCTGATGGCGCAGGCCACCGGCCTGGACGCCGAGCGCCGCCGGCTGGCGCTGGACACGGGCGAGCAGCTGCCCTACGACAGCCTGATCGTGGCGTGCGGCGCGAGGACCTCCTACTTCGGCCACGACGAGTGGCAGTCGGTCTGTAGCGGCCTGAAGACCCTGGCCGACGCGGAGGACCTGCGCAATCGCATCTACGGCGCCTTCGAGGAGGCCGAGCGCTGCGAGGACCCGGCGCAGCGCGAGGCGTGGCTGACGTTCGTGGTCATCGGCGGCGGCCCCACGGGGGTAGAGATCGCGGGCGAGCTGGCGATCGTCGCCACGCACGGCATGAAGCGCGACTTCACCCGCATCGACCCGCGCGCCGCGAGGGTGATACTGCTCGACGCAGGCGAGCGCGTGACGGCCGCCTTCAGCGCAAGGCTCTCGGGCAAGGTGACGCAGGAGCTGGCATCCCTGGGCGTGGAGGTGCGTGAGCAGACCCGCGTGAGCGCGGTCGACGAGCGCGGTGTGCGGATCGAGGCGGAGGGAAAGGAGGAGGAGGGGTTGGCCGCGCGGACCGTGATCTGGGCCGCGGGCGTGCAGGCCGCGGAGTTCGCGGCCGAGCTCGCAAAGGCCACGGGCGCAACCACCGACCGGGCGGGGCGCGTAGGGATCGAACCCGACCTGACGATTCCCGGCCACCCCGAGATATCGGCGATCGGCGACACGACGACGCTGCCCGCGGGCGCGAAGGGACGGCCATTGCCGGGCCTGGCGACGGTGGCGATCCAGCAGGCGCGCCACGTGGCCCGCGCAATCAAATCCGGCGGCCAGGGCGCCACGACCCCCTTCCGGTACTTCGACAAAGGCGCGCTGGCGGTCGTCGGCCGCGGCCGGGCGGTGTGCGAAATCCGCGGCCACGAACTGTCGGGAAGGCCGGCGTTCTTCACGTATCTGACCGTGCACATGTACTACCTGAGCGGCGGCGGTCCGGGCAGCCGCGTGAAGGTGCTGATCGATTGGTTGAGCGCGCGCGTGGGGGACCCCCAGAACCAGGTGATCGAGGGCGAGCTGGCAAGCATCGAGCGCGCCCCGCGCACGGCCTGAGGTCCGGGGTCCATCGAGATGGGGGCGATGGGCGCTCGTCTGCACAGACCTCCTCAGGCATGATTGCCCCGTGAGGGCGCTCGACCCGAGACTGCTGCGGTACACGCGCGCGACCCGGGCATTCCTCTTTGTATCGGTCGGCCTAGGCGTCCTCGGCGCGCTGCTGATCGTCGCGCAGGCGTGGCTGCTGGCGGACGTAGTGGCGGGCGCATTCGTTCGGGGCCGTGGCCTGGCGCAGTTGCGCACGCCGATGATCTGGCTGCTGTGCGTGATCCTGGCCCGCGCCGTGGTCGCCTGGGCGGGGGAGCTGGCGGCGAGCCGTTCCTCGGCGCGCGCGAAATCGCAGCTGCGCGCGGCGCTGCTGGAGCGCGTGGCGCAGTTGGGACCGAACGGCTTTCATGGACGTGACGGCTCGCGGGAGCGGCGCACGGGCGAGCTGGCGATCCTCGCCACGCGGGGCATCGATGCACTCGATGGCTACTTCTCGCTGTACCTGCCCCAGCTCCTCCTGGCGGTGATCGTGCCGCTCGTGGTGCTCGCGGCGGTGCTCGTCGAAGATTGGATCTCGGCGGCGATCATCGCGGCGACGATCCCGCTGATCCCGCTGTTCATGGCCCTGGTGGGAGCCACGACGCGCGAGCGGATGGACCGGCAGGTGCGCACCTTGGAGCGGCTGGGGGGCCACTTCCTCGATGTGGTCGCGGGACTGCCGACGCTGAAGGTGTTCGGACGCGCCCGGGCCCAGGCGGCGGCCATTGCCGAGATCACCGATCGCTACCGCGCCAGCGCGATGGCGACGTTGCGCGTGGCCTTCCTGTCCGCGCTGACCCTGGAGCTGGTCGCGAGCATCTCGGTGGCGCTGGTGGCGGTCGCCATCGGCCTGCGCCTGATGGGCGGGGCGCTCGACCTGCGCACGGGGCTGTTCGTGCTGGTGCTGGCCCCGGAGGCATACCTGCCGCTGCGCGAGCTGGGCGCCAACTACCACGCGAGCGCCGAGGGCATGGCGGCGGCCGAGCAGGTGTTCGCGGTGCTGGAGCAACCATCGGCGCCGCGGGGCAAGCGCATCGACATCCCCGATCCCGCCCTCGCCGCCGTGGAGATAGAGGGCCTGCGGGTCTCCTATGAGGGCCGCGGCGAGCCGGCGCTCGATGGCGTGTCGCTGACCGTCCAGGCCGGGGAGATCCTGGCCCTCGCCGGTCCCAGCGGCTGCGGCAAGAGCACGCTGCTGGCCGTGCTGCTCGGGCTGGTGGCACCCGAGCGCGGGGCAGTTCGCGTCGACGGCCGCGACCTGGCCGAGCTCGACGCCGACGCCTGGCGGAAGAGGCTTGCGTGGGTGCCCCAGCGCCCGCACCTGTTCGCGGCGTCGATCGCGGAGAACGTGCGCTTAGGTCGCGGCGATGCCTCGGATGAGGAGGTCTGGGCGGCCCTCCGCGACGCGGGCCTGGCCGATGTGGTGGCCAGACTGCCCCAGGGCATCGAGACCGTGCTCGGCGATCGCGGCGCCGGTCTCTCCGCGGGCGAGCGCCAACGGGTCGCGCTCGCGCGGGCGTTTCTGCGCGACGCGCCGTTGCTGCTGCTGGACGAGCCGACGGCGAACCTCGATGGGGAGACAGAGCAGGAGGTGCTGGAGGCCGTGCGGCGCCTCTCCCGAGGTCGCACAGTGGTGCTGGTCGCGCACCGCCCCGCCTTGCTGGCGCTGGGGGATCGCGTCCTCTCCCTCGCCCCGGTGGAGGTCGCGGCGTGATCCAGCGCTCCAAGGACCCTGCCGGTCTGGTCGAGGTCGCGGCGTGATCGCTTCGGGCTCCAGAGATCCAGCCGGCCCTCTGGCAGAGGCTCGCGGGCCGAAGGCCCCTCTCTGGCGAACGCTGGCGATCGCCCGCCCGGCGGCTGGCCGCCTCACCCTGGCCACGCTGTTCGGCGCCGGCTCGCTGGCCGCCGCGATCGGCTTGATCGCCACCTCGGCATGGCTCATCAGCCGCTCCTCCCAGCGCCCGCAGGAGTCCGCCGTGGCGCTGGCGATCGTGGGCGTGCAGTTCTTCGCGCTGTCCCGGGGCCTGTGCCGCTACGCGGAGCGGCTGGTGGGGCACGATGCGGCCTTCCGCGTGCTGGCGGACCTGCGCGTCGGCGTGTACGAGCAACTCGAGCGCCTGGCCCCGCTCGGCCTGCCGGCCTTTCGCAGCGGCGAGCTGCTGGCGCGTCTGGTGCACGACGTGGACTGCATGCAGGATGTGCTGCTGCGGGTGCTGCCTCCGTTTGCGATCGCCTTCGTCGTGGGTGCCGCGACGGTGGGCCTTGTGTGGTGGATGCTGCCTGCCGCCGGAGCGATCCTGCTCGTAGCGCTGCTGCTCGCGGGCGTGCTCGTGCCGTGGCTGACCGGCCGGCTGGCGGCGCGCGCGGAGACGAGGCAGGCGGCGGCGCGGGGGGAGCTGACGGCGTCGGTGGTGGACCTGCTGGAGGGCGCGCCGGAGCTGATCGTCAACGGGGCCATGACGGCGCAGTTGGAACGCACCCGGGCGGCCGACACCGAGCTGACTGACATTGCCCGCGCGAGCGCGCGAACGGCCGGCGTCGGCCAGGGCCTGACGAGGCTCTGCTCGGGCCTGGCGATGTGGGGCGCGCTGCTCGTGGGCGTGGCGGCCGTTCGCACTGGCCACCTGAATGGCGTGCTGCTGGCGGGGATCGCGTTGATCGGGCTGGTGGCGTTCGAGCTCGTGGGGGGCCTGCCGGCGGCGACCCAGACCCTCCAGCGCGTGCGTCGCGCGGCGGCGCGCATACAGGAGGTGTTCGACGCTCCGCTCCCTGTCACAGAGCCCGCGCATCCGGTCGCGCTCACCTCCCGGCCGCATGCCCTGCGAGTGCGGAACCTGCGCTGCCGCTACCCGGGCGCGGACCGCTGGGCGCTCGACGGAGTGGACCTCGACCTGAGCCCCGGAAGGCGCGTGGCCGTGGTCGGCCCGAGCGGCGCGGGCAAGTCGACGCTGGCCGGCGTGCTGCTGAGGTTCGTGGAATACGAGGCCCCGCCCGCCTCGGTGGCGCTCGATGGGACGCCGCTCTCAAACCTCGACGGCGACGCCTGCCGGCGCGTTGTGGGCCTGGTGGCCCAGGATGCGCACATCTTCGACAGCACGCTGGAGGAGAACCTGCGCCTGGCCAGGCGCGACGCCACCCGAGAGCAGCTGCGGGGAGCCCTTGAGAAGGTCCGGCTGCTGGACTGGGCCGAGCGGCTGCTCATGGGCCTGGACACCGAGGTGGGGGAGCGCGGCGCGCGTGTGTCCGGCGGTCAGCGCCAGCGCCTGGCTATCGCCCGCGCCCTGCTGGCGGACTTCCCGATCCTGGTGTTGGACGAGCCCGGCGAGCACCTGGACACCCCGACGGCGGACGCGATCCTCGCCGATGTGCTCGAGATTGCGCGGGATCAGATCGCGCGGGAGCGGGCGACGCTGCTGATCACCCACCGCCTGGCGGGCCTTGCGGAGATGGACGAGATAGTGGTGCTCGACGAAGGCCGCGCGATCGAGCGCGGCACCCACGCCGATCTCATCCGTTTCGGAGGACGCTACGCCGCCCTGTGGCGCCTGCAGGGCGGTACAGTCCCGGGCGAATGACCAACGACCTGGCACGTTGGCAGTTCGCTACTACGAGCATCTACCACTTCCTGTTCGTGCCGGTGACGATCGGGCTCGCATTCCTGGTGGCGATCCTGCAGACGGCGTGGCAGCGCAACGGCAGGCCGGAGTACCGGCGCCTGACGCGCTTCTTCGGGACGCTGCTGCTGATCAACGTGGCCGTGGGCGTCGTGACGGGCCTGGTGCAGGAGTTCGAGTTCGGCATGAACTGGTCGGTGTACTCGCGCTTCGTGGGCGACGTGTTCGGAGGCCCGCTGGCGATGGAGGGATTGGCGGCGTTCTTCCTGGAGAGCACGTTCCTGGGCCTGTGGCTGTTCGGCTGGGATCGCCTGCCCAGGGGCATCCACCTGGCGTGCATCTGGCTGGTGTCGATCGGGACGATGCTCTCGGCCCTGTTCATCATGGCGGCGAACTCGTGGATGCAGCACCCGGTCGGCTACGCCCTGAACAAGGCCGGCCGGCCCCAGCTGAACGACATCGGCGCGCTGTTCACCAACCCGACCTTCCTGTGGGGCTACGTGCACGTGCTGCTGGCCTCGCTGGTGACGGGCTCGCTGATCATGCTGGCGGTCTCGGCGTGGTATCTGCGCTCCGGGCGCGAGGTGGAGTCCTTCCGGCGCACGGCCTCGCTGTCGCTGGCGGTGCTGATCCCCTCGATCGTGCTGGCATTGTTCGTGGGCAGCGAGCTGGGCGTGGTGGAGACGCGCTACCAGCCGATGAAGATCGCGGCGGCGGAGGCGCAGTGGGAAAACTGCCAGCCGTGCTCGTTCTCGCTGTTTCAGATCGGAGGGGGCGCCAACGATGAGACCCCGTCGCAGATAATCGAGGTCCCGCACGTGCTGTCGCTGCTGGCGACGAACTCGTGGAACGGCGGGGTGGTGGGGCTCAACCAATTGCAGGCCGAATACGAAAAGAAATACGGCCCCGGCAACTACGTGCCGGACGTGTTCATCCAGTACTGGTCGATGCGGATCATGGCCTACCTCGCGGGGCTCGTGCTGGCGCTGGCCCTGTGGGGCGCATGGCTCCTGCACAAGAACCGCCTGGAGCGCTCGAAATGGTTTCTGCGCCTGTCCCTATGGGCAGTGGTGACCCCGTTTTTGATGAACTCGGCTGGCTGGATGCTGACCGAGAACGGCCGCCAGCCGTGGATCGTGCAGGGCTTGATGAAGACCGTGAACGCCTCCTCGCCATCGGTGAGCGCGACGGACATCTGGATCAGCCTGATGGTGTTCGTAATGATCTACATCGCGCTGGGCGCGGCCGATCTGGTGCTGATGCTGCGCTACGCGCGACGGGGCCTGGACGGCGAGGACGGCGCGGGCGAGGGCACGCCGGCGAGCGCGACGAGCGCACAGGGAGGCGGCGCCATCCCGGCGCTGACGTACTGAGATGCACCTGCACACCGACGACCACCACCATTCCTAAGACCCCATGCACCTGCACACGCTGTGGTTCATAATCCTGGCGCTCCTGTGGGTGGGCTTCTTCGTGCTGGAGGGCTTTGACTTCGGCGTGGGCGCGCTGCACACGATCGTGGGCCGGACGGAGATGGGCCGGCGCGTGGCGCTGAACGCGATCGGCCCCTTCTGGGACGGCAACGAGGTGTGGCTGATCGTGGCGGGCGCGGGCACGTTCGCGGCCTTCCCCGGCTGGTACGCGACGATGTTCTCGGCGCTGTACCTGGCGCTGCTGCTGGTGCTGGTGGCGCTGATCGGCCGCGGCGTGGCCTTCGAGTTCCGCGGCAAGAGCGAGGACCCCCGCTGGCGCGGGACATGGACGTGGTGCACGACGCTGGGCAGCCTGTTGGTGCCGCTGCTGATAGGAGTGGGCCTCGGCGATCTGCTCGTGGGCCTGCCCATAAACAGCGCGCACAACTACACGGGCAACTTCTTTGATCTCCTGACCCCCTACGGCCTGTGGACGGGCCTGACGATCCTGGGCCTGTGCCTGCTGCACGGCGCGACCTTCCTGGGGCTGAAGAGCACCGACGACGTACGCGAGCGCGCCCGCAGGGCCGCGCGCCCCCTGGGCTGGCTCGCCGTGGCCCTGGCGCTGGGCTTCGTGATCTGGACACGGGTGGTGGTGGGCCACACTCAGGTCCCCGGCCCGGTGGAGGCGCTGGCGCTGATCGCGGTGATCTTCGCAGCCCGCCTGGCCCGCTCCAACCATCACGAGGGCTGGGCTTTCGCCGCCAGCGCGACGGCGATCGCCTCGGTGGTGGGTTCGATCTTCATCGACCTGTACCCGAACGTGATGGTGTCGAGCACGAACGCGGCGTATGACCTGAGCGTGAACAACTCCGCCTCGGGCTCCTATGCTCTGACGGTGATGACGATCGTGACCGTGGTGTGCTTCCCGGTGGTGCTGCTCTATCAGGGCTGGTCCTTCTACGTCTTCCGCGCCCGCGTGAAGGCTCCGCCGGAGTCCGTGGGCGGGCCATCGGCGCCACCCGGGCCGTCTGCATCCCCCGGGCCGCCCGCCCCGCCCGTCCCCCAGGCCTGAGTGCCCGCGATGGACTCGCTCTTCGATCCCGCTGAAGCCCCGACCCCTGCCCACAGCTCCCCCGACGCGCCGCTGGCCGCGCGCCTGCGCCCCACGACTCTCGACGATTTCGTCGGCCAGGAGCACCTGCTGGGGCCTGACTCGGCGCTGCGCAAGGCGATCGAGCAGGGCCGGCCGCACTCGATGATCATGCACGGCCCGCCGGGCAGCGGCAAGACGACGCTGGCGCGGATCGTGGCGGCGAGCGCGAATGCGGCCTTCGAGGAGCTGAGCGCGGTGGAGGTGGGCCGCGCGGACGTGCGGGCGGTGATCGCCCGCGCCCAGGAGCGCCGACGCGCGGGCCGCGCGAGCATCTTCTTCCTCGATGAGATTCACCGCTTCAACAAGGCCCAGCAGGACGCGCTGCTGCCGGCCGTGGAGGACGGCCTCCTAACCCTGATCGGCGCCACCACTGAGAACCCCTCGTTCGAGGTCAACGGCGCCCTCCTCTCCCGCACGCGGCTGTACGAGCTGAGCGAGCTGACCGAAGAGCACGTGCGCATACTGCTGAAGCGAGCGCTCGAACGAGGGGAGTGCGGCGAGGCGCACGTCCAGGAGGAGGCGATCGAAGTGCTCGCCGCGCGCGCCGGCGGCGACGCGCGCACGGCACTCGGTGCGCTGGAGCTGGCCTGCGAGACGGCGTCCGGCGAAGTCACCCCGGCCCACGCCGAAGACGCATTGCAGCGTCGCATACTGCACTACGACCGCGCGGCCGACCACCACTACGACACGATCAGCGCCTGGATCAAGGCCACGCGCGGCTCTGACCCCGACGCCTCGCTGTACTACCTGGCGGTGATGCTGGAAGGCGGCGAGGACCCCCGCTTCATCGCGCGGCGGATGGTGATCCTGGCGAGTGAGGACATTGGCAACGCCGACCCCAGCGCGCTCACCCTCGCCGCCGCCGCCGCCGCCGCGGTCGAGCACGTGGGCCTCCCCGAGTGCCAGTTCGCCCTCGCCCAGGCAGCTGTCTACTTATCTCTGGCCCCCAAGTCCGACGCGGCCAAGCGCGCGATCGGCGCCGCGCGCGGGTTCATACGCGACCACGGCGCCGCGCCGCCACCGGTGCAGTTGCGCTCGGGCGGCCGCGGCGAGGGCTACGACAGCCCCCACAAGCACCCCGACCACCTCTCCCCCCAGGAGCTCCTGCCCGAGCAGGCCATCGGCGAGCGCTTCTACACACCCGACGACGCCGAGGCTCAGCTGGCGGCGCGCCTCGCGGAGATCCGCCGCGCGCGGGGACGCGGGGATTGAGCCCTCGCCACGCGACCTTGGCATGAGCGACGCCGCACTTGAGACGGTGTGCCTGTGCGACGAGGGCGCGTCGCTGGAGGCGAGGTTCCTGCCCGCCGCGGGGATGCTCTGCTGCTCGCTGCGCCATCGCGGCGAGGAGCTGCTGGCCCAGAACGCCGGCGTGGAGGCCTACGTCGAGCGCGGCAAGACGATGGGCATCCCGCTGCTGTATCCCTGGGCGAACCGGCTCGCCGGCTTTGACTACAGCGTCGCCGGTCAGACGGTGGCGATCCCGCACGACCCCACCCGGATAGGGCTCGACGGCAATGGCCTGCCGATCCACGGCGTGATCGGCGGCCGGCTGAAGTGGGAGCTGACGCAGGCGCCCGGTCCCGACCGGCAGCAGTCGCTCGCCGCAAGGTTGAGCTGGAGCGAGGCCGAGCCGGCGCTGTTCGAGGTGTTTCCGTTCCGCCACGACCTCCTCTTCCAGGCGCGCCTGGCCGCTGGGCGTCTCGAGGTGCGGGTGACCGTGCACGCCTGCGCGGCGGACGCCGTTCCGGTGGCCTTCGGCTTTCATCCCTACCTGTCGCCGCCGGGCCTCCCGCGCGAGCGTTGGCTCGTTCGGCTGCCGCCGATGCGCCGGCTGGCGCTCGACGAGCACCAGATTCCAGTTGCCCCCGAACAGATGCTGCGCTCCCAGCGCTTCGAGCTCGCCGAGCGCGAGTTCGACGACGGGTTCGACGCGCTGGAGGAGCCCGCCCGCTTCGAGGTCGCGGACGCCGAGCGCCGGATCGCGCTCGAGTTCCTGGAGGGCTGCCCGTGCGCGCAGGTGTTCGCTCCCCGTGCGCGGCGGTTCATCTGCTTCGAGCCGATGACGGCCCCCGCCAATGCGCTGCGCAGCGGCGCCGGCCTGCGTCTGCTCGCACCGGGCGAGCGCCACCGCGCGACGTTCGCGGTCTGCGTCGAGGATCGGTGAGCCGCACGTCTGGCAGGCGCACATCGCGCCGATCGCGGCTACGTAGTTGGCCGTCGCAAGATGCGGCTGCGTGCGGATAGCCCCTGCCGGAAGGCACCATAAGTTCTGGAGGTATGCGGGCCTGCTTGATTGGTGTGCTGGCGGTGGCGCTTCTCGGCTGCGTGACGGCATTCGCAACGACTTCGATCACGAAAGGCGTCTACGGTGGGGTGGTCGTCGTCGGTCGCGGCGCGGCGGGAGTGACACTGGGCATGACTCGTGCGCAGGTGATTGCTCACCTCGGGCGCCCGCTCACAGAGGGCGGGCCTGTCATGTCTTACGAGAACCTTCCGCCTGGCCAGATCAGCCCGAAGACTCCGCACGGGATATTCGACCTGTACCTGGCGAAGGGACGGGTCCGGATGATTGTGATCTCGCCGCACAGCGGCTGGCATCTCTCGGACGGCACCCACATCTTCGGGAGCGGCGTGATCGCACGTCTCATGCACCGCTACGGGCGCCGTCTGAAGCCCACGCGAATAGAAGACGGTGAGCGACTCTATCGAGTCACCGAACGCCACCTCGGACGAACCGTGTGGACGGAGTTCTACGTGGAGCGTTTCGGAGCAGACGCGAGCGTCTCCGGTTTCGACATGCTGCTCCCGCCGCCAGGCCGATCCGGATCGCGGATGGCATGAGTTCGTCCGCGGCGCGTTGGCTCGCTCGCTCGGGACGGGTCATGTCGCGTCCTCGGCCAAGGCCGGCGCTGGCGCTCTCAATCCACCGGCGCGACACCTGCCCGCTACCCGCAGCCGCCTCCACCCATTCATCCGCCTCGCCCAGACAATCACCAAACACCGCGACGGCATCCTCGCCGCGATCCGCCTGGGCATCACCCAAGGCCGCACTCGCCCTCGTCCTCCTCACCTGCGGCCCCATCAACCTCACACCCCCACACGAACTTCACCTACATCCATGAGACAGGAGAACCTATTTCTGTGACCCGCAGAGCCCGTGCTCCTTCGATGCCAGCCCCTCACGCTCGCCGGCATCGATCTCGGCCTGCTTGACCAAGACCTTCAGCGACGCCGCCGAAACCCCAGATCGGTCGCGACGCGCGCATACGACAGGCCCGAGGACCGATACAACTCGACCGCCTGCGCACGAAACTCAGGCGGATACCCCTTCTTCCCTCCACGATTTGATGACATAAACGGACATCCTTCCAACCACGCCAGACGACGCAGCTACAAGGTGATCTGTATCTCCGTGGTCTGCACGCTACCCGTGTGTGCGCCCGACGCAATCGGACATTCGGCTAGTAGATCCCCCTTCGCCCCAGGATGGAAGTGGCCGGCCCCCGTCTGGTAGTCCAAAAGTTGATCTGGGGCGCCCCCGAGCGCTGGACCGTGTATCGCGTGCTCGGCGACGAGGACGCCGACGGCGCGAGGATGTCCGTGTTGGACGAACGGAAGGCGAGGATGATGAACAGGGCGCTGCTCGTGATAATCAGGCGCGACCCGACCCCTCGCGCTGTGGGCGCCGGGCGCGTCAACGTGAAAGGCTGAGCGCCGCCCGAGGTCCGACCGGCGGCCGTCTCCCGCTGTTGTGGCGAGCCGCTGGTCCCCTCGGGGGATCGAACCCACGCGCGTGGTCGTGTTCTCCTCCTTCAGGCTGACCCGCGGACCTCCGCCAAAGGAGTGGCGCACCCCGTTCCAGCAGCCGCCCAAGCCATCTTTTTGGGAGCCTATGGGCAGCCTATGAAGAAAACTCCAGAGGCGACGACCGGAATCGAACCGGTGTAGACGGCTTTGCAGGCCGCTGCGTAGCCACTCCGCCACGTCGCCCTTGACCCGCCAGGATACCGAGCCGCGGCCGCCCCGCCGATGCTAGGCTTCGCCTCCCAGGGCGATTAGCTCAGCTGGGAGAGCGCCGTCTCGACAAGGCGGAGGTCATTGGTTCGAGCCCAATATCGCCCATCGCCTAAAAGCCCTGCAAATGCGGGGCTTTTTTGTTGGGCCAGGGGCAGTGGCGGATGCGCTCGGAGGGCCGTTTTCCCACATTCTTCCCACATGAGCGTGGGAGGCTGTCGTGCTCCGTGGACCGGCGGAGGTCGGGTGCCCTACCCTGGAAGACGCTTAAGCCCTCTTGCCTCCAGGACGATCCGTGCGAGAATGAGGTCATGACTAAGACTGAGTTGCACGAGCTGGTGGAAGGCTTGCCGGAGAACACGCTCGACGGCGCTGCGGTGCTGTTGCGTGGCCTCTCGGACGGTCGGATCGATCCCGACCAGGCATGGTTCTGGACACCCGACTGGCTGTCGGGCGAGCTGGAAGTGGACCGCGAGGCAGCCACCGATCCCGGCGAGGTTTACGAGGACGCCAACGCCTTCAAGGCCGCTCTGCGGGCCGCGCACAGCAGCTAGTGCCGACCTATCAGGCGCGGCGCCGGTTCATGCGCGACCACAAGAGCCTGACCGCCCAGCAGGTGGCGGCGTGGGAGAAGGCGCTCGACCTGTTCATCGCCGGCCTGCGGCGTGGAAGATTCGAGCCGGGCCTGCGCGTCAAACGAGTGCAGGGCTATCCGGGCGTGTGGGAGATGACCTGGGCTCCAGACGGACGCGCCACCTTCGCGTACGGCGACGAGCTGCGCCCCGGCGAGCCGCACATCATCTGGCGCCGCATCGGCACACACGGCATCTTCCGCCAGCCGTGAGCGGCCCTGTTTTTGCAGCTGGTTGTCTGAGCGGAGGCACGAGGTGCATCTAGTCTGTGTCGCCGTTGCTGTTTGCTGTTCGGCTGGTGTGCTGCGCGATGGGCGCGCGGAGCCCGATGGCGGGCGCTGGCAGGGCGCCCTGGGCCCGGTGTGGTCGAGTAGGTCGCGCTGGGGGGCTCGTCGGCATGGCGATCTGAAGAGGCATTTCTGAATTCGTTGGCCGGTTTCGTAGGTTCGCGGTCATATATGGCGATGACCAGGCCCGCGCAGCAGCCAGTCCAAACAACCACCCGCCAAAGTGGAGGCGGGATCGAGTTGGCCGTCAGGCTCACCGATAGGCAGCTCGCGCAGATCACCGAGCGCGCCGCCGAGCTGCTGACCGAGCGCTTGCCGGCCCCTGTCGCGCCTGAGCGTTTGCTGACGGTTGACGAGCTGGCCAGGATGCTCGCGGTCACATCCGATTGGGTGCGTCGCTACCAGGCCGAGCTTGGCGCCTTCAGGCTCAGCGAGGGCGGCGGTCGGAACCCGATCCGATTCCGTGCGACCGACGTGGAGCGCTTTCTCGCCGAGCGGCGCTTGAAACCATGTCGCCCGGCGCCGGCCGGGAACTGGCGTGAGGACGAGGACTGGTGTCTTGGGTAGGCCGCGTGCGTCCGCGTAGTGCAACGCTGCAGCCGCTACACGGGAGCGGTTGCCCAAAGCGGGTCCGCTCTGCTCGGCTTTCAGGCTCAGAGTCGTGTCCGGTTCGCGGCTTACCGTGTTCAGACAAGGTGTTCCGATACCACTCCGCACCGCTCCGATATATGAGTACCCGTCTCACGATTTTCGCCCCTGCCGGGCCACCGAAGCCGACGGCGCCAAGCGGTAGCCCGCACGCCGGTCGGTTGAACGGTGGAGGTGATGCCTGATGGCTGCCGGAAGCATCCGCGAGCGAGGTGGACGGTTCTACATCCGGACCCGGGCGCAGATCATCGATCCGGACACGGGCGAGGTTCGCTGGCAGCAGGTCGAGAAGGCGGCGGGCACGAGTCGCCGACAGGCCGAGAAGACGCTCCGCGGCTTGCAGACCGACGTGGACGACGGCCGGTATCTGCCGAGCACGATGACGGTGCTGGAGCTGGGCCGCAAGTGGCTCAGAGAGCACGTCCAGCCGAACCTCAAGCCCGGCGCGGCGAACTACAAGAGCACGTTCTACAAGCACGTGGCGCCCACCCTCGGCCCCGTCCGAGTGGACGACTGTAAGCCGCAGATGGTCAAGGCCCTGCTCGGCCGCAAGCGCGCGGATGGTCTGAGCGAGGAGACCGTTGCGAAGATCCGTCGCCACATGCACGCGATGTTCGCGTTCGCCCAGGACGCGGGCCTGCTGACGGTCAACCCCGCGAGCGCACCACGCAAGCGCGGTCAGAAGCAGCGCAGGCGGGCGCGTGGAACGGCGCTCAGCCCGGCGCAGATCGCGCGCTTCCTGGAGGCGTGCTCGCCCAGGTGGCGGCTGTTCTTCACGGTCGCGCTCGACACCGGCCTGCGGCGCGGCGAGCTGGTCGGGCTCCAGTGGGGCGACGTGGACCTGCTGGAGCGCGTTCTGTACATCCGGCGCAGCATCGGCAACTACGACGACCCCGAGGAAGTGGCCGAGGGCGACGAGGACGACATCCGGCTCACGACGAAGACCGAGGCAGGCGAGCGGCTGGTCCCGATCCTCGATGGCGCCCAGGAGGCGTTGGAGGCCCTGTACGCCGCAGCCGTGGATACGTGCGACAACGCGCCGGTGTTCGCCACCATCGAGCGCAAGCGTGGCCGCGATGGCGTGGTGCGACCGACCGGCCGTCCGCTGAGCCCGCGCATGGTCACGAGGGTCTTCCGGCGCTACGCGGACCGGGCTGGCCTCCCGAGCACGATCCGGCTGCATGACCTTCGGCACACGGCGATCACAAACGCGATCAGCCAGGGGGAGGACATCCTGCTCGTGGCCGCGTTCGCGGGCCATGCGAAGACCTCCACTACGGTCGATGTCTACTCCCATCTCTTGCCGAGGCGCGCGCACGAGGCGGCGCGTCGGATGCGCTCGGTTTCCTACAGCGCCGCGCTGAGTGACCCGCGCGAGTAAGACGCTCGAAGCCAGCCGACTTGAAATAGGGGGCTGTGCGCATGGCTGACGGCCTTCCAACACGCTTTCCACGTTGGCGTGTGTTCCGGCGGTCGTGGTCCGCGACGGAGGCGGCGTTGGGAAGACTGCCGATGCTGGTCCTCGTGCCGACCGCTGGCGCGATCGTTGGCAGCGCGTGGGGTGTCTCGCACCCGTTTCAGACGATCCGTCACGGTCTGGTCGTCGGCCAGGCGTCGTTTGGTCGAGTGCTGGTGTCAGCACTCATTGGCGGCGTCGTGGGCCTGCTGGCGTTGATAGGGCTCATCTGGGTTTGTATCTGGGCGTGGTATCGGCTGCGCGGCGACGCGGCGTGGGAGGTGGGATGGTCGCTCTACTCAAAGGAACCTCGACCTGGCATCCTGAGCACCGCGAGCACAGTCATTCTGCGATGTACCGGTGTGCCGCCTGTGAGTGTGTCCGCTCTCGGGCATGTCGAAGCGGTTATTCGCCTGCCATCGGGAGACTTTTGGAGGATGCCACGGCACGGCATGGGCAGCGATGAGCACACCTTGACGTTCTCGGCCACGGGCGGGCGCGGTGCGCCACCTCCGGGCAACTATGAGGTCCGCTGGTATGGCACGACAGCCGGACGGAGGCGCTACGAGATTGCGCGTTCAAGGTATGTGGTGCCTGATGGCGTCGAGAGAGACGCGCGATCTTGCGAGAAAGGCGCTGAAGCGATGGGTGCTTGATCCGCCCGATGGAGGCGTGGAAGGGATAGACGATGAACTGCTCGCCTAGCTCGCCCTATGGATAATGGCCGGAGGGCCCGAGGGAGCCCGCGCTGGATTCCTCCCCGCAAGTCTTCCCACATTCTTCCCACAAACGACGCCGGACAACCCGCGGGCGAGGCGCAGCCGGCGACCCAAAACCCCAGCAAACACGGGGCCTCGGCCGCATAGTCCGACATAGCTCCCGCCCCCAGTCGAATCGATTCGTCGGTGGCCTTGCGTGCAGGCCCGAGTACGGCCTAGAATCGCCTTGTCAAGGAAAACTGGCCCCGCGGTGTTAGAGCACCCGGGGCCGTGGCACCGAAGATCTGGCCTTCGGCACGAGGAGCAGGATATCCGCCCGACGCGGGCTGCTCCTCCAACGAAGACGCTTCCTCGGAGCCTCCAACTACAGGAGGACGAGATGGCGGTTCAGTACACCGACGAGGCAAGCAGCAAAGGCGGCGGGCGCAAGGAGGCATCTCGGCGGGCGCCGGGCATGGGCAGCCTGCTCACCCGCCGGGACGGCAGCGGTCGGCACACGTGGTACGGCAAGTGGAGCGTCGACGGCGTCCAGATCAAGCGCCGTGTCGGACCGAAGCGCACGCCAGGAACCCGAGACGGCCTGACGCGCGCCCAGGCCGAGAAGAAGCTGCGCGAGTTGATGACCACCGTCGAGCCCGCGCGGCCAGCGAGCGATGCACTGACGATGGACGACCTGGGACAGCGCTACCTCGCCAATCTCACCCGACGAGGGCGCAAGAAGGCGACCACGACGGCCGTTGAGAGCATCCTGCGCATCTGGCTCAACCCATTCTTCGCCAGCAAAGACGTGCGAACGATCAGCGTCGAGGACGTCCGAGACCTCATGCACATGATGGAGCACGGCCGTCGTCCCGGCCCCAAGCTCAAAGGCGACCGACGCTATGGCAGGCCAGCAGGCGCCAAGACGGTGCGCAACTACATCGGCACCCTCAGCGCGCTCCTGAACTTCGCTGAGCGCAACGGCTGGGTATCGGCCAACGTCGCCCGGCACGTCGATCTGCCGGGCGTCCCTCGAAACGAGGACATCCGCTTCCTGGAGCCACACGAGATCCAGATCCTCGCCGACAACACCATCGAAGGCAGCTATCAGCGCATAGACCGAGCGCTCTACCTCACGGCAGCGATGACAGGACTCCGGCAGGGCGAGCTGGTCGCGCTTCGCTGGCGAGACGTGGACTGGACCGCAGGGCGCATACGTGTCCGCCAGAACTACGTACTCGGCGAGTTCGGCACCCCGAAGTCGCGCCGCTCCACACGCAGCGTGCCGATGGCGGATGCGCTCGCTGGCGAGCTGAGCCAGCTGCATCAGGCGTCGAGCTGGCCAGCTGACGACGATCTCGTATTCGCAGATCCTGATGTAGAGGGGCCGCTCGACAAGGCAGCCATCCTCCGCCGCTATCGCCGGGCGCTCAAAGCAGCAAGGCTCGATGAGTCTCACAGATTCCACGACCTCCGGCACACGTTCGGCACGCGCATGGCTGGCGCAGGAACACCAATGCGAACCCTTCAGGAGTGGATGGGCCACCGCGACATCGAGACAACTCAGCGCTATGCGGACTATGCGCCGAGCCCTCATGAGGCGGCGTTCATGGAGCTCGCGTTTGGCCCTCGGCCTGGCTAGATCTGCTTCGGATAGAAACCGCTACGAGTCGAGAGTCAGCAGCAGCAGAACGAGGCAGGCGAAGGCGGCTGCGACAACGAGCTCTTGGTTGGGGCCGCGCTTGGCGTGCTTCCGCGCAAGGTCGTGCAACGCAGCCGTAAGCTGCGTATGTCCCTCATGCGGGCTATCGAAGTCGAACGAGACGTACTCGACGCCCTGCAGCATCCCGAGTTGCTCACTGGTGATGCCGACCTGCACCACGGGAATGATGAGCTTCTTTGCCTTCCGCCCATAGCCCACCTCCTGCTGCACGTAGGCGGAGTTGACGCTGTTATCGGTGATTAGCACGACCATAGCAGCGCTGTCGTCGATCGCCTTTTCGATCTTCGATGCCAAGACGCCTCCGGGCTGCACGTCGTGCTCGGCAAGGTATGGACTTATGCCGTGAGTCGCCGCCGAGCGCATGAGCCATTCGCCCCATTTGCGGTCCCGTGTGTTGTGGCTTAGAAAAATCTGGATCATTAGGACCAAAAGATGATAGGTCGGCGTTCCGACAGATGCTCAGGGCCACGAACCTACGTTCGCATCGCGTCCGATCTGAGTGCCACCATCAAGATCCCCCAATCCGAGGAGGTCAAGATGCTCGACAGGATCACGAAATACAAGGTCCAGCCCGATAAGGCCGGTCGTTGGTTCTGGCACATGATCGCCGCCAACGGTCAGGTCATCGGCACGTCCGGCCAGAGCTTTGCGTCCCAGGCTGACGCCGTGCGTGCTTGCGAAAATGCGAAGTCCCGAGCAGCGCAGGCGCCGATCAGCGTCCAAGACCCAAATGCGGCCATGAACGCGCTGATCCGGCGACAGGCCGCGCAACGGGTGGTGCGGCGTGGCCCGCAGCCTCTCCTTGACTACATGCTCGATGCACGGCGAAGGGCGCAGGTGTAGCGAAGCCCCAAGCTGTCCGGTGTTCGGCTGATGGCGTGCCTTAAGCCTCTGCTGCCGGAGGCGGCGGACACAGTGAGCACCGAGTTCGGTGAGGCAACCGGTTGCGAGAGCGAGAGGAGGAGGGCGTGTCGGCGCTGCCGTTGGACTTGAAGCCGGAGGACGGCGAGCGTGCCGTGCTGTCCGCGCTGTGCGTGCGTGACGGCGAGCGCTGGACCGTGGTGGGCGGGTCTCTGCTCACTGTTCCCGGGGAGGTCGCTGCGTTGAGCTGGGATGCTTGGGCGAAGATTCAGCCCTCGATCTCGGGCCGCCTGTCTGGCTTGTCGGAGTTCGATCCCGGGCGGGAACTCGACGATGAACCGTTTCCCGGGGTGCGCGTCGTCCGAAGGTTCATCGCAATGGAGGACTGGGAGTCGGCGGTCGATAAGCTGCTCGCGCAGGAATCTCCGGACGGCTGGGACCTTGTGATCGAGAGCAGTGAGTGGTCGCCGGTCGTTCAGATCCCAACCTCGCATTCCAGTCCGGCTGGCACGGTGGTCGCTGGGGTTCAGCGGCCCGTGCGAGGCGCCGTAGGAAACCTTCGGCATTGCGAGATGCCTACGACGGACGTGACTTGGACGCGAGCGAGCGACGAGGCGCAGCTCGGCAACTGGCCGGAGGCGACCGTGGCTGTCGGCTGGCCGGCAGGGTCGGAGTTGGACCCTCCCGGCGTATTCGTTGTGGGGAGGATGGAGGCGGACGCTTGGATCGTCGGGATGAGGCTCGAGAAGGGGGACGAGTCAGACCTCAATATGTACCTCGGATGGGACCCAACTCGGATCGACCCGCTGAGTTGCAGCTTGCTCATTACCTCGGCGGACAACGGCCTGCCTGTGCTTCGGCGCCAAATCCGACTATCCGACCTGCCCTCGGACCAAGGCGCGCCGACCAGGGCGCATCGCAACTCGTGGCGCGACCACCTCCTAACGGCTCGCGTGCCTCGCGGTCCGCGAAAGACCGAACTGGGCGTGGCGCTATTCGGTCCGGACGGCAGACTCCTCGATGAGTGGCCGGTGGCGAACAGGGTCGAAACGGTCAGCATCAGCATCAGCGTGGTGGGCGGCGGCGACCCGACGAACGTTGTCGTTGGAGATCGCCAAGCTCCGCCGAGTGCAAGTGAGCAAACCGCAGCTGCTCTAGCCGCCGTAGAGCTCGAGGTGCAGGCGCGAGCGGCGGCGGCGTTGCGTCGTGTCTCGACTGCTGGCGAGCTCGAGTCATACCTGCGGTGGCGCTTCTCCTGTCGCGGCGGTGAGTTGCTGTTGCTCGACCCCTACCTCTTTTCGGGCGACATTGGTACCGAGGTCGCGTTCCTGGCGGGCCTCGACAGGTCGATTCGCGCCCTGCGCGTGGGCCAGGTCTCCCCGGTGGCAGCCGCCGCTCTGGCAGCCACCCCGAACATTGGGGTGCGGGCGCTGCCAGCGGGCGCAAAACTGCATGACCGTGTTTGGATCGTGGGGGCGACCGGACTGCTCGTCGGGACGTCGGTAGGTGGCTTCCTACCGAAATCGGGCGGGAAGTACGGGAAAACGACAACCGTGTCTGAGTTGCCCCATGCCGATGTCGAAGGCTGGCGCAAGCAGTTCGACGACTGGTGGACCTAGAGGGTCCCCCGAAGACCGAGTACCGATGGACGAACACGAGTGGACGAGGTGGTGGGTCCCTGGGAAGCCCGAGAAGTGGGGCTACGGGAACCTCCGCTTCGACCCGGCCACAGGCGCGTACCTGGACCTGCTCGACATGGGGTGGGACCTGCACCCCGAACAGCTCCACGCGAATGTGCTGCTTGGGGAAGACCCTGACGGCAACGCACTGACGCTGGCGTGGCCAATGGCTCTGCGTAACACGCACCGGATGGGCGGGCACCCCTGGAGTGTCACGGAGGTCAGGGGCGAGGTTCTGCTGCGAGGGATGCACTTCGATGACGCCGCGCACATCACGCTCGATCGAGCCCTCATTCGGCTTGCGGGGCTTCGCGAGATTTCCCTGCGGGAGTGGCTGAAAGACGAAGACAACCCGCGGGAGGGCACGCGACCGTGGGTTGCCGACGGCCTCGCTGTCCAGAACGTCGAGGTCGGAGACGGGGCCATCATGTTCCGACGGGGCGCATTGCGTGACGAAGGGCACTTCAGTGAATCGCAAGAGATCGACGTGGAAGCTCTGATCACACCGCCGCCGGGGACGACGCTTGCCACGCTGGAGGAGCAGTGGCTCATTCCGCTGGAAGCCCTAACCATGTTTGCGGCGCGCGGCCCCACGAGTCGGAAGAAGCTGAAGCTCGGAATCCCAACGCCGGGCGGCGGGCAGACGGAAGTTGAAGTGCTGACGCAGGCGCACGCTCTCGACGCCAAGACAGAGCACGCCTACGACCGGATGCTCGTTCCATTCGCAGCGATCTACGACACGTCGCACGACTTCATCCGCGCATGGTGGAAGCTCTGGGATGACCTTGGGCCAGCGGCCGAGTACACCATCGCGGCGCTCTCGGAGGACATGCTTCAGGAGTCCAAGGCGATCATGCGGATGAGCTTCTTGGAGAGCTACCACCGCCAGCTACACAACGAGCCGGTCGTGGAGCAGGCGGAACATGAAGGCAACATCGAGAAGATGCTGAAGCCTGCGATTTCGGACAAGGACAAGCGGCGCCACTACCGGCAGGCACTCGCCTACGCAAACGAACAGACCGCAAAGGAACGAGCGCGCTGGATGGTGAAGAGAGCTGCTGACACCCTCCCCGACGTGCCAAAGCTCGACGACGATCTCGCCGACAAGCTCGTGGACACGCGTAACGCGCTCGTCCATCTGAGCCCCAGCGGCCCAAACCCCGCAGAGAACCCGGCTCGCATCTATGCGCTTGCACGACTCCTGCTCGTCATACAGACGAACCTACTTCTCGATCTCGGTATTCCGGCCGACATCGCCGGCGGACTGATTCGTATGAGCTACGACCGGGAAGTGCCGCTGATCACCATTGACGAGTAGATCGCAGCCCAAGCCGGCGGAACGGCCAGGGCGTTGCACGTCCTTTGGCGGCTGGTGTTTAGTGCCCGCCATGTCGGCGCGACGCCGGCTTGTCCCTGGCCGCCGAAGGATTCCAAAACCCCAATTCCACACTACAGGGGGCAGATCACTTCGTGGATTAGCGACTGCGGCGGTCATGCCGAGACACCGCGTTGCGGAGCTTGACAGGCGACGATACCTATGTAGACTAAGCTAAACGACCTAGGTAGGATAAGCGCTATGGAAGCTAAAGACATCGTCAGCGGCAGCGATGCCGACGAGTCCGCAAAGGAGGGAACTGCATCGCGTTTCGGGATCACGCCGCTCGCAAATCGTCGCATCACGAAGCAGAGCGACCAGATCCTCGCAACGCTTGCACGCAATCCGATGGAAGAGCTGTCGGGATCTGACATTGCCAGAGCGACCGGGCTAAAGAGCGGAAGCTTGTATCCCGCGCTTCTTAGAATGCACCGTTACGGTCTGCTGAACTGGCGCTGGGAGGACGTGGACCCAGCTGTCGTCAAGCGCCCGCGAAAGCGGCTATATCGCCTATCTGGAGAGGGCGAGCGAGTAGCTGCCGCAGCGGCGGTCCGTGCTCAACGCCGGGCTCATGTCATGAGAGCCATACCCTCCGCGAAGGGCCTCCCGCTTTGATCGCGATAGTTCTCGGGCTTATTGTTGGAGTCGCCGTCCTGGGGGTCACGGTCAGCTTGGTCCTGTTGCGGGACGTGGCGAGTGACCTCGCGAAGACCGAGGCTCGTGCGTGGCTTCCCCTGATCAGCCGCCGACGCGTGCGACGCGCGGCAGAATCGTTGCCGTCGGGTAGTCGCGAGTTCCTTGAGGCTTGGGAAGCCGAACTAGACGAGGTGGCGGATCGGCCGGTCACGATGTTTCTAGTGGCCATGAGGATCTACAGGAGTCGACGGCTCGTCGCCTTCGAGGCTCGGCAGGCGACGCTTGAACCGAACGCCGGTACCTCACGTAGATCTCCAATACACGGCATCCTCTCGCCAGTGCCGACGGTCATCGGCTTTGCCGCACAATTGTGGAGCATCATCCACTCGCGGATCAAACACCCGGCCGCGTATTGGATGCTCGTTGCCCGACGGGCGATTGCCGCGGTCATCGGAGGCTTCGCAGCGCTCTTGGGGTTCGCCTACCTCCGGACCTTTGAGCTCGAGGTCCAGGTTACGTGGCGCTTCCTCACGCAGGATGGTGGCGGCACAGTCATTGTCGTGATTCTGATCCTCGTTGTCAATCTGGTCATTCTGCGGGGCCGGGTCAGGCGCCGGCGCTAGCAAAACGGCTTTTGTCAGGGCTGGCGGCGTGCCGAGCGGGCCGTTCGAGTGGCGTCCTTTCCTCGTCAACCGGCTCGGCTCGATGTGATCGACGCGCCGCAAGGGGCGTCCTCTTTGCCTCGGCCCTGAGAGCGGGGGATAGCCGGCTGAATCCAAACGTCCTGCGGGGGCATTATCTACCGTGTTGCCTCCCGTAGTCTTCTGTTGCGTATGTGGAACTATGACCGACAGAAGCAGCGAGCTTCCGGTAGTGTTCTGTCGCCGAAAGGCCAATCGTCCACTTCCACGGAGGACAGCACGGGCTCGTCATCGGGCCATCTGGGCGCCGCGAGAATGACCGGTCCTCCAGCGGTGTAGTAGAGCCGGAACGGCTCTCGTTCGTCGGAGCTTCCTCAGCAGTGACGATAGTCGCCAGCAGATCCCGAGGGTCTCGCCGACTCACGAGGCAAGCTTGTGCGTGGCGGAAGGCAGACGTGTACTCACAGGCAGCCACGATACCCACGCGCGACTGAACTTCCCCGACTTCTTTGGACCATTCAGCTCGGCCAGCAGGCGGCCCGGCCGCATCGCTCCATGCAAACGCCTATGACCGGTCCGCACCGCTGCTTCGCCTGAGCAAAGCGGGCGTCTCGATCCACCCTCCGCGGGCTCCCCCAATGGACGATTCGCATGCCGCATGCCGAAGCATCCGAGTGGCGCGGCGGCCAGCGACCGTCTACATCCGGGTTCGGGACCTGCCCCGTGAAAGCGACTGAGTCTCCGAGTGGTCAGGAGTTACTGAAGACGTCATGATCGTCGGGGCCCGGAAGACCAGCGACACAGCCGCCGACTCCGCCGCGCAGGCCACTGGAGCCAACGTCTTCACGGCGGTCTCCGCTGTACTCTGGGCGATCGGTCCGTCCGGACGGAAACCTGCGAACCGGGCGCATGTCCACTGACCCGCCGTAGCAAGGCGGGGGTCGTCACGGCACAGTGGCCCGGCAGGCTTGGCCGCATGCCTACTCCGGCGTGCGTGTACCGTGCGGGTCGTTGTCTGCGGCTAGTTCTAAGATCCTGACTATGGATGGAGCGAACGGAAAAAGCGGGGCACCGACGTTCCTAAAAGCGCCGAAAGCGACTAAAAGACCTAGCCGGGTGACATGTTTGAGCCGCGTCGCTATACTTTCCGCTGATCGGGATATGTCCAGCTTGAGCGTATCGGCCGTAGTCACGTGAGTGCTGCCCCGTCCGGCGAAGGATCTGATTGGCTGCCCTCACTGCCCGGCCCTGAGGATCTGGCCGACATCGAGCCCTGGCTTCCGTCGGGCATAGAGGAGCTGCTCGATCCCAAGACCCCGCACGAGGACAAGCGCTGGGCTGACCTGCGCTACATCGTCATCGACGAGTTGCACGAGCAGATGGCAGGACTCGTGCTCAGCTCCTGGCCACGCGTGGACGTGCGCGGGCGCCTGCGCTTCGGCGAGGAGGAGGACAGTCACCGTTTAGCGGTCGGCGCCGATGCGCTGCTGGGCGTCCTGCGTGAGCGGCGGATCGTGCCCGTGGCACAGGACGAGGACGAGGGCCTGCGAGAAGTCATGCGCGAGCGCGAGTTGATCGTGGGGGATGCCTTCGCCGCCTTCGTGACCCGGCTCCCCGGGGAGGGAGGTGGAGGTGGAGGAGTCCCGCGGGACCCGCATCACTGGCTGAAGGGACGGCTGCTCGACGTCTCCGCCGAGGCCCGCGACCGGGCCAAGGCGCAGGCGAGCGCGGCGGCCTCGGGCGTGATCGGCGAGGAGTACATGGAGCTGATCGAACAGGAGTCCCGCGAAGACGAGCCCCCTGACACGACGCCCCGCGGAAGCTCAGAGGATCCCAACGCCTCGGGCGGCAGTGGCGGGGCAGCCGCCGGCAAGACGACGGATGTCCTCAAGCCGGCCGTCGCCTCAAACTCGGGGCTCGTGGAGGGAGCTGAGGAGTTCGAGCAGGCGCTCGCCGAGCCCGCGCGCGAGCAGCCGGCGGAGCGCCACGGCGAGGACGAGATGACGATGGGCGCCTGATGCCAGCGAGTGATCTCGACAGGTCCCTGCTCGGCGAAGCCGGCGGCTTCGCGGAAGCCTGCAAGCCGGCCGACCTCGTCTACTTCGTGCTGAATGTGGGCGACGGGGACACTCAGTTGCTGCTGCTGCCCGAGCATGCGCCCGGGCAGCGTCGCTGCGTGATCGTGGACTGCGTCAAGGCGCCGAAGCTGTTCGCGCTGATCAATGAGCTGATCGGCGCCGGGCTGCTGGCGGAGACCAAGCCGCTGCTCACGCTGGTCGTGGCGACCCACCCCCACGACGATCACATCTCCGGCATGGGCGCGCTCATGCGCCGCTTCGGCGATGGGCATCTGCGGGAGCTGTGGGAGCCGGGCTACTACCATCCCGGCCCCGCCTACTACCGGATGATGCGCGAGCTGGAGGACAGCGAGATCGTGCACATGCAGCCCTCGGCGGGCACCACTCGTTACCTGGGCAAGGTCAAGATCACGGTGCTCGCCCCCGGCATCTCGCTGCGCAGCCGCTTTGACTCCTACGGCATCGACCCGAACGACGCCTCACTCGCGTTGAAGATCGAGTTCCCGGCGGTCAACACATATGAGAAGCGCCCGGGAGAAAAGCGCGCGGCGGACAGGTCCTATCTGAACCTGCCGAGCACCCAGACCCTGATCCTGGGCGCGGACGCGCAGACGCTCTCTTGGGGGCAGGTGCTGGTCGACTTTCCCCAGCTGGGGCCGGAAAGGAGCGCCGTCACCGCCGCGCTGCGGCGCGCCGGCGGAACCGAGCCGCTGCTGGCCCAAGTCTTCAAGGTCCCCCACCACGGCTCAAAGCACGGCGTCAACCTGGAGCTGGCGGAGAAGATCAAGCCGCAGGTCAGCATCGTCTCAAGCGTGCGCGAAGGCGGGAGCTACCACTTCCCGCACGAGGTCACGTTGGCGGCGCTGCGCGAGGCGCTCGACCCGATTTCCTCAAAGCCCGGCGGGACCCATCGCCCCGACGCCGAGCTCAACATCCTCTACACCGGCAGCGACCTAGTCGATGCTGGGGATGGCTCCAAGAGCCCGCTCGGGTCGGTGGGGCTGCTGATCGGCGTCGGCGGGCGCAGGGAGATCTGGCGCTTTGGCGATGGGTCCGGCCAGAAGATTGCCCTCGCCGAGGGCCGGCCGCTGCTGGCCTCCATCCGCAGGCGCAAGGCGTCGGTGCCAAGGGGGGAGGAACTGATCAAGGTGGCGAAGAAACCGATCAAGAGATTCACACTCTGATGGGTGCGCGCACCGCGCTCGCGCTCTCCGGCGGCGGGCACCGCGCCTGCGTGTTCGCGCTCGGCGTGCTGCTGTACCTGGCCGACGCCGAGCGCATGAAGGACGTCGTCTCGGTCGCCTCTGTGTCCGGTGGGTCGCTGGCCAACGGCGTGCTGGCGCAGGATCTCGACCTGACCAGCTGCTCAGAGCAGCAACTCGAGGACACGGTGGCCGGTGTCGCGCGCTGCGTGGCCGGGCGCGGGGCGCTGTTCGGCGCGTGGATCACGTGGCTGTACCTGGCCTGGCTTCTGCTGCTGTTGATCCTCGTGGCGGCCGGCACCTGGTTCCTGCCCTTGGCGATCGGCTGGAGGGTACTGGTGTTCGGCGCCGGGGTGCTGGTGCTGGCGGGTAACGCCGCGCTGCGCGGGCGGGTATGCGCGCGCGCCTACGCCGCCACGCTGTTCTCGCCAGGCGGCCGGCGCACGCGCTTGGAGCAGGTCAACGCCAAGGTCGATCACGTCATCTGCGCGACTGAGCTGCACGCAGGGGAGCACATGTACTTCTCCGGGCGCTTTCTCTCAAGCTACCGCTTCGGCCTGGGCCGGCCCGGCAAGCTCGGACTACACACCGCCGTGCAGGCCTCGGCAGCCTTCCCGTTCGTGTTCCCCGCGACCTGGCTGCGAGCCACCCGCTTTCACTTCAACGGCAGGCGCGAGGAAGCACGCCGCGCGCGCTTCCTCGCCCTGCACGACGGCGGCGTCTACGACAACATGGGCGATCAGTGGATGCAGGGTCTCGCTGACCGCGCCGCGCGCGCGGAGAACGTGGGTGAGGACTTTCAGGTCGCGGACGAGCTGATCGTCGTCAGCGCCTCGGCAGGCCTGGGCTGGAAGTCCGCGCTGGCGTTGCGCATCCCGCTGGTGGGCGGCCTCTTCACGCTGCTACGCGACAAGGCCATCCTCTACGACAACGGCAACAGCCTGCGCCGCCAGGGACTTGTGTCGCGCTTTGACCTAGCCGCGCGCGAGGAACGCGGCCTGCGCGGGGCGCTCGTGCACATCCCTCAGAACCCCTTCAGGGTGGCCGAGCAGTTCGCCGCCAACGGCAAGGAGTGGCCGCACCGAGCGCAAGCCGAGGGCGAGCGCTCGCCCTGCTGAACGCGGGCAGTGTCAGCCGCGAGGACTGGGGGAAGATCGCCAAACAGGACGCTGCGGTACACACCACCCTGCTCGGCCTCGGCTCAGAGGTGACCGTGCGCCTGCTGCACCACGCCTACGTGCAGGCGATGGTGAACCTGCACATCATTCTTGGCTATCCACTGTTGGAGCTGCCCAACCGTGAGCGCTTCGCGGCGCTGCTGAGCGCGCGCTAAGCGAGCGCCGCCTGCTCCTGGGCGCGGGCGGGAACAGCCCAGGCCGAGCGCGAGCGGCAAGTCCTCGTGCTGGTGTTTTGAGTGAGCCCGGTCCGGCTCACGGAGGGGAGAGGGGCGGAAGGTTACCTCAGCCTTTACACGTCGACGTCGACCAGCTCGGCGATCTTGGCTGCGATGTCCGCCATCGAGTCTTCTGCAGTGCTTAGGCCGCTTCGCGAGCCGAGCAAGGGGCTGACCTCCCGGAGAGCCTCGTAAGTCGTCTCGTGCACAACGGGAATGAGCTGGTCGCGCGCCAGCAGCTCCGAGAGCTCCTTATCCGCGATCCCCTCCGACGCGAGGCGGGTCAGCAGCGCGGGGGTGACCAGCACGATCCCCGCTCGCGACTTCGCTAGGCCCTTGTCGATTGCGCGAAGCAACGGTGCGCCGAGCATGACGTCCTTCTCGCTAAACCAGACCGACACGTCGTTGGATTCGAGCAGGTCGTGCATCTCCTTGGCAGCACCGTGCCGGTCATCCCAAGCGTGGCAGAGGAAGACGTCGCGAATGTCAGGGTGGGCACGCGCTCGCTCCTCGACCGTACGGCGGACAGGAGTTAGCGACCGCACTTCGGCAGGCGTGTAGGTTACGGTCGAGCTGCTTGACGACCAGCTCGGCCGCGCGCTTCTGCTGGACCCGCCTCCTCTGCTCGTGCCGCCTCCACCGCTGCGCGGCTCGTAAGCCGGCGGGTAGTAGGGCCGAGGCGAGTACCCACCGTAGCCGCCGTACCGACCGTAGCCGCCGCCGCAGGCAGGACAGGCGGCGGCACCGCTCGCTGTGCGATGGCCCCTTACCGGTGCTGTGCATCTACTCATGCTCCGATGGTAGCCACCACCAGCGACATCACTTGTGAGGACGCAAACCAGCGGCCCGACTTCTGCTTCGGACTGGCAGGGAGCCTAACGGTGAGCAGTCGTCAACAGGCTCGCTTGCGACGGGTTGCGCGGCGCCGCGCGAGTCGAGACTCGCTTCCGGTCCGTACGGGCATCACTAGTGTGGTGCTGCGGGGAGTCCCTCTGGCCGGACTCCTGGGACAAACCAGCCTAGGAGCTAAATCCAGCGTAGTCATCCCCGCTGATAGACACGGCTGCTTAGGTTGCGTGCTCAGAACGCTTAAGGGACATTCAGGGCTCCCCCAACGCTCGTGTGCTTTGTGTTGTCGGTCAGGCGTATCCAGATCATGTCGGGGGGAAAATTCGCCCATGAGCTGCCGTTCGGCTTTGGTGGTCCCGTGACATCGAACGTAATAACAACTTCGTCAGGCGTAATTGACTCATAGCCAACTCCGATGGTGTTGAAGTCGGGCGAAAACACGGGCGCAGGCGCATTCTTGCCTGTGTCTGCACCGATTGACCAGGAGATCGTTGGGACAGAATTCTTGTAGCTGGTGGCCTTCTTTTCGATCGATGCATGGATCGATTCCCAGATCTCAGTCCAAGATGGTCCAACCCCGCTCGTCTCCGCCCACATGTTCGTTCTGCGATTGATGGGGGCGAATTTGGCGCTTGCCAGTCCACCGAGGTTCGCCTCAGTGTCGTAGTGCGCCTGCTGCTGCGCCGTAGACGAGAGCGCCGGGTCAAAACTCAACGGAGCGATGCCCTTCTGCTTGCGGACGGCGTTTATGTCCGAGACGAGCTTCAGCCTCATCTCAGCGGTCGCACGAGGCACGTCCGGAACGGATGAAGTCCCTATGCCAGCTACCCAGATTACACCTGTACCGATCAAACCAAGCGCACACGCAGATGCACCGATGATCCGTGGACGCTTATCGAGCTTAAGAGCGGCAGCGCCCGTCGCGAGAGAGAATGTGAGCACAGCGAACCGCAGCGGTAGCCCGAGAAACGACGCGGTTGCCGCGATGGCTGCAAGAAAGACCGCGATGGCATCGCCGCCGCGGTTGATGACCGCGTAGACAGCGCGCTCAGCCTTCCCTGGCGCGCGCTTCGCTTTCCGCTTACGTTGGCGTGTCGCCTTCGGAGCTCTTGGGACCTGGGATTGCGCGGCACGCGCACGTTCGGACTTCGACTGCCTGACAGGGGGCTGATGGGATTTTGTCGCTGGTGTTGAATAGTTGCGCGGCGGCCTGCGCTGCGGAGATCCTCTAGGCATATGCCGATTGTTACGGCCGACCCATCTCGATGCAAGCGCGACCGAATCGAGACAAGAAAATGACGCACCTACCGGTCCTGCGCCTCCACATTCAGAGTCGGCGGCTGACTAGGCGCATATCGGATGCGCCTAGCTCCCAGCACGTCGCACGGAGCCTGGCGCGCCGTGGTACTTCCCGTGGTACTTCAGTGAGCGAATCTGAGCTGACCTGAGAGCACCTCAGAGCAGCGGGCAAGCCGTATCTGACCTGAGCTGAGGTCCGGGGGCGGTTTCGAGCCCGGTTATCGGTATGGGTCCACAGCCAGTATCGGTCCCTGTGGGTCGCCGCACTGCTTTGAACTCGATTTCGGGCGGGGAGATGCCAACATTGACCACCTCGGTCCACTAGGCTCTCATGGATGACGTCTCGTAGGGTGTGTGGACCTGTGCGCCGGTGTCGGTTCGACTCGGCCAAGCCCCGCCGGTACGGCGGGCCGGGGGCTGGGAGGCCGTCTGATAGTGCGACGCCTCAAGGGCTCCATCTACGCCCATGTCATCTACGATGGCGCCGGTGCGCTAGGGCGAGGTGTGGTGCTCCTTCGCCTTAAACATGACCGCCAGGTCCGCCTCGCCTACAACCGGGCTGCGCAGGGCCAGGCGCAGCGGGCGATAGCGAGTCTTGACAACGTGTTGACGGTTAGCCCGAACTACGCACGCGGCTACTTCGCGCGCGGGCTGATAGAGAGTCAGCTCGATCCCGTCAAGTCTCTGACTGATCTAGAATCGGCGGCAATCATCCTGTCACGGGAAGGACGCCTAATCGAGTTCTTCGTGGTCCTGGAGCATCTGGCGCAAGCGCCGAATACCCTCTTCGCTCGCGGTTCAGACGAAACGTCAGGGACTCGCCCGTACCTCACGCTAGATTCGGCTGGCCGGTCGCAGCTTGACATATTCTCACTATGTTCGGAACCGGCGCAAGCCCTCGTTAAGGAGATGATCTCCAACCGCTTCACCGGAAGTGTGGAGCGGAGTCGCGAAATGAGGAGAGCCGTCAGTCTCACGCCGCTGCTTGCGCCGATAAACCCGCTCTTGTTTTGCACAGCGCTCGCGAAGACGCTCGTGACGGAACGGGATGACAGTTTACTGCTCGTGCGGTACATGGAGGGCGTTGAGCTCCCGCCGATACACTCCGACTTCCTAGCGTGGCCGCGATACCAGTCCGATGATCTCCTAGCACGACATCTGAGGCTTGAAGACGATCTTGTCGCGGCGTTCTGCATTCTAAGTTTGCAGTGGATCGCTGCGAAGAGGTTCGATGTCACCGTCGATCCCCAGGTGGCTACCTCCGAGGGATGGGACGTTGAATGGTCACGTCTCACCACCGCTGCCGACCGCGGCGACGGTTTGGCCATGGTGGACCGGGAGGCCGTCCTATGGGGTACGTGGCTCCTCGCTAACCCGGCCCTATTCTGGCTGGATCACGAGTCGGCTCAAAGGCTGCTCTGGAAGGAGGGCTTTGCAACCAACTCTCAGATTCACGAAGCGCGGCACGAGGCTGAGCGGCTTGCTACCGAGGACGACAGGCGCTTCAATCAGATGCTTCGGCAGAACTCCGAGGCAGCGGTCAAGAAATCAGCGCTCGAAGGGCTGCAAACGAAGCGAGCGTTGGGCAGACAGCTTCTCATGCGAGGAAGGCGCTTCTATCTCTGGAACCCGTGTGAGATCGATGCGCGCTGGCACAGCGAGGCCCTGGTGAACGCCTTGTATGGACCATACGACGATCAGCGATTCGAAGATGAAAGGGGTATCCAATGAATGAGCGCATCGTACTCACAGTTGACCCAGATCTCGCTGAAGATCTAGCGATAGAGTTGGCTACCATAGCCGGGCTAGATGTGCAGCTAGCTAACCAGCCTCCTGTGAGCGAGGCAACATACTCGACCAGCACTAGCGAGGAGCCGCTTCACTCGTTGGACTGGACAACGATGGAGACACTCATCGTCACCGTCACAAGCTCCGCTACGGCAGCTCTCACGTTTGCGCAGGCGCTTGTGGATTTTACACGGAGCCGGAAAGAGCGTAAAGCGACCCGAGGAACTGCGGAGCCGACGATTACAATCAACAATAACTTCATCGTGAGGGGTGACACCGAGGACGGCCCGCGGATGCTTGCAGCCTATCTTAGCGACAACGAGGTTCGTGAGATGGTGCTAGGGAGCGGGCAGTCAAGTACACATGAGGATGATCGTTGATCATGCGTATTGGTCAGGACGCAGCGCCTAGGTCGTGAGGGGTTTCTCTCGGAGTGGCGAATGTAGCACTCCGGCCGGATACAAGCTAGCGACGATTCACCCGCAATTCATGCTCTCCCAGAGTTCCTCCTCCTCGGCACTGAGGTTTCGGAGGGCCTCCTGCAACGCCTCATCGGGGACCGGCTCCCGTGGGACGAGAATCATGAGCTTCGCGGGCACCTTCTGGTCAAATCGTTCAAATACCGTGTCATAAGGCAACAACGTAACGTTCTTCGGAAGCCGCTCTGCAATTTGTTTATTGAACAGCTTAACCCCGAGCTTCTCGCTGATCTCTCTGCGGAGGCCCATGATGATAAATATGTAGGCTCCGTTTCCGAGACAGAGCAGATTTCGCTCCGCGTGGCGAAGGCGGCGTCCGAGTTCGTCGACATAGACCTTGCTCTGTTCAACTGCCGTCTCTGCGCTTCGCGTGAGGAGTGCCACATTCGACCGGGTCACGGTCACAATCCGAGACTCGGGTCGCTTGAGCTCAACTACGCCGTAGAAAGGGATCTCTGGTCCCTCCTGGGGATAAAAGAGGAAATCGGGCTCGGCCTGTCCGGGACGCGCCGCCGGTATGATATCTCGCGGATCAAGTGCAAGAGGAAGGGTCGACGACAGGACGTAGGGATGGGTGGTGAAGAACCGCTGCCAGTCGGCCTCGCGCGTTCTGCGCGCAAGCAGATCGTGGAACGTGTCGCGCGCGTCGACGAGCTGCGCACGGGAGATCCGTCCGGGCGGTTGCTGCCTCAGAGTCAAGCGCTCAGCTCGCGGAGGGTCACGACCGAGCGCATGTACGACTCGCCGAAGGTCCACTCGTACAGCGCGCAGGTCTGCTCGAACGCGCGTCGCTTCTGCTTGGCGTTTGCCTCGCTGCCGAAGCCGAGGTAGGGGAAGTGGTGGAGGTAAGTGCCGAAGAGGCGCACTGTATCGGCGACGTACGCGTACGTATCGAGGATGTGCGCGTGCCACAGCCCGTCGACTAGGACCGTGGGCACGAGCGGGTGGGGTAGGCACCGGTTCCAGAGATGCAGCGATAGGAAGCGCTTGTACTCCAGCTCGGCCACCGATGCGCGAGCTGCAGTCCACTCGGGCTCGGCGAGGAGCAGCAGCTTCGGGGCTTCGAGGTCCACGCGCGCGATGACAGGGTCGACCCCGTCACGGACGAGCACTGTCACCGTCTCGTCCGTGATCGCCTGCGCGGGCCGCACGAGGTACGACGCGCGCGCGTCGGCGGCAGTTGCGATCTCGTCTTGCGCAGTTGGCATCGGGGTTGCGTCCTTGCCGTAGCATCGAGTTCCGGCTCGCTGTGGCACCAGTCTAACCACGCCCGTGCGTTTGCACGGCGGGGGCCAACAACTCAGCCCGTGGCGGTCCTGCGGTTGCTTGACGCCGCTTGCCGCGCTCGCGCGCATGACCGGTCCAGAGGCTGGAGGGGGGCGGACGCCGTAGCGGCCCGCGAGCCCGGAAACATTCTGCCCGTAGGCCCGTCAAGGCTTGTCGGCGATCCGGGTTCTTGGTAGAGGTCCAGCAAACCGCACGGGCTCGTCCCCTGGCAGACTGGTGCCGTGGTACTTCCCATGGTACTTCAGTGAGCGAATCTGAGCTGATCTGAGAGCACGTCAGAGCAGTTACCAAGCCTCATAGCACCTGAGCTGAGGTCTGGCGGCGACTTCGAGCCCAGTATCGCCCATTGGCCGTCGGCCCTGCAAACACTGGGGTTTTCGGCCTCCCGAAGGGCCTTGAGGTTCCAATTTGGTTCCGTCTCCTGCGCGAGCGCATGCTCGGGGAAGGATCAGGCGGCGATGCTGCGGTCCAGGACATAGACTTGGGCCTTGTCGGGTCCGAGGTCCAGCGCCGCGTAGATCACGTCGGGGTCGAGGTCAACGTCGCCCGGCCATGTGATCGTGCCTGTCTGCTCATCCACGGCGACCCGCTCGAACATGGCGGGGTCCCGCAAGGGAGAGAAGGCGGGGGTGTCCAGCAGGGGGGTGATGTCCACGTCGCGCACCTCGCCGTCGGCGAACACGATGCGGACGGTATGCGCTGGCCGTGGGATCACGGCGACCATTTCGGGGGCGATAGCAGGCTCCATCGTCTACTGATCGTAGCGCCCGACTGGGTGCAGGTTGCGCCGGGCGCGTTGCCAATCGGTCTGCAGGGCCTCGCGATGCCGCACGCACCAGCTCGTGACCGTGGCCACGCTCGCCGGAGGCAGGGCGCCGTCGATCATCTCGCCCGTGTCGATCGAGAAGCGCGCCGCCTTGACTCCTGGGTGCCCGATCCGCCCGGCATATACGTGGACGTGTGGCGGTGGACAGAGCCAGATGCAGGCGAGTGCCGGCGTCGAATAGGACGAGCCGGCCATCGGGGTCTCTTGTGCTGGGGTGGTCGCGTCGCGCCAGACGCAACTCTGCGATTATTGCAGCGGACTGTCTGAGCAAGGCAAGAGGTGCCTGGGCCGGTCGAGCGGCGTATGCTCATTTGTTCTGTATGGTCCGCGCGCTCGTCACTGGAGCCTCTGGTTACGTAGGCAGCCGGCTGGTGCGCGAACTGCACGTGCGCGGCGAGCCGGTGGGGTGCGTAGTGCGCGACCCGAGCCGGGTCAACTTCGAGCAAGTCACCGTACATCGCGCCGACATGCTCGACCCAAGCTCCCTGAGCGCCATCGGAGACGGTTACACGACGGCCTACTACCTTGTTCACTCGATGGGTCGCGGGGGTGATGGCGACTATGAGAAGCGCGACGCCGAAGCAGCCGCCAACTTTGCCCGCTTCGCGCTGGATGCCGGCATTGAGCAGGTCGTCTACCTCGGCGGTCTCGGCGATCGTCCCGCGTCCCGGCATCTGCGTTCGCGTCTGCGCGTGGGGGAGATCCTGCGCGATGAGGGACCACCGTTGACGTGGTTTCGTGCCGGCATGGTGGTGGGCGCGGGCTCCGAGAGCTACCGAACGCTGCGCTCGCTGGTCGAACGCCTGCCGGTGATGCTCGCACCGGCGTGGCTGTCCACACCCACCCAGGCGATCGGTATCGGCGATGTGCTGCGTTATCTCATCCAGGCTCCTCGGATTCCGCAGACGCGCTCCCGCGAAATCCAGATCGGGTCGGCGGAGATACTCACATACGGGCAGATGCTCGATGAGATGGCCGACGCGCTTGGACTGCGCCGTCGCCCACGGATCCCGGTACCGCTGCTGACGCCGTGGCTCTCCTCGCATTGGATCGGGCTCATAACACCTGTTGACGCGGGTGTCGCGAGGCCGTTGATCGAGGGGCTCTCCACCGATACGACTGTCACCGATCCGTCGGGAATGGCGTTGTTTGACTTCCTGCCCAGATCATTCGCGCAGGCGTTGAACGAGGCCATCGCCGAGGAGAGCGCATTCCGTCGAACGGCACCCTCGCCATAACGACCACAAAGAGGGTGACTGCGCGATTGCGGTCAACTCCTGCTGCCGATGCAGCGTGACCCCGCCCTGAGCTCAACCCCCGCCTCTGGCGTGTCGATCAAGTCCTCGACTCGGTTACCCTGAGCCCCGCGTGAGCACCACCCCTCCCGAGCAGCCCGTGGCGCGCAGGATCGCCGAGACGCTGGTGCGAACCGGCGCGGTGGCGTTCAGGACCTCGCCGTTCTTCCGCCTGACATCGGGGACGGAGAGCCCTGTGTACGTGGACAACCGGCAGCTGCTGGGCTACGTGTCCGAGCGCCTGGAGGTCATAGGCGCGTTCATGGAGGCGCTCACCGCGCAGCAGGCCCTCCCCGAGGCGATCGCCGGGACGGCCACCGCCGGGATTCCGTGGGGCGCGTGGCTGGCGGATCGGCTGAGCCTGCCGTTCATGTATGTGCGCTCGCAGGCGAAGGCGTGGGGCAGGGAGAGCGCGGTGGAGGGGAGCGCGCCGCAGGGAGCGCGTGTGCTGGTCGTCGAGGATCTGGCGTTCTCGGCAGGGAGCGTCATCGCCGCGGCGGAGAACCTGCGCGCGGCCGCGGCCGGGTTCGTGGTCGAGGACGCGCTGACGATCGCCAGCTACGAGCTGCCCGGCGCCCGGGCGCGGATGCAGGCAATGGGCCTGCGGCACACGACGCTGACGACGATCGACGAGGCGCTGGCCGCCGCGGCGCGGGCCGGTCAGCTGAACGGCGAGCAGGTGTCGATCGTCGAGCGGTGGCTGCGCGAGCGGCGCTCAGCCGAGCCGGGCGCCGTGGCCCTCTGACGCCGCCTCCGCCTCCACCTGCGCCACCGGCGCGGCCGCCAGCCGGTATTTGCGCGAGCGCGTGCTGCGCTCCAGCAACCCGAGCTCGACGAGGGTGGCCACGTAGCGGTGCGTGGTGCTGGGGCTCATTCCGAGCTCGCTCGCGAGTTCGATGATCCCCCGCTCTTCCTTGCCGGGGCCGAAGCAGGTGAGGATCGAGAGTCCTCGCAGCAGCGAGCGCGACAGGCGGGCGTCCTCGTAGGTGGGGAAGTAGCTCTTGCCGTTGCCGTCTTCCGCGTCCGGCTCGATCTCGTACTCGGCGACATCCCCAGCGGGTGCGCTGTCCGCTCCGCGCGCGGCGGCCAGACGCTGGGTGTTGAGCGTGGTCGTGATCAGCGCCGAGAAGCTGGGGGTGCTGCCCTGCGCAGCGGCCCGCACCACCTGGTCTACTTGCGCGGGGGAGAGGATGATGGAGATCGCTTGGCCGTTGCTCATAGCGCAATGATGGCAGAAAGCAAAGACAACTGTCTGCACGGCCAAGATGGCAGCAGGTTCGGATGGCTGTTCGCGCACTCAAGTGGTCCACCTCTCGACAAGAGTCTGTTTATCGAGATAAGACTATCCCTCGGACCAAAGACAGAGCGGCTCCGGCCCAGCGCGATGAACGTCAAGCCGCCGTGCCCCCGCCCGCCGTCGCCGCGGGCGGGTAGCCTCCAGCGCAACCCATGCCACTCACCGTGACCCTCCCCGATGGCAGCACCCTGGAGCTGCCCGATGGCGCCACCGGCGCCGATGCCGCCGCGGCGATCGGTCCCGGCCTCGCGCGCGCCGCGCTGGCGATCGAGATCGGCCACCCAGAGATCGGCGAGACCCCCGAGCTGCGCGACCTCGCGCGGGCGCTGCCCGATGGGGCGCGGATCGCGATCCTCACGGCCAAGAGCCCCGGCGAGGAGCCCCTGCGGCTGATCCGCCACGATGCCGCCCACGTGCTGGCGAGCGCCGTGATGGAGCTCCACCCCGGCGTGAAGATATCGATCGGGCCGGCGATCGAAGGCGGCTTCTACTACGACTTCGACTTCCCCGAGGGGGTGTCGATCTCCGCCGAGGACTTCCCTGCGATCGAAGAGCGCATGCGCGCGCACGTGCAGGCGGCCGAGCCCTTCGAGCGCGAGGACGTGCCGGTGACCGCGGCGCGCGAGCGCTTCCTGGCCGAGCGCCAGGACTACAAGGTCGAGCTGATCGACGACCTCGTGCGCGAAGCCGGGGCGGGTGGCGATCGAGAGCCCCTGGAGACGGTGTCGCTGTACACCAACGGCCCCTTCACCGACCTCTGCCGCGGTCCGCACGCGCCCACGACCGCCACCGTGGGAGCCTTCAAGCTGCAGTCCGTGGCGGGCGCCTACTGGCGCGGGGACTCCACACGCCCAATGCTCACGCGCATCTACGGCACGGCCTTTCCCACCAAGGCGCAGTTGCAGGAGCACCTGGAGCTGATCGAGCGCGCCTCCGAACGCGACCACCGCAGGCTGGGGCGCGAGCTTGAGCTCTTTCACTTCTCCGACGTCTCTCCCGGGGCGGCCTTCTGGCTGCCCGCGGGCACGGGCATATACAACGCGCTGGTGGCGCTCTCGCGCGAGATGAACGCCGCGCGCGAGTACACCGAGGTCAAGACGCCCCTGATCTACGACTCCGAGCTGTGGAGGACCTCCGGGCACTGGGGCAAGTACCGCGAGAACATGTTCACGGTGCAGGCGGAGGAACGCGAGATGGGCCTCAAGCCGATGAACTGCCCCGGGCACGCGCACCTCTTCAAGAGCCGGCGCCACTCCTACCGCGAGCTGCCCGTGCGCTACTCCGAGCCGGGCCTCCTGCACCGCAACGAGCCCTCGGGCGTCCTGCATGGCCTGTTGCGAGCGCGCCTCTTCGCGCAGGACGATGCGCACATCTTCTGCACCGAGGAGCAGGTCGCGCAGGAGGTCGAGGGCTGCCTGGAGCAGGCATTCGCCTCCTATGAGCTGTTTCACTTCGACATGCGCCTGGAGCTCTCCACGCGCCCCGAGCAGCGCATCGGCAGCGATGAGATGTGGGATCGCGCCGAGGGAGCGCTCACGAGCGTGCTCGACGCGAGGGGTCTTCAGTATGAGCTGAACCCCGGCGACGGCGCTTTCTACGGGCCGAAGATCGACATGCACATGAGGGACTCCCTCGGGCGCTCTTGGCAGCTGGGGACGGTGCAGCTGGACTACTCGATGCCCGAGCGCTTCGACCTCGCCTACACCGGGGCCGACAACGCCGAGCACCGGCCGGTGATGATCCACCGCGCGGCCTTCGGCTCCTACGAGCGCTTCATCGGGATCATGATCGAGCACTATGGAGGCGAGCTCCCGCTGTGGCTCACGCCCGTGCAGGCGATCGTCCTCACCGTCTCCGAGCGCACAGCCGGCTACGGGGCAACGGTGCGCGAGCGGCTGCGCGAGCGGGGCCTGCGCGTGGAGTGCGACGACCGCGGCGAGTCGATCGGACGCAAGATCCGCGAGGCGGAGCTGCGCAAGATCCCCTTCATGCTCGTCGTGGGCGAGCGCGAGCAGGACACGGAGACGGTGTCGCTGCGCCGCCATCGCGCGGGCGACGCCGGCAGCCTGCCCCTGCAGGAGCTGGCGCGGCAGCTCGCGGGCGAGTGCGAACGCCCGGCGAAGGCATGACGGACACCCCCGCCGAGGCTGGCCACGACACCACCCGCCGCCGCTGGCCGCCGACACCCCGCGGCGCTATACTCGCTCGTGTTGAGCAACCGCACCCCTTCACAGCGCCGCGCGTAGAGCCGACTTGACGCGCCGCCAAAACAGCTAGTGCCGGTTCCCCGCAGATTCGACCGGCGCCCGCCTGAGCGGGACCAGACGAGGATCAACGAGCGCATCCGCGTGCCCGAGGTCCGGCTGATCGACGATCAGGGCAACCAGGTGGGGGTGCTCAAGACCCCCGACGCGCTGCGCTTCGCGCAGGAGCGCGACCTCGATCTGGTCGAGGTGGCCCCCGAGGCGCGGCCGCCCGTGTGCCGCGTGCTGGACTATTCCAAGTACAAGTACGAGCAGGCCCAGAAGCTCAAGCAGGCGCGCAAGCACCAGCAGCAGATAACGGTGCGCGAGATAAAGTTCCGCCCCAAGATCGCCCAGCACGACTACGACACCAAGAAGGGCCACGTGGAACGCTTCCTGCGCCACAAGGACAAGGTGAAGGTGACGATCATGTTTCGCGGGCGCGAGGTGACGCACCCCGAGCGCGGCACGATGATTCTCGATCGCCTCGCCGAGGAGCTGGTGGAGCTGGGCGTCGTGGAGCAGCGCCCCATGCAGGAAGGGCGCAACATGACGATGATGCTGGCGCCCTCCAAGGGCGTGCTGGCCGGGCGCTTCGATCCGCACGCGCCCTCGCCCGATGGCGACTCGCCGCAGGCGCTCGCCCCTGAGGGGGCCTCGCCGGATGGCGCCTCAGCCGATGGCGCCGTGCCTCGTCTGCAATAATCGCGGCGATGCCCAAGATGAAAACCCATTCTGGCGCGAAGAAGCGCTTCAAGGTCACTGCCGGCGGCAAGGTGCGCGGGCGCCACCCCTTCACGAGTCACATCCTCGAGAAGAAGTCGCCCAAGCGCAAGCGTACGCTGGCGCAGCCGGCGCAGATATCGGCGCACGACACGCCGCGCATCAAGCGCATGCTGGGGGTGGGCAGATGACCCGCGTGAAGCGCTCGGTGAGCGCGCGCAAGAAACGGCGCGCGACGCTGGAGCTGACGAAGGGCTTTCGCGGCGAGGCGCACTCCAACTACAAGCGCGCCAAGGAGGCCCTGATCAAGGCCGACACCTACGCCTATCGCGATCGGCGCAATCGCAAGCGGGACTTCCGGCGGCTGTGGATCACCCGCATCAATGCCGCCGCGCGGCTGAACGGGATGAGCTATTCGCAGTTCATGCACGGCCTCGCCCTGGCCGGCGTGGAGCTCGATCGCAAGGTGCTCGCGGATATCGCCGTGCGCGATGCCGATGCCTTTCGACGTTTCGCCGAGGTCGCCCGCGAGGCGTCGGCTGCCTGATCGCAAGCCGACAATCTCGACTCCCGGGCGCCGCTCTCACTGAGGCCGGCGCCTTTTTTGTGTCCCAGCAGGAATTGCCATGACAGACATCATCAGCTCACCACATAACTCCAGGTTGAAGGAACTGCGGCGGTTGCGCCGTCGCAGGGAGCGTGAGCGTTGTGCGCGCTTTCTCGCCGAGGGAGAAGACCTGATCGCCGCGGCACAGCTCGCGGGACGGGCGGCCGTGGCGGGCTACCGCGCAGCGGACACCTCGAGTGCAGCGGACGGCGGGTGCGATGGTCCCATCCCCGGCGCGGAGAACTTCGTCGAGGTCGAGCCCGCGGTGCTGGCGGAGGTGTCGAGCCTTGGCTCGGGCACGCGCGTGATCGGGGTGTACGAGCAGCGCTTCCTGGATGCGCCGGTGGGTCCGCTGTGCGTGTATCTGCACGGGCTGTCCGATCCAGGCAACGTGGGCACGATCCTGCGCGCGGCACAGGCGTTCGGGGCGTCGTGCGTGGCGCTTGGTCCGGGGTGCGCGGATGCGCATTCACCCAAGGCCGTGAGGGCCAGCATGGGGGCGGTCTTCAGCGTGCCGCTGGCGCGCGCCACGACGGTCGCGGAACTACCCGGTGAGCGGATCGCGCTGGTTGCGCACGCAGGCGAGCCGCTGCGCGAGCTGACGATTGAGGGTCCCATAACCCTGCTGGTCGGCGCCGAGCGGGAGGGGCTGCCTGAGGATGTGGTGGGAATGTGCGAGCGGGTCGCCCACATCCCGATCCGCTCGGAGTCGTTGAACGCCGCGATGGCGGCGACCATCGCGCTGTACGAAATGACTGCGCCACCCTCTAGGGTCCCATCATCGTGACGATCGAACGCATCGAAGAGCTGCGGGGGCAGGCCGAGAGGGCCATCGCCGAGGCCGTGACCAGCGAGCAGCTGGAGGGCCTGCGCGTGCGCTATCTGGGGCGCAAGGCCGATCTGCCCCAATTGCTGCGCGGCGTGGCGCAGCTGCCGCCGGCGGAAAGGGGCGTGGTGGGGCGGGCCGCGAACCAGGCGCGCCAGGCGCTGGAGGCACTGATCGACGCGCGCGCGGGCGAGCTGAACGCGGGCGAGTTGGAGAGGAAGCTGCGCGAGGAAACGGTGGATGTGACGCTGCCCGGGAGCCCCCCGCAGCCCGTGGGGCGGCTGCACGTTCTGAGCGCCACGCAGCGCCTGCTGGAGGATGTCTTCCTGGGGCTGGGCTTCACCGTGCTGGAGGGTCCGGAGGTGGAGAGCGTGCACTACAACTTCGACGCGCTCAATCACACCGCGACGCACCCGGCGCGGGCGCGCACGGATACCTTCTACGTGGCCGACGATCTGGTGCTGCGCACGCACACCTCGCCGATGCAGGTGCGCGCGATGGAAGCGCACCCGCCGCCGCTGTACGTGGTGATTCCCGGGCGCGTGTACCGCCTCGACAGCGACGCCACGCACACGCCCCAGTTCCACCAGGTGGAGGGGCTGGCGGTGGATGAGGACATCACGCTGGCGGACCTCAAGGGCACGCTGCTGGCCTTCGCCCGCGCCACCTTCGGCGACACCCGCGAGGTACGGCTGCGCCCCCACTTCTTCCCCTTCACCGAGCCCAGCGTGGAGGTCGACGTGTCCTGCTTTCACTGCGAGGGCAGGGGCTTCATGCGCGACGGCGCGCGCTGCCATTTGTGCAAAGGCGAGGGCTGGCTGGAGTTGCTGGGCGCGGGCGAGGTGGATCCAAATGTGTACGCCCATGTACCGACTACCCATAGTAACGCGCCCGGCTACGACCCCGAGAAGGTTCGAGGATTTGCGTGGGGATTGGGAGTGGAGAGGGCCGCGATGTTGATGTACGGGCTGCCTGACCTGCGGCTTCTGTATGAGAATGACTTACGGCTTTTAAGGCAGTTCGGATAATGCGCGTCCCGCTCGAATGGCTGCGCGAATACTGCGCCCCCGCCCTGGATGTGAAGGCCATCGAGGAGCGTCTGACGATGACGGGCACCAAGGTGGAGGCGATCCACCACCACGGCGTGCGCGAGCTCGAGCACTTCGTCGTGGGCCGCGTCATCGCAGCCGAGCGCCACCCCGACGCCGATCGGTTGACGGTGTGCGAGGTGGATCTCGGTCCCGCCCGCCCCGAGGGCCCGGCGACGATCGTGTGCGGCGCGCCCAACGTGGCGGCGGGCCAGGACGTGGCGGTCGCGCGTCCGGGGTCGATCATGCCCGATGGTACGAAGCTGGGGAAGGCGAAGCTGCGCGGGGTGGCCTCCGAGGGCATGATCCTCGCCGAGGACGAGCTGGCGATCGGGGGCGATCACGACGGCATCATGGTCCTCGGGGAGCTGGTGCCGGACGCCGACCTGACCCCCGGGGCGCCGCTGGCGGAGGCGCTGCCGATCGCCACGGAGGTGCTGGAGCTGGAGGTCACCTCCAACCGCCCGGACTGCCTGGGCGTGTATGGGGTGGCGCGCGAGCTGCACGCAGCCACGATGGCGCCGCTCGCGCCGGCGCCGTGGAGCGATGACCCCAGGTCCGCAGGGTCCGTGGAGGGGGTGGAGGTCCAGATCGGGTCCGCGGAGAAGGCGCAGGTCGGGTCCGGGCAGGGAGCGAAGGTCCAGGTTGGGTCCGCGGATGGGGCGAAGACACAGGTCGGGTCCCTGGATGGCGTTGAGGTGCGGGTGCAGTGCCCCGACCTCTGCCCGCGCTTCACCGCGCGCGTCTTTCACGACGTGAGCATCGCCCCCTCGCCGCCCTGGCTGAAGGCGCGGCTGATGGCCGCGGGGCAGCGGCCAATAAACAACGTGGTTGACATAACCAACTACGCGATGCTGCTGACGGGCCAGCCGCTGCACGCCTTCGATCTCGACCGCATCGCCGGAGGGCGCCTGGCGGTGCGCCGCGCGCACGAGGGCGAGCAGGTGCAGACGCTCGACGGCCAGACGCGCACGCTCGACGCAGGCATGGTCCTCATCGAGGACGGAGAGGGCCCCACCTCGATAGCGGGCCTGATGGGCGGTGCGCGCTCGGAGGTGGCGCCGGAGACCACGAGCGTCCTGATGGAGGTGGCCACCTGGCACGGCCCGGCCATCCACCGGGCCTCGTGGGCGCTGGGGCTGCGCAGCGAGGCGTCCGCGCGCTTCGAGAAGGGCCTTCAGCCGGAGCAGTGCATGCACGCGCAGGCCGTGGCTACGCGGCTGATGATCGAGCTGTGCGGCGCGACGCTGGTGCCCGGCACGATCGATTTGGGAGGAGAGGGCACGCCGCCCCAGACGATCGCGCTGCGCGAGTCCCGCGTAGAGGACATTCTCGGGGTCCCCATCCCGCGCACGCGCCAAGCGGAGATCCTGGGGGCGCTCGACTTCGCCACCGCCGAGACCCCGGATGGGCTCGACGTGACCGTTCCGCCGCTGCGCCGCGACGACGTGACGCGCGAGGCCGATCTGATCGAGGAGGTCGCGCGCATAGACGGCCTGGAGAAGCTGCCCGCGACGCTGCCCAAGCGCCGGAACGCCTACGGCCTGCTCACTCCCGCCCAGCGCCTGCGCCGCCGGGCGCTTGATGCGCTCGTGGGACGGGGTCTGTACGAGTCGGTGGGGTGGACATTCGCCGCGCCCTCGCTGGCCGACCGCCTGCGCCTGCCCGCCGCGGATGAGCGCCGCCACGCGGTCGTGATCGAGAATCCGCTCTCCGAGGAGCAGTCGCGGCTGCGCACCACGCTGCTGGGGTCGCTGCTGGACGTGGCGCGGCACAACGTGGCGCACGGCGAGGGCGATCTGCGCCTGTTCGAGCACGGCACGGTCTTCCGCCGGCCCGCCGGGAAGCCGGCCGCGCCCGTGCAGTCCACGGTGCAGCCCACGCTCGACGCCGGTGACAGTCTGCTTGCCGACGCCATCAAGGACACCGGGATCCACGAGCACCGCTCGCTGGCCGTGCTGCTGGTTGGGCGCCTCGCGCCGATCGACTGGAAGGCCAACGCGACCACTCCCGATCCGCCCACGGCCGATCTGTTCGCCGCCAAGGCCCTGCTCGAAGCCCTGGCTGAGGCGCTGCGCGTGCCCGACCTGGCGTTCGCCCCCGAGCCCGAGCCGTTCCTGCATCCCGGGCGCAGCGCCAGGGTATCGCTGGGCGATGCGCCGATCGGCTGGCTGGGCGAGCTGCACCCGCTCGTGGCCGAGTCCTGGGAGTTGCCCGGGGCCGCCTGCTTGGAGATCGACCTCGACCGGCTCGTCGCGCACGCCTCGCGCCCGGACTACGTGGAGCAGATCGGCTACCCGCCGCTGCGCCAGGACATCGCCGTGGTGCTGCCCGCGCAGGTGCCCGCGGCGCAGGCGCTGGACGCGGTGCGCGCCGCCGCCGGAGAGCTGCTCGGCGATGTGCGCGTGTTCGACGTCTATGGCGGCCCGCAGGTGGGGGAGGGCAGGCGCTCGCTGGCCCTTGCGCTGGCCTTCCGCGCGCCCGATCGCACGCTCTCCGACGAGGACATCGCCCCGCTGCGCGAGCGGATCGTCGCTGCGCTGGGCGAGCTGGGGGGTGAGCTGCGTGGCTGACCCTGGCGCCACGGGCGAGCAACAGGGCCTCCCGGTGGCCGGCCCGCACGCGGGTGCTTCCGCCGACGCTCAGCTGTTCGCCCACGGTTCACCCCGGGTGCTGGTCGCCGGCGCCACCGGCTTCGCGGGCGCTCTCGCGGCGCACCTGCTCTGGCGCCACCCCCGCTTCGAGCTCGTGGCCATCAGCGGCCGCTCGGAGACCGGGCGGCGCCTGGATGACCTCTATCCGCGCTATCGCGTGCCCCTGGAGATCCAGCCGCTTGACCTCGACGCCGTCGGGCGCATCGACGCGGCGATCGTCGCCTATCCGCACGCGGCGGCAGCCCCCACTGTGGGCGAGCTGCTCGATCGCGGCGCGCGCGTGATCGACCTCAGCGCGGACTTCCGGCTGAGCGATCTGGCGACCTACGAGCGCTGGTACGGCCCGCACCCCCGCCCCGACCTGCTTCCGCAGGCGGTATACGGGCTCACCGAGCGCCACCGCGAGCGCATCGCCTCCGCGCGCCTGGTGGCCAACCCCGGCTGCTACCCCACGGCGGCGGTGCTCGCCCTGGCGCCGCTGGCCCGCGCGGGGCTGATCGCCGATGTGGTGATCGACGCCAAGCAGGGCCTGTCGGGAGCGGGGCGCGTCTTCGACGACACCACACACCTCTCGATGGCCGGCGAGAACATCACCCCGTACAAGGTGGCCAACCACCGCCACACCCCGGAGATCGAGGAGCAGCTGGATGATCTGGCCTCCGCACACCCACGCCTGCGCGTGCAGTTCCAGGCGCACCTGGTCCCGCTCGATCAGGGGGAGATGGCCAGCTGCTACGTCACGCCCACCCGGCCGCTCGCCGGGGAGGAGCTGGCGAGGCTCTACTACGAGGCATACGCCGATGAGCCTTTTGTCGAGGTCGTCCACGCGCCTCCCGGGGTGCGCGAGGTGCGCGAGACGAACTTCTGCCGCCTGTTCGCCGCCGCGGACGCGCACACCGGCAAGGTGCTGGTGTTCTCCGCGATCGACAATCTCTGGAAGGGCACCTCCTCGCAGGCAATCCAGAACCTGAATCTCATGTTCGGCTTCCCGGAGACCGAGGGGTTGCTGTGATGGCTCCAGGAACGGATCAAGGAGGCGCGACCGCCCAGGGCGGCCTCGGCGCTCCGCGCGGCGACCAGACGGCCGCGGGTCCCCCGCAGCCCTTCTTCCATTCGCGCTGGTCCCCGCGGCCCGAGCACGTGGGCGATCTCGGCCCCGCCGCGGGCCTTCCCAATGGCTTTCGCGCCGCTGGCGTGGCCTGCGGGATCAAGCCTTCCGGCAACCCCGATCTCGGCATCCTCGTCTGCGACGCGGAGCACGCCACGAGCGCCGCGCGCTTCACCGACACGGGCACCCCCGCCGCACCGGTGATCCTCAGCAGGGAGCACTGCCGCCTCGACGCCCTGCGCGCGGTGCTCGCCAACTCCGGCTGCGCCAACGCCGCCACCGGCTCACGCGGGCTCGATGACGCCGCCAAGACGCAGGGGGCGGTGGCGATGGCCGTGGGGGTCGCACCCGAGGAGGTTGCGCTCGGCTCCACCGGGGGCATCAGCCACCACCTGCCGATGGATGACGTCCTGCGCGGCATCCTCGACGCCGCCTCGCGGCTGCGCCAGGAGGGCGACGGCGACTTCCAGCAGGCCATCCAGACGACGGATGCCTTCGAGAAGCGCGCCAACCTCGAGATCCAGCTGCCCTCCGGCAGCGTGCGCCTGAGCGCGCAGTGCAAGGGCGCGGGCATGATCTCTCCGCGCTTCGCCACGATGCTCTGCTTCGTCGAGACCGACGCCATTCTGCAACCGGAGACAGCGGATCTGCTGCTCGGCGTGTGCGTGCAGCGCTCCTTCGATCGCTGCACGGTGGACGGCCAGCTCTCCACCAACGACACCGCCATTCTGATGTGCTCGGGGACATCCGGCGTCACGGTAGCCCCCGAGAGCGAGGAGGAGCTGCGCTTCGGTGGGGCCCTGGACGCGCTGCTGCGCCAGCTGGCGATCCTGATGGTCACGGACGGCGAGGGCGCCCAGCGCATCGCGCGCGTGCTCGTGCGCGGCGGACACGAGCCGAGCGTGGAGGCCGCCGCGCGCGCGGTGGCCAACTCTCCCCTGGTCAAGACGGCCCTCAACGGCGCGGACCCCAACTGGGGGCGCATCGTGCAGGCGGTGGGCAGCGGGCTGGGTGGGCGGGGACCCATTCAGGCTCCGCTGGCCTTCGACATCTCGATCGAGGGCATCCAGGTGTGCTCGGCGGGCGCCGCCATCCCCTACGACGAGGCCGCGCTCGCCCAGGCCGTCCAGGCCAAGGAGATCGAGTACGACATCACCCTGCCGGGCGATGGCGCCGAAACCGAGGTGTTCTTCTCCGACCTGTCCCACGAGTACGTCACGATCAACGCCGATTACACCACCTGACGAAGACGCCCAACGACCATCACACAAAGATGTCTGACAACCCCCCTCTGAAGAACACGCCAGACGATCCCCGCCCAAAGCGGATGCCCGACGACCCCCGCGCAGAGGAGCGGCCGACGCGCGACGTGGGCACGCTGCTGGAGGCGCTGCCGTACATCCGCGAGTTCCACCACAAGACCGTCGTCATCAAGTACGGCGGCGCCGCGATGGAGGACCCCAACCTGCGCGAGGAGTTCGCGCGCGACGTGGTGCTGCTCAAGTACGTCGGCCTCAACCCGATCGTGGTGCACGGCGGCGGCCCCGACATCACCGCCTACATGAAGCGCCTCGGCCTCCCGGTCGAGTTCGTGGGCGGCCTGCGCGTGTCCGATCCCGGCACCGTGGAGGTCGCCAAGATGGTGCTCGTGGGCAAGGTCAACAAGGAGATCGTGATGCGCATCAACCGCCACGGCCAGCCCGCGGTGGGCCTCTGCGGCGACGACGGCTCGCTCTTTCGCGTCTCCCGCCGCACGGCGCCCGGAGGCGAGGACATCGGCTTCGTGGGAAGCGTCGAGCGCGTCAACGTGGACGTGCTCAATCACGTCTCCACGGACTACATCCCCGTGATCGCCTCCGTCGGCGCCGACTGGGATGGGCACTCCTACAACGTCAACGCGGATGAGGCCGCCGGCGCGGTCGCACGCGCGCTGGGCGCCTACAAGATGATCTTCCTCACCGACGTCCCCGGCTGGCTGGCGGACCCCGAGGACCCCGACACGCTGATCGCCCAGGCCACCGCGGAGCAGGTCAAGGAGGCGCTGCCCGAACTGCAGGGGGGCATGGGCCCCAAGCTCCAGGCCTGCCTGGAGGCCGTCCAGGGGGGCGTCAACTCCGCCCACATCATCGACGGCCGCCTGCCCCACTCGCTGCTGCTGGAGCTCTTCACCGACGCGGGCATCGGCACCAAGGTCGGTGCCGCACCGTGAGCCTCGCGGCGCTGCAGGAGATCGAGCGCAACTGCGTGGTCCTCTCCTACACGCGCTTCCCCGTGGAGTTCGTGCGCGGCGAGGGGCCGCATCTGTGGGATGTCGAGGGCCGTGAGTACCTCGACTTTCTCAGCGGCGTGGCGGTGATGAACGTGGGCCACTGCCATCCGCGTGTCGTGAAGGCGGTGCGTGAGCAGGTGGGGCGACTCATGCACGTCTCCAATCTCTTCTACACCGAGCCGGCCATGCGTCTGGCCGAGCGCCTGTCGCGGACGGGCCTCGGCGGCAAGGTCTATTTCTGCAACTCCGGCACGGAGGCCAACGAGGCGGCGATCAAGCTGGCTCGCAAGGCCAGGCCGGGCGGGGAAATCGTGTCCGTGCATCGGGCATTTCACGGGCGCACCTACGGCGCTCTCTCCGCCACCCCTCAGGAGTCCAAGCAGGCGCCCTTCGCGCCGCTTGTGCCGGGCTTCCGGTCCGTCCCGCCCGAGCCGCGTGCGCTCGCTGAGACCATCGATGGAAAGACCGCAGCCGTCTTTCTGGAGCCCATCCAGGGCGAGACCGGCGTGAACGTCCTCTCAAACGAGCTTCTGCGCGCGGCACGCGAGGCCTGCGACGAGCACGGCGCCGCGCTCATCTTCGACGAGGTTCAGTGCGGCATGGGCCGCACCGGCTCGCTCTGGGCCTACCAGCAGACGGGCGTCACGCCCGACGCCCTCACCACCGCCAAGGCGCTCGGTGGTGGACTGCCGATCGGCGCTCTGCTCACCGGCCCGGGTTTGGCCGATGTCTTCGCACCCGGCGATCACGGCTCGACATTCGCGGGCGGCCCCACCGTCGCCGCCGCGGCGCTCGCGGCGCTTGACATCATCGACGACCCTCAACTGCTCACGCGCGTGCGCGACCTCGGGGCGCGCCTCGCCGCGGGCCTCGAGGAGCTGCCACACGTCCTCACCGTCCGCGGCCGCGGCCTGGTGCTCGCCTGCGACCTGGACATCTCTGCCCCCGATGTCGTGCGCCGTGCATTGCTCGAACAGTGTCTCGTTCTCAATGCCACCGGCCCGACCACCATCCGCTTCCTGCCGCCGCTCATCATCGACGAGCGCCACGCCGATCAGGCGCTGGAGCGGCTCGGCACCGCGCTGGAGGCTCAGGATGGCGCCGCCGTGCCTGCAGCACGCCCCGGTAGCCTTCCCGGGCCATGAGCGCCAGCCACGATCACGTCTTCCCTCTGCGCACGGCCTCCTACGAGGCCGACCCCGAGCAGGTCGGGCGCGTGCTGCTGCTCTACTCCGGGGGTCTGGACACGAGCGTGATGCTCAAGTGGATCCAAGATCGGTACCAGGCGGAGGTGGTCTGCCTCACCGTCAATCTCGGCCAGCCCGGCGAGGACTACGAGATCATCAAGGGCAAGGCCCTGCAGCTTGGAGCGCTGGAGTGCCATGTGGTGGACACCCGCGAGGAGTTCGCGCGCGAATACGTGCTGCCCGCGATCAGGGCCAATGCGCTCTACGGCGGCGGCTACCCGCTGTTCACCGCCCTGGGCCGCCCGCTGATCGCCAAGCTCGCGGTCCAGTACGCGCGCAGCAGCGGCTGCGACACGATCGCGCACGGCTGCACCGGCAAGGGCAACGACCAGGTGCGCATCGAGGCGACGGTGGCCACGCTCGCTCCCGAGCTGAAGGTGATCGCGCCCGTGCGCTCCTGGCAGATGGGCCGCGAGGAGGAGATCGCTTACGCGCGCGAGCATGGCATCCCCGTCAAGGGCGGGACCGAGGTCGCGCCCTACTCGATCGACGACAACCTCTGGGGCCGCTCCTCGGAGGGGCGCTGGATAGAGGATCTCTCGCATGCTCCCGATGACGACGTGTTTCAGCTCGTCACCCGCCCCGAGCTGGCGCCCGATGAGCCCGAGATCGTCACCGTCGAGTTCGACCAAGGCACGCCCGTCGCCCTGAATGGCGAGCGCCTGGAGCTGGTGACACTGATCGAACGCGCCGCCGAGATCGCCGCCCGCCACGGCGTCGGCATCGTCGATCACATCGAGGATCGCATCGTCGGCCTGAAGGTGCGCGATATCTACGAGGCCCCCGCCGCCGCGATCCTGCTTAGCGCCCACCAGGAGTTGGAGAAGCTCGTCAGCACGATCCACCAGAACCAGTTCAAGCCCCAGCTCGACCGCCAGTGGGCCTATCTCGTCTACGCCGGCCTGTGGTGGGAGCCGCTGCGGCTGGATCTCGACGCCTACATGAGCTCCGTCAACGAGCGCGTCACCGGCACGATCGGACTGAAGCTCTACAAGGGCGCGGCGCGGATCGTCACCCGCGCCTCCCCCAACGCTGTCTACGACGCCGCGCTCGCCTCCTTCGCGCAGTCCGGAGGCCTCTTCTCGCAAACGGCCTCGCCTGGCTTCATCGAGCTGTGGTCGCTGCAGTCGCGCATGGCCTGGCGCCTGCGCAACGAGCCTTAGGGTCTGTAGAACCGGCTTCGCGTCCGGCGCCACCCATACCCTGGCCATTGCGTGATGGCAGAGGGAGATAGGACCTCCGGCGGCGAGCCGACCGGCTCCGGTGGCCCAACTGGCTCCGGTGGCCCAACCGGCCCCGCCGAGAGCGACATCCTGGCCGCCCGCCGTGCGCGCCGCGCGGAGCTGGGCGACGCCGCGCTGATGCGCCGCGCGGAGGCTGCCGAGGCGACGGTGCGTACGCTGGAGTCCCACCTCGCCGACCTGCGCCGGCGCGTGCGCGAGGCCGAGGAGGAGCAGCGGCGCGCGGCCGAGCAGCTGGCCGAGCGCGAACACGAGGTGCGGCGCGTCAAGCAGCGCGAGTACGCCGAGCAGCAGCTGCGCGTGGAGGCCGAGGAACAGCGCGAGCGCCTGGAGCGCGAGCAGCGCGGCGAGCTGGATCGCCTGCAGCGGCGCCTGGCCGCGGGCGAGCGCCACGCGCGCGAACTGGCCGAGCGTCTGGAGGTCGTGCGCCGCGAGCTCTCCGAGGCCGAGCAGGAGGCAGCCACCGGGCGCGCCGCGGCGCGCCGCGCCGAACAGCAGTTGGCCGAGCGCGAGGCCGATCAGGCACGCCGCGAGGCAGATCTCACGCGCCGCGAGCAGGACCTGGTGGGGCAGCTCGAGGACATGCGCCGCTCCCACGCCCGCATGGAGGCGATCGTGCGCGAGCTCAGGGGCATCGCGGTCCAGTTGCGAGGGGCTGTGGCGTTGGGGGCATCCGCCGCGGAGCCCGCACCGCGAGAAGAGTCCAACCGCGAGGAGATGGCCCAGGCGCTTGCCGCTGCCGTCGCTCGGCTGCGGGCCCGGGTCGCGGCGCCGATCGAGCCTGAGCAGGAGCCCGCGGTCGAGCAGGCGCCCGAGCCGGAGGCAGACGCGCAGGCACCATCCGAGGCCGAGGCAGAGCTGCGACCTGAGCTCATCTCCGCGTCGGCGGCACCGACACCATCAGAGCCGATGCCAGAGCCCGAGGCAGAGCCGCGGCCTGAGCCCATCTCCGCGCCGGCGGCACCGACACCACCAGAGCCGACGCCAGAGCCGCTTCCCGAGCCTGTCCCCGCGCCGGCGGCACAGGCGCCGGAGCCGGAGCCCGCCCTGGCCCCTTTCATCCCCCGCGTGCTGGCCCTGAGCACGGAGCGCAGGTCCTGGCTGGCGCCCGCGATCCGCCGCGTGGCCGAGGGCCGCGACGCGAAGCTGGCGGGGGAGCTGATCTGCGAACTGCTGCCGGCGCAGCGGGTGAAGCGGACCAAGCGGCCCCTGAGCTATACCCTGCGGATCGAGGGCCTGGGCGACGTGCAGGTGCGGATCGAGAGTGAGCGGACGACCGTGCGCAGACCGTCGGGTGCGGCATCCCCAGCCACCGCCGCGAGTGTTGCGTCCTCACCCGCCCCGGAGCGGGGCGCCTTCCTGCTGGAGGGCCCGGCCGCGGCGTTCGCGGAGCTGGCCGCCGGGGGCGCCGGGCGGCGGCTGGCAGGTGTGAAGGCGCACGGCTCCAGGCGCAAGCTGCGCCGCCTGCTGTCCGCGCGCCGCGCGCCGCTGGCGCTGTCGGACCTCGCCGAGGCGGAGGTCCCGGTGTGGCCCGGCCTGCTGCTGCTGGCGCTGTCGGAGGCGATCCCGCCGGAGTGGACCGCGGGACACGGCTTCGTTCTGGCCTTCGCGATCCAGAGCCCGCCCGCCGCGCCGAGCGCGACGCTGTACGTGCAGGCGCGCGATGGCGAGCCGCTCGCGGTCACAAGGGTGCGCGGCGAGGCGCCGCTGAGCACCGTCAACCTGAGCGAGCGGGCGTTCCTGTGCGTGCTCGCGGGAGCGCCGCTGCCACCCGGCGAGCAGGTGCTGGCGCAGGGCCCGCCCCAGCCTCTGGAACAGCTGCTGGAGTGGTCCGATCGGGCCCAGGGACTGCCCCGCTGACCTCGCCCGCCCTCCGCCGTCGCGCCGCCTAAGATCCCCCCGATGGCCAACCCCGCCTGCGCCCACCTGCACGTGCACTCCGAGTACTCGCTGCTCGACGGCGCGTGCAAGATCGAGGCGCTGGCGCAGCGCGCCGCCAAGTTCGACCAACCCGCCCTGGGCCTGACCGACCACGGCGTGATGAACGGCGCGGTCGAGCTCCATCGCGCCTGCGCCAAGCACGGCGTCAAGCCGGTGATGGGCTGCGAGATCTACCTCGTGGACGACCACGCCGCCAGGGGCCCCGGCAAGGTGGAGCGCAACCACCTGACGCTGCTGGCCGCAGACGACGCCGGCTACCGCAACCTCGTCAAGCTCTCCTCGGCGGGCTTCCTGGAGGGCCTGCATCGGGGCAAGCCGACCGTCGATATGCGCCAGGTCGAGCAGCACTCCGAGGGCGTGATCGCGCTCACGGGCTGCCTGGCCTCGCGCTTCTGCCAGCGCCTGCTGGAGGACCGCGAGCAGGACGCGCGCGCGCACGCGGACGATCTGCTGCGCATCTTCGGCACCGAGAACCTCTACTTCGAGCTGCAGAAGAACGGCCTCGCCCCCCAGGAGAAGTGCAACGAGGGGATCGTGAAGATCGCCCGCGAGGTGAACGGCAGCCTGGTGGGCACGGGCGACGTGCACTACCTGCGCCGCGAGGACTACGACCACCACACGGCGCTTTTGTGCGTGCAGACCAAGAGCACGCTGGCGGCTCCGAAGCTGACGTTCGACAGCAACGAGTTCTACCTGCGCGACTGCAAGGAGATGGCCGATGCCTTCGCGCAGTGGCCGGAGGCGATCGCCAACACCCTGCAGATCGCCGAGCGCTGCTCGGTGGAGCTGGAGCTGGGCAAGCAGCTGATCCCGCGCTTCGCCACGCCCGACGGCAGCACCGAGCGCGAGTACCTGCGCGCGCGCGTACAGGAGGGCCTGCGCGTGCGCTACAGCGACCCCCCGCCCGCGGCGGCGCTGGAGCGCATGGAGATGGAGCTGGGCGTGATCGACCGCATGGGCTTCAACGCCTACTTCCTGATCGTGTGGGACTTCGTCAAATACGCCAAGGAGAACGGCATCGCCGTGGGCCCCGGCCGCGGTTCGGCGGCGGGGTCGATCGTGTCCTACTGCCTGGCGATCACCGACGTGGACCCGCTGCGCTACGACCTCCTGTTCGAGCGCTTCCTGAACCCCGAGCGGGTGTCGATGCCGGACATCGACATCGACTTCTCCGTGCGCGGGCGCGAGCGGGTTATGAAGTACGTGACGGAAAAGTATGGGCGCGAGTCGGTGGCGCAGATCGTGACCTTCGGCAAGATGTTCCCCCGCGCCGCCACGCGCGACGCCGCGCGGGTGCTGGGCTATGACTATGGCGCCGGCGATCGCCTGGCGAAACTGATCCCCGATCCGATCATGGGCCGCGCGCCCTCCTTCGAGGATTGCCTGAAGCCCGGCGAGCCGCTGCGCAAGGCGTATGACGAGGAGCCCGACGCGCGCAGGATCGTCGACGTGGCCAAGGGCCTTGAGGGGATCGTGCGCAACTCCTCGATCCACGCCGCGGCGGTGGTCATCGCCGACCGCCCGCTCACGGACATCGTGCCGTTGCAGCTCGCCGACGCGGGCACCAGCGAGGGCGAGCGCGTGTTCCGCACCGTCACGCAGTTCTCGATGAAGCCGATCGAGGAGATCGGCCTGCTGAAGATGGACTTCCTGGGCCTGCGCAATCTGGACGTGATCGAGGACGCACTGGACATCATCGAGCGCTCCACGCAAGGCCCGAACGGCGAGCCGGGAGTGCGCCCGGACATGACCAACCTGCCCTTGGACGACGCCAAGACGTACGAGATGCTCTCGCGCGGGGACTCGGTGGGGGTGTTCCAGTTCGAGTCCGAGGGCATGCGCGAGGCGCTCAAGAAGGTGCGCCCGGACGAGTTCAACGACCTCGTGGCGCTCAACGCGCTGTACCGCCCGGGGGCGCTGGACCAGATCCCGGTGTACGCCAAGGGCAAGCGCAACCCCGAGCAGATCACCTACCCCGACGAGCGCCTGCGCCCGATCCTGGAGTCCTCCAAGGGGGTGATCCTCTATCAGGAGCAGGCGATGCAGATCGCCAAGGAGCTGGCCGGCTTCAGCGGCGCCAAGGCCGATGACCTGCGCAAGGCGATCGGCAAGAAGAACCGCCAGGCTATGGCCGCGCTGAAGTCCGAGTTCGTGGAGGGCTGCCGCGCGTCGGGCACGCGCCCCGAGACCATCGAGTTCCTGTGGCAGACCAACGAGCGCTCCGCGGACTACTCCTTCAACAAGAGCCACGCCGCCTGCTACGGGTTGATCGCCTACCGCACGGCGTGGCTGCGCGCCAACTACCCCGCGGAGTACATGGCGGCGCTGATCTCCTCGGTGATGTCCACCAAGGACAAGGTGCCCTACTTCGTGGCGCGCTGCGAGGAGATGGGCATCGAGATACTGCCCCCCGACGTGAACCTCTCCGATCACGAGTTCACGGTCGTGGAGGGGAACATCCGCTTCGGCCTGGACGCCGTCAAGGGCGTGGGCCACCAGGCCGTGGAGGCGATCAAGCGCGCGCGCGAAGGATCTGGCCCCGGCCACCCCGCCCGCCCGTTCAGCTCACTGTGGGACTTCTGCGAGCGCGTGGACAACCGCGCGGTCAACAAGAAGGCGATCGAGGCGCTGATCAAGTGCGGCGCGCTGGGCTCCACCGGGGCCACGCGCAAGGGCATGCTGGCCGTGCTCGAGCAGGCCCAGGGCGCCGGTCAGAAGGCCCAGCAGGACGCGCTCATCGGCCAGGGCTCGATCTTTGATTTGGAACCCCCGTCCCCGCCCCAACCCGCGTCCCCGCTCCAACCCGCGGCGAGTGCGATGGCCGCGACGGCGGGCGGGCCGAGCTCTTCGCAGGCCGGCGCTGGCGGAGGGCCGCTCCCGGGGGCGAGTCTGATGCGGCCCAGCCATCCTCCTATTTCCTCCGAGGAGTTCGACCAGGCGCAGCTGCTGGCGGTGGAGAAGGAGGCGATCGGCCTGTTCATCTCCGCGCATCCGCTCAAGCCCCTGCGCGAGGCGCTGCGCGCGCGCGTGGACTGTGCCCTGGCGGCGCTCGCCGACCGCCGCGACAAGGACTGGGTGACGGTGGGGGGGATCATCGTCGAGGCCAAGCGCATCCGCACGCGCAACGGCGACCACATGATGTTCGCCACGCTCGACGACCTCGAGGGCGCCGTGGAGATACTGGTGTTCGGCAAGGCCCTGGCCGAGCACGAGGCCGCCCTGGCCGTCGATCAGGTGGTGCTGGTGCGCGGCCGCGTGGACCACAAGGAAGCCGGCAAGACGTGCGTGGTTGTGCAGTCGGTCGAGCCCTTCGCGCCCACCGAGCAGGAGATCGAGCAGGCCCGCACGAGCGCCAGGGCAGACGAGGCCAAGCGCAACGTGCAGGCGCAGCCGCTGCGTGTGTGCGTGGACCTGACCAGGCTGCGGCAGAGCGCGATCGAGGATTTCAAGCAGGCGGCCGAGAACAATCCCGGCCCCTTCGCGGTCGTGTTGGAGCTCGTCGCCGGAGCCAGCCGGCGCTGGTTGCGCCTGGGGGAGGCCTACCGTGTGGCCTCCACCCCCACCCTGCACGCCGAACTGCAGCAGATATTCCCACCGGCCCCGCCGCTGCCCGCGCAGGCCACGGCTCTGGCCGCGGCGTAGGGCATCGAGCGCAACCGCCCCTCGTCCTGCACTCTCGCCTTGCGGGTCCCTGCTCCTACAATCAAGACATGCTGACCGCCAGGCAGGAGCGCATCCTGCGCCATGTCGTCGACGGCTACCAGCGCACCGGCCAGCCGGTCGCCTCCAAGGTCATCGCCGCCGACCCCGAGCTGGACTGCGGGCCCTCGACCGTGCGCCACGAGCTTGCGCTGCTGGAGGAGATGGGCCTGCTCGACCACCCCCACACCTCGGCGGGGCGCATTCCCACCGACGCCGGCCACCGCTATGTGGTCGACAGCATGCTCTACACCGGCCAGGGCCTCCAGGCCGCTCCGCGCCTGGATCTGGCGGTCACCCGCCAGGAGCTGGAGGAGGCCATGCGCGCCACCACCGAGTCGCTGTCGCAGGTCACGAACCTGCTCGCGGTCGTCTCCGCTCCGGCCGCCAACACCGCCACCGTACGCCACGTGGAGGTGCTGGCGCTGCAGCCGCACGTGGTCATGGTGGTCATCATCACCTCCAGCGGCGACGTCTCCAAGGTGCTCGCCACGCTCGACGGACCCATCGACCCCGGTCTGCTGACATGGGCGGCGGAGTACCTCAACGAGCGCCTCGCCGGTCTCAGCCTGGGTGCGCGCATGCTCCACCAGCGCCTCATCGAACCCACGCTGCCGGCCACGGAGCGCGCTTTCCTCGAGCCTCTGGCCACCGCCATCGGGGCGCTGGGCTCCGGCGCCGAGGACACCCTCTACGTCGAGGGCACCTCGCGGCTGTTCTCCGACCGGCAGCTCGCGGAGGCGACGCAGATCAACGAGCTCATGGGCCTCTTGGAGCGGCGCGTGGCGCTGCTGGACGTGCTGCGCGCGGCGCTGAGCAAGCCCGGGATCTACGTGCGCATCGGCCAGGAGAACCCGCTGCCCGCGATGCGCTCGCTGGCCCTGGTGGCAGCCGGATACGGTGTGGCGCAACGCAGGCTGGGCACCGTCTCGGTGATTGGCCCCGTGCGCATGGACTACGCCCACGCGATCCCCACCGTGCGCGAGGCCGCCTTCGAGCTCTCGCGCTTCGTCGAAGACGCCTACGGCGAGAACTGACATCCTGGCGTCGATGCCGCGCGATCCCTATGAGGTGCTGGGCGTCGCCCGCGAGGCCTCCGAGCAGGAGGTCAAGAAGGCCTTCCGCGGGCTGGCCCGCGAACTGCACCCCGATGTCAACGCCCACGACCCGCAGGCCGAGGAGAAGTTCAAGGAGGCCGCCGAGGCGTATGAGATTCTGAGCGACCCCGAGCGCCGCGCCACCTACGATCGTTATGGCCACGAGGGCCTGCGCTCCGGCGGCTACGCCCCCAACTTCGATGCCTTCGGCTCGATCGGCGATCTGTTCGACGCCTTCTTCGGGGGCGCCGGCCCCTTCGGAGGGCGGAGTGGATTTGGTGCCCGCCCACCCGCCGCGGGCGGCGGTGACATCGCGGTTGCTGTGGAGATCGACCTGTTGCAGGCCGCCCGGGGCGCCACCGTGGCGGTCTCATACGAGGCGATCGAGCGCTGCGAGCACTGTCGCGGCAACGGTGCCGAGCCCGGCACGCCCATCGATACGTGCAAGCGCTGCGGCGGCGCGGGACAGCTGCAGGCGGTCACGCGCACCCCGTTTGGCCAGATGATGCGCACCGTCCTGTGCGACACCTGCCACGGCGACGGGCGCGTGCCCTCCAAGCCCTGCCACGAGTGCCACGGCCGTGGGCGCCTGACGGCGAGGAGCTCGCTGGATGTGGACATCCCGGTGGGCATCTCCGACGGCCAGCGCATTCGCCTCTCCGGGCGCGGCCACGCGGGTGGGGCAGGCGCACCCGCGGGCGACCTCTACGTGCTCGTGAAGGTGCGCGCCGACGAGCGCTTCGTGCGCGAAGGCGACGATCTCATCACGGTGCTCGACGTGCCCGCGCCGCTCGCCGCGCTGGGAGGCACGCTGGAGGTGCCCACGCTCCAGGGCGCCGGCGCCGATGCCGCTCACAGCGCCGATGCCGCCCACGGCGCCGCCACCGACGGCGCTGCCACCGACGGCGCCTGCACTGCCCCGCTTGAGATCCCCGCCGGCATCCAGCCCGGCGAGGTGATCGTGCTGCGCGGCCAGGGCATGCCGGCGCTGCGCAGGGGACGCCACGGCGACCTGCGCGTGGTCGTCAACGTCGTCGTCCCGCGCCGCCTCACGGCCGAGCAGCGCGAGCTGCTGGGAGCGCTCAACGAGAGCCTTACGGAGGAGAACCTGCGCAGCGAGGACTCGATGTTCGCCAAGCTCCGCCGCGCCCTGCGCAGCCAGGCGGCGTGATCGAGCGTGATCCGCCTCGCCCTGCGCGTCCGCCGTGAGGACGCCGAGCTGGCCTTGGCCGAGCTGCTGGCGCTCGCGCCCGCGGGGGTCGAGGAGCTGGAGGTGGACGACGCGCTCATCGAGTTCGCCGTCTACGGAGCGCCGGGGGAGCTGCCGGAGCTCCCCGATCTGCGCGCGGCGGCAGGCTCGGCGCTCGTGGATGTCTCGACGTCTGAGCTGCCCGACGACTGGGGCGAGCGCTGGAAGCGCTTTCATCGGCCCATTCTGATCGAGTCGCCCGGTGGCGGCGTGCCCGCTCTGCGCGTGCGTCCTCCGTGGGAGCCAGCGGCCGATCCTCCCGCCGCGAGCACGCCTCCCGTCGCGAGCACGCTCCCCGCCGCGACCACGCGCACCGCCGCGAGCGCTCCCACCGCGGCCATCGCCGCCAAAGAGATCGTCATCGACCCCGGGCAGGCTTTTGGCACCGGCGCTCATCACACCACGCGCATGTGCCTGGAGCTGCTGTTCGCACTTGCCTCGCACGAGCCCGAGCGCGGTCCCGCGGTGGACATCGGCTGCGGCTCGGGGGTGCTGGCCATCGCCGCCTCTCACCTCGGCTTCGCGCCGGTTCTCGCTCTCGATCACGAGTCCGAGAGCGTGCTCGCCGCGCGCGAGAACGCCCAGGCCAACGGTGTCGCTGTCGATGTGCGGCGCCTGGACCTGCGGCGCGAGCCGTTGCCGGCGCTGGAAGGCCAACCGGCGCCGATCCTGCTGGCCAACCTCGTCAGGCCGCTGCTGCTCGAGCTTGCCACCTCGCTCGCCGGCCCGCCCCGGCATCTGATCGCCGGCGGGCTGCTGCGGGAGGAGGCCGACGAGGTGGCAGCGGCCTTCCACGGTCGGCTCGGCCTGGGTGAGCGCGAGCGCCGCCACGGAGGCGAGTGGACGGCCCTATGGCTGTCAAGCCGGGTCTGACACCTCGGTGGCGGCCAAGGCCATCGAGCGGAACAGCAGATCGAGCGCGGCGGGGGCGCCGTTGTCGGTCTCCAGCAGGGCGCGTGCCGCGGCGAGCGCGGCGCCGATCGTGTCCAGCGCCTGCCCCACGTCACCCGGCTGCGGATCGCGGCAGGCCGCGAGCGCCATGTCGATCATCGCCTTGGCCTGCTCGGGAACGCCCGCGAAGATCGCCGGGCCGGCGAGGCTGCCGTAGCCGTACACGCGCGCCAGGCGCCCGGCGAGCGTGATCGTGGGGCCGCGCCGCGGGGGCTTCACGGGCGGCAGGCCGTGGCCATCGATGAGCCCCGCGATGGTGCCGCCCAAAAGACCCCGCAGCGCCGCATCGTCCAGGCCCGCGTGGAGGGCCACGCGCAGAGCCAGATACAGGCCGCTGGAGGGCCGCCCGTAGGGCGGATCGGAGGCGTACACGATCCGCTCGATGGGCACGCGCGCGAGCAGCTCCACCACATCGAGCGCGAAGAAGCAGGAGATGTCATAGAGCGCCCCCGGGTGATCGGCCAGGCGCGAGGTGAGGATGCCCTGGTCGCAGATCGCCCCGTGCGCCAGGATCAGCGCCACCTCGGGATGGCGCAGGGCGACGTTCGCCAGCCCATCGGCAACGGGCGGCATGCCGCGCCCGGCGTGGATCAGAATGGGCACCCCGGCCTCCTGCGCGAGCGCGAAGATGCCGTCCATCTCGGGTCCGTCGAAGGAGAAGGCCTGCGCGCGCGGGTGGAGCTTGATCCCGCGCGCCCCCGCGGCCAGGCAGCGCTCTCCCTCGCGGACCGGTTCCTCAGCGGGATCCAGGCGCGCGAAGGGGATCAGCCGGCCCTCGCTTTCCCCGGCCCATGCCAGCACGCGGTCGTTGGGCACCCGGTAGGCGGGATGGCGCTCGGGGTCGTGCAGCGGGAACACGCACGCCCGCCGCGCGCCTGCGTCGTCGAGCAGCCCCAATAGCTGCTCCAGCGTCAGCGAGCGCCCATCCTCATCCAGGCCCAGGTGGGTGTGCGCGTCGAACACCTCGGCCCCGTCGGGCAGCAGTCGCTGCGCGTCGATCAAGAAGGGCTCCAGGGCACGTGCGTAGAGCGAGGCACTCACAACGCGGCAACCCTACCCTCCAAACCCATCCCCATGTCACGCCCCGTGCCTCCGGGGCTTGTGACACGCTTGTGACGATGGCCTCTACCGCTGGAGGGGTTTAGCCTGCGAGGTGTGGCCTGGCACGTTGTGATCGCTGGTGGCGGGTTCGGCGGCTTCTATGCGGCGCGCGCCTTGGAGCGCGTGCTGCCGGCGCACAGCGCCCGGGTGACGCTCGTCAACGAGGCCAACTTCATGCTCTACACGCCATTGCTGCCGGGCGCGGCGGGGGCCACGCTGGATCCCCGGCACGTGGTGGTGCCGCTGCGCACGCAGCTGCGGCACACCGATCTGCTGATCGGGCGGGTGCTGGGCGGGGACCCGAGCGCAGGGACGCTGACGGTGAGGCGTATCGACGGCGAGGAGGTGAGGCTCGAGTACGATCGCCTGGTGGTGGCCCTGGGCTCGGTGTCGCGCACGCCGGCGATCCCGGGATTGGCCGCGCACGCGATCGGGCTGAAGTCGCTGACGGACGCGACGGCGCTGCGCAATCAGGTGCTGAGCTGCCTGGACATCGCCGAGTCCCTCGATGATCCCGCAAGGCGCGCGGAGTACCTGGGCTTCGTGTTCGTGGGCGCGGGCTACGCCGGCGTGGAGGGATTGGCGGAGCTGCAGGACTTCGCGTCGAGGGTGATCGACCTGTACCCGCGCTGCGGGGCGCAGGGCATGCGCTGGGTGCTGGTGGAGGCGCGGGAGCGGATCATGGGCGAGGTCTCAAGAGGGCTGTCCAGGTTCGCCCGGCGCGAGCTCGAGGGCCGGGGCATCGAGGTGCTGACCGAGACGACCCTGAGGGAGGTGGGCGATCGCGCCGCGACGCTGTCCAGCGGCGAGCGGGTGCCGGCCCGCACGGTGGTGTGGACGGCGGGCGTGAAGCCCGCTCCCGCGGTGGCGAGGCTGGGACTGCCCCTCGCCGACGGCGGGCGCATCGCGGTGGATGGGAGGATGCGCGTGAGGGACCACCACGGCCGGGTGTGGGCGATCGGCGACTGCGCGGCCGTGCCCGACCCCGCGCACCGCGGCAGGCCCTGCCCGCCGACGGCCCAGCACGCGCTGCGCCAGGGCCGGCGCGTGGCGCGCAACGTGGCGGCGACACTTGGCAACGGCCGCGAAAAGCCCTTCCGCTGGCGCAGCCTGGGCGTGGTGGCCGAGCTGGGCCACAACCAGGCGGTGGCGATCACCGCGGGCATCCGCTGGCGCGGGCTCCCGGCGTGGTTCATCGCGCGCACCTACCACCTGCTGCTGATGCCGGGCATCGGGCGCAAGCTGCGCCTGCTGGTGGACTGGAACGTGGCTCTGCTCTTCGGCCGCGATGCGTCCGATCCGGGGCGGCTGGGCAGCCCGACACCGCTTGAACACAGCGAGGATCCGTGAGCGGCGTATCCTGAGGGATGAGATGGCGATAGCCGAACAGGTGAGCGCGGACGTGAAGGACGCGATGCGCGCGGGGGAGAGGGAGCGCACGGGCGCGCTGCGGCTGCTGCTCTCGGAGCTGCAGAAGGCCGCGAAGGAGGGCAAGGACGACGAGCTGGCGGTGCTGCGGCGCGAGCGCAAGCGCCGCATCGAGGCCGCGGGCGCCTATCGGGAGGCGGGGCGCACCGATCTGGCCGAGGGCGAGGAGCGGGAGGCGGAGCTGATCGCCGCATACCTGCCCGCGGAGCTGTCCGAGGCAGAGCTGGCGCAGATCGTGGAGGCGGCGGTGAGGGAGAGCGGAGCGCAGTCGGTCAGAGACATGGGCGGGGCGATGAAGCTGGCGATGGCGAGGGTGGACGGCCGCGCCGATGGCAAGCGGGTGTCGGGATTGGTCAAGGCGGCGCTGAGTGCATGAGGCACGAGGGGCAGGCACGGCAGGGATGATGCCCGGAGCGATGGCATGGCAGGGATGACCCCCGGGGGGATGGCATGGCAAGGATGACGCGCGGCCGATGAGGACCCAGATCGAGCTGCCGGGGGATGTCGCGGCTGAGCTGGCCGGCACGCAGGACGCGGTGCTGCGCGCGCTGGAGGGGCATCTCGACTGCAGGGTGTGGCTGCGCGGGAACCTGCTGACCCTCGATGGCTCGGCGGAGGAGATGCGCGCGGGCGAGCGCGTGGTGAGGGAGCTGTCGGATCTGATCGCGCGCGGCCACGAGATCGGTCCGGGCACGATCAGCGCGGTGACGAGCGCGCTGGACGCGCACGAGTCCCCGGCGCGGGTGCTGGAGGATGTCGTCTGGCGCCACCGCAGTCTGAGGGTGGCCCCCAAGACGGTCAACCAGAAGCGCTACGTGGATTGCATACGCAAAGCCACGATCACCTTCGGCGTGGGTCCGGCGGGCACGGGCAAGACGTTCCTGGCGGTGGCGATGGCTGCGGCGGCGCTGTCGCGCAACGAGGTCAACAGGATCATCCTGACCCGCCCGGCTGTGGAGGCGGGCGAGCGCCTGGGCTTTCTGCCGGGCGATCTGATGGCCAAGGTGGACCCCTATCTGCGCCCGCTGTTCGATGCGCTGCACGACATGCTGGACCCTGAGAAGGTCAGCCAGCACCTGGAGCGCGGCGTGATCGAGATCGCCCCGCTGGCCTTCATGCGCGGGCGCACGCTGAACGACTCCTTCGTGATCCTCGACGAGGCCCAGAACACCACGCCCGAGCAGATGAAGATGTTCCTCACGCGCCTGGGCTTCGGCTCGAAGATGGTGGTGACTGGCGACATCACGCAGGTGGACCTCCCCCGCGAGCAGCGCTCGGGCCTGGTGGTGGTGGGCGAGGTGCTGGAGGCGATCGAGGGCATCGAGTTCGTGCGCTTCGGCGGCGAGGACGTGGTGCGCCACAAGCTGGTGCAGCGCATCGTGGAGGCCTACGACGTGCACGGCCGGCGCGAAGCCCCCGACCTCCGCGCGGCCGACCGCCGGCTGGCGTAGCGGTGACAGATTTTTTTGAGGAGGAGAGGGCCGGTCGGTGGCCGGCCTAGAGGTGGAGGTCTTCGGCGCGCAGGCCATCGCCGACGCGCCCTCGATGGCTCGGGTGAGACGCCTGTGCACCGTGGCGGCTGCCGCGGGCGGCGTGCAGGCGGGCCACATGGGGATCGAGTTCGTCGACGCCGAGCGGATCGCGGCGCTGAACGCCGAGCATCGGGGCAGGAGCGGTCCCACCGATGTTCTCTCCTTTCCGATCGACGGAGCTGATCCTGCCGATGGCGCGGCCTCTACGGGCGGGGCGACCGTTCCCGCCGGCGCGATTTCCCCCGACGCCCCCCCGAGCGAGCTGGGCGATGTTGTGATCTGCGCGGAGCACACGGTGGATCTGTGCGAGGCGATCGTGCACGGTGTGCTGCACCTGGTGGGCATGGATCACGAGTGCGACGACGGCGAGATGCTGACGGTGCAGGCCGAGGTGCTGCGTTGGGAGAACCTTTGACCCGCGCCGGCTTCGTCGCCCTCGCGGGCAGGCCCAACGTGGGCAAGTCGACGCTGGTGAACGCGGTGGTGGGGGAGAAGGTGGCGATCGTCTCCGATCGCCCGCAGACCACGCGCCGCGCGATTCGCGCGGTGTGGACGCGCGGGGAGCGTCAGCTGGTGCTGGTGGACCTGCCGGGCGTGCAGCGCCCGAGGGATGCCCTGACGGCGCGCATGGCGGGGCGCGTGGCGCAGGAGCTGCAGGGCGCGGACGCGGCGCTGCTGGTGCTCTCCGGCGAGCAGGGGGTGGGGCCGGGAGATAGATTTATCGCGGCGGCCCTGGCGCAGGCCGGGGCGCCGGCGACGGTGGCGGTCAACAAGATGGATCGCCTGAGGCGGGGGCAGATCGCGCAGGCGCTGACGCAGGCCGCGGCGCTGGAGGGCGTGGGGGAGGTGTTCCCGATCTCGGCGCGCACCGGAGAGGGCGTGGCGGGGCTGGTGGAGCACCTGGCCGCGCAGATGCCGGCGGGTCCGTTCCTGTTCGACCCCGGGGAGCGCTCCGATCAGGCCCGGGAGGTGCTGCTGGCGGAGCTGATACGGGAGGCGGTGATCCGGCGCACCTTCCACGAGCTGCCGCACGCGGTGGAGGTGGTGGTCGAGGAGATCGCGCGCGTGCGCCCCGATCTGATGCGCTGCAGGGCGCTGATCTGGGTGGAGAGCGAGTCGCAGAAGGGTATCGTGATCGGCGCGAAGGGGCGCATGATCAAAGCGATCGGGAGCGCCGCGCGCAGGGAGCTGGAACGTGAGCTGGACGGGCGCGTGCACCTCGACCTGGGAGTGCGGGTGAGACGCGAGTGGCGCGCCGACGAGGGTCTGCTGGATCGCCTGGGGATCGTCTGAGGTCGCCTGGGCGCCCGTGTCAGAAACGCCACAACTCCCAGACCCCGGGACGGCGTAGGCTTGATCTCTCAATCGATACTATGGATCGAGATGACAGCTTATCTGAATAGTTCAGCTAAGGACTGCGCTTGGACTCCAAATGGTGTACCGTCCATAGCCCTGGTAACGAATACCCGCGAGGGAGCGCGCAAGAGATGTCAGCAAAGATCGCCGTACTGGGATTGGTAATCGAGGAGCCAAGTCCCGCCCACAGGCTGACGGCCAAACTGCGCCAGCGCCTGTCCTCGGCGGAGTTCGTGGACTCCAACGTGTATTCTGCCCTGACGCGGTTGGAACGCGAGGGGCTGGTGGCGCGCGCGCACGAGACGCCCTCCGCGTATGAGGCGACGGAGGAGGGCGTACGCCACTTTGAGCAGTGGCTGTTCGCGTCCTCATCGGCGCCGCCGCTGCGCGACGAGCTGCATCTGAAGATCGCGCTGTGCCAGCCGCGCAACCTGCCGCGCATGATCGAGCTGGTGTATGGCCAGGAGCTGGTGTGCCTGGGCAGGGTGCAGGAGCTCAAGCGCTCATTCGAACGCATCCGCCCTCCCGATCCGAGCCGCTGGTCGGGGCTGGTGCTGGTGATGGTCAGGGACGCTGAGCTGGCGTTCTGGGAGGCGCGCCTGGGGTGGCTGCAGGGGGTGCGGGAATCGCTGGAAAACATGAGCGCGGAGTTCCAGGGCGCAAGCCGCAGAGCGCGGGAAGGCGCCGGATGCCAGGACCATCCGAGCCGGCAGGCGCGGGAAGCATGAGATGAGCCAGCTGCTCTCGCTGGAAGGCATCGGCAAGAGCTACCTGCGGGGGCCTCATCGCGTGAGGGTGCTCAAGGATGTGGCGCTGGACGTGGGCGCCGGTCAGCTGGTGGCGGTGTGGGGCAAGCGCGGCGCGGGCAAGACCACGCTGCTGAAGATCGCCGCGCGCCTGGAGCGCCCCGACCAGGGGGTGGTGCGCTTCGAAGGCGTCGATCTGGCCACGCTGCGCGAGTCCGAGCACACCAGGCTGATGCTGGAGCGGATCGGCTGGGTCAGGCGCGCCGGACCCAAGAGCGATCTGTGCATGCTGGACTACGTGGCGCTGCCGCGGCTGGCCGAGCGCGGTCGCCGCCAGGCGTATGCGCTGGCGCGGGAGGCGCTGGAGCGCGTGGGCATGTCCGAGTGCGCGGGCCAGCGCTGGGGCAGCCTGTCCGACGGGGAGCGCTCGCTGATCTCGATCGCCCACGGAATCGTGCGCGCGCCGAAGCTTTTGCTGGTGGACGATCCCACGGCCAACCTGGACGTGATCGAGCGCGAGCAGGTGACGCAGCTGCTGCGCTCGCTGGCCGACGAGGAAGGGGTGGCGGTGCTGATCACGGTCCCCGACATGCCCGCGGTGATGCACGCCCACCACATCGCCTCGTTGAGCGGCGGGCGCCTGTCCACGCCGCCACCCGAGCGGCCCGAGCCGCCACGGCCGCCGGAGGATGAGGAATGGCAGGCCACGGTGATCCGTCTGCGCGGCCGCGAACAGTCCGCGTAGCAGCGTGCTCGAGCTGCGCGAGATCGTCAAGCACTATCGCATCGGCGAAGGCGAGCCGGTGCGCGCCGTGGACGGGGTGTCGCTGACGGTGAAGGAGGGAGAGCTGGTGGCGTTGTACGGGCCCAGCGGCTCGGGCAAGACGACGCTGCTGCTGTTGATCGCGGCGCTGCTGGCGCCCGACAGCGGCGCGGTGGTCCTGGACGGCTGCGAGATATCGGCGCTGTCCGATCAGGAGGCGGCGCGCTACAGGCTGCGCGAGCTGGGATTCGTGCGCCAGACGCTCAATCTGGTCGGGGGGATCGACGCGATCGACAACGCGGCGTTGAAGCTGATGGGGATCGGGATGCGCGCGCGCAGGGCGCGCGAAGCGGTGACCCCGCTGCTGGACACGCTGGGTCTGGAGGATCGCCTGCGCCACCGCCCCGAGCAGCTCTCGATGGGCGAGCGCCAGCGCGTGATGATCGCCCGCGCGCTGTCCACCGATCCGAAGCTGGTGCTGGCCGACGAGCCCACCGGCAGCCTCGACAGCCGCCGCGGCAGGGAGGTGCTGGAGCTGCTGACCGGCGTGTGCCGCCAGCGCGGGCTGACGGTGGTGCTGGTGACCCACGATCCGCAGGTCGCAGCCTATGCCGACCGCGTGTGTGCACTGCGCGATGGGCAGCTCGTGGACCACGAGCCTGAGCGGGAGGTGGCGTCGAGGATGTGCTGTGCGGGCCCTGGGAAGAGATGAGGCTGTCGAGCATCCTGCTGCTCTACCGCCTGCGCCTGCGCACGCGGCTGGTGCAGGAGCTGTTCGCGGTGGCCGGCATAGCGGTGGGCGTGGCGCTGCTGTTCGCCTCGCAGATCGCCAGCACAAGCCTTGACGGATCGGTGGCGCAGCTCACCAGGGGCATCGTGGGAAGCATGCGCTACCAGATCGCGGCGCGCAGCCCCGAAGGCTTCGAGGAACGGATCCTGGGGGAGGTGCAGAGCCTGCCGGGGGTGCAGGCGGCCGAGCCGGTGCTGGAAGCCAGAGCAAACGTGCTGGGGCCGAAAAGCCAGAGCTCGGTGGACCTGATCGGCACCGATCCTCACTTCGCCGCCACGGCCGGACCGCTGCTGCACCACTTCACCGCGACGCAGCTCGCAAGCCAGCAGGCCTTTGCGCTGCCCGCGCCGATCGCGCAGTCGATGGGGCTGCTGTCGCTCAGCCCGGTGAGCCTGCAGATCGGCGGTCGTCTCCTGCCGAGCTTCCTTGGCGCGGAGCTGCTGGGAAGCGATATCGGTCCCCTGGTGGAAAGCCCGGTGGCGATCGCGCCGCTGGCCTACGCGCAGCAGCTGGCGGGGTTGCGGGGCCGCCTGAGCAGGATCTTCGTCAAGCCCGCCGCGGGCGACGATCGTGAGGTGCGCAAAGGCCTGAATCGTATCGCGGCGGGCGTACTGGACGTGCGCCCGGCCGACTTCGATGCGACGCTGTTCAGCCAGGCCGCGGCGCCGGCCAACCAGTCGGCTCTGCTGTTCTCGGCGATCAGCGCGCTGGTGGGCTTTCTGTTCGCGTTCAATGCGATCCTGCTGACGGTGCCCCAGCGCCGCAGCCTCGTGGAAGACCTGCGACTCGATGGCTATCCCCGGCGTACGATCGTCGCGGTGCTGTTGCTCGACGGGCTCGTGCTGGGAGCGGTGGCCTCGCTGATGGGCCTGCTGCTCGGCGATGCGCTGTCGCTCATAGTCTTCCACGCGAATCCGGGCTATCTGTCATTTGCGTTTCCCATCGGCTCGCAGCGAATCGTGACGTGGCAGAGCATCGCGATCGCAACCGCTGGGGGGCTGCTGGCGGCGTGCATCGGCGTGCTGGTGCCGCTGGCGCGCGATATCTCCTCGCGTCTGACGCTTGTTGCGCCCGTCCGGCGATCGCGTCGTTCCGGGACGATCGGACTGCTGTCCGGGGGCGTGCTCTGCCTTGCGATCACAACGGTCGTCCTGTTCGCCGCGCCGCAGGCGGCGATCTTCGGGATGGTGAGCCTGGTGCTCGCTGCGCTGCTGCTCCTGCCGGCATTGGTCGATGGGGTGGTCTTCGTCGTCGACCGGTTGCAGCGACCCCTGCGAGGAGTCGCTCCCTATCTCGCCGTCGTCGAGCTCAGGTCGCGAGCGACGCGGGTTCGATCGCTGGCGATCGCCGCCACGGGCACGATCGCGGTGCTTGGCAGCGTGGCGATTCAGGGTGCGCACGCCAACCTGCAGCGAGGTCTGGACAATGCCACGCACGACGTGAACACGATCGCCGCCGTGTGGGCATCTCCGGCGGGCGCATCCAACCTCCTGGCGACGACCCCGTTCAGGGACACCGGCACCAGGTCGAAGGTGCTCGCGGGTATCCCCGGCGTGCGTTCGGTGGCGCTCTACCGCGGCAGCTTCCTGGACTTCGGCGGGCGGCGCACCTGGGTGATCGCCCCGCCCCGGAGCGCGCGGCAGCCTGTGCCGCCAAGCCAGCTGGTGAGCGGGGATCTTGGACGGGCGACCGCGCTGCTCGGCACCAGCGGGTGGGCGGTGGTCTCCAAGGCGATCGCCGTCGAACGCCATCTGCAGGTCGGTCAGGCCTTCACGCTGCCGGCGCCCCGCCCGACGACCTTTCGCGTGGCGGCGCTGAGCACCAACATCGGTTGGCCTCCGGGCGCGATCATCGTCAACGCCGAGGACTATGCGCGCGCATGGGGAAGCACCGCCGCCAGCGCCTACAACATCGAGGTTTCACCGGGCGTGTCGCCGGCACGTGTTCGCCAGGAGGTCCAGCGGACGCTCGGGCCGGCTTCCGGGCTGGTGGCCGAAACCATGCTGCAGCGTGAACAGCGTGGCCACGCCACGAGCCGTCAGGGCCTCTCCCGCCTGACGCAGATCGCCACGCTCGTGCTGATGGCGGCGATCCTGGCGATGGCCGCGGCCATGTGCGCCTTGATCTGGCAGCGTCGCGAGCGGCTGGCGGATATGAAGGTCGATGGGTTCGGCAGGGGAATGCTGTGGCGTGCGCTGCTTGCCGAGAGCGCCCTGCTGCTGGGCGCCGGCTGTTCGATCGGCGCCGTGTTCGGGATCTACGGCCAGATACTTTTGAGCCATGCGCTTGCGACGGTCACCGGGTTTCCCGTCGTCTACTCCACCGCGGGGCTGGTGGCGGCGGGCAGCTTCCTGCTGGTGGTTGCGGTTGCCGTATTCATAGTTGCGCTTCCGGGCTACCTCGCGGTGCGCGTGCGGCCTGCCCTCAGTCTCCAGGACTGACGAACCAGCCGAAAACGGATGCTTCAGTAGAATCCTTTTGGGCGGTCAATTTCCGACCGCTCCGATTGTTAGCGTCCAGAAACATCTCGTTTCTTGGACGAATATACGAGTCGGCGTCGAGCCTGTGCGGACAATGCCAGGCGCTGGCAGCTGCGGCGGCGCGCGAGCTGCTGTGGGGCCTGCACGCAGTTGCGCTGGAGATGGCCGCGTGGGAGCGTCGCGCGCGGTCGATGCCCGATGCGCCCACGCGCGAGGACGGGCTGGCGGCGCTTGCCCGCAAACGCACCCACGCCGCCGGAGCTGCGCTCTTCTCGATCCTGCCGCATCGTCGCAATCCGCGTCTGCTGCGGTTGCTCGTCAGCTACGAGATCGCCCTGGACTTTCTCGACAATGTGCACGAGCGTTCGGCGACAGCGGCCAACGGCAGCCAACTGCACCTTGCCTTGATCGAGGCCGTCAATGCAGATGGCCCCGTTTCTGACTACTACAGCAGGCATGCGTGGCGGGACGATGGTGGCTATCTGGGCGGGCTGGTGGAGTCCTCGCGGGAAGGCTGTCTGAGTCTGCCCTGCTACGCACGTGTGCGCGCAAGGTTGATTCGCGAGGCCTGCCGGGCACAGGTGCTGGGGATCAACCACGATCCTCGCCCGGAGCGCCGCGATGCCCGGCTCAAGCGATGGGCACAAAGGGAGTACGGCGAGGAGCAGGAGGCGAGCTGGTTCGAGCTGACCAGCGCGGTGAGCGCATCGTTGACCATCCACGCTCTGCTGGCATTGGCTGCCCAGGCGCGATGCCAGGAGGGGGACATCGCGGCCGTCTACGAGACGTACTTCCCGTGGGTGTCCGCTGTGAGCACGATGCTCGACAGCTTCGTGGACCGCGGCGAGGATATCCTCGCCGGCAATCACATCTACGTCGACCACTATCCCGGCGCTGTGGCTGGCTGCCGGCGCATCATGGAGCTGATTGCGCGCTCGATGCACAGGGCGCGCCGCCTGCCTGGCGGCCACCGCCACACCGTGATCGTGGCCTGCATGGTCGCGATGTATCTGTCGAGGGACAGCGCCCGTGCGCCGCACATGCGTGCGCGCACCGCCGGCCTCGTGCGCGCCGGCGGCCCGCTGGCCCGGGTGCTGGTGCCGGTGCTGCGCCTGTGGCGCGTCGTCTACGGTCAACAGACTGCATAGGGCGTCTATGCAGAACAATTTTCACCTGTGCATTGAGGGAAGGAGGGCATCCAGGCATCATGATGGCCAGGCAATGCGGGACAAACACACCAGTCGGGTTGTGGCTCCAAAGCGCGGAGAGGAGGGGCGCCGCGCGCGAAGCGCTGCCAGGGACGGCAAGCCCGGTGTTCCGGTGCCCCGAAGCGCTCCACAGCGGGCCGGGCGCGGTGCGCAGCGTCCGGCCCGCACGATGGGCGACAGGGCGGAACAGGGACGGGTCTTCATCCAGCTCACCGAGGACCAGGTCGACGGTGTGATCCGCCGCAAGGCCCGTGGGTCCGCGGCCGCGCCGCAGGAGGACTCCGCAGAGGGCGCGGGCACGGGCGCGGGCAAGCGCTCGGGGCGCTCCACGCAGTGGCTGTTTCGCACGCTCATGGAAGACAGGAGCCTGTCCCATTCGCTCTTGATCGGCCTGCAGGTGCTGACCTGCTTCCCGCTGGACGGCACCGAGCGGGGGGTGGCGGAAGTGGCCAAGCAGCTCCAGATGAACAACAGCACGGTGCACCGCTACATGAGCACGCTGATGCGGATAGGGCTCCTGGAACAGGACACCTACTCGCGCCTCTATCGGCTGGCGAACGCGTATCTGGACGGCGATGCTCGCTAGCCCCAGCCGGCTGGAGATGCAGGGGACGTGGGCGCCGAGCGAGAGCGAATTGGTGCAGTCGCTGCTGGGAGTGCCGCTGCCCTCGCTGCGCCTGGCCTGCACCACCGGGGGCGAGATGGACCTCGCGACGCTGGCGACCCAGCCCGTGGTGGTCTACGTGCACCCCGGGACAGAAACATCGCGGGCGGTTCCCGAGGATCCGGATGGCCTGCTCGGCAGCGGCTGCACGCTGCAAAGCCGGGTCTTCGACGACCACGGGGCGGGCTTCGCGGCGCGCAGGTTCCATGTGGTGGGGATCAGCGGACGCCCGGCGGAGGAGCAGCGGCGATTCTGCCGGCGCGAGCGGCTGCGGTTTGCGCTGCTGAGCGATAGGGACCTCGAGCTGGCCGAGGCGATCGACCTCCCAACCGAGCGCAGCGCAGGCGGCGAGCGCGTGTACAGCCGCCTCACCTTCATCGCCCACGAAGGGGTGATCGATCGGATCTTCTACCCCGTTCCGATACCCCGGCGCAATGCGCTTGACGTGCTGGCCTGGCTCGAGGAGCAGGGGACCGTCCTGTAGGACGGCGGGGTGCAGCTGAAGGGCTGGCGCGCGACGGAGCAGGGGAGACTGCCCTGGCCGGACGCCCCCAGCCGCTCACAGGTCCCTGGGCAAGCCGCTCACAACGTCCCTGGGCAGCTCAACTGCTCAGCTGACCGGCCGCCGCGCGCTCGAATGCGGTGAGCCCCCGCTCCAGGCGGTCGGCGATCCGCTGCATCGCCTCGGCATCGAGGCTGGGCGCGAAGACGAAGGGCATGCGCAGCACGTGCAGGTGGCGACGGCGCAGGCGGACGATCTGGTTGTGCTGCGCGCGCGAGCGTTCGTGCACCGCGTGAGCGGCGAGGCTCGCCGAGCGGGTGGCCGCGTTATCGCCCGCGAGCGCCGCGATCTGCCGCAGCTCGCGCTCGTCGAAGCGACGCGGCAGGGCCGCGTTGAAGATCACCGCGTCCAGATCCCGGCTCAGCCCCTCGCGCAGGCGCTCGCGCAGCTCCAGGGTCTCGGTGACGGCCATCTCGGAGCCCTGTGCGACCGCCACATAACCGGAGCGCAGGGGGTCTTTGAGCAGATCTTCCACCAGCTGCGCCTGAGTGGCGATCGGCCCTACGCGGGCCAGCGCGGCGAAGGTGCGCGGGGAGCGCAGCAGCGCCAGCGCGTGCCCGGTGGCGGGCGCGTCGAGGATCACCAGGTCATAACCATGCCTGCTCTTGCCACGCCCGCGCGGTCCCGCGCCCTGGGTCAGCTCCAGCACCTTGACCATGCTCAGTATCTCCCGCGCGCCGGGCGCCGCCGCCACGAAGTACTGGAAGGTCGTGCTGGAGAGGAGCACGCGCGAGGACACGCGCCCGCCGAGCGTTCGCAGCCAGTCGGCCAGCACGCGGTCGGGATCGATCGAAAGGCTCCACAGCCCCTCCGCGATCTGCACCTCGATGCCTGCCTGCGATGGCTCGGGTCCGCCCAGCAGCGCGGGTATGTGCTGGCGCTCGCCGACCTCCACCACGACCGTGCGCCGGCCGTGGCGCGCCGCGAGCAGTGCGAGGCCGCCGGCGATTGTCGTCTTGCCCACGCCGCCCTTGCCGGTGACGGTGATCAGGTTGCGCTGCAGCAGTGGAGTCATGGATGGAGCCTATGCGCCCCTACAATGGCGCGGGTGGACACCCTGCTCGCCGAGCCTCTGGACGCGCAGCTCGCCTACGACGAGCGCGGTCTGCTGCCGTGCGTGGTGCAGGATTGGCACAGCGGCGAGGTGCTGATGCTGGCCTATATGAACGCAGAGGCGCTCGCGCGCACACGCGCCACGGGCGAGCTGCACCTGTGGAGCCGCTCCCGCGGCGAGCCTTGGCACAAGGGCGCCACGAGCGGCAACACGCAGGCCGTGAGGGCGCTGCGCCTGGACTGCGACGGGGACACGCTGCTGGCGCTGGTGGAGCCAGCCGGCCCGGCCTGCCACACGGGCGAGCGCAGCTGCTTTCACAATGGAGAAGTGGAGCCGCCGGCGCCGCACGAGACGCTGCCTGGCCTCGAGCGCACTCTGCTGGCGCGCGCGCGAGAGCGCCCCGCGGGCTCCTACACGGTGGCCCTGCTCGAAGACCCGCCACGGATCGGCGCAAAGGTGATGGAGGAGGCCGAGGAGGTGGCGCGCGCCGCGCGCGAGGAGAGCGAGGAGCGCGTCGAGGAAGAGGCGGCCGACCTGCTCTACCACCTGCTGGTGCTGCTGCACAGCCGCGGACGCACATTGGCCGGCGCCGAGCGGGTGCTCGATGAGCGCCGTCGCTAGTCCGCAGGTGCGTACGGGCGGCCCGTACAACCTGATTCCTGTGTGTGAGAGCTTCATCGCCGACTGCGAGACCCCTGTGTCGGTCTTCCTGAAGCTGCGCGAGCTGGCCCCCGGGCAGCCCTGCTTTCTGCTGGAGTCCGCCGAGCAGGGCCAGCGCATGGGTCGTTACTCGTTCATCGGCTTCCGGCCCCGTTCGATCCTGCGTTGGTCGCTGGGCGAGGAGGGCGATCCCTACGCACTGGCGGCGGAGCACGTCGCTCGCTACCGCCAGGCGCCGCTCGCGGGTGGGGCGGGGGCGGGTGGGGCTCCATTCCTCGGTGGCGCCGTGGGCTTCTTCGGCTATGACCTCGTGCGCACCGTGGAGCCGCTGGCGGAGCTCAACCCGGACCCGCTGGGACTGCCGGACATGGCGCTGATGCTCTCCGATGCGCTGGTGGTCTTCGACCACCTCAAGCACACCGTCACGATCGTGGCCAACGCCGATCTGGAGGCGGAGCCCGACGCAGCGCGCGCTCAGGCCGGCGCCGCGGGGACGATCGCCGAGATCCGCCATGCGCTCGCCGGACCCGTGCCGCGGACGCAGAGTGGCGTGGGCGAGCGGGCGATGCCCCGCTTTCAGTCCAACATGCCCCGCGCGGACTTCGAAGGCATGGTGGCGCGCATCGTGGAGTACATCTTCGCCGGGGACGCCTTCCAGGTGGTGCCCTCGCAGCGCTGGTCAGCACCGGTGCCGATGGAGGCCTTCTCGATCTACCGCGGCCTGCGCGCGGTCAACCCCAGCCCCTACATGTACTTCCTCGATTTCGGCGACTTCCAGGTGGCGGGCACCAGCCCTGAGCCGCTGCTCACGGTCAGCGGCCGCCACGTCTCCACGCGCCCCATCGCCGGCACGCGCCCGCGCGGCGCCAGCCCCGAGGAGGATCGTCGCATCGCCGCGGAGCTGCTGGCCGACGAGAAGGAGCGCGCCGAGCACACGATGCTGGTCGATCTGGGTCGCAACGACCTGGGCCGCGTGTGCGAGTACGGCAGCGTGACCGTGGATGAGCTGATGGAGATCGAGGCTTACAGCCACGTCATGCACATCGTCTCCTCCGTCTCGGGCACCCTGCGCCCGGGGGTGGGGGCGATGGATGCGCTGCGCTCGGTGCTGCCCGCCGGCACCCTCTCGGGCGCGCCCAAGGTGCGCGCGATGCAGATCATCGACGAGCTCGAGCCCATCAAGCGCGGCGGCTACGGCGGCGCCATCGGCTACCTCAGCTACGGCGGCGACCTCGACACCGCCATCCACATCCGCACCGTCGTGGTCAAGGACGGCATAGCGCACGTGCAGGCAGGCGGGGGCACCGTGGCCGACGCCAAGCCCGCCTACGAGTATGAGGAGTCGGTGGCCAAGACCAACGCGGCCATGCGCGCGATCGAATTGGCCTGCGCGCAGGGGGATTGGGCGTGAGGGAGGTGCGCGAGCATGAGAGAGGTCAGCGAGCATGAGAGTGCTGGTCATCGACAACTACGACTCCTTCGCCTACAACCTCGTGCAGTACCTCGGCGAGCTGGGGGCGGAGGTGGAGGCGGTGCGCAACGACCGCGCCACGGTCAAGGAGCTGCTCGCGCGCGGCTATGACCGCTGCGTGGTCTCGCCCGGCCCCTGCACGCCCGACGACGCCGGCATCTCCCTGCAGGCGGTGCGGCGGATGCCGGAGGCCGGGGTGTCCACGCTGGGGGTCTGCCTCGGCCACCAGGCCCTCGCGCAGGCCTTCGGCGGGCGCGTCGGCCTGCACCCGCCCGTGCACGGCAAGGCGACAACGATCGAGCACGACGGGCGCACGATCTTCACGGGACTGCCCTCGCCGCTGACGGTGGGCCGCTACCACTCGCTGGTGGTGGACCCCGAGCTGCCCGCCTGCCTGGAGGCCTCCGCGCACGGAGACGGTGTGCTGATGGCCGTGCGCCACCGCGAGCTGCCCGCGGAGGGCGTGCAGTTCCACCCCGAGTCGATCCTCACGGACGCCGGCAGGCAACTGCTCGCCAACTTCCTGGCCTGATGCCCAACGAGGTCCTCACCAACGCGATCGACGCGCTCGCCGCGCGACGCGACCTGAGCGTCGACGAGGCGGCCGAGGTGCTCGCGCAGATCATGCACGGCGAGGCATCGGAGACCCAGATCGCGGGCTTTCTGATCGCGCTGCGCACCAAGGGCGAGACCATCGAGGAGCTGGCGGGGCTGGCGCGCACCATGCGCGCTCTCGCCGCGCACGTGCCCACGCGGCGTACGGACCTGCTGGACACCGCCGGCACCGGCGGCGGGCAGCGCACCTTCAACGTCTCTACGACAGCGGCCCTGATCGCGGCGGGCGCCGGCTGCGCGGTGGCCAAGCACGGCAATCGCTCCGCCACCAGCTCCTCGGGCTCGGCGGACGTGCTGGAGGCATTGGGGGCGCGCATCGACCTTGACCCCCAGGGCGTGGCGGGGTGCATCGAGGAGGCGGGCTTCGGCTTCATGTTCGCCCCCGCCCACCACCAGGCCACCCGCTTCGTGATACCCGTGCGCAGGGAGCTGGCGGTGCGCACCGTCTTCAACCTGCTCGGCCCCCTCACCAACCCCGCCGGGGCCGGCCGGCAGCTGATCGGCGTCTCCGACCCGGCCTTCCTGGAGACCGTCGCCGGGGCGCTCGCGCTGTTGGGGGTGGAGCACGCGTTGGTGGTGTCCAGCGAGGACGGGCTGGATGAGATATCGACCTCGGCGGCCACGCGCGTGATCGAGGTGCGCGGGGATGGGGAGCTGCGCGCCTACACGCTCACCCCGGAGGAGGTGGGGATCGGACGGGCGCCGAGGGACTACGAGGGCGGGAACCCCGAGCACAACGCCCAGATCACGTGCGCGATCCTCGAAGGCAAGGCGGGGCCGCGCGCCGATCTCGCGCTGATCAACGCCGGCGCGGCCATCTACGTCGGCGGGGGCGCCGCGAGCATCGCCGAGGGCGTGGAGCTGGCGCGTACCGCGCTTGCACAGGGCGATGCGGCGCGCGCGCTGGAGAGCTATGTGGCGGCCAGTCGCAGGCACGCTCCCGCGGGGGCGCCGGTGTGAGCGCCACCGTGCTCGATGAGATCCTCGCGCGCACGCGCCAGGACCTGGAGCGGCGCAGGCGCGAGCTGCCCATCGCGGAGTTGGAAGACCGCGCGGAACCCGAAGGCCGCGCCAGCGGATCCCCCGAACGCTTCCGCGACGCGCTCACCGGCCCCGATATGGCCGTCATCGCGGAGTTCAAGCGCCGCTCGCCCTCCGCCGGCCTGCTGCGCGAGGGGGCCATCGTGGGCGAGCTCGCGGCTGCCTACGAGCGCGCTGGGGCGGCCGCCATGTCGATCCTCACCGAGGGTCCCCACTTCGAGGGCTCACTGGATGATCTGCGCCAGGCGCGCGCCGCCTGCGCGCTGCCGCTGCTGCGCAAGGACTTCATCGTGGACCCCTACCAGCTGCACGAGGCCCGCGCCGCCGGGGCCGACGCGGTGCTCTTGATCGTGGCCGCCCTGCCAGGGTCGATGCTCCAGACGCTGCACGAGTCATCCCGCGAGCTGGGTCTGGGTGCGCTGGTGGAGGTGCACGACAGCGCGGAGCTTGCAGTGGCGCTGGGCGCGGGGGCCGAGCTGATCGGGATCAACAACCGCGACCTGCGCGACTTCAGCGTGGACGTGCGGCGCACCTCGCGCCTGCTGGCCGAGATCCCCCCGGGGAAGGTGGTGGTGTCGGAGTCCGGCATCGCCTCGACCGAGCAGTTGCGGGACCTGCACGAGCAGGGGGTGCATGCGGTGCTGGTGGGGGAGTCCCTGATGCGCGCCCCCGACCCCGAGCTGGCCCTGCGTGCGCTGCGCCAGGGCAACCCCGCGGCGGCTGCATAGCATGGCTGGGCGGCTGCATGCGTGGCTGGGCGGCTCCATGCGTGGCTGGGATGTAGGTTTTAGCGAGCCCGATGCTCTTCTTTAGATCGCCTTCATAGCGACCGGCCATCCTCATCTCATATGAAACGAATGTTCTTCATCCCCTTCATCTCCGCCCTGCTGGGCGCCGGCGTGGTCGTCGCCGTGCTGGCCGCCGCGGGCGACCTCAGCGACAGCTCCTCCAGGTCCGTCACCACGATCCAGTCCGCGACGCCGCTGTCGCCCTCCAACGCCTCCGTCGAACACAGCGGCCTGACGCCGCACGACATCTACGTGCGCGACGCGCCCGGTGTGGTGCTCGTGACCTCCACGATCGTCAAGCAGAGCGAATCCCCTCTGGGCCTCTTCGGCGAAAGCCAGCAGCAGCAGGGCACTGCCTCGGGCTCGGGCATCGTGGTCAGCGCCGGCGGCACCATCCTCACCAACTGGCACGTGGTCGAGAACGCCGTCAAGGTCACCGTCAGCCTCGAACACGGCAGAACCGTCAACGCCCAGGTGGTGGGCAAGGACCCCTCCAACGACCTCGCCGTGCTGCACATTCCCACCGAAGGACTGACGCTGCACCCGCTCGCGCTGGGGGACTCCGGCAAAGTGCAGGTGGGCGACCCGGTGCTGGCGATCGGCAACCCCTTCGGCCTCGACCGCACGCTCACCACGGGCGTCATCTCCGCCCTGCAGCGTCCGATCACAGCGCCCAACGGCTTCACGATCTCCAACGTCCTGCAGACCGACGCGGCGATCAACCCCGGCAACTCGGGCGGGCCGCTGCTCGACTCAAGCGGGCGCGTGATCGGCATCAACTCGCAGATCGAGACCGGCGGCAGCGGCGGCGGCAGCGTCGGCATCGGCTTCGCCATCCCCATCAACACCGCCAAGTCCGAGCTGCCGCAGCTGGAAAAGGGCGGCACCGTGCGCGGCGCCTACCTCGGCCTGACCTCGCTCACGATCGACGAATCGCTGGCGCCCCTGAACCTGCCCGTCAAGAGCGGGGCGCTGGTGCAGAGCGTTCAGAGCGGCACACCGGCCGACAAGGCGGGCATCCACGGCGGCTCGCTCAGCGGCCAGATCGGCGGCGAACAGGTCGCCGTCGGCGGCGACATCATCGTGGGCATCGATGGCAAGCCGGTCACGAGCTCGGAGGAACTCGGCAGCGCCGTCTCCGCCAAGAAGCCGGGGGAGACGATCTCCGTCGAACTGCTCCGCGCCAAGGGCAACGGCGCCTACGAACACAAGACGCTCAAGGTGACGCTCGGAGCGCGCCCCAACGCGGTGCCCAATCCGAATACGCCGCGGTAGCTCACCCGCTGCGCGGGGGGAGTTTTCGGGGGCCGCCGGCGCGGCCTCCGGGAGGGAGATGGGCTGGGATGGCGGCTAACGTGGGGGTCATGACGATCCCGCGCGTCAAGATCTGCGGCCTCACCAATCTGCCTGACGCCGAGCTGGCCGTCCAGCTCGGTGCGTGGGCGTTGGGGATGATCTTCTACGCGGGCAGTCCCAGGAGCTGCTCGATGGATGAGGCGCTGCGCATCGTCACGGCCTTGCGCCGGCGCGCGGAGCTGTGCGGGGTGTTCGTCAATGCGCCGCTGGAGCAGGTGATGCAGACCAGCGAGCAGCTGGGGCTGACGATGCTGCAGCTGCACGGCGACGAGGGCCCCTCGTTCTGCCTGGAGGCCGCCAGGCGCACCGGCGCCAAGGTGATCAAGGCGGTGCAGGTATCCGGGCCGGGCGATCTCAGGGACGTGGAGCGCTTTCACGTCGATTACCACCTGCTCGACGCCCGCGCGAGGGAGCCGCGGCGGCGGGAATTGCGCGGGGGCACGGGGGAGACCTTCGATTGGGCTCTGCTCCGCGCGCGGCGCTCCAAGGTGCCGCTGATCCTCAGCGGCGGGCTCGGACCGGACAACGTGGCCGAGGGCATCGCCGCGGCGCGTCCCTACGCCGTGGACACCGCCAGCGGCACCGAGGCGGCACCGGGGCGCAAGGACCCCGGGAGGCTTGCGGCCTTCTTCGCCGCCGTGCACAGCGCCGCGCCCGCGACCACCGCTCCCGCCACCGACATCGCCCCCACGCCTGCGTAAGCGTGCCGGTAGGGTCGTCCCTGTGAGCGCAAAGGACATCAGCTCCATCATCGAGCACCGCTTCGGAGCCTACGGCGGGCAGTTCGTCCCGGAGACGCTCATGCCGGCCCTCGCGGAGCTCGAACAGGCCTGGCTCACGGCGCGCGAGGGTCCCGCCTACAGAACGGAGCTGAATGGCCTCCTGCGCGACTTCGTCGGGCGGCCCACGCCGCTGTATCGCGCTCAGCGCCTGTCTGAGCGCCTGGGCAGGACCGTCTATCTCAAGCGCGAGGACCTCAACCACACCGGCTCGCACAAGCTCAACAACGCCCTCGGCCAGGCGCTCTTGGCGCGGCGCATGGGCAAGCAGCGCATCATCGCCGAGACCGGCGCCGGGCAGCATGGGGTGGCCACCGCCACCGTCTGCGCGCTCTTGGGACTTGAGTGCGTCATCTACATGGGCGTCGAGGACACCCGCCGCCAGCGCCCCAACGTGCAGCGAATGGAACTGCTCGGAGCCACGGTGAGGCCCGTCGACGCGGGCGCGCGCACGCTCAAGGAGGCCACTTCGGCCGCGATCCGCGATTGGGTCGCAAATGTCGCCACCACCCACTACGTGATCGGCTCCGCTGTTGGCCCGGCCCCCTATCCGGCGCTCGTGCGCGACCTGCAGCGCGTCATCGGCGACGAGGCGCGCGCGCAGATACTGCAGCGCGAGGGGCGCCTGCCCGCGCGCGTGATCGCCTGCGTTGGCGGGGGCTCCAACTCGATCGGCACCTTCACCGCATTTCTCGACGATCCCCAGGTGCAGCTCATCGGGGTCGAGGCCGGGGGGGAGGGCATCGACACGCCTCGTCATGGCGCGCCCCTCACGGTGGGCGGGCGCCCCGGGGTGCTCCACGGCTCGCTCTCGGCGATCATGCAGGACGAGGAGGGCCAGATCGAGGAGGCCCACTCGATCTCCGCCGGCCTCGACTACCCCGGGAGCGGCCCGGAGCACGCCTGGCTGCGCGACTCGGGCCGCGCGCGCTACGTGGCCATCACCGACGACGAGGCACTCGCAGCGTTCGCCCACACGGCGCGGCTCGA
>CAZOQI010000051.1:0-88144 GCA_964582105.1 uncultured Solirubrobacteraceae bacterium
CCACTGGCCGCGCCCTGCGCGGTGAAAACGAGATCACTCATAACCCAAGTCCCTCAAAGCGATCGAATCCCTCTCCAACATCCCGTACGGTCCCTAGGACCCCGCGACAACGCGGGAGGACCCAAACCCAACCTATGTCCAGCCAGCCGCCCCAACCCGGAACGACATGGCAAGAGCACTATAAGCATAGACCGGCAGTCTTGTCAAGCCCCAAAGAAAAACCCCCGCGCTTATGGGCTGTCAAGCCACTGCCAGGCGCGACCCTACGGCCCTGGGTCAGCGCCGGCCGGTGGGCGGCGAGATGCCGAGCTGGCGGCAGATCGCTCGTGCGGTGCCGGCAGGGATCTCGCGGTGGCGTGGAAGCGGGGAGCGCATCTCGCGCGTGGGATTGGCCCAGATCACATGACGAGCGCCCTCGCGCAGCGGCCGGCAGCCGTGCCGGCGCAGATGGCTTTCCAGGTCGCGCCGCTTCAAGCGGCGAGGTCGATCGTCAGTGCTTCGACGTGTCCGCCGCCGATCGGGACCTCGCGGCCCTCCTCGCGATAGGAGGCGATCATCTCGTGGGCGGCGTCGAGCAGCATCTCGCGCGCCTCGTCGATCGTGCGCCCGCAGGTCACCACCGCCGGCCACTCCGCCAGCTGCGCCATCGTCCAGCCGTTCTCGTCGGGAGTGAAGACCGCGGTCAGCGTCAGCGAGTCGCTCATCGCCATCGAGTATAGAACCGGCGCCAAGCAGGATCGAGCGTGCCGGACTGCCGCACGCGGATGAGATCCCGCCCACTCCTCACGGCGAGAGCAGATCGCCACTACCGACGATGGCGCCCGCGACAGCTCCGGGGCTCTCCAGCGGCAGGCGGTGCCCCCCGGGAACGATCTCAAGCTCGGCATCGGGCAGCAGCTCGGTCATGCGCCGCCCTGGCGCGTGGAACTTCGTGTCGCGCTCGCCCACGAGCACGGTGACAGGCATCGCAAGCTCCGCCAGGCGATCCCACAGCGGCGTCATCGCGCCGGCGCCGATGCCGTGCAGCACGGCGGCCAGCGCGCGCGGGTCGTTGCGCCGCTGTTCGGCGCGCATCGCGGCGTGCACCTCGGGGGGGTCCCCGGCGAACACCGGCTGGGCTTCCCAGCGGTCCATGAACTCCGCGAAGGAGCGCGTTTCGAGGTCGTCGGCAAGGGCCTCGTCGGCGGCCCGGCGCCTGGCCCGCTCGGCATCGTCCGCGATGCCGGCCGTGCTGGACACCAACACCAGCCGCGACACCCGCTCGGGCGCGGCCAGCGCGACGTGCAGGCCCACGCGCCCGCCCAGCGAGTAGCCGCAGAGGGTGAACCGCGCAGGGCTGTTGGCGAGCACGTGCGCCACGCAGGCGCCGAAGGTGACCACCGGGCGGGGGTGGGTTGCGGGGTGAGGACCGAGGTCCCGATCCTCCAGCGCATCCGCGGCGTCGCCGTGGCCAGGCAGGTCCAGGGCCAGCGGCGTGTAGCGTTCAGGCGCAAGCCGCTGCACGACGCCATCCCACGTGCGCCGGGTGCCGGCGAAGCCGTGCAGCAGGACCAGATTCTCCGGCACAGAGCAATCGTATTCGCGTGACCCCCCAGACCGATGCCCACCGCGTGACCCCATCGACCTCCACCGCGTGAGCGCCCCGACCGACACCCACCTGCTGCTGCGCGCCTTCGTGGACGAGCTGGCGCGCTGCGGGATGCGCGCGGCGTGCACCTCGCCCGGCTCGCGCAGCACGCCGCTGGTATTGGCGCTCGCGCACGAGCCACGCCTTGCGTGCCACTCGCACATCGACGAGCGCTGCGCAGGCTTCTTCGCGCTGGGGCTGGCCAAGGCGTCGGGCCTGCCGGTGGCGATCGCCTGCACCTCCGGTACGGCCGCGGCGGAGCTGCTGCCAGCCGTGATCGAGGCGCACGAGGCGCGCGTGCCGCTGCTGCTGCTCACCGCGGACCGGCCGCCCGAGCTGCGCGAGTCCGGCGCGGGGCAGACGATCGACCAGATCAAGCTCTACGGCGACGCCGTGAAGTGGTTCTTCGAGGTCGGCAGCCACGAGGCCAGCCCCGAGCGACTGCGCTGGATGCGCACGCTGGCCTGCCGCGCGTACGCGCGCACGCTGGAGGAGCGCCCTGGCGCGGTGCACCTCAACTTCCCCCTGCGCGAGCCGCTGGTGAGCGACGAGCCATTGCCCGCCGACGGGAGCGGCCGGCCCCACGGCCAGCCGTACGTGAGCAGACCGCCCGCGCGCCTGAGCACGCCCGAAGGGATGGAGATGCTGGGCGAGCTGGCGGGCACCAGCCGCCGCGGGGTGGTGGTGGCCGGGCGCCATGAGCGCCACACGCCGTTGGGCGAGGCAGCGGCGGCGTTCTGCGCAGCGGCGGGGTGGCCGCTGCTGGCCGACCCCCTCTCGGGCGCGCGGCGCGGGGAGGCAGCGGTGGCCCACTACGACGCGCTGCTGCGCGACGGCGCATTCGCGGACGGCGCGCGGCCCGATCTGGTGCTGCGCGTGGGCGAGCTGCCGACGTCCAAGCCGCTGCGCGGATGGCTCGCCGGACTGCGCGACGTGCCCCAGGCGGTCCTCGACCCCGAGGGCGGCTGGCAGGACCCCGACGGCGCGCTGTCCTGCTCGCTGGCGCTGGAGCCGGCGGCGGCGCTTTGGGCGCTGTCGGACTCTCCCCCGACCGCGGACTCCGACTGGCTGTCCGGCTGGCGCAGCGCGGACGAGCGCGCGGCCGCGGCGATCCTCGGCGTGCTCTCCGGGACCGGGGCGAACCCCGGCGCGCTCGGCGGAGCCGACACGAAAGCCGGCGTGCCCGGCGGAGCAGGTGCGAAACCCGGCGCGTCCAGTCTGTCCGAGCCCGCCGTAGCGGCCGAGCTGGGCGTCCTGCTGCCGTCGGAGGCGACCCTGTTCGTGGCCTCCTCGATGCCCGTGCGCGACATCGAGAGCTTCTGGCCGGTGCGCCACGATCCGCCGCGCGTGCTGTGCAACCGCGGCGCCAACGGCATCGACGGGACCGTCTCCAGCGCCTTCGGGGTGGCTGCTGCTGACGATGGTCCTGTCGTGCTGCTGATCGGGGACGTGGCGCTGGCGCATGACATCGGCGGCCTGCTGGCGCACCGGCGGCTGGGGCTCGACCTGACGATCGTGCTGCTCAACAACGAAGGGGGCGGGATCTTCGACTTCCTGCCCGTAGGACGCTCGGCGACAGCACATCGCGACGGCCTCTACACCGAGCACATCGCCACGCCAACGGGCCTGGACTTCGCGCAGGCGGCAGAGCTGTACGGCCTCGGGCACGAGCTGGTGGAAGACGTCTTCGCCTTCCGCGCGGCGCTCGAGCGCTGCTTCGAAGACGACTCGGAGCGGCGGGCCGGCATTATCGAGGTGCGCACCGAGCGCGCGGCGAACGTCGAGCTGCACCGCCAGGCGTGGGAGGCCGTCGCGCGGGCGCTCGACGAGACCTCAGCTTGACAGCAGCGGCAGCAGCGCCGCCAGCTTGACCTCGGTCTCCGCCAGCTCCGCGCAGGGATCGGAGTCCCTCACGACGCCGCCCCCGGCGTAGCAGCGCGCCACGTCGCCCTTCAGCAGCGCGCAGCGCAGCGCGACGCAGAACTCGCCGTCGCCGGTGGCGTCGGTCCAGCCGACGGGTCCCGCGTACCAGCCGCGATCCAGGCCCTCCAGCGCCGGGATCAACGGCCGCGCGCGCGCCAACGGCTCGCCCCCCAGGGCGGGGGTGGGGTGCATCAGCTCCAGCAGCTCGATCGCATCCAGCGGGCGCGCGAGCTGGGCGCGGATGGGCGTGGCGAGGTGCTGGATGTTGGCCACGCGCACCAGCACCGGCTCGGGCGTGGCCGTCACCCACAGCGCGTGGCGGCCGAGGGTGCGCTCGATGCGCCGCACCACGATCGCCTGCTCTTCGCGGTCCTTGCGCGAGCGCAGCAGCTGCTCGCCGAGGTGATCGTCCACGGCCGGATCGGCGCTGCGCCGGGTGGAGCCAGCCAGCGCCAGCGTGCTGACCCGGTGGCCCTCGCGGCGCACCAGCAGCTCGGGGCTGGCGGCGATCAGCGTGCTCTCGCCGCGGCCCACGCAGAAGACGAAGCAGGAGGGGAACTCGGCGCGCAGCACCCCGAACACCGCCGCGGGGTCATAGGGCGCGGGGGCGTGCACCTGCACCTCGCGCGCCAGCACGATCTTCTCCAGCTCGCCGCCACGGATCAGCTGCACCGCGCGCGCGACAGCCGCCTCGTAGTGCTCGGGGGGCATCGCGCTCATCACCTCACAGCGTCCCGCAGGGGCGGGGTCCACCAGCGCCAGCGCGCGCGCGCGCAGCTCCGAGACACGCGCCCGCAGACGGGCCAGCAGCTCCTCAGGGGTGTCGTCGGGCGCGGCCAGCGCGGCGAGGGTCATGCGCACGCGGCGCCGGCCCCGGTGCTCGTCGCGCGCCAGGGCCACCTCGGGCACCGTCAGCGAGGCCGGGGGAAAATCTCTCCAGGGGGGCGAGGAGCCGCCCTCCTCGGCGAAGGCGAAGCCGCCCACTGCCACCAGCCCGCCCGCGTTGCCGCGTTCGGGGTCGCCGGGAGGATCGCTCACGGCTGTGGCAGCGAGTGCGCGCCAGCGGTCCGCCACCTCCGCGAAGCGCTCGGGGCCGCGGGCGTTGAGGTGCGTCACCTCGCCCAGGGCCGCCAGCGCCACCTGTTTGCGCTCGGGCTGCTCGAACACGAACCACGGCTCGCCGGGTCGGCGCGAGGCGCACACCACGGCGCTCGGATCGACGTCCTCGGGCAGCGGCAGCGTGATGCCGGCCAGAATGGGACGACCCGCGCGGCGGGCGCGCTGCACGGCCAGGTCCAACCGCGCCGCGAGACGGTCCTGATCCTCGCCCGCGAGGGCGAAGGGGGGGGTTTCGTGCCGGCATGCAGCGATGGCGCCGGCTGGCCGGTTCGCATCGACCGGCGGGAAGTCCCGCGGATCCCTGCCCACCCGCGCGGGAGAAGCGTCGGCGAGCGGATCCTGCACGCGCCTCACAGGGCCGGCCTCACGTCTCGCCGCGGCCGCGCGCGATGGCGATCTCGCCGGTGCGCATCATCTCGATCAGGCCGAAGGGGCGCACCATGCTCTCGAAGGCCTCGATCTTCTCCGTCGTGCCCGTGACCTCCACGACGATCGAGCGCTTGGTCACGTCCACCACCTTTCCGCGGAAGATCTCGGTGATCTGCATCAGCTCGCCGCGCTGGGGGCCGTCTGCCGAGACCTTGAACAGCGCGAGCTCGCGCGAGACCGTGTCGTCGGGCTCCAGATCGCGGATCTTCAGCACGTTGATGAGCTTGTGCAGCTGCTTGGTGACCTGGTCGATCGGGTGCAGCGCGCCGTCCACCGTGAGCGTCACGCGCGAGATGCGCTCGTCGTCGGTCGGACCCACCGTGAGCGTGTCGATGTTGAAGCCGCGGCGCGCGAACAGGCCGGCGATGCGCGTGAGCACGCCCGACTTGTTTTCCACGAGGATCGAGAGCACGTGTTTGCGCCCCGTGCGCAGGCTGCCGGCGGCTTGCAGCTCCTCCAGGCTCAGCGTCTCCTTGGTCGCGGGTTCGCCCATCAGATGCCCACTTCGATCCGTCCGGGGATGCTCGTCATCCCACCATCTCCCGTGCGGCCTGCCCGGCGGGGATCATCGGGTAGGTGTTCTCCTCGCGCGTCACCCTCACGTCCACCACCACCGGACCCTCCGTGGCGATCGCGCGCCTCATGTCCTCCACGAGGGTGCCCTTGTTCTCGAAGCGCATCCCCGTGGCGCCATAGGCCTCGGCGAGCTTCACCCAGTCGGGCCATTCACCGGTGTCCACGTGGCTGTAGCGGCCGTCCCAGAAGAGCTCCTGCCACTGGCGCACCATGCCCAGGTAGCCATTGTTCATGATGAACACCTTGATCGGGATCTTCTCCTGCGCGCAGGTGGCCAGCTCCTGCGCGTTCATCTGCACCGAGCCGTCGCCGGCGATGCAGCACACCAGCCGATCGGGGCAGCCCACGGCCGCGCCCATCGCGGCGGGCAGGCCGAAGCCCATCGTGCCCAGGCCGCCGGAGTTGATCCAGCGCCGCGGGGCGGGGAAGTCGTAGTACTGCGCTGCCCACATCTGGTGCTGGCCCACATCGCTGCAGACGATCGCCTCGCCGCCCGTGGCCTCGTACAGCGCCTGGATCATGTACTGCGGCTTGATCTCCGAGTCGCTGCTGTCCTGGAAGCCCAGCGGGTGCTTCTCGCGCCAGCCTTCGATGCGCTCCCACCAGGGCTCAAGGCGCTTGGGGTCGGCGCTCAGCGCGCGGTACTCCACCACCAGCTTCCCCAGCACGTGCTTGGCGTCGCCCACGATCGGGATGTGCGCAGGGACGTTCTTGGAGATCTCCGCGGGGTCCACGTCGATGTGGATGAACTTCGCGCGCGGCGCGAACTCCGAGAGCTTGCCGGTGATGCGATCGTCAAAGCGCGCGCCCACGGCGCAGATCAGGTCGGCCTCGTCCATCGCATAGTTGGCGGCGCGCGTGCCGTGCATGCCCAGCATCCCCAGCCACTGCGGATCGGGTGTCCCCGGGTGGGGATCGGGTTTCCCGCCCGGATCCGCGCCGGCCCCATCCACCCGCGCGGGATAGGCGCCGAGGCCCATCAGCGTGCACGTCACGGGGAAGCGATCGCTGCGCACGAACTCCACCAGCTCCTCGGAGGCGTTCGCGTTGACGACCCCCCCGCCGGCGTAGATCACCGGGCGCTGCGCCGCCGCGAGTGCCTTGGCGGCCTGGCGGATCTGCTTCTGGTTGCCCTCCAGCGTGGGCTGATAGCCGGGCAGGCGCACGTCGGTCACCGGCTCATACGGGATCTCCGCACGCGATAAGTCCTGCGGGATGTCGATCAGCACCGGCCCGGGGCGGCCGCTGCGCGCGATGTGGAAGGCCTCGTGGATCGCGCGCGGGATCTCCAGCGGGTGCTGGATCATGAAGGAGTGCTTGACGATCGGCATGCTGATCCCGATCGTGTCGGCCTCCTGGAAGCCGTCGGTGCCCAGCAGCTCGGTGCGCACCTGGCCGGTGATGAACACGACCGGCACGGAGTCCATCATCGCATCGCAGATGGGCGTGATCAGGTTGGTCGCCCCCGGGCCGCTGGTTGCGAACGCCACGCCCACCTTGCCCGTGGCCTTGGCGTAGCCCTCCGCGGCGTGGCCGCCGCCGGCCTCGTGGCGCACGAGGATGTGGCGGATGCCGGCGTCCACGAAAGCGTCGTAGGTGGGGAGGTTGGCGCCGCCGGGCAGGCCGAAGACGACATCCACGCCCTCCGCCTTCAGGCATTCCATCACCGCGTCCACCGCGCGCATCGCACCTACCTCCTTTCGCTGGGATCAGGGAACGACAAACAGCGGGGACGCCGGTCGGGTCCCCGCCAGTTGGACAGACAGTCTATCAGCGGTTTTTCACTGAGCCAGGCGGCTTGCAGCCGTCACGAGGCCCCCACGGCGATGCCGATCGCCAGCACGATCAGGCCCGCCAGCGTGACCGCGATCAGCGAGGACTTCAGCGAGACGTCCAGGAAGCGCTGGCGCACCCAGGCGATCACGAACAGCTCGATCGCCACGACGATGCCGGCCACGATCAGCGCTTCGTGGGTGTCGGGGATGAGGAAGGGCAGCGTGTGGAAGATGCTGCCCAGGGCGGTCATGCCGCCGGTGATGGTGCCGCGCACGAGCGGCGTGCCGCGGCCGGTCACCTCGCCAGTGTCCGAGAGCGCCTCGGAGACCCCCATGCTGATGCCCGCCCCGAGCGCGACGGCGATGCCGACGACGAACGCCGTGTGCGAGTCCGAGGAGACCGCCGCGGCGAAGATCGGCGCGATCGAGGAGACGGTGCCGTCGATCAGGCCCACGAGCCCGGGCTGCACCACGCGCAGCACGAAGTCGCGCTCGTCGTCGAAGCCCCAGCGATGGATCAGGCGGGATATCAAGGACGTGCCTACCGGCACGGGTACTCGAGCTCGGTGCCGCAGCGCATGCAGATCGCATCGTATGCCATCGTCACCCTGCCGCAGCGCGGGCACAGCCGGCGCGGCTCGTCGCGCTCGTTGCGATAGAAGATCGCGGCGAGCAGGCCGAAGATGGGCACCAGCCCGGAGATCAGGAACCAGAGCAGGAAGGAGCTGCCCTTGATCCTGCCCACGATCCCCCCCGCCAGGCCGAAGCAGAGCGCGATGACGAGGTAGGCCAAGGGACGCCGCCCCTACAGCAGCACGCGCAGGGCCCAGATGACCGCGACGACGGCGAGCACGAACACCACGAAACCGGCAATCGCCGTGGCGATGCCGATCAGGAAGTGCAGCAGCACCCAGCCCGCGAGGATCAGGATCAACCCCGCCACGATCGGGCGGCCCAGCGAGCGGGAGGAGGACTGCGGGGTCAGGTCGTTCATACCGCTCAGTCTATCCCCAGCTGCTCGTGCACCAGGCGCGTGACCTCGCCGCCGTCCGCGCGTCCCCGGGTGGCGCGCATCACGTGGCCCACGATCGGCCCGATGGCCTTGGCGTTGCCGCCCTTCACGCGCTCCGCGGCAGCGGCGTTGGCCGCGAGCGCTTCGGCCACGATCGCCGCGAGGTCCTCGTCGCCGCCCATCGCCTCAAGACCCTCGGATCGCACGATCGCCAGCGGATCGCCGCCCTCGGCCACGAGGCGGTCGAGCACCCGCCGGCCGGCGCCGACGCTGATGCGCCTGGCCGCCACCAGCCCCACGAGCGCGGCCAGCGCGGGCGCCTGCACGCGGGAGGAAGAAGGATCCCCGCCCGCCCCAGGATCCCCGCCGGCCCCGGGTTCCCCGCCGGCCTCAGGATCCCCGCCCGCTCCAGGATCCACGCCCCCGCCACCCTCGCCGAGCCGCCCGACCAGATCGCCGAGGATCCAATTGGCCAGCGCCTGCGCCGGCGGCGCGGGGTCCACGCCGGCCGCGAGGGCCGCCTCGAAGTAGTCGCCCAGCTCCGCGCGGAAGGCTAGCTGGCGGGCGCTGTCGGGACTCAGTCCGACCTCCCTCTCCAGGCGCGCCGCGCGCTCGGCCGGCAGCTCGGGCATCGCCGCGCGCGCTCGCTCCAGCATCCCCTCCTCGATCGCCACCGGCAACAGGTCCGGCTCGGGGAAGTAGCGATAGTCGTGCGCCTCCTCCTTGCTGCGCAGCGAGGTGATGCGCTCGCTCGCGGGGTCGAAATGAAGCGTCTCCTGCGCCACCTGGCCCCCTTCGCTCAGCAGCTTCTCCTGGCGCGCGACCTCGGCGCGGATGCCGCGCTCGATGAAGCGGAAGGAGTTCATGTTCTTGAGCTCCGTCTTCACGCCCAGCTCCGCCGTGCCGACCGGGCGCACCGAGATATTGGCGTCGCAGCGCAGCGAGCCCTCCTCCATGTTCACATCGCTCACGCCCAGCTGGCGCAACGTGGTGCGCAGCAGCGTGAGCCACTCGCGCGCCTGCTCGCCCGAGCGCAGATCGGGCTCGGTGACGATCTCCGCCAGGGGCGTGCCGCCGCGGTTGAAGTCCACGATCGAGGCGTCCGAGCCGTGGATGCGCCCGCTCGCCCCCATGTGCACGAGCTTGGCCGCGTCCTCCTCCAGGTGCACGCGATGGATGCGCACCTCCCCCAGCCGCCCGCCGCGGCACAGGGGCTCGTCGTACTGCGAGATCTGATAGCCCTTGGGGAGGTCGGGATAGAAGTAGTTCTTGCGGTGGAAGATCGAGCGCGGCGCCAGCTCGCAGCCCAGCGCCATGCCGATCAAGAGCCCGAAGTGGATCGCGCGCGCGTTGGCCGCCGGCAGGCTCCCGGGCAGGCCCAGGCACACCGGGCAGGTGCGCGTGTTGGGGGGCTCGCCGAAGGACAGCTCGCAGCCGCAGAACATCTTCGTGCGCGTCGCGAGCTGCACGTGAATCTCCAGACCGATCACCGGCTCCAGCTCGACGGCCATCACGCGGCCCATCCCCTCCCAAAAAATCCCCCGCTCATCCTGCCCCTCCACTCGTTGCCCGCCCCGCGCCGCGTGCCGGGGAGCCATCGAAGCCGAGGGCCTGCTCCAGCGCGTGCGCGGCGTCCAGCAGGCGGTTCTCGCTGAACAGCGGCCCGGCGATCTGAAAGCCCACCGGCAGGCCTTCGCTCAGGCCGCAGGGGATCGAGATCGCGGGGATGCCCGCCAGCGACATCGGCACGGTGCAGAAGTCGTTGAGGTACATCGACCAGGGGTCCCGCGTCTTCTCCCCCAGCCGGAAGGCGACCGTTGGGGACGTTGGCGTGACGATCAGATCGACCTCCTCGAAGCACGCCCCGAAGTCCTGCGCGATCTTCGTGCGCACGCGCTGCGCGCGGCCGTAGTAGGCGTCGTAGTAGCCCGCGGAGAGCGCGTGGGTGCCGAGCATGATGCGCCGCTTGACCTCCGCGCCGAAGCCGTCGTGGCGGGTGCGCGTGTACATGTCCAGCAGATCGCTCGCGCCGGGCGCGCGCAGGCCGTAGCGCACACCGTCGAAGCGCGCGAGATTGGAGCTGGCCTCGGCGGGCGCGAGCACGTAGTAGGCCGAGAGGGCATGCGGGGCGTGTGGCAGCCCCACGCTCTGAACCTGCGCCCCCAGCTCCTGCGCGCGCGCGAGCGTCGCCTGGAATGCGCTCAGCACGCCGTCTTCGATGCCCTCGCCCGTGAGCTCCCGCGGGACCCCCAGGCGCACGCCGTCCAGCCGCTGCGCGCCGGGCAGGGCGATCTCCTCGGGATGCTCCAGCGAGGTCGCGTCGCGGGGATCGCGCCCGACCATGTGGCGCAGCAGCAGCGCCGCGTCGGTCACATCGCGCGTGAGCGGCCCCGCCTGATCCAGCGAGGACGCGAAGGCGATCATGCCGTAGCGCGAGACCGCGCCGTAGGTGGGCTTCAGGCCCACGATCCCGCACAGCGCGGCGGGCTGGCGGATCGAGCCCCCGGTGTCCGTGCCCAGCGCCCACGGCGCGAGGCCCGCGGCGACAGCCGCCGCGCTGCCGCCCGAAGAGCCCCCCGGCACGCGCTCGCGGTCCCAGGGGTTGCGCACCGGCCCGTAGGCGGAGCTCTCGTTGGAGGAGCCCATCGCGAACTCGTCCTGGTTGGTCTTGCCCAGCAGCACCGCCCCCGCCTCCTGCAGGCGCGCCACGGCCGTGGCCGTGTATGGCGGGCGGTAGCCCTCCAGGATGCGCGAACCCGACTGGCTGGGCACGTCCTGCGTGCAGAAGAGGTCCTTGACTGCCAGGGGAACGGCCTTTAAGGGGCCGGCCACAGGGCCGGCAGTGCTGGCCGCGTCGTTCCGAGCCCCCTCGGCGAGCCAGGTGAAGCAGTTGAGCTCATCCGAGCGCGCACGGGCCAGGTAGGCGTCGAACAGCTCGTGCGCCGAGAGCATGCCGGCGGCGATCGCGGCGGCCGCCTGCGCGCCCGATAAGTCGAGGATGGCGTCGGCGCTCACCTGCCTGCGCCCCTGTGGATGCCCCCGGGCTTCATGCCTGCGGGCTTGGCACCAGAAAGCCCTCGCCGCCGACCGCGGGCGCCTGCGCCAGGGCGACCTCGCGCGGGAGCGACGCGCAGGGCTCATCGGGGCGCAGCGCGCCCGTGACGTCCACCACGTGCGAGGTGGGCGGGACGCTCTCGAGGTCCAGCTCGCCGATCCTGGCGATGTGCTCGAGCACCGCCGAGAGCTCGCCCGCCATCAGCTGAACCTCCTCCTCGCTCAGGCGCAGGCGCGCCAGGCGCGCCACGTGCAGAACCTCATCGCGCTCGATCACGGCGAGGCATTCTACGCGGCGCGCCGCGGCGTTACGCTCAGACCTGCGGGGCGGCGGGCGGCGTCGGCGGGGCCTCGCTCTGGGTGGGCGCCTCGTCCTCGCCTGAGGCTCCACCCGCGGCCGGCGCCGTGACGCTGTCGAAAGACGCCCGCGCCTGCTCGCGCACGTCGGCCAGCGAGGTGCCCTCCTCGGTCATCGCCAGGAAGCCGCCATAGGCGATCGCCGCGCACGAGACGAGCCCCAGGTAGGCGCCGATCTTCACGTCGGCGTGCGAGAACGGATGGCTGACGATCACCCGATAGAACACGAGGATCGTGCACAGCGCGCCCAGCCCGGCGACGATCACGCTCAGCGGGAGCGGCAGCTCCAGCTTGCGGCCCATCCCCTTCAGCGCCACCAGCGCGGCCGAGGCGAGGAGCGTGAGCAGCAGCAGCCAGCGGATGACTTCCAGCGTATGCCAGGCATTGGCGCTGGTGCTCACGCCGGCCGCATTGACGAAGGCGCTCACCGCCGCCGGAACGCTGATGCCGAACCACTTGAAGAAGAACGTGAAGACGAACAACGCGATGGCACCGACGGCGACCACACGATCGCCGCGACGCAGAGCACTGACTTCGAAGCTCATTGCTGATCCCCCCAGGGATTCGTTTTAGATGGCGCACGCCCGCACGCGAAGGCGAGCTTGCAACCCTTGGCACAAAGCATGTTCGCCGAAGGGCCGCCAGATCCTGCCTCAGGGCGCCGGGGAAGGAGGGCGCACGCTTCAGCGCCCGGCGAATCCTGCCCTCAGGGCGCCGGCGGCGGGCGCGCCTGGACGTCCGCGGGCGGATAGCGCTCGGTGCGTTCGTCGCGCATCGACTGCCAGCTCCCCGCCAGGATCGCAAGCGCCCCCGCGAGCGCCAGCCACGCGCCCGCGCACAGGATGGTTGCGTGCTGCGGGCGCTCCAGCACCCGCACGATCGCCGCGATCACGCCGATGAACCCCAGCGTGGCGCCCCACACCGCCGCCGCCACCGGCAGCGCCGTCGAGCGCTCTGCGACCGTCGCCACCGCCAGCGCCAGCGCGCCCGCCGTGGCCAGCATCAGCAGCGCCACCGCCGGTCCGAAGGTGGCCCACGCGCTCAGCTTCCCTTCACCGTTCTCATACCACGGCAGCGTGAGCGCGACGATCACGCAGATCGCGCCCACCAGCGCCAGCAGCTCCCCCGCGCGCAGCCTGCGCAGGCTCATCGCGATGACCTCATATCGTCAATCATCCTCGATTCCCGCCTGGCGGCGGGCCGCGATCAGCGTGTTGCGCAGAAGCATCGCGATCGTCATCGGCCCCACCCCGCCCGGCACCGGCGTGATCGCGCCCGCCACCTCCGCGACGGCCGCGAAATCCACATCCCCCACCAGCCCGCTCGGCGTCCCCGCCTGCTCCGGCGTGAGCCGGTTGACGCCCACGTCGATCACCACGGCCCCCGGCTTGACGAACTCGCGCGCGATCGTCCGCGGGCGCCCCACCGCGGCGATCAGCACGTCCGCTCGCGCGCACACCCCCGCGAGGTCGCGCGTGCGCGAGTGGCACACGGTCACCGTCGCGTTCTCGGCGAGCAGCAGCTGCGCCATCGGCTTGCCGAACAGGTTGGAGCGCCCCACCACCACCGCCTCGGCGCCCTCCAGCTCGATCTGCACGCTCGCCAGCAGCTCCATCACCCCGCAGGGCGTGCACGGCCGCAGCCCGGGCCGCCCCAACGCCAGCAGCCCCGCGTTGACCGGCGTGAGCCCGTCCACGTCCTTGGCCGGATCGATCATGCCCGTCAGCTCCGGCCCGTCCAGATGCCTGGGCACCGGGAGCTGCAAGAGCACTCCGCTGACCGCCTCGTCCCGGTTCAGCTCCCGGAGCAGCTCCGCGACCTGCTCGAACGGCGTATCCGCGGGCAGGCGCCTGTCGAACGCCGCCAGCCCCAGCTCCGCGCAGGCGCGCTGCTTGCCGCCCACGTACACCGCCGACCCGGGGTCCTCGCCGACGAGCACCGTCGCCAGGCCGGGAGGGCGGCCGGTGCGCTTCACGAACTCCTGCACCTCGCGTGCCACCTCCGCGCGCACCCGCGCGGCGATCGGCTTGCCTTCGATGATCTTCGCGGGCATCTCGGGCGGATCGTATGGGCAGGAGCGGCCGAGACGCTGCCCAGCGTCAGCTGATCTGTGCGTACTCCATCAGCAGCTTGCGTTCGGAGCCGTCGTCGGCGAAGCGGACTATCACGCTGTCGGGCTCGACTCTCGTGACGACGCCTTCGCCGAAGGCGGGGTGGGTGACGTCCTGGCCGAGGCGGAAGGCTCTGATGGGAGAGGATTGGGGAGCCCGCCGTTCGCGGGATAAGCCGCGGGCGCCATTGGGAGCCCCATTGGGGGCGTCCTTGGTGAGGCGGTTGCCGTTGCGCGCGGGCGGCCTGCTTGCGGGGGTCCAGCGGGGGGCGGGCTGGCCCTCGAACTCCGTCAGCTCGGAGGGGATCTCGTCGAGGAAGCGGCTGGGGAGGCCGGCGGTGGGGTTGCCGAAGACCGTGCGGCGGCGGGCGTAGGTCAGATACAGGTCGCGCATCGCGCGCGTGACGCCCACGTAGAAGAGGCGGCGCTCCTCCTCCACGTCGCCCTCGTCCAGGGCGCGCGCGTGCGGGAAGATCCCATCCTCGCAGCCGACGATGAAGACGATCGGGTACTCCAGGCCCTTGGCGTTGTGGAGGGTCATCAGCGTCACGAGGCTCTCCTCGTCGCGCCTTGAGTCGGCGTCCGCCATCAATGCGATCTGCTGCAGGAAGGCGTCCAGGGACTCGCGCGAGGGCTCGGCGGTGGCGTCGAACTCGATGCCCACCTGCACCAGCTGCTCGAGGTTCTCGATGCGGCCCTGGGCCTCGATCGTGCGTTCGGCCTCCAGGGCATCCACGTAGCCGCTCTGGGAGAGGATCGCCTCCAGCAGATCGCCCACGGGGGTCGGGTGGTCCTCGTCCAGGATGCGCCGGCGCAGCTCCGCCATCGTGTCCATGAAGCGGCCCAGCGCCTTCTGCGCTGCCGTCCCCAGGCCGGGGACCTGCGCGGGGTTCTCGGCGGCCTCCCACACGGATACGCCCAGGGTGCTCGCGTGGGCCGCCACCTTGGCCACCGATGCCTGGCCGATGCCGCGCCTCGGGGAGTTGACTATGCGCGTGAAGCTCACCACGTCGTGGGGGTTGGCCAGCCACGCCAGATAGGCGATCGCGTCCTTGATCTCGGCGCGCTCGTAGAACTTCGTGCCGCCGATCACCTGATAGGCGACCTCCTGGCGCACCAGCGTGTCCTCGAGGACGCGCGACATGGCATTGGTGCGGTAGAACACGGCGATCTCCGCGCGGCTCGGGTGGGCGGGATCCTCATCAATCAGGCGCACGATCTCGCCGACCGCAAAGCGCGCCTCGGCGTACTCGTCCTCGAGCTCGCGCACCCGTATCGGCTCGCCCTCGCCCAGGGCGCTCCACAGGCGCTTGGCGATGCCGCCGCGGTTGTTGGCGATCACCGCGTTGGCGGCGGAGAGGATGGTCTGGGTGGAGCGGTAGTTCTGCTCCAGCTTCACCACGCGCGCGTCGGGGAAGTCATCCTGGAAGTCGAGGATGTTGCGCACGTCCGCGCCGCGAAAGCCGTAGATCGACTGCGAGTCATCGCCCACCACCGCCAGGTTGCGGTGGCCCTCCAAGCTCACGCGCCGGCCTTTGGCGGGAGCCTCGCGGCCGCCCCCGACCAAAAGCTGCAGGAAGCGGTACTGCGCGTGGTTGGTGTCCTGGTACTCGTCCACCAGCACGTGGCGGAAGGCATGCGCGTAGCGTTCGCGCACCTCCTCGAAGCACTCCATCATGCTCACCGTGCGAAACAGCAGATCGTCGAAGTCCATCGCGTTCATGCGGTGCAGCTCGCGCTCGTAGCGCTCGTAGACCTCGGCCACCGTCTGCTCGAAGTAACCCCCCACCAGCCGGCGGTACTCGGCGGCGTCGCGCAGCTGGTTCTTGGCGGCGCTTATCTGGCTGTGTATGGCGACAGGCGTGAAGCGCTTGGGGTCCACGCCGAGGTCCTCGATGCTGCGCTTGACCAGCCGGCGCGCGTCGGCCTGGTCGTAGATCGTGAACTGGCGCGTGTAGCCCAGACGCTCGGCGTCGCTGCGCAGCATCCTCGCGCAGGCCGCGTGGAAGGTCATCAGCCACATCCCGCGCGTGCCGTGGCCCAGCAGGCGCTCCACGCGCCCGCGCATCTCCTGCGCGGCCTTGTTCGTGAAGGTGATCGCCAGGATCTCGCTCGCCTGCGCCTGATCGCTGAACACCAGGAAGGCGATGCGGTGGGTCAGCACGCGCGTCTTGCCGCTGCCCGCGCCCGCGAGGATCAACAGCGGCCCCTCGCCGTGGGTCACCGCCTCGCGCTGGGGCTCGTTCAGGCCCTCCAGCAGCTCCTGCAGGTGCTCGGCGTGCGGGTTCTCCATGTTCTCTTCAGCATAGATGCGGGGTCGGCCGCAAGGTCCCGGGCTCGCGCGCACCGGCGCCGGAGGTTCGCGGGCTCTCAGCCCCCGGCGGGGTTCTGGCCCTTCACGCGGCGCAGCTGGCGCATCTCCGTCGGCGGCTCCACCGCGCCGTTGCCCCCGCTCATCTCGCTCACCGCGCGCTCCAGCGCGCCGATGCGGCTCGCCAGGCCCTGCAACGCCTCGGCGATCGGGTCGGGCAGGTGGATCCAGTCGGCGTCCGGTCCCTCCGGGCTCCTGCCGTCCACGCGCACCGGGTGGCCGGGGTTGCCAACCACCGTGCTCTTCGGCGGCACGTCGGTCACGACCACGCTGTTGGCGCCGATCTTCGCGCCGTGGCCGATCGTGATCGGGCCCAGCAGCTTCGCGCCGGAGCCGATCGTCACGTTGTCCTGCACCGTCGGGTGGCGCTTGCCCGTGGCGAAGCCCGTGCCGCCCAGGGTCACGCCCTGGTACATCGTCACGTCGTCGCCGATGCTCGCCGTCTCGCCGATCACCACGCCCGAGCCGTGATCGATGAACAGGCCCCTGCCGATCCTTGCCGCCGGGTGGATCTCGATGCCCGTCAACGCCCTCGTCGCCATCGACAGCGTGCGCGGCGCCAGCGGCACCCCCGCCTCGTGCAGCGCGTGCGCCACGCGATGGGAGAGCAGCGCGTGGATGCCCGGCCACGTCGCCAGTATCTCCGCCGGCCCCACTCCGCGCGCGGCGGGATCGCGCTCGCGCGCGGCCTTCACGTCGCAGCGCAGCTCTCTAGCGACCTGCGCGAGGGCACCCACTCCCAGCATCGTCACTTACAGCGTAGCGCCCTCTGAGTCGCCTCCGGAGGCGTTTTCGCGCTCGGCCGCCATCGGGCCACAACGCGGCCATCACGGCCGCCTGTGGCGGCCTTCTTAAAAAATCAAGGCGCGAAGAACGCCTGCGACACGTAGCGCTCGCCGGAGTCCGGCATCACGACGACGATGCGCCTGCCCTCGCTCCCCGGGCGCTCGGCGACCTGCAACGCCGCCCACAGCGCCGCGCCGCAGGAGATGCCCGCCAGCACGCCCGTGCACCGCGCGCAGCGCCAGGCGGTCCCGATCGCGTCCTCGTCGCTCACCGCGATCGTCTCGTCCAGCAGCTCGCGCTTGAGCACCGGCGGCACGAAGCCCGCGCCGATGCCCTGGATGCGATGCGGGCCGGGAGGCTCGCCGGAGAGCACCGCGGAGCTTCTGGGCTCCACTGCCACGATGTGCAACTCCGGGTTGCGCTCGCGCAGGTATTCGCCCACGCCGGTGATCGTCCCGCCCGTGCCCACGCCGGCCACCAGCACGTCCACGCTCTCGCCCGCAAGCGCGCGCTCGATCTCCGGGCCCGTCGTGCGCCGGTGCACCTCCGGGTTGGCGGGGTTTGAGAACTGATCTGGCAGGAACACGTCGGGCCGGCTCGCCAGCTCGCGCGCCGCCGCCACAGCCTCGTGCATCCCCCCCATCGACTCCGTCACCCTCACCTGCGCCCCATACAGCGCCAGCAGGCACTCGCGCTCGCGGCTCATGCCCTGCGGCAGCGTCAATATCAGCTCATAGCCCTTGGCCGCGCACACCATCGCCAGCGCGATGCCCGTGTTGCCGCTGGTGGCCTCCACGATCGTGCTGCGCCCCGGCTCGATCTCCCCCCGCGCCTCGGCCGCCTCGATCATCGCCACGCCGATGCGATCCTTCACGCTGCCGCCCGGGTTCAGCGACTCCAGCTTCCCCAGCAGCCGCACCCCATTCTCGCGCGCGCTCTCGCCCAGCATCCCTTCCAGCCCCACCATCGGAGTGCCTCCCACAAGCTCTGAAATGTCGATCGGGATTTGGGGCATATCGTTGCGAGCATAATGGCGGATCTTCAGGTTCGGCCCGGTCCTACCGAATACGAGGAGGTGGACCCATCCGCCTCGATCATGACCTTCGACTCCGACCTGCGCTTCACGCTCGTCGCCGGCCACGCGCTGCAGGGCGGTCAGGATCGCTCCCCCTACCGCGTGGGTGAGCCGATCGCGCAGGCCTTCCCCGCGGAGCTGTGGCGGGAGATCGAGCCGCTCTGCCGCTCCGCCCTGGAGGGCGACACGCGCTCGCGCAAGATCCGCGCCACGGGCGGCGGCCCCCACAGCCTCACGATCGACGTGGGGCCCCTCTGCGTGCAGCAGCCCCCCTCCCCCGGCCAGCCCTCGCCCGGGACAGTGATCGCGGGCGGCGTGGCGGTCGTGCTCGACACCCACCCGCCGGCGCCGCACAGCGCTCCTGCGGAGAGCCACTCCCAGGGCCATCCCCAGGAGCACTTCGAACTGGTCTTCCAGCGGGCCCCCATCGGCACCGGCCTGATCGATCAGGAGGGCCGCTGGGTGCTTGTCAACCAGGCCCTCTGCGACATCACGGGCTACACCTCCAGCGAGCTCATCGGCCAGCGCTTCTCGGACATCACCCACCCCGAGGACACCACCAACGACAGCGCCCGCCGCCAGCAGCTCCTGGACGGCGAGATCGCCGCCTTCCAGACCGAGAAGCGCTACTTCAACGCCGCCGGGGAGAGCATGTCGGCGCTGCTCTCCGTCTCGCTCGTGCGCGACCAGCGCGACGCCCCCCTGCACTTCATCGTGCAGATGCAGGACATCTCCGAGCGCAAGCACCTCGAAGAGCACCTGCGCCACCTCGCCGACCACGACCCCCTCACGGGGTTGCGCAACCGGCGCCTGTTCGAGCACGACCTCAAGCTCCAGCTCGGGCGCTGCCAGCGCTACGCCGAGGAGGCCGCGCTGCTGGTGATCGACCTCGACGGCTTCAAGCTGGTCAACGACCGCCACGGCCACAAGGTCGGCGACGACGCGCTGAAGGCCGTCGCGCGCACGCTCACGCGCAGGCTCCGCGCCACCGACCTCGTCGCGCGCCTCGGCGGGGACGAGTTCGCCGTGCTGCTCCCCCACATGGACCGCGAGGGCGCGGAGATCGTCACCCAGGACCTCATGCGCGTCATCGAATCCTGCACCGTCGACGCCGGAGACACCGTCGTGCACCTCGCCGGCTCCGCCGGCTTCGCCCTGATCGACCACAGCACCCTCCGCGACGACCAGATCCTGATCGAGGCCGACCGCGCCATGTACGCGGTCAAGCGCGCTCGCGCCGCCGCCGGCGTGGCGGTGCGCTGAGCGGGGCGTCAGGGCGCGCCAGGCCGAGGGCGCACGCCCTCAGATGTGGTAGATGCTCGCCCCGGCTTCGCGGCGCTCGCGCTCGATCACGTCGGCGATGGTCGTTTCCCCGAGCACCCTCCGGGCGGCCTTTGCCGCATCGGCGAACACACCCTGTGCGTCGCGCCCCAGTGGCCCATCCAGCAGCTCGACGACCTCGAGCACGCTTACCTGGGCGGGATCGCGCGCGAACGTGTAGCCGCCCTTGACGCCACGCTGCGAGCTCAACACGCCCGCCCTGCGCAGCACCGCGAACAGCTGCTCCAGGAACTGCACCGGCACCTCCCTGCGTTTGGCGAGATCGCCGATCGGCACCGGTCCCGCGCCTGCGCCGCTGCGGCCCAGCTCGGCCAGTGCCAGCACCGCGTATGGAGACTTGCTCGTGATCGACAGCACGCAGCGATGCTAGGGAATCACAGCCAGCCGCGCTCGGTGGCGATCAGCACCGCCTGCGCGCGATCCACCGCGCCCAGCTTGCCGTAGATGTTGTGCAGGTGCGTGCGCACCGTGCTCGTGGACAGCGTCAGCTCGTGCGCGATCTGCTTGTAGACCTTGCCCTCGGCCAGCCGCTGCAGCACGCTCAGCTCGCGCCCGGACAGCGGGCAGGGGTCGATGTGGCGCTGGCGCTGGCTCACGGGGTTGGGCAGCTCGTACATCACCCTGCGCAGCTCACTCGGCCCCAGGCCGATCATGCGCGCGCTCTGCAGCATCTCCCCCGGGGACACCGCCGCCCCCTGCTCGTAGTGGGCCAGCATGTCCGCCAGGCGCACGAACGCCGCCTCGCCCACCGCCTCGGGGCTGTGATGGCGTTCGATCACGGTCGCGATTCCCACCGGCATGCCCCAGCGCCTCGCCAGCACGCCGCCGACCAGCGCATGATCCACGCCCAGCTCGCGGCGCTCCTGGTGGATGCGCTGCTCGGGCGTCTGCGCGCCCTGGTGCACCTGCTCGGGATAGCCCGGGTAGGCGTGCAGCAGCACCAGCTTGCCGATGTCGTGCAGGAGGCTCGTCACCGTCAGGCGGTCGCGGTGCTCGTAGCCGACCTCGCTCGCCAGCCGATCCGCCGCGTGCTGGGTGGCCAGCGCGTGCAGCCGGAAGCGCTCGGGCGCCGCATCCCACACGCTCGCGCGCTCGAAGAAGTCGAAGGTGCGCAGACGGCTCGCCAGCGCCTGCACCGCCTGCGGGGAAAGCAGCTCCACGGCCCCCACCACGGTGTCCACGCGTCCGCGCCCGCCCTGCGCCTGATTGGACATCCGCAGCACCGCGATGATCAGCGCCACGTCGGACTCCACCGCGCTCACCACATCCGCGGTGGCCACGTGGTCCTTGGAGGTCACCGCCAGCAGCCGCTTGCGCGACTCGGCCAGCGCCGGGAAAGCCTCCAGGGCTTCGAAGGCCTGCGTCAGGCGCCGGCCGTGGCCCTCGTTCTGGTGGCGCGTCCCCGCGGGAGCGCCATTGCCCGGGCTCGCCCTGCCGGCGCTGCCGACGCGCGCGCCTGCGTTCGCGGCCGTGCGCGTTCCTGCCGCAGCCGGCTTTGCCTTTGCCCTCCTTGGCTCAGATGCTGCTGCCCGCATGTCCGTGCATACCTGCCTTGGGATCGCCGGCGCCCACTCCGTTGGGCGCATATCGCATCTCCTATCGGCAGTCCTAGACGAATAATTGAGCTTCGCCCCAGCCCGGCTGGCCGGCGCGTGGTCCGGGCCCCTCTACGCAGCGGCCCGCGCAGCGCCCCGTCGATCCGCGCAGCGCCTCTACGCGGCCGCCCGCGCCAGCGCCGCGTCGATCCGGTCCAGCGTCTGCACCCGGCCCAGCAGCGCCACGCTCTCGAAGATCCCCGGGGAGATGGCGGTGCCCGCGATCGCCACCCGCAGCGGCTGGTAGATCTCGCGCGGCCTGCACTCCAGGCGCTCCTGCAGCTCCTCCAGCGCGCTCTGCACGCCCTGCTCGTCAAAGGTCTCCACCTCCGCCAGGGCCGCGCGGGTCTGCGCCAGGGTCTCCCGGCCGCGCTCGTCCAGCCACTTCGCGCGCGCCTTGGGGTCCTCGCTCACCCCGTCGAACAGGAAGCCCGCCAGCGGCCAGAAGTCGGCCAGCGTCTGGATCTTCTCCTGGCTGATCCTCGCCGCCTGCGCGAGCCCATCGCGGCCGCTGAACTCCTCCAGGCGCCGTGCCAGCTCCGCCGGCGCCAGGCTGCGAATGTACAGGCCATTCAGCCAGCGCAGCTTGACCTCGTCGAACTGCGCCGGATTGCGGCTCACCCGCTCCAGCGCGAACCGCTCGATCAGCTCCTCGGTCGACATCACGGTGGCGTCATCGTTCGCTCCCCAGCCCAACAGGGCCAGGTAGTTGCGCACCGCCTCCGGCAGATAGCCCGCCTCGCGCAGCTCCTGAACCGAGGCCGCCCCGTGGCGCTTGGACAGCTTGCGCCCGTCGGGCCCGTGCAGCAGCGGCAGGTGCGCGTACAGCGGCTGGGGCGCGCCCAGCGCCTCCAGCACAAGCAGCTGCTTGGGGGTGTTCGAGAGATGATCCTCGCCGCGCACCACGTGCGTGATGCCCGCATCGAGGTCGTCCACGGCGACCGCGAAGTTGTACAGCACCGAACCATCAGAGCGGGCGATCACCGGGTCGTCCAGGTGCACGTGCTCGAAGCGCGTCTGCCCGCGGATCACATCGTGCACGACGGTGGCCCCCTCGTCGGGCACCCTCAGACGCACCGCCCCCTCCTGCCGATTCCCCGCCCGCTCCTCCCCGCGGAAGCCCCGCTGCACGCCGTGGCGCTCTTTGTACGCCTTCACATCCTCGGCCGTGGCGGTGGAACGGTAGGCGTGCCCGGACTCCAGCAGCCCCAGCAGCGCCTCGCGGTGGCGCTCGGCGCGCTGCGACTGCAAGATCGGTCCCTCGTCCCAGTCGAGCTCCAGCCAGCGCAGCGCGTCGAGGATCTGCTCCACGTTCTCCGGCGTCGAGCGCTCGCGGTCGGTGTCCTCGATGCGCAGCAGCAGCGTCCCGCCCGAGCCGCGCGCCAGCAGCCAGTTGAACAGGGCCGTGCGCGCGCCGCCGATGTGCAGCGCGCCCGTCGGCGATGGAGCGAAACGCAAACGCATAGGGTTCCCCGCCATGCTATTCGCCACGGCCCCATGCCGAGCGCGGCGCGGCGCCGACGCCGGGCTACGCCGTGTTCCAGACCGCTCCCGCGGCCAGGGCGAGCAGGTGCGCCCGTGCTGATCGGAGCCCACGTCTCACCGGCCGGCGGCCTGCCCAGGGCGATCGAGCGCGGCCAGGCGCTCGGCGCGCGCGCCATCCAGATCTTCAACCAGTCCCCGCGCCAGTGGCGACCCACCGCGCACGGCGAGCAGGACATCGACGCCTTCCGCGAGGCCATGCAGGCAAGCCCGATCGATGCGGTGCTGATCCATGCCGTCTACCTGCTCAACTGCGCCTCCGATGACCCCGACATCCGCGCCAAGTCGCTGCGCTCGCTGATCCATTCCCTGCGCGTGGGGCAGCAGATCGGCGCCCAGGGGGTGGTGCTGCACCCCGGCTCGGCCAAAACCGGCGATGCCGGCGAGGCCATCGCCCGCGCCGGGGAGGCCATCCGCGAGGCGTTGAACGAGAGCGAGGGCTGCCCGCTGCACCTGGAGAACACCGCCGGCGCCGGCGGCACGCTGGGGCGCTCGATCGAGGAGCTCGCGGCCCTGATCGAGGCCGCCGGGGGCGGGGAGCGGTTGGGCTTGTGCCTGGACTCCTGCCACCTGCTCGCCTCCGGCTATGACATCCGCGCCCGCGCCGGCATGGATGAGCTGATCGCGGAGGTCTCCGCGAAGATCGGGCTGCAGCGCCTGGGCTCCCTGCACCTCAACGACTCACAGACGCCGCTGGGGTCAAACCGCGATCGCCACGCCAACGTCGGCGAGGGCGAGCTCGGCGAGGAGGGCTGCGCCGTCTTCCTCTCCACCCCCGCCTTCGCGGGGCTCGCCTGCATATTGGAGACCCCCGGCGCCGAGCGCTCCGGACCCACACGGGCGGAAATCGCGCTGAGCGTGAAGCTGCGCGAGCGGGGGCTGGTCCAGCTCGCACGGTGAGGGCCGCCAGGCGGGCTCGCAATGCAAGGCCTGCAACACGCGGACCTCCATGCGAGGGCCCACAAACGCGAGAGCCGTCTAAACCTCGATCTCCGCCTCGGCATTGCGAATGATCTGCTTCCCATCCTGCTCCGCGACCGTCTCGACGATCACGCGACCGTCAGCCGCCTCCCTCACGGTGCCGCTCACGAGGACCTCCTGCTCGGGCACGCCCATGCCGCGAAACTGCACCGACAGGCGCCTCAGGTGCTCAGGGCCCCCAGCCGCCTCCGTCTGCGCGCGCGCGACCTGCGCCATCGTCCAGAGTCCGTGCAGGATGCGCCCGGGCAGGCCCACGGCGCGCGCGAAGTCCTCGTCGATGTGGATCGGGTTGAAGTCCCCCGACGCGCCGGCATAGCGCGCGGTGAGGTATTTGTCGGGCGTCACGCGCAGCTCGGGGATGTGGGCGCCCACCACCAGATCGGCCATGACGACCCTCACACTCCCCTGACGATGTCGGTCCAGGTGCCGCGGCAGACCTGCTCGCCGCGCTGATTCACCGACACGGACTCGAACACGTAGTAGCCGCGACCGTCCTTTTCGGAGATCTCCTTGACCGACGCCGTGGTCGTGATCTCATCTCCGGCGAGCACCAGCGGGCCCCACTCGAACTCCTGCCCACCGTGCACCATCATCGCGAAGTTGAGCTCGATCTCAGGGTCGAAGATGGGCGGGCCCACCGACGGGGCGCTGTAGACGACCGCGAACATCGGCGGCGCCACCACATCGGCGTAACCGGCCTCGCGCGCGGCGGCGTGGTCGAGGTGGATGGGGTTGGTCTCGCCGACGGCCCTCGCGTACTCCTTGATCTTCTCCCGGCCCACCGCGTAGAGCGTGGGCTCGTATGTCTTGCCGACGGCCTGGGTGTTGACTGGCACCGATGGAGCTCCCTGCGCAATGGTCGCGCGATGGATGGGCAAAGCGGGAATGCGGCTGCGGCGGGGCAGTCTACACCGCCCCGCCGCGGGAGTCCGCGCTCCTGCGAAGACGACACTCCTCAGAAGCGACGCCCCTCGGAAGGCGACGCCCCTCAGAAGACGAGCTCCTCCTCTCCGCCCGCCGCGCCGGCCCCCGCCGGCTCCAGCTCGCCCTCGACGCCCTCGCCGCCCCGCTGTGCTCCATTGGGGCTGTCGAGGAACTGCACCGTCTCGGCGACGACGCTGACCGCCTGGCGCTTGTGCTGGCCGATCTCGGACGATCGGTCGGAGGTCTCCCACTCGCGCCACTCCAGGTGCCCGTCGATGACCACGCGCGAGCCCTTGCGCATATAGCGATCGATGCTCTCCCCCTGCGCGCCATAGGCGGAGACATCGAAGTAGTTCGGCCGCTCCTGATAGGCATCGCCATCCTTGCGAAAGCCATTGCTGGCCAGGCGCAGGCTGCAGACGCTGTGCCCGGAGGGCAGCGCGCGCAGCTCGGGATCGCGCGTGAGCCGCCCGACGAGGACGACGCGGTTGATGTCGGAATAGGACATTGCTGCTGCTCCTTTGCATTGGGGTTCTCACCCCCCGGCGAAAACATACGCCGCGCCTGAGACGCAACTCTCAGGAAGGATCGAACGGACAGCGATCGAGCCACCGCGCGGCCATATGGGGACCCCTTCGGGTCCCTCCTCAAAAAATCATCCGAGCCGGTAGCCGACGCCTCTGACGTTGACGATCCAGCGCTCCTCCGGGCCGCGGGCGAGCTTGCCGCGCAGACGGCTCGCGTGGCTGTCGAGCGTGCGCGTGGGGCAGGCCGCCTGGTGGCCCCACACGGCGCGCAGCAGCTCGTGCTTGGTGAAGACGCGCGTGGGCTCGCGCGCGAGATGCACCAGCAGGGCGTACTCGCGCGAACGCAGGCGGATGGGCTGCTCGTGCAGGAGCACCGAGCGCGAGCGCGTGTCGATCGACAGCGCGCCGACATCGATCTTCGGCTGCGTGGCGGCGGGCGCATCGCCGGCGCAGCGGCGCAGCAGCGCCTGCAGTCGGGCGCGCAGCTCCAGGTATTTGAAGCCGGCCCCGCCGGGGCGGGCGAGGAAGTCATCCGCGCCCTGCGCGAACGCGCGCAGCAGGTCCAGCTGGTGGGCGGGCGCCCCCAGGACGATCACCGGCAGGTCCTCCCGGCAGGGGGTATCGCCGCTGCGAATCTCCGCGAGCAGCTCCAGTGCGCCGCGCGGCGAGTCGAAGCGGCCGAGGATGGCCAGCGCCGGCGGGGCGCCGCGGGCGAGCGCGCGGAAGTGCTCGGCGGTGTGGGCGAGCGTGGCGGGGTAGCCATCGACCTGGAGCTGCCGCGCGAGCGCCTGGCCGACGTCGGGATCGCAGTCCACGAGCAGGATCGCCGGCGCGGAGCCCATCCCGGCCGCGGAGCTCATCCCAGCCGCAGAGCCCATCCCAGCCGCGGAGCTCATCCCAGTTCCACCTCCCGCGGGCTGATGCCCAGGCCCCTGCGCGCGATCAGCGCGAGCACATCGCTGCGCACCCACGGGGTGGGAGCGCGCCGGCCTGCCTCCGGGCGCAGGCCGATGCGGCGGGCCAGCCAGCTGGTGTCGCCCTGAACGCCGCCGCGCTCATCGCGCTTGCAGCGCCCGCAGCGGATGGTGATCTCGCTCAGGCTGATGCCCTGCGTGTCGATCGCCCTCCCCACCGCTTCGCGCAGGCCGCGGTTGAGCACGATCGGGCTGCAGTCCAGCCGTTGCAGCTCCACGCGCAGCGCCACGGTGGAGAGGCGTGCGTCGTGCCGGTGGCGGGCGAGTGCGCGTGCGGTCAGGCCGCGCACCGGCTGGTAGCTCTCCAGCGCCGCGACGACCTCGCGCAGGCTCACCGGCCGGGGGTCATCAGCTTCGCCCTCGCCGGGGAGGCGGTGCCAGCGCAGGTCGGGGATGGCGATGCCCTCGACGCAGGGCAGCAGCCGGTAGGCGCGCCAGTCGCCGTCCCGCGGGTCGCCCACATCCTCCTCGCCCAGCTCGCGGTGGTGATGGTGGTCCTCGTTGCGCGGCGCCATCCACAGGTCCTCCGCCGTCAGCGGCCGGCAGCGGCGGCTGCGGCTGTGGCGCAGGTAGTCGCGGCAGATCACGGCGGCGTTGACGGGAGGCTCGTCCGCCGCGAGGTGGGCCACGAGCCGGCGATCGCTGCGGGTCCCGGCGTCGCAGTCGATCACGAGCACGCTGCCCTGAGGGCCGGGATGCGTGAGCACCTCGCGCGGACGGCCGTGGGAGTCGCAGTAGCGAGCAAGCACCTTGCCCTCTTTCTCCGACTGACCCCATACGGCGGGACACCGGGGCTATGTGAACCAGCCGATCAGTCCACGCGCGCGGCGAGGATGGCGATGTCGTCGCGCAGCCCGGGCGCGCCGCGCGAGACCGCCAGCTCCTCCAGGCTCTGGGTGAGCTCCTCAGGGGGTGAGCCGGCATGGTGGGCGAGCCGGCCGCAGAGCTCAGCCGGTGACAGCGCGCGCGTGGGCGCGCCCGCGTCGGTGAGCCCATCGGTGTAGAGGATCAGCGTGGCCCCGGGCGGGAGCGCGATTTCGCAGTCCTGGAGGGCCGGTTGGGGGAGCACGCCGAGCAGCGTGCCCCTCACCGGCGGGCAGTCGGCGTAGCCGCCGGGGTCGAGCAGCAGCGGCGCCGGATGCCCCGCGCTGGCGACGGTGGCTCGGGCCGGACGCGAGGAGAGGTCGATGCGCGCCACGATGGCCGTGGCGAAGCGGCCCAGCAGGTCGTGGCTGAGCATGACCTCGTTGACGGTGCCCAGCACCGCGGCCGGACTCCGCAGTTGAAAGGCCAGCGCGCGGATGCTGTGCCTGACCATCGCCGTGAGCGCAGCCGCCTCCGCGCCCTTGCCGCAGACATCCCCCACGACCAGCCAGAAGCCCGAGGGCAGCGCGAAGGCGTCGTAGAAGTCGCCGCCGGCCTCGCTGTTCTCCACGACGGGGCGGTAGGCCGAGGCGAGCTCCAGGCCCGCGACGGCGGGCAGCGCGTCGGGCAGCAGGCTGCGCCCCAGGGTGTGGGCCACGTGGTCGAGCCCATCCCGTCGCTGGCGCCGTGTCCTGCGTGCGAGCATCGCCACCACTCACGGTAGAGCACTCAGGGCCATCTCCCGGGTCCTCAGCGCGGGCGCGTGGCGCGCTCGACCTGCTCCCCTCGCTCGGTCAGGTGCCAGGCGTTGGAGCCTCCCTTGAGCTGCCCTTCGCCCGTATTGGTGACCAGCTCCAGCCGCTCCAGGCGGGTGAGGAGCTTGGAGATCTGCCCCTGGTCGGCGATGCCCGAGCCTTCGGCGACCTCGCGGTTGCTGGCGCCGGGATGCTCGCCGATGACGGTCAGCACGCGCACGGTGCGATAGGTGAGCCGCATGTCGAGGCCTTCCAGCGGATCGCGATGGATGGGCGCCGCGGCCTTGCTGGGCTTGGGGATCTTGGGTGCCGGCCGGGTGATTTCGTTGCTGGCCACCCGCGCGCCGAGGTAGGGGAGCACGATCATGCTCATCAGTGGGCCGACCAGGTCGGTCAGAGGCTTGCGCCCTCCCGCCAACAGGCGCGTGTGCAGCACCGCGAAGACTGCGCCGACGATGCCTTCCGCGGTGATGTCGGCGGGCTCGCGCGGGGAACGACCGGAGCGCGCGCCTGGAGACTTTCGCCCACGGTCGACGATCCGCTCCAGTTGCTTGAGCACCTCTCCCCGCCGGGCGAGCACGCGCGGACCCGCAGCCAGGGACTCGATCACGCAGACCTTCGCCAGCCCAGGCTCGGATTGCAGGAACGCCAGCAGCGCGGTGAGGCTCGCACGCGTGCCCTCACGCCAGGAGGACTCCCGCTCGTAGGCATCCACGGTGAGGATCTGGATGCGCCCGATGGCTTCGTTGAAGGCGGCCAGAAAGCAGTCTTCGCGGTCGAGGAAGACGTCGTAGAAGGTCTTGCGCGAGACCTTCGCGCGCCCGATCACCTGGGCGACCGTGAGCCGTGCGTAGCCGACCTCCTCCACGGCCTCCACGGTGGCTGTCAGCATGCGCCCGCGCTGGATCTCCGTGACCTGTCCGCGCGGCAGCCCATTTGGACCGGGCCGCAGCGACGGGGGGGTCGAGCGCGTCTTTGCCGAGCGCGGCTTGTCCCTGGAAGCCATCTGTATCTGTGCCTACCGATCGTGTTCGAGAAGTTTCAACGATGCCAGGGCTGTGAGCCCTCCAGAGCCATTGGCATCCGCTCGATCCGCCGCTTGGGGGATGGCGACCGATCTCCGCGATGCCGGCGCAAAGGTTCACGGGTCGCTGCGCAAAAGTCGAGCCTCGTCTCCTACTTCAGGCTGTGGACCGCCGGATCGGCATATTCTCAGCAGGGTCGGCAGCGGCTGGCCGGCCATCAAACGGCTGGAATCGGTTCATTCAGGGCGAATCAGCTGCAGTTTGGTGTCATTTAGTTTGTAATTATCAATTAACCATTTTGCATAATGCATTTCCTCACCGAGACGCCCCGACCCGCTCGAACCGGAGAGCCGCGGAGTTGATGCAGTAGCGCTGGGTGGGTGGGCCTCCGTCAATGCCCGGCCCGTCGTCGAACACGTGTCCCAAATGCCCACCGCAGCGGCGGCAGAGCACCTCGGTGCGGCGCATGAACAGGCTGTTGTCCTCTCGCAGCTCCACCGCCGCCGCCACCATCGGCTCGCTGAAGCTCGGCCAGCCCGTGCCCGACTCGAACTTCGCATCGGAGCCGAACAGCTCCGCACCGCAGCCCGCGCAGCGGTAGCTCCCGCTCTCCTTGCTGTACACGTACTCGCCCGTGAACGGCGGCTCGGTGCCCGCCCGGCGCAGCACCTCGTACTGCTCGGGCGTGAGCTCCTCGCGCCACTGCTCCTCGGACTTGACCACCTCGGGGGGATCGGCCATCTGAGCACGTTCTAGCACCACGCGGCCCCGCGCGGCGGGTGCACACGGCGCGTCGCCGCACGAGCACTCGGCGCCGACTGCCGCAACGCGGCCATCTGCGAGCACCGATCGCGGCCATCTGCTATCCTTATCCTTACGTTCACGTCAGTTTCATCGGACCATCGCTTCGGCGTCGCGGCCGGCCACGAGAGCTACAAGTGGTGGGCGCTCTCGTGCACCAGCCTGGGCATGCTCTTGGCCGCCACCAACTCCGGCACGCTCATCATCGCGCTGCCCAACCTCGAGCGCTCCCTGCACGCCAGCCTGCTCGCGCTGGTCTGGGTGATCCTCGCCTACCTCATCGCCGCCACCGTGCTCGTGCTCACGGCGGGCCGCCTCAGCGATCTGTTCGGGCGCAAGCGCGCCTATGTGGGCGGTTTCCTGGTTTTCGCCATCGCCTCGCTCGGGGCGGGCTTCGCCCCCGACGCCACCGTGCTGATCGCCTGGCGCGTGCTCCAGGGCATCGGCTCGGCGTTCCTCTTCGCCAACGCCGCCGCGCTCGTCACCGACGCCTTTCCGCTGGAGCAGCTCGGCCTGGCGATGGGGGCCAACACGATGGTCGCCGCCATCGGCCTCGTGCTCGGCCCCGTGCTCGGCGGCGCGCTCGTGGCCATCTCCTGGCACTGTGTCTTCTGGTTCAACGTGCCCCTCGCCCTCGGCGGGGCGCTGTGGGGGGCGCTGATCCTGCGCGAGCTGGCCAAGCCCGACTCGGTGCGCGGCTACGACGCGCTGGGCACGCTCACCTTCATCGTCGGCCTCACCGGGCTGGTGCTCGGCGTCTCGCGCGGGGGTCTCAGCGGCTGGGGCAACCCCGTCACGCTCATCGGCCTCGCGCTGGCGCTCGTGCTTCTGCCCCTGTGGGTGCTCATCGAGAGCCGCTCGCGCGCGCCCATGCTCGACTTGTCCCTGTTTCGCAACCGCCTCTTCGCGGCCGCCACGGCCGCCGCCTTCATCAACGGGCTCGCGCGCTTCGCGCTGATGTTCCTCTTCGTCTTCTACTTCCAGGGCGCCCAGGGCGATGACCCCATCACCGCCGGCATCAAGCTCATCCCGCTCGCGCTGGGCATGCTCATCGCCTCGCCGCTCGCGGGCATCTACGCCGACCGCCACGGCTCGCGCGCGCTCGCCGCGCTGGGCATGCTCGTCACCGGCATCGGCCTGGCCCTCATGACCACGCTCGGCGTCCACTCTCCCTACTGGCAGAGCACCCTGTGGCTGTTCATCGTCGGCGCCGGCTCGGGTATGTTCAACAGTCCCAACACCTCGGCCATGATGGGCACCGTTCCCCCCAACCGCCGCGGCATCGCCGCGGGCGCGCGCACGCTTCTGCAGAACACCGGCGCCGTGCTCTCGATCGCCTTCGTGCTGGCGATCGTCACCTCCGCCGTGCCCAAGCCGACGCTCTTCGCGGTCTTCTCGGGCCTGGCCAAAGGCCTCTCGGCGCAGCGCCTTGAGCCCTTCATCGCCAACATGCACGTGGCCCTGTGGGTGCTCGCCGGCACCTCCTTCGCGGGGGCGCTCGTGTGCCTCCTGCGCCCGCGTCACGCCGAGGTCGATGAGATGCTCCCCTCTGAAAGCGCCGAGCGGGCGTTGCGCGCGGGGGCCGGCGCATGAACGCCACGCCGCCCGCCGCGGTCCCCCTGCGCATCGGCGACGTCGCGCGCCTGGTCGGCACCACCCCCCGCACGATCCGCTACTACGAGGAGATCGGGCTGCTGCCCGTCCCCGCGTCCCCCGCGCGGCCCTCGGGCCAGCACCGCCTCTACAGCGCCGCCGAGGTCGAGCGCCTGCGCGAGGTCATGCGCCTCAAGCACCTCCTCGGCGTCTCCCTGGAGGAGCTCAAGACCCTTCTCAGCGCCGAGGAGGCCCGCGCCGAGGTGCGCGCGCAGCTGCGCCGCGAGGACGTCGATTCCGAGCGCCGCCGGGAACTGCTCAGCGAGTCGCTCGGCCACATCGAACGCCAGCTGCAGCTGGTGGAGCATCGCGCCTCCGAGCTCTCCAAGCTCAGGGAGGAGCTCTCCCAGACGCGCCGGCGCGTGCGCCGGCGGCTACGCGAGCTGCAGGTCCCCATCCCCGCCGGCGGGGCGTGACTCATACCCCGGGCAGCTACGCACCGGCAGGCGGGGGTAGCGCGGATAGGCTGGCTCGGAGCGCGAGCGTTCGCACAGCAGGAAGACCGAACCGCGCGTATTGGGCACCCGGCGCTGGTGAGCGCACGTATCGCACAGGCCGGCCGGCGGGGAGCCGCGGGCAGTGGCGCTCGTCGGTGAGGACACATCGTCAGGGTACGAAAGAGCGCCTATCAAAATGAGCCCAGGGCCATAGGTTGCATTCAGACGTGCACTCATTTTGGATAGGCACTCTGCAATAATCGTTGACTAAGCAACTATGCCGACCTTCTACCGCCTCCTCGGATTCCTGCGCCCCTACAAGCGCGGACTCACCGTCTCCTGGGTGCTGGCGAGCGTGGCGATGGTGATGACCGTGCTCGTGCCCCGGCTCACGGGCCTGGCGGTCGAAACGATCAACACCGCCAGCTCGCTGCCTGCGCTGGCCCAAGCGCACGACCGCCACAGGCTGGCGTGGCTGGCCGGCGCGATCGTCGCGGCGGTGCTTCTGCGCTGGGGGCTCACCTACACAAGGCGGATGATCGCCGGGCGCGTATCGCTGGGGCTGGAGTACGACCTGCGCGAGCTCCTCTACGGCCATCTGCAGCGTCTGGAGCTCGGCTTCTTCGACCACCAGCAGACGGGGCAGCTGATGTCCCGCGCCACCGTGGACCTGCAGGCGGTGCGCTTCTTCCTGGGCTACGGGCTGGTGTTCATCCTGCAGTCCATCCTCACGATCCTGCTGGCGGGAGCAGTGATGCTGAGCGTCAACCCCGGCCTGGGCGCGCTCGCGCTCGCGCCGGTGCCGTTCGTGGTGGTCATCTCCCAGCGCTACGGCAAGCGCGCCCGCCCCGCCATCCAGGAGGCCCAGCAGCGCATCGCCGAGCTCACCGCCGACGTCGAGGAGAACATCTCCGGCGTGCGCGTGGTGAAGTCCTTCGCGCGCGAGCCCCGCCAGCTTCAGCGCTTCCGCCACAGCGTCACGCGCGTGTTCGAGCAGTCGATGGTGGCCACCCGCCTGGAGGCCACCTACAACCCGATCATCGGCTTCCTGCCCCAGCTTGGCCTCGCGGCGGTGCTTTTGATCGGCGGGCAGGCCGTCATCCACAGCCACCTCACGCTCGGTCAGTTCACAGAATTCTACCTCTACCTGAACATGCTCATCGCCCCCATGCGCTCGCTCGGCGTGATGCTCGGCCTGGCCCAGCGCGCCACCGCCTCCGGGGCGCGCATCTTCCAGCTGCTCGACCGCGAGCCGCGCCTGAACGAGCCCCCCGACGCCCCGCCGCTGCCGGCGGGCAACGGCAGCCTGCAGCTGCGCGGCGTCACCCTCAGCTACGAGGGCTCGCCCGAGTTCGGGGCGCATGCCTCCGACGATCCGCACCTCTTCGACGCCCCCTCGCCGCACGCGCGGCGGGAGGTGCTGCGCGACGTCGATCTGGACGTGCCCGCCGGGCGCACGATCGCGCTGGTGGGAGCCACCGGCTCGGGCAAGACCAGCCTGGTGTCGCTGATCCCGCGGCTGTATGACCCCAGCGCCGGAGAGGTGCTGCTCGACGGCGCCGACGTGCGCGATGTGAGCCTGCGCTCGCTGCGCGCGGCGATCGCGGTGGTCAGCGACGATCCCTTCCTGTTCTCCGCGAGCGTGGCCGAGAACATCGCCTACGCGCGCCCCGACGCGCCCCTGGAGGAGATCGAAGCGGCGGCCCGCGCGGCGCAGGCGTACGAGTTCGTGCAGCGCCTGCCCCAGGGTTTTCAGACGCGCGTGGGCGAGCGCGGACAGACGCTCTCCGGCGGCCAGCGCCAGCGCCTGGCGATCGCACGCGCGCTTTTGGCCAACCCGCGCGTGCTGATCCTCGACGACGCCACCTCCTCGGTGGACTCCTCCACCGAGCGCGCCATCAAGCTCGCGCTGGCCGAGGCGATGCAGGGGCGCACCACGCTCGTGATCGCCCACCGCCTCTCGACGATCGCACTGGCGGATGAGATCGTCGTGCTCGACCACGGGGAGATCATCGCCCAGGGGGATCATCACGAGCTGCTGGAGAGCTCCGAGCTGTACCGCGAAATCGTGGAGAAGGGCCTGCCGGAGCACATATTCCTCACGCGCGAGACGCGCGAGCGCGAGGTCAGCGGGATATGAGCCCCGTCGTCGCCCGCGGTGGTCCGCTCGGGCGCGGCATGCAGCAGTGGGACGGCGAGCGCGCCGGCCGGGGCAGCCGCGGGCGCAACCTGCGCGGTCTGCTGGCGCTGTTGCGCCCCTATCGCGTGCGCGCCGCGATCACCGTAGTGGCCCTGCTGCTCGGCACCGCCGCCTCGCTGGCGCCGCCGCTTTTGGCGCGCGCGGCGATCGACAACGGCATCAAGCGCAACGACGTCGGTGAGCTGGAGCTGATCGTGGCGGCCTTCATGCTCGCGGCGCTTCTGCTGTGGGCGATGACCTACGCGCAGACCTACCTCGTGGGCTGGGTCGGGCAGCGCGTGCTGGCGGATCTGCGCCTGCGCATCTTCACGCATCTGCAGTCGCTGCCCATCGGCTTCTACGAGAGCCGGCCCGCGGGCGTTTTGATATCGCGTATGACCAACGACGTGGAGGCGCTCGACAGCCTCGTCACCGACTCGGTGGTGACGCTCTTCCAGTCGGGCCTCACGCTGCTGGGCACGGTCGGGATCCTGATCTACCTGGATCTCAAGCTGGCGCTCCTGACCTTCTGCATCCTGCCCTTCGTGGCGGGCCTGTCCATCTGGTTCCGGCTGGTATCCGCCGGCGCCTTCCGGCGCACGCGCGAGACGATCGGCTCCATCACCGCCTACCTGCAGGAGACGCTCTCGGGCATCCGCGTGGTGCGCAGCTTCGGCCAAGAGCCCCAGCACATGGCGCGCTTCGGCGAGCTCAACGAGGACAACCGCGAGGCCAACATGGTCACCGTGCGCCTCAACGCCTCCTACTTCCCAGCCGTGGAAATGCTCTCCGGGGTAGCGCTCGCAGGCATCGTCCTCTACGGCGGGCTGCAGGCGATGGAAGGCCACATCACGATCGGCACGATCGTGGCCTTCGTGGCGGCGCTCGCGTACCTGTTCGAGCCCATCCAGCAGCTCTCCCAGCTCTACACCACCTACCAGTCGGGCATGGCCGCGCTGGAGAAGATCTTCCTGCTGCTCGACGTGCAGCCCGACATCGAGGACCGCGCAGACGCGCTGGAGCTCGGGCGCATCCGCGGGGAAATCGAGTTCGAGGGGGTCTCCTTCGCCTACCGTCAGCGGGGCGCCGGGGAGGTGCCGGCGCTGAACGGCATCGACCTCCACGTCCCGCCCGGCCAGACCGTCGCGCTGGTGGGCGCCACCGGCGCGGGCAAGTCCACGATGGCCAAGCTCGTGGCCCGCTTCTACGACCCGACCGCCGGCCGTATGCTCGTGGACGGCCACGACCTGCGCGAGGTCTCCAGCGCATCGCTGCGCTCGCAGATGGGCATCGTCCCGCAGGAGGCATTCCTGTTCTCCGGCAGCATCGCCGAGAACATCGCCTTCGGCCGCCCCGACGCCGAGGAGGAGGACATCCGCGAGGCCGCCAGAGCGGTCGGCGCCGACGAGTTCATCTCGGAGTCAGAGCGCGGCTACGACACCGAGGTCGGCGAGCGCGGCTCCCAGCTCTCCGCGGGCCAGCGCCAGCTCATAGCATTCGCCCGCGCGCTGATCGCGGACCCGCGCATCCTGATCCTCGACGAGGCCACCTCCAACGTGGACCTGCACACCGAGGGACGCATCGAGGACGGCCTGCGCCGCCTGCTCGCCGGGCGCACCGCGATCGTCATCGCCCACCGCCTGTCCACGATCCGCCAGTCGGGGCACATCGTCGTGCTCGAGCACGGCCAGATCGTCGAGCAGGGCACGCACGAGGAGCTGATCGAGGCCGGCGGGCGCTATGACCGCCTCTATCAGGACTGGGCGGAACAGGCCGCGTAGGCAACAGCTCCCTGCGCGCGCACTCCGGGCGCGTTGGTAGCATTCTGCTACCATCTTGGGATGAGCAAGCAGATCGCGGTGCGCCTCCCGGATGAGCTGGTCGACTTCGTCGATGAGATCGTTCACTCCGGCGCCGGACGCAGCCGGGCGGCTGTTGTCAGCAGAGCCCTCGAGCGCGAGCGGCGGCGAGCGGTCGCTGCTCGCGATGCCCAGATCCTCGCCCGCACTGGTCCCGATCCCGAGCTTGCCGGGCTGGCCGAGCACGCCGCCGGCCTGCCCTCCGCGCTCGCCTGATGCGGCCGATCCACGTCGCACAGCTCGACAAGGCCCGACCGGTGCTCCTCCTCACGCGCGAGCTCGTGCGCCCCCACCTCGCAACCGTCACGGTCGCGCCGATCACCACGACCATCCGCGGGCTCTCCACCGAGGTGGCCGTCGATGCGGCAAATGGACTCGCCGGACCCTCGGTCATCAGCTGCGACAACATCACCACCATCCCCACCAGCAGGCTCGGAGCGCAGATCGGCGTCCTGCTCGACCGTCAGGAGCCAGCCCTCAGCGAGGCGATCCGGGCCGCGTTCGACCTCGATTGATCGGCCCCCGTGGGATCCCGCCCCCCTGGGGGCGGAGAGGTCAAGCAGCAGCGTCACTCCGGGACAGGGATTCGAATCGGGGGAAGACCGACGGCAGTGCCGGAGGGGGTCAGCCGCTCAGCACGATCCTGCTCGTTTCGCCTATCCCGCCAAAGCCACCCGGCGGTGGGCCGGCCCCTTCCGATTCGCCTTCACAGGTTTCGCGGCCTTCTCTCGCCGCGCGGCTGAGATCTTTGTTCACAACAATCTTGCCGCTCGGCGAGCGCACGAGGATCTCTTCGGGTTGACTGACCGAAGCCAGGTAGACCAGCAGCCCGCCAGCATGCAGGCTGCTCGGAATGCGCACGCGGAGCGCTGGAACGAGCTTGCCGGCGATCTTTGCCAGCACCGTGTCGCGCCGCTGCTTGAGCAAACCGTAGAAAATCGAGTATTCGTGCGGATGACAGGCGGCGGAGATTTCCGAGTCTAGCGGCGCCGTGCGCCTCATAGGTACCGCGACCGATTCGTTTTCGTTTGGTTCTTCTTCGTTTTCGTCGGAACTCGCCAACCCTTCCCCTGTCGTGAGCCTCAGCTGGGTGTGAACACGACCGAAGAGCCGATACCGTTCGCCGATGATCGAGAAGCTCGGACCCTGGGGCGTGCTCCCGCGAACAAGCGTGCGCTTCCCACCTCGTAGATATTCCAAGGGGTGCCTGGAGCAGCCAACTATCCGGCGCAGCTTCAGCACCCGCAGCGGACGTCCGTGAGCGTCACGCTCGGTCAGCGACACGGGAACCGGAGAGGGACCACGCACCGCCTGGTAGTAGAACGCATCCGGGCCACCCAAGCGGCGTGGCACGAACACCGGACGGGAGACGACATGAGTACCGTCGCTCATACGCAGGTCCACCGTCCGCGTGGCTGACGGCACCTCAGCCTCGATCGTAAGAAGCCCTTCGCGGCAATTGACGCTGGGCTCTTCCGAGCGCTTCCGGTGGGGCGCCAGGCAGACTTCCGACCCAGCGCCAACGAGCAATTCCAAGATCCCCGGCTTGGCTCCGTCGGCTATCCTCACTTCCACACTCGACTTGCACGTACCAGCAGAGCCGCCCCTTGTGCGTTCGAGCCAGACCGTGTAGCCGGTCCCAGCCGCAGTGCGTCCCGCGCCGAGCTCGGTGGAGGATTTGGATTCGTGCGAGATCGACTTAAGTCTTTCTTCACGTCTTGCACGGGCCGTCAGGCCAAGCGCGGCTTCGACACGCTTGCGAGCGCTGTCGATGGAGCCGGCAATCGCCTTTCCCGTCCGCACCTCCAGCTGGGTGATCTTGCGCACAAGCGCCCTGTCAGCAGAGGTCTCCGTGAGAGACATCGAGTCGCTCGCGGACTGCGCAGCGAGGTCCCTCAAGAACCTCGCAAGTTCGGTTTCGCGCTTCAGCGCGATTGTTCTGCTGGCCTGGGAGAGCGTACGGTAGCCGCTGGCAGCCCAAGCCTCCATGTCAGCACATACGTCTGTGCTTTGCGCCTTCTGGTTAGCTTCCAATCCGACTGTCTGGACATGGACAACCTGCGACAACGCCGGCTCTCCTCGTGGCAACGCCTTCAGATTGGCCAGGAGGGCCGTCACCGCCGGTCGCCGTGCTTCCCGCTCTGCGGAGGCAAGCTGCGTAGCAAGCTCCCTTTCCAGATCGCTCAGTTGTGTGCTCTGCCGTTTTTCTTCACCGCGCTGGCGCGCCGTGCGCGGGACGATCGACGGACCGACTTCAATCTCGTTTCCTTGGGGGGCTCCGACGAGCACACCTGGACATTCGCCGGCGATCCTGTTCGCGGCACCTTCGTATGCGCCAGCCAGAGCCGGTGCGGCTTCGGCGATGGCCTGAACGTAGCGGTATATATCGAGGAAATACGCATGCACGGCAGCGCGGTCCGCTGGAGTGCCCGCGGCGCGGTGTGACCCGGCCGACGCAACACCAAGGGCCATCGCATAGACGGCCGCAGCGACAAGCACGATCGCCGAGACCCTCTCGTATCCCCTCGGCGTCAGCAAACCGCGGACATCCTATAGCAGACTGGCGCCTAACCGCCGCGCGACCGGAACCTTTCCGACCATTCTGCGGCGAGGCGCAGCGCAGCTGGTCCCAGCCGGTGGTCTTGGCGCCCCGTGCCTCGTCACCGACGCGCTGGGGATGGCTTTCGATCGCCGGGCACCCGAGCCAAGGTTGGTGCATCACTCCGACCAGGGCGCCCAATACGTCTCTCTCGCGTTCGGGCAGAAGGCACGGGCGGCCGGGGATCGCACAATCGATGGGCTCCAGGGGCGACTGCTACGACAACGCCGTCGCCGAGAGCTTCTTCGCGACGCTGAAGAAAGAGCTGATCCACCGCAGAGCATGGCCAACCAAAGCAGAGCTGAGAGGAGAGACCTTCGAGTACATCGAGGTCTTCTACAATCGTCGGCGACGACACACACGTCTCGGGCAGCTCTCTCCGAGCGACTACGAGAGGATCACACACTCACAAAATCAAATGAAGGCAAAGGCTGCATAGTCAACCGTGTCCACCGAAGTGGGGGAACTCCACCGTCCTACTCGATGGCAAGGCAGGCGACCAGTCCGGCATGGAGTGGACCCTGTCTGACGGCCAAGGACTCTAGAAACCTAACTCCATCAAACCGGGGGCAGATCACCCCGTCCGCGAAAGCGGGTCCACTCCAGGTGTCAGAGACGGTCGCTCGGGGGTCTGATCGGCGAAGCGCGTCGCTGATTCAGGAAGTCCCGGATATGCCGGTTGACCAGCTCGGGATGCTGCTCGGCGATCCAGTGCGAGGCGCCCTCGATTGAGCGAAAAGTGAGGTTGGGCACGTATCGTTCAAGCCCCTCGTGCGCTGCCGGGCGTGTGTACAAGTCGGCGGTGGGGTAGATCACGAGCGTTGGGACGCTCACCGTCAGGGGTGTGATCTCGGGGGCGTAGTTCCCGCGGGCCGGAGTGCCGTCCTCGGGTGGGCCGAGGCCCTCGCGTCGATACCAGCTCAGCATCCCGTGCAGTGCGCCCAGCTGGCGCCAGCTCTCCAGGTAGTGCTCCAGGTCGCGGTCGTCGATGAAGGGGTGGTCGAGCGTGCCGCGCAGGGCGGCGAAGTCCTCGTGGGAGACGAGCGCCTCGACGTCTGCGCGGCGCAGCCCGAGGAGGTACTGGCTTGCCTGTTGCTGTTCGGGGTCCTCATGCAGCGCCCGGTCGAATGTCGCGGGGTGCGGAGTCGCGAGGATCACGAGCGCGTCGAGGAGCTCAGGGTAGTGCAGCGCGAACGTCCACGCCGTCGCGGCACCCCAGTCGTGCCCAACGAGCACGAACCCCTCGCACCCGAGGCTCGCAGCCAGTCTCTCGATGTCCCGTGCGGCGTGCCAGGCGCCGTATTCGTGGAGGTGCTCGGGCTTTGAGGAGAGGTTGTAGCCGCGCAGGTCCGGGGCGAGCGCAAGGTGATCCCGACTGAACTCCTTGAGCTGGTGACGCCACATGTACCAGCACTGAGGGAACCCGTGGAGGAACACGATCAACGGTCCACGCCCAGCGTGCGCATAGTGCAGGCGGACCTCGCCGAGATCCGCGTATTCGTGCGTAACGTCGAGCATCGCGGGCACAGCCTGCCCCACCGCTGGCGCTGTGTCTGGCGGGATTCGGACGATGACGGCCTGTCTGCTGTTCACGTCCGAAAGCCGCTATCCGCGGTGCTCATACTGCTCTCGTGACCGCCGAGTTCGATGTCCGCTACCAGGCGCTGCGCAGTCGTGACCGGCGTTTCGACGGTCGGTTCTTCGTGGCGGTGACTTCGACCGGCGTTTACTGCCGTCCGAGCTGTCCTGCGATCACGCCCCGGCGTGAGAACGTCCGCTTCTATCCAACCGCCGCGGCGGCCCAGGGCGCGGGGTTTCGCGCGTGCCTGCGCTGCCACCCACATGCCGTGCCCGGCTCGCCAGAGTGGAGCCAGCGTGGAGACCTGGCCGCCCGTGCGATCGGGCTGATCGCGGACGGCGTGATTGACCGGGAAGGCGTTGTCGGATTGGCAGGCCGGCTTTCCTACAGCGAGCGTCACCTGCACCGCCAGCTCTCAGCCGAGCTCGGCGCCGGGCCGCTGGCACTGGCTCGGGCACAGCGGGCGCAGACCGCGCGAATGCTGATCCAGACCAGTGACCTGCGCCTGATCGACATCGCTCATGCCGCGGGGTTCTCAAGCGTGCGGCAGTTCAACGACACGATCAGGGCCGTCTATGGGCGCACCCCCACCGAGCTGCGCCGCCGGGCCTCATCCCCGCATCACACCGGCCGGCCGCGCGCGCTGACGGTGCGTTTGAGCTACCGGGACCCGCTAGACTGGGATCACCTGCTCGGGTTCCTCGCGGCCCGCGCCGTCCCGGGTGTCGAGGAGGTCCAAGGCGCCTCCTACCGGCGCACACTGCGCCTCCCGCACGGCCACGGCGTAGTCGAGCTGAGCCTCGCCGGAAGATACATTGAGTGCGGGCTGGAGCTGGCCGACCTACGTGATCTTCCCGCCGCCGTTCAGCGCTGCCGGCGACTGCTCGACCTCGACGCCGACCCCAGCATCCCCGGCGCGCACCTCGCGCGCGACCCCTTGCTCTCTCCGCTGGTCGCCGAGACGCCCGGCCTACGGGTGCCCGGGGCCGTCGACGGGTCGGATCTGGCGATCCGCGCCGTCCTCGGACAGCAGGTATCGGTCGCGGCCGCGCGCACGACAGCCGGCAAGCTGACCGTTGCCCTCGGCGAGACTCTGCCGGCCTCGGACGGCGGACTGACGCATCTCTTTCCCAGCGCCCACGCCATCGCGAGTGCCGATCCAGCAGTGCTCCCAGGACCCGTCCGCCGTCGCCAGACGCTCCACGCTCTCGCCGCAGCGCTCGCGCGCGAGGAGATCGCCATTGACCCCGGCAGCGACCGCAGCGAGGTCCGCTCACAGCTGATGGCGATACCGGGGATCGGAGGGTGGACCAGCGACTACATAGCCATGCGCGCCCTGAGCGACCCCGACGCATTCCTCCCCACCGACCTCGGCGTCAAGCGGGCGCTCGCTCAGCTCGGGCGATCCACCGCGCCGAAGGACATCACGGACATCGCTGAGCAGTGGCGGCCCTGGCGGGCATACGCGCTTCAGCACCTATGGGCGACGTACCCGCTCGGACGGAAGCTGTAGTTGGAGGCAGGTTGAGCTCCCGGCCGCCGGTCAGGGCCGCGTGAATGAGGCTGCCGCGCACGTCGCGCCACTCCTGCACCCTGTGCTCGCTCGCGACGATGATGTCCATCGGGACCAGCACATCCGCCAGTACCCTGCGCAGCCGCACCGACTCCAGGGCGGGATTCTCGACCTCCGGCTCGATCACCAAGAAGTCCAGATCGCTGTCCCGCGTCAACTCCCCACGCGCAGCCGAGCCAAACAGGATCACCCGTGAGCTCGGCGGCGCCGCCTCTGACAACCGACGGCCAGCCTCCGCTATCACCGCGTCATCGAACACGCGCTCACGATACCTGCTCCGGGGCACCCGCCCACGGCACGATCGCACGACTGGCACGAATCCTGGCACGAGTGGTCCCCTGAAACGCGAAACGCCCCGTAAACACGGGGCGCAAGCGTACTCCGGGACAGGGACTCGAACCCCAAACTCGTGCTCCAGAGGCACGCGTGTTGCCGATTACACCATCCCGGACCGCACCTTCAGCGGGGACTTCAATACCTTCAACAGGGACTTCAACAATAGCTGGGCGGGCGGCGGCTGTCTCTGAGCCCGGCTGGGCGGGCGGCGGGCTGTCGCTCGGGATCTGAGCCGCACATGGCCTGCGCCTGCGGTGGTCGGCCCTACGCCTGCGGCCGGCTGCCGTTGGGCGCGAAGAAGGCGGTGATGGTCTCCTCCAGGCCGGGATCGAGCACAAGCAGGACCTCGTCGCCAGCCTCGATGACGGTGTCGGCCTTGGGCACGAACCCCGAGCCCTCGCGCAGGACCGAGATGATGAGGCTGCCTTCGGGCAGCGCGATGTTCGCCACCGTCTCCCCCACCGCGGGCGCGTCGGCGTCGACCTCCAGCTCGATGATCTCAAGGCGCTCCTCCTCCAGGGCGAGCAGGTGCACGAGCCCGTAGCGCGGCACCTCGTGCTCGATCAGGCGCAGGATCAGGTCGGTGGCGGAGACCGCGGGCTGGATGCCGAGCAGCTTGAAGTGGTCGAGGTTGCGCGGGTTGTTGACGCGCGCGATGATGCGATTGCAGAGGTACTTCTCCTTGGCCACCTGGCAAACGAGCATGTTGTCCTCGTCGTCGCCGGTGACGGCGATCACCAGATCGGCGCGCTGGATGCCGGCGCGCTCGAGCACCCACAGCTCGGTGGCGTCGCCGTACTGCGCGGCGTGCTCGAATTCCTCCTCGATCGCCAGGTAGCACGAGCGCGAGGACTCGATCAGCGTGACCTCGTGGCCCTTGGCGATCAGCTCGCGCCCGAGGTTGCGCCCGACCTTTCCTGCTCCGACGATGATGGCGTACAAGTTGACCCCTGCTCTTCCTCGGCTAGGCGTGCTCGACCTCCAGCGCGCGCTCGAACATCTCGATCGCGTGCCGGGTCGGGGAGATGGTCTGCAGGCCCTGCTCGCCATACCAGTTGGCGCGCGCGGGATCCATGACGCGCACGAGCACCTTGGGCACGCCGAAGCGCTTCTGCGCGATCTGGGCGATGATCAGGTTGGTGTTGTCGCCGTCGGTGGAGGCGATGAAGACATCCGCGCGTTCGATGCCCGCATGGATCAACGCTTCGATCTCGAGCGCCGTGCCCACCGTGAACTGGCCCTGAGCGTCCTCCCAGCTCTTGCTCTGGCCCGCGTCCAGGCGCTCGTGCGAGAGCGGATCCTCATCCAGCACCGACACCTCGTGGCCCGCGGCGAGGGCTGACTTGGCCACGGCGGAGCCCACACGGCCTGCGCCCACGATCAGGACGAACATGGGGCGCAGGTTAGAGCATCCTCCCCGGACCCACCCACCCGGGTCAGCCTGCAGCCGCGACTTCGTCCGCTGTGGGCAGCGCGGCCTGCGAGCCGGCGTCCTGCCCGGGGGGCGCGGTGACTATCACCCGGCAGCCGGCCTTGTCGATCACGTACTTGGTGATCCGCCCCACGTAGTTCTCCAGCGGCAGCCCGCCTCCCCCCAGGCGCGCGCCGCCGCGGATGCGCGAGGGCTCCTCGGCGCCCAGCACGATCGCCTCCACGCCGCGGCGGCGCGCCTCCTCGACGATCGCGTGTCCCGCCCCGCGCGCCCTGATGGTGGCGGTGGCCACGTGCACGCCGGCGTACTCCTCACCCACCGCCCGCGCGCGCGCCAGCGCCTGGCGGGCGTGCTTGACCTGCGCCTCGGGCAGGCGCGCGTCCAGCGGCAACGCCATCGGCATCTCGAAGATCCACACCGCCTCGATCGTGGCGGTGTCGATGGCGGCGTCGTCGGTGGGCTCGCCGGCAGCCAGCAGCGCAGCTGTCTGCACGATGTCCTCATCGAGCTTGGTGCCGAACAGCGGCACGAGGATCGAGCCATAGTCGCGTTCGCGCATCTGCTCCGAGCGCAACATGTCGGGGGACACCGTGACCCGGCGCAGCAGCGAGTTCTCATCGGCGCGGCGGTAGATCACATACAGCAGAAGGCCGCCGATGAGCCACCCCAGGCCGACGTAGCGCGCGGGCTCGTGCACGACCATCACCGCCACCCAGCCGGCGCCTGACACGAGCACCCCCAGCACGGCGGGAAGCGGCAGCTGCCCACCGCGCCAGGAGATCGAGAACGGCACGCGGTAGGGACGGGGGCGGTCGGGCTCTGAGTAGCGCAGGCGGCAGATCGACAGATGGGCGATGGTGAACGCCAGCATCGCCCCAAAGGCGTAGATCCCCACGAGGAATTCGAGATCCTCTGGCACCACCAGAGCCGCCGCCAGCAGACCGGCCAGAATGATCAGCACGAAGGGCGTGGAGCGCCTGGGGTGCAGTGCGCCCAGGCCGCTGGGGATCTGGCGGTTCGTGGACAGCGAATAACCCAGCCGTGAGAGGCCGAGCATTGCGGCGCTGGCCGCCGCCACGAGCGTGATGGTGGCCATCACCCCCACCAGGTACTTCAGCGTCTGCTCCAGCCAGTGGGGGTGCACCTGCGTGACGATCCCCAACACGGGCGCGTTCTCGTACTGCCCCCCCAGGGCGGTGTGGCCGTCGTGAACCGGCAGCGCCGTGACGGCAACCAGCGCGATCCCCACATACCCCACCACCAGCAGCGCCATGCCGCTGGTGACCAGCCGCCGCAGCGCGCCGCGCCCGGCCCGCACTTCCCCGGCCAGCCCCGAGGCCGACTCCAGGCTGGTGAAGGCGATCGTGGTGACCGTCAAAGCAAACACCAGATCCGACCACGTGGGCGCCGAGCCGAGATGGATCGGATCGAGCAGCGTATGAGGGTTGAAGAACAGCGCCAGGCCGAGCACCACGATCAGCAGCTGCAGCGCCAGGTCGCCCGCCGCCAGCATGCCGATGCGCCGCGCGCTGCGCGCGCCGCTGATGCCGCGGATGTTCACGAGCACCACGAACGCGATGAACCCCAGCGCCAGCAGCAAGGACTCGTCGTAGTGCCCCAGCGGCCCCCAGAACACGCGCAGGTACTGAGTCGCCGAGTAGCACGTCACGGCGATCAGGATTGTGTAATCCAGCATGATGGCCCAGCCCGCGACGAAGCTGACGAGCTCGTTGAAGGCGTAGCGAGCGAACACCGTGGCCCCCCCGCGCTCGGGGTGCAGCGAGGCCCCCTCCACATAGGTCATCGCCGTCAGCCCGAACATCCCCGCCGCCGCCAGGAACACCACCGGCGTGAGCCCCAGCGCGTGCCCCGCCACCACCCCCAGCGAGAAGTACACCGCGCTCGCCAGCGACGCATACACGATCGCGAACAGCATCGGCGACCCCACGCTCTGGCGCAGGATCACGCGCCGGCGCGAGGCCGGCGGCGGCGGCGAGGCCCCATCCGTGCTCATGTCCCTCGCCCCCGCCTGTGCTCCAGATAGAGCCTCCCAAGGCCGGCCGCGAGGAACAGAACCCCCAGCAGCAGCCGCCCGGAGACCACGCTCCCGTGCGCGCTGAGCGCCTGCCCCACCAGCGCCACCCCGATCGCCGCCATCAGCAGCGACAGCGCCACGGTGCTGTAACGGTGGATGCCTCTACCGGTCACCCCTTCAGGTTATGAGCGGAATGATGAGGATGGCGACAATGTTGGCGACCTTGATCATGGGGTTGATCGCGGGACCCGCGGTGTCCTTGAACGGATCCCCGACGGTATCCCCGGTGACCGACGCGGCATGCGCATCGGATCCCTTGCCGCCGTAGGCGCCATCCTCGATCAGCTTCTTGGCGTTGTCCCAGGCCCCGCCGCCGGCGGTCATGAGCACGGCGAAAAAGAGGCCCACGACGATCACCCCGATCAGAAGGCCGCCCAGCGCCTGCTGGTCGATCAATCCGATGACGAGGGTCAGCACGATCGGCAGCAGCGAGGGCAGGATCATCTCGCGCTGCGCGGTGCGCGTGACGATGTCCACGCAGGCCGCATAGTCGGGCTGTTCGGTGCCCTCCATGATCCCCGGCTTCTCGCGGAACTGGCGGCGCACCTCCTCGACGACGGCGCCACCGGCGCGCCCCACCGCTTCGATCGAGAGGGAGGCGAACAGGCAGACCATCAGCCCGCCGAGCAGCAGGCCGATAAGCACGGGCGGTTCGTTGATGCCGAAGTTGATCGCTTCGTGGCTGCTTTCGCCCAGCACCTGCTGGAAGTCCGCGAACAGCACGAGGCCCGCGAGCACCGCCGAGCCGATCGCGTAGCCCTTGGTGACGGCCTTGGTGGTGTTGCCGACGGCGTCGAGGCGGTCGGTGACCTTGCGCACCTCCTCGGGCAGGTCAGCCATCTCGGCGATGCCCCCGGCGTTGTCGGTGATCGGCCCGAAGGCGTCGAGCGCGACGATCAGGCCGGCGAGCGAGAGCATGCCCATCGCCGCCACGCCGATGCCGTAGATCCCCTGCACGCCCCCGCCCGCGAGCCTCCAGGAGCCCAGCACGCCGAGAGCGAGCACGATCGCCGGCAGCGCCGTGGCCTGCAGACCGGAGCCGAAGCCCTGGATGATGTTGGTGGCGTGGCCTGTGATCGAGGCCCTGGCGGTCTTCTTGACGGGGGGGAAGCGCGTGGAGGTGTAGAAGTCGGTGATCACGAACAGCAGGGCGGTGACGGCGATGCCGATGATCGAGCACAGGTAGAAGTCGCCGACGCTCGGGGTCTGGACCTGAGCGCCCACGACCTTGTAGTTGACGTTGCTCATCAGCCACCTGGTGATCGGGTAGAAGGCGCCGGCCGCAAGGATCCCGGCGACCGCCAGCCCCTGATAGAGGGCGCGCTCGACGTTGCCCGTACGCGAGCGCACGGCGAAGGTGCCGATGATCGAGGCGATGATGGCCACGGCGCCGAGCGCCATCGGGTAGAGCACCACCTGCGTCTGCTCGCTGAAGGTCAGGACGCCGAGCAGGATCACCGCGACCCCGGTGACCGCATAAGTCTCGAACAGGTCGGCGGCCATGCCGGCGCAGTCGCCGACGTTGTCGCCCACGTTGTCGGCGATCGTGGCCGGATTGCGCGGGTCGTCCTCGGGAATGCCCGCCTCGACCTTGCCCACCAAGTCGGCGCCCACGTCGGCGGCCTTGGTGAAGATGCCGCCGCCCAGTCGCGCGAAGACGGAGATCAGCGAGCCGCCGAAGCCGAGGCCGATCAGGGCGTCGACGGCCGTGCGCTGGCTTTCGCCGATGACCGCGGTGAGCAGGCCGTAGTAGCCGGAGACGCCGAGCAGGGCCAGGCCGACGACGAGCAGGCCGGTGATGGCGCCGCCGCGAAAGGCCGCGCTGAGCGCCGGGGCGACTCCCCCGCGGGCGGCCTCGGCGACGCGCGCGTTGGCGCGCACGGAGACGTTCATGCCGATGTAGCCGGCCGCGCCAGAGAACAGGCCGCCGATCGCGAAGCCGCAGGCCACGGCGAGGTTCTGCACGGGGATGAGAGCCGCGAACAGCACCACGCCGACGGCGGCGATCGTCGTGTACTGCCGATTCAGGTACGCCCGCGCCCCCTGCTGGACGGCCAGCGAGATGCTCTGCATCTTCTCGTTGCCGGGCGAGAGCGCAAGCAGCGCCCGGGTGGTGAGAAGTCCGTATACAACTGCGCAGGCTGCGCACACGAGGGCAACGACGACCCCATGGTTCGTCAGAAAGCTGCTCAACAGAAATCCTCCGCGGTCTGATTGGTGTGCCGCGCGAGGATTCGCGCGCACATTTGTCGCCCGGGGTGGGCGAACTCTCGTCCTCGAGCGCCCATCCGGGTCAAAGGCGGGCGCATCCTATCGTGCCGCGCGGATAAGGGGAGTCCTCAGCGCCCCGGCACCCACAGCCTGCCGCTGGACTCCGCTGGACCAGGTCCGGACGGCTCCTCGGATTTCTTGGCTGGCGCAGCCGCCGGCTCCCCCGCCGGAGGCGGGGCGGCCTCACTCTGGACCTCGCGCGTATAGGCCATCTGCAACTGCGAAAGGGCCTCGCGCAGCGGGCGCAACTGCTGCGGAGAATGGCGCTCGAGGATCGGCAGCAGCGCGCGCACGCCGTCGATGGCGTCGCGAACCTGCTCCAAATCTCGCTCGACCTTCGAGTCCGGCACCAACCCCAGGCGCATACCGCCGATGTTGAGCAGCGAGGCGGCCGACTGCAGGATCATGTCGGCGCTCGAGATGCGGCTCAGTTCGGCTTCATAGGCGGCGCGCATCTCCTCCTCGGTGGGCTCGGCGCCTGCCTCCTGCGTGCTCATACGGCGACCTCCTGTGCATACGTTTGCGTTGTCTCTCTCACGGAAGCGGCGAACACCTCCTCGCGGGTGGCCCCCGCGTCGATCATCGCACGCTGGCGCTGCGCGCCGTTGCGCTCGGGGAAGGAGAGCTCGATGCCCAGCTCCCCGCGCACCGGCGCGGTCCAGGCGGCGAGCCGCTCGATGGCATCGCGCGCGGGGTACTCGCCGCCCTCCAGGCCACGCTCGAGGTCGATCAGCCGCCCGTCGAGGCCGAAGCGGATGGCGCGCCACATGTTCTCCTCGATCAGGCGAGGAGGGAGATCCACGAAGGGCACCCCCTCGTCGATGTCGCGCGCGGCCTGTATGACGCAGGCGACCATCAGGGAGGCGAGCGCCTCGGACTCCACGGCATTGGTCTGGGCGTCGCAGATGCGCACCTCGACGGTGCCGAAGCGAAAGTGCGGGCGCACCGACCACCACACCTGCGTGAACTCTACGATCGAGTTGGTGCGCACGAGGAACTCGATGTAGTCGCGATAGGCGCGCCAGCTCCCGAAGGCGTCGGGGATGCCGCAGCGGGGGAAGCTCTTGGTGAAGGTCTGCGTGCGCGCGGAGTGCAGCCCCGAATCGCGCCCGTCCACGTAGGGCGAGTTCGCGGAGATCGCCAAGAGCAGCGGCAGCACGGGGCGCAGGCGGTCGCACACCTTCACCGCCCGGTCGATGTCGCGCACCCCCACGTGGACGTGCATGGAGAAGGTGTTGTTGCGCCAGGCGACGTACTTCAGACCCTCCTCGACGCGGTGATAGTGCTCGGTGTCGATGATCGGCTGGCGACGGTAGTCGGCCCACGGGTGGGTGCCCGTGGCGCCCAGAGCGACGCCCTGGGAGGAGGCCAGGACGAACAGCCGCCGCCGCGCCTCGCGCTGGCGGGCGAGCGCGTCGTGCATGTCGGCGCCGACCCCGGAGACGATCTCGATCTCCGAGGAGATCAGCTCGCCGCAGACGGATGCGCGCAGCACGGAATCCTCCTGGGCGGCGTCGCGCAGGCGCTCGAAGGCGGGGATGAGATCGAGGGTGCCGGGATGCAGGATGGCGAACTCCTCCTCCAGGCCGACGGTGTGATCTTCGGCCGCGGCGAACGCGGCCGCCGCCCGGTCAAGGTCCAGGCCGCTCGCGGTGATGGTCATGTGAGATAGAAGTAGAGCGCGTAGAGCAGATCGACGGCGGGACTCGATGTGTGAACGGTGACCTCCGGCGGCACCATCAGGAGCGATTCGGAGTAGTTGAAGATGATCTTCACCCCCGCCTGCACGAGCTCGTCGGCGAGGTCCTGAGCGGCGCGCGGAGGCACGGCGAGGACGCCCACGACGATGTCCTCGTCCTCGACCATCTGGCGCAGCTCCGAGGTGTGGCGCACCGTCTGGTTGCCCACGGCGGTGCCGACCTTGCGCGGGTCGACGTCGAAGATGGCCACCACGCGGAAGCCGTGGTCGGCGAAGATGTCCGAGGAGGCGATCGCCTTGCCGAGATGGCCGGCGCCGAAGAGGGCGATGTTGTGCTGGCCGGCGGTGCGCAGGATCTTGCGTATCTGCGAGACGAGCGACTCGACGTTGTAGCCCACGCCGCGCTTGCCAAACTTGCCGAAGCCCGATAAATCGCGGCGGATCTGCGTGGAGTTGACGTGGGTGTAGTCGGAGAGCTCTTGCGAGGAGATCGTCTCCTTGCCCATCTTCCTGGCCTGCGTGAGCACCTGCAGATAGCGCGAGAGCCGCGCGGCGACGCCCAGCGAGAGGCGGTCCGCGACCGTGCCCTCGCCGTCCTGCAGTACGCCGTCGGGGGTGCTCAGCTCCTGATAGGTCATCGCCCGTGACTCTACCGAGGCGGCGCCGTCCAACCCGGCATCGGATCCAGCCGCTGCGGCGGCTGGTTGGCGTCCAGGAAGCGGCGGGCGGCAGTCCTCACGCGGGTTCTTCCCCGCTGGCGTAGACGTCGAGCGGAAGGTAGTGGGGGTAGGCGAGCGCCGGGGCGAAGCGCGCGGCGGAGGCGATCATCGCGGCGTTGTCGGTGCAGAGCAGGGGGTCGGGGATGTGCACCGTTGCCCCCAGCTCCCCCAGGCGCATGCGCAGGAGCCCATTGGCGGCCACCCCCCCGCCGACGGCGAGACGGTCAAGCCCGCCGGCTTCCAGCGCCTGTTCGCAGCGCGCGATGAGAGAGTCGACGATCGCAGCCTGGTAGGAGGCGGCGAGATCCGGGGCAAGCGCCTGAAGCTCCCCCTGCGAAAGCGCGCGAACGCGATAGAGCAGCGCCGTCTTGAGCCCTGCGAAGGAGAAGTCGAGCGAGCGCGCGAACTCCAGGCGCCCCACACCGAGGCCGGCCCGCGGCCGCGCGCCCCCCGTGGGGAAGTCAAACGCCGCGGGATCGCCGCCCGCGGCGAGACGCTCGAGCGCGGCCCCCCCGGGATAGCCGAGGCCGAGCATGCGCGCCCCCTTGTCGAAGGCCTCGCCGGCGGCGTCGTCGAGCGTGCGTCCGAGCACCTCGAGCCCCGCGTGATCGCGCACGAGAGCAAGCAGCGTGTGCCCCCCGCTGGCGATGAGGCAGACGAAGGGCGGCGCAAACGGGGCGCCGCCATCCTCGAGAAAGTTGGCGGCGACGTGCCCCTGCAGGTGATCGACAGGCGCAAATGGCAGCCGCCGCGCGGCGGCCAGGCCCTTGGCGTAGGAGAACCCCACCAGCAGCGCCCCCACGAGCCCCGGCCCGCGCGTGGCGGCGACGAGCCCGATGTCCCCGAGCGCGAGTCCGGCCTGCGCGAGCGCCTGCCGCACGACCAGATCGACGATCTCGAGGTGATGGCGCGAGGCGACCTCGGGCACGACCCCCCCGAAGCGCGCGTGAATGGCCTGCGAGGAGACGACGTTCCCGAGCACCCGGCCGTGCGCATCCAGCACCGACGCGCAGGTGTCATCGCAACTGCTCTCCACCGCGAGAACCGGGGAGTTGGTTTGGAGGGGGGCCGCAGGAGCGGCCCTGTGGTTGCCGCGTGGTGAGCCGCCCCTCTGAATGGCCCGAGCGGACTCCCCGTCTCCCGATCGCTGCTTGGCTGTGCTCATGGCGCGGGGTTGGGGACGTCGTGCAACGACCCGAGCAGGGTGGCGGGGGTGCGCCACATGATGAGCGCATCCTCGCCGTTGTCCTGGTAGTAGCGCCGCCGCAGCCCCGCCGCGCGAAAGCCTTCGCGTTCGTATAGGCGGATGGCCTGATGGTTTGACTGGCGCACCTCGAGCGTGTAGCGGGCGCGATGGTCGTCAACGCGTTCATAGAGCGCGGCGAGGAGCTCGGTGGCGATCCCCAGGCGCCGGTGGTCGGTGTCGACGGCGATGTTCATGATGTGCCAGACGGTGTCGTAGCGCGAGCAGATGAGGTAGCCGCAGAGAGGGTGGCGCAGCCGGCCGGAGGCCGGTGAGCCGGGCCCCTCGACATTTCCAGTCGGTCGCCGTTCTCCGGCGAGGATCGCGGCGAGGCAGATCCCCGAGGGCTTGGAGAGCTCGAGCACGAACATCGCCAGCGACCACGGCGTGGGAAAGGCACGGCGCTCGATGGCGATGACCTGCGGCAGATCGGGATAGCCAAGGCGCCGGATCTCGACGGGGGAGGCGTCGGGTATGCGTTGAACGGCAGCCATGCGCTTCAGCCCGCGGCGCCCTGCAGCGCGATCTCGGCATCGGGCCGGCGCAGGTAGTCGGGCAGGAGGGTGCCCGGCTCGGCGGGAGCGGCGTCGAGCGCCAATGCGCAGATGGCGGCGCCATCGATCCTGTGCAGAGACGAGGAGTTGGGCGGAACCTCGATGTCGAGGGCCTCCAGCTGATTGCGACAGAGGCTCGCGCCGTCGCCGATCGCAAGCCAGGGCCTCTCGGGTGAGAGCACTGCCCCGATGTCCTCGGGCGCGAGCGCGCGCGGCGCGAGCAGTTCTCGCTCCGGCGAATAGGCCCCGGCGAAGACCTCCCCCCTGCGCGCATCGATGAGAGCAAGGACGTTGCCCTGCCACTCACCGGCGGCACCGTGTGCGAGCGCGTGCAGGCTGCCGACCCCCACCAGATCGACGCCGAGCGACTGCGCGAGCCCGCGCGCGCTGGCGATGCCGACGCGCAGGCCGGTGAAGGTTCCCGGCCCCAGACCGACGGCGATGCGCTGGAGCGCATCCCAATCGATGCCCGCCTGCTCCAGCAGCCGGCCGGCCAGCGGCAACAGGCGTGTGGCATGGCCGGGCCGCTGCCCCGGCTGAGGATCGTCGCGGGCCGTGAGCGTGGCGCCGTCAGCCAGGCGCAGCCCAACCGCTGTCGCGGGCGTGGCGGTGTCAAAGCCGAGCACGATCACGACGCGGCCTTCCCGGCGGGGGCGCCATGCGCGCCGGCACGCTCCATGTCGGCATCCTCCGCGCCGGCACGATCCACATCGCTCTCCGCACCGGCACGATCCACATCGCTCTTCGCGCCGGCACGCTCGCCGTCAGATCCCTCTGCGATCTCGATGCGCCGCCGGTCGCCCCCCTCGTGCGTGAGCTCAACGCGCACACGCGCGTGCGCGAGCTCGGGGCTGTCCCCCACGGGCCACTCCACGAAGGCGATGCGCCCCGCCCCGAGGTAGTCGTCGAGGAGATCGGGGTCCTCCTCCCCCAGTCCCCCGAGGCGGTAGAGATCGAGGTGCGAGACGGTCACTGAGGCCCCCCGGTAGCGGTGCCCGATCGAGAAGCTGGGGCTGGTGATGGGATCGGTGACCCCCAGCGCCCGCGCGGCGCCGCGCACGAACGTGGTCTTCCCCGACCCCAACTCCCCGCTGACGAGTACGAGATCCCCGTCGCGCAGGCGCAAGGCCAGCTCGGCGCCAAGCGCCTCGGTCTCACTGGGGCCAGAGGTCTCGACGACCGGCACGGTGCTAACTGTAGCCCCAGCGCCAGAGGATCCAGCCTCCGAGGCCCTACGCGGGCCGGGCCAAAAAAACGGCCGGCTCGCGAGAGAGAAAGCGAGCCGGCCGCACTGCTGGGAGGGTTGGAGACGCTCCCTGTATCGACAGCCGCCCACCGAACCTTTAGCCCGGCGTCCCCGCCGGAGGACCGTTCAGCCCAGCGCCCCCGCGAAGGACCATTCAGCCCCGTACACCCGCCGGAGGACCGCCAAGGCTCAGAACAGCCCGAGCTGATCCACCTCGCCCTGCCCACCGCCGGCCACGGAGGGAGCCTCCTCCAGCGGCTCCACCTCCGGCACCTCCAACACCTCCGGCTGCTCGAGCTCGTCCATCGCCAGCAGCGCCGGCAGCCGCGCGAAGTCCTCGCGCAGCGTCTCGAGCATGCGCGGCGTATACAGCGCCGCGGCGGGGTGAAAGATCGGATACAGCCTCACCGTGCGCGACCCCAGGGTCAACGGCTGGGCTTGGCCGTGCAGGCGCGTGATCCCGGTGGGATCGCCCCGCAGGAGCTTCGTCGAGAAGTTGCCCAGCGAGCAGATGACCTTGGGCTGGATCAGCTCGACCTGGCGGTAGAGGTACTCGCGGCAGTTCCCGATCTCCACCGGCAACGGATCGCGGTTGCCGGGAGGTCTGCATTTCAAGGTGTTCGCGATGAAGACCTCCGCGCGCGTGAGGCCGATCTCCCCGAGCAGCTTCTCCAGCAGCTTGCCGGCCTGCCCGACGAACGGCAGCCCCTGCTCATCCTCGCTGGCGCCGGGGGCCTCGCCTACGAACATGAGATCGGCGTCAGCGTTGCCCGCGCCGAAGACGACGTTCCTGCGCGTGGCTGCCAGCTCGCTGCAGCGCACGCAGACCTTGACTTGAGCCAGAACCTCCTTGAGCGCCTCGCGGCGGGCATCGGGGGTCTCGGAGCGCTCACTGGCCTCGCGCCGCGAGTGCGCTTGTTGACTTTCGTCCGACACGGACCGAAATGCTAGCCGCTGCCCATATGTGACCGACAGCACATATGGGTCATCTCTGTATAAGCCCGCTGCGGCCTTGTCGTCCTAAACTACTGATCTTTGGGGCGGGGTGCTAGTGCGGGCGCCGCGCGCTTTAGCTCAGGAACGGCTCAAGGCGGGGCAGCACCTCGTCGCGCACGAACGCGCCGATCCGTGCCAGGAACTCATCGATGTTCCATACGGTGTCGTCCCCACCTACTCCTACGGAGGCGGCACTTTCGACCTTCACCTCCATTTTCGCTTCGGCGCGGACGAGTACTGCGCCGTCGCGGAGTGTGGGCACGACCCCGGAGACCTCCCCGGCGATTGTCGCCTCCGTTTGGGACAGGCCGGTGAGGGCCGGGACGAGTTCTCGGTGCTTGTCGGCGTTTTGGAGGGCGCTGAGGATCGTCAGGGAGTGGTTCTTGGGCGCGTACCGTTCGCCCGGAAGTCCGTGCGGATGGTAGGGCTGCAACGTCGTGAGCTGTGCGACGCACTCGTCTGGGAGGCCCTTGGTGATCGACAGCCATTTCCGTGCCTTCTCAGCATGGAGATAGTCCCCGCCGCGTTCGTCGCGGGCGAGGGGATCTTCGGTGAAGATCGGAAAGCTGACGCTGTGCCGACGCTTGCGCGGGGCTATTGCGACCGCCAGGTGATCCAGCGCGGAGCGCACGTTGAACAGGTAGTCCCCGAAGACGATGGGGAACCTCTCGGACATGGCGACGCTCGCAAGATCGAGTCTGTAGACCCAAACCATTGCGTTGCGGTAGCGCTCCATCGACTCGACCACCGGGTATTCGCGGCGACCCCGCAAGGGGTCGATCAGCTCATACAGCTCGTCCAGGTGCTTGTCGGCCCGTTCGAGCTTGAGACGATGCGATGGGGTGCTCACGCTACCCTCGCTCTTGATGCCTGACGAGAAGCACGAGCCGGAGCCTACCCAGACGATCCCAGCGAAGGATGGCGACTTCGAGGTTCCGATCCCCTCGCGTAAGGACTTCCTGGGGGTGGTCAGGAAGGTCGCTCCGCCAGCGCTTCGTAAACGGCCTGCCGGGAAAGACCAGCCGCCTCCGCGATCCGGGTAGGGCCGATCCCGGCCTTGTGGGCTTCCTGTACGCGCTTGCGTAGTTCGATGCTGGCGGCGTGTCGCTCCCCATCGGCGGCTGCGCGGCGTTGGGCTGCGCGGCGTAGGGCTTGGATGGCCGTTGTTTCGTTCATTCCGCAGACGCCCGTGCGACCAGCTCCGCGAACATAGAGGGGTCGCGCTGGTGGCGCTGGTTGTAGCGCCACGTGAACTCGTTCAGGTAGCCCTGGAGCCAACGATGGGAGACCTTCCTGTAGGTCCCTCTGATCGACGGCTTGAGATGGCCGAAGAATGCCTCGATGGTGTTCGTGTACGTGTCGCCTTCGACGTAGACGCCGGTCGAGTGGTTGATTCGACTATGGGAGACGAAGTGGTTGTCCAGGCCGTTGTAGGAGGGCCACTCGTCCGTGATGATGATGGACTCCGGCTCCACCCACTCGATCAGGGTTTCCTTCAGGCGCGGTCCCCGGCGGGATGGCAGCACGGTCGCCTTGACCCTGCCGCCGCGTTCGACGGCGGCGAACACGGTCGCTCTACTACGTTCCCGGAGCTTCATCGCTCCCGAGCGCCGGTTCGCAGACGGCCCGATGGCGAGGTAGGGGTTCCTGCCGTGCGCTTTGCGCGGCTTGCCATCCACGGAGGTCTCATCGGCCTCCACGTCGCCTCTCAGCAACTCCCCGTTGTCAGCCATGACCTCGTTGCGGATCTTGTTCAGCATCCGCCACGCCGTGCGGTAGGAGACCCCCAGGGAGCGCTCAAGCTGCTTGGCGGACACCCCGCACCGAGTGCTCGTCACGAGATACATCGCGTAAAACCAGAGATGCAGCGACGTGGAGGACTTCGCAAAGATCGTCCCGGCGGTCGGGTGGACGTGATGGCCGCAGCCGGTACAGGTCCACGACTGGCGTCCCTGAGCAGTCGCGTACTTGCGGAAGATGCGCTCCTGCTTGCACTTCGGGCACTCAGCGTGTTCGCCGTCCGGCGCATAGCGCGAGCGCCATAGGTGCTCAAGGCAGGCGGCATCGTCGGGGAACTCGCGCATGAACTCCATCAGCGAGTACGTGGACTCGGAGGAGTCGGCGCGGCGTGGTGCGTGGCGGTCTACAGGAGGCATAATGTAAAGCTACCTTACGCACGGGTGTTTGTCAAGGGGCCTTACATATGCCTGGTCGGAAGCGGAGCTACATCAGTGGTTCTGGTGTGTATAATGGCTTGCAGAAGGGCCGGTTCGTCGCTTCTAACGACGCTTAGGAGGCTTTGCCTCCCCCGGCCCTTTTTTTGCGCTGTTTTTGCGTCTCGGCGGTAGCGAGTTCATCATGCGGAGCGCCATACCCGAGCGCTTGGTACTGAAGGCGATCTTCTCGACCTCGGCCCAGTAGCCGACAAGCTCCGGTCTAACGCTCGGATCGTGACGATGGGCCGCCAGGTAGGCGACGAGGTCAGCCGCCTGGAGACCTGGGCTGACGGCGCTGAGCGTGAAGTGTGGCGTCTGCATGAAGCGCCGGCGCCAATCTGGACTCACGCGGACGATGAAGTTCTGGATCGCACATGCCGCACTCAGATCCTCGCTCTTGCCGCGGTTGTCGAAGAGGAGCTGTCCCTGGGAGCTTGCGGGGCGCGTACGCATGTATCGCTTGAAGTCCTTGAGCAACTCCTGATAGACCGGAGAGAGCGCCTGGGGGTTTGGATTGCGCAGCAATAGCCATTCCTCGTGGGTAGTCGAGATCGCAAACGCGCATCCCTTGTACTTCGGGATGGCGGAGAGAGTTTCCTCCGCCGCCTGAAGAAGGTTCGAGTGCCCTGCACCATCACGCTTATGGAAGGCTGCCTTGGCAAAACACTTTGTGCCTTTGATCTCGCACTCGTTCAGCTCGCTAGCACCGAGAGCCTTCTTCTTGATTTGCCAAATCTCACGGCAGAAAGCGTTGTAGCAAGCGCTAGGGATGGCGACGGCAGCCAGGGCACCGACATCCTGGTCGCCGATCCTCTGCCATGTCTCATCGATGAAGAAAAGCACGTTGGGGAACGTATCAAGGCACACTTCCGGAAGATAGAACGCCACGCCCAGCCCGGCGACGTGGCACCCGCGTGTGTTCGTCAGATGGCCACCATCCCCAGGTCGTCCAGGTGGAACGCTGCCCGCGACGCCACTACACCGTCGTCGCAGTCAACGAGAAGGCCCTCCACGCGCAGGCGATCAAACGCCACGCCCAACGCGGTCGGGTCCAGGTCGTCTATCTCTGCCTGTAACTCCGCAAGGGTCCAACGCGGGTCCTTTTCCTTGCGTAGGACTTGCAGAACGATGGCCCGTTCAGCTACCCACAGGGCATCGTTCCAGGGAGTGCCATTACTCTGCTCCTGCATCGGGACTTATCCTCTCGGTGCCACGACCCCGGGGCGGCCACAACCGTCGCCGGGGTCATCGGGTTATGGACGCTCGCAAGCTAGAGGCCCCCACGGACGAGAAACCCCCGCAAACCCGGCTTATACAGAGATGACCCATATGTGACCGACAGCACAGACCGTCCGGCTCGATTTGGTGTACCGTCGCGCGCAGCGGTATCATCGGTTGTGGGCCGCTGCCGACTTCGGTCGGGGTGGACCCTGAAGGCTGAAGATGTCGTTTGGTCTGCAATCGTCGCGACCGGTATCCCCCGGGAACTGGACCGAGAGCCATGAGCCACCACATACCGACTGCGCGCACCCTGCGCGAGCTGCGAGAGGCGCTTGAGCCTCACCGCCGCGCGCGGCATTCGATTGGGCTCGTGCCGACGATGGGGGCGCTGCACGAGGGACACCTTTCCCTCATCCGCCGCGCGCGGGAGCAGTGCGACTTCGTGGTCGTCTCGGTATTCGTGAACCCCTCGCAGTTCGATCGCCTCGCCGACCTGGAGCGCTATCCGCGCCAGCAGGGCCTGGATGCCGAGCTGGCGGCGGCGGCGGGGGCCGATCTGGTGTTCGCGCCCTCGGTGGAGGAGGTCTACCCGGAGGGGTTCGCCACGCAGGTGCAGGTGCACGGGCTCGCCGATCACCTGGAGGGAGCCTCGCGCGGGCCCGAGCACTTCCAGGGGGTGGCCACGGTCGTGACCAAGCTCCTGCTCATGGCCCTTCCCGACGTGGCCTGGTTCGGGCAGAAGGACGCGCAGCAGGTCCTCGTCATCCGCCGGCTCGTCGCGGACCTCAACATTCCGGTGCGCATCGAGGTCTGCCCCACCGTGCGCGAGGCCGACGGGCTGGCGCGCTCCAGCCGCAACGCGCAGCTCTCGCCGCAGGAGCGCGAACGGGCGCCGGCGCTGTATGCGGGGCTTTCCGCCGCCGCGCAGCTGATCGGCGCGGGCGAGCGCTCGGCGGAGGCGCTTCTGCGGGCCGCGCATGCGGCGATGCAGGGGTTCGCGGTCGAGCCCGAGTATCTGGCCCTGGTCGATCCCGACTCCTTTGAGCCCATCTCCCGGATCGAGGGGCCAGCTCTGCTCGCAGTGGCGGCGCGCGTGGGGCCTGTGCGCCTCATCGACAATCTCATCCTCGATCCCTGCAACTGCGCGGCCACATCCTCCCCCTCAAAAACGGGCGTTCTCACTTCAAGACGAAAGGTCCCCGCATGCAGCGCGTGATGCTCAAGTCCAAGATCCACCGGGCCACGGTCACCGACTGCGATCTGCACTACGTGGGGTCGATCACGCTCGATCCCGATCTGCTTGAGGCCGCCGACATCCTCGAGCACGAGCAGGTGCACGTGGTGGACATCGACAACGGCGCGCGCTTTGAGACCTACACCATCGCCGGCGAGCGGGGCTCGGGAGCCATCAAGGTCAACGGCGCCGCCGCGCGCCTCGTGCATCGGGGGGACACGATCATCGTCATCTCCTATGCCTCCTACGACCGCGCCGACATGGAGCGCTACGAGCCGCGCGTGGTCCATGTGCAGGCGCACACCAATCGCATCATCACCGTCGACGACGCGGTGGCGACCCTCCTTGCTTAGGGCGTCAACCGGGTCAGAGAAAGGAACCCCCACCCACATGTCCAGTCACCCCACCAGCCACACGCCTCAGCTGCAGGTCCCGCACGACCTCGGGCGCCTGCCCATGACACTGCCGTTATTGGCCGAGAAGAAGCGCCTCGGCGAGCCGCTCGTGATGATCACCGCCTATGACTTCCCCAGCGCGCGCGCGGCCGAGGCCGGGGGGGTTGACCTGGTGCTCGTGGGCGACTCCGCCGCCACCACCGTCCTGGGCCACTCCGCCACCACGCCCGTGGACCTCGACGACATGCTCGTGCTCGCGCGCGCGGTGAGGCGCGGGTTGTCCACGCCGCTGATGATCGGCGATCTGCCCTTCGGCTCCTATGAGATCTCCGACGAGCAGGCCATCGCCACGGCCGTGCGCATGGTCAAGGAGGCCGGCGCCGACGCCGTCAAGCTGGAGGGCGGCTCGCAGGCGCCGGTCAGCCGCGCGCGCGCCATCGTCGGGGCGGGCATCCCGGTCATGGGGCACGTGGGTCTCACGCCGCAGAGCTCCACCGCGCTGGGCGGGTGGAAGGCGCAGGGGCGCAACGCCAGGGCCGCCGCGCGCATCGCCCACGAGGCGCTCGCGCTGCAGGAGGCCGGCTGCTTCGCGATCGTCTTCGAGGCCATCCCGGCCGCGGTCACCGAGGAGCTCATGCCTCATCTGGAGGTGCCCATCATCGGCATCGGCGCGGGGCCCGCCACGGACGGGCAGGTGTTGGTCTTCCACGACCTCCTGGGCATCCGCGACGGCCTCGGGCCGCGCTTCGTCAAGCGCTACGCCAACCTCCAGCAGGAGATGAACGCCGGCATCCTCGCCTACGCCGAGGACGTGCGCCAGCGGCGCTACCCCGGGCCGGAGCACACCTATTCGATCGACCCCTCCGAGCTGGCCGAGCTGCGCGAGCTGCTGCGCTGAGCTGCCTGCCGCGGCGCCTCGGTCGGGGGAGACTGGCCGTGCTCGACAGCCCTCAGCGCCTCGGCCTGGGCTTCCCGGCCGTATGCCACCTTCCGTATCACCTTGGCCGGGGCTCCCGCGGCCACCGAGAACGGCTCGACGTCGCGCGTCACGACGCTGTTGGCGCCGATCACGCAGCGCTCGCCGATCGTTACACCGCTGGTGACGACCACATTGGCGCCGAGCCAGCAGTCATCGCCGATGCGCGTGGGACCCTTGCTCTGAAAGCCCTGCCAGGTGATCGGTCTCTCAGGGTCGTCGTAGCGGTGGCTCGAGTCGCTCACGAAGCAGCCGTTGGCGAGCATGCAGTGATCGCCGATCTCCACCAGGCGCTCGGAGGCGATCATCACGCCCATGTTCAGAAACGTTCCCCTGCCGATGCGCACGCGTGCGTCGCCGGGGGCGGTGATCCACACGTTCGGCTCCAGCAGCGTCCCCGCCCCGATCCGCAGGCGACCCTCGCGCATCGCCTCCAGCACGTTGCCCTGCACCGGCCAGCGCACGAATGCTTCGCTGCGCATGAACTCCCTGTGGATGAGCGCACGGTTCCAGGGGAGGGAGTTGCGCTCGTACCAGCGCCACTTCTGCGTCCACAGGCGCGCGGCGCGAGCGAGGTCACCCACGGGCTGCGCACCCGCGGGTTGAGGGGGTCACGCGGCAACCTTGGCGCGGCGTTTGCGCGGGGGTGCTTTGGCCTTCCTCTTGGCGCTCGGCGTGAGGATCTCCGCCAGGAACTGGCCCGTGTGCGACGCCGCCTCCGCGGCCACCTCCTCGGGCGTGCCCGCCGCGATCACCATCCCGCCCTCCTCGCCACCCTCGGGGCCCATGTCGATCAGGCGATCGGCGCACTTGATCACATCGAGGTTGTGCTCGATCACCACCACGCTGTTGCCCGCGTCCACGAGGCGCTGCAAGACCTCCAGCAGTCGCTGCACGTCGGCGAAGTGCAAGCCCGTGGTGGGCTCGTCGAGGATGTACAGGGTTCTGCCGGTGGCCACCTTCGAGAGCTCCGTGGCCAGCTTCACGCGCTGCGCCTCCCCGCCGGAGAGCGTCGTGGCGGGCTGGCCCAGGCGCACATAGCCCAGGCCCACCGCATTGAGCGTCTCCAGGCGCCGGCGCACCTTGGGGATGTGCTTGAAGAACTCCACCGCCTCCTCCACGGGCATGTCCAGCACGTCGGCGATGCTGCGGCCCTTGAAGCGCACCTCCAGCGTCTCGCGGTTGTAGCGCTTGCCGTGGCACTGCTCGCAGGGCACGTACACGTCGGGCAGGAAGTGCATCTCGATCTTGATCTGCCCATCGCCGCGGCACACCTCGCAGCGCCCGCCCTTGACGTTGAAGCTGAAGCGCCCGGGCTTGTAGCCGCGCGCGCGCGCCTCCTGCGTCTTGGCGAAGAGATCGCGGATCACATCGAACAGGCCCGTGTAGGTGGCGGGGTTGGAGCGCGGCGTGCGCCCGATCGGCGACTGGTCCACGGCGATGATCTTGTCCAGCTGCTCCAGGCCGTGGATCGCGCGGTGGGCGCCGGGGCGCTGGCGGGCGCGGTGCAGGCGGCCCGCCACGGCTTTCAGCAAGACCTCGTTGACGAGCGTGGACTTGCCCGAGCCGCTCACGCCCGTCACGCACGTGAGCACGCCCAGGGGTATGTGCACGTCGATGTCCCGCAGGTTGTGCTGGCTGGCGCCCACTATTTCCACATAGCCCATCGGAGTGCGCCGCTGCGCGGGTATCGCCACCGTGCGCGTGCCTGCCAGGAACTGGCCCGTGAGGGAGTCCTCCACCTTCTGCACCTGCGCCGCCGTGCCCTGCGCCACGATTCGCCCGCCGTGCTCGCCCGCGCCCGGTCCCAGGTCCACGAGGTGATCGGCCGCGCGCATCGTCTGCTCGTCGTGCTCCACCACGATCACCGTGTTGCCCAGGTCGCGCAGGCGCTCCAGCGTGCCGATCAGCTTGCCGTTGTCGCGCTGGTGCAACCCGATCGAGGGCTCATCGAGGATGTACAGCACGCCCACGAGCGAGCTGCCGATCTGCGTGGCCAGACGGATGCGCTGCGCCTCGCCGCCGGACAGCGTCGCGGCCGCGCGGTCCATCGAGAGGTAGCCGATGCCCACGTTCTCCAGGAAGCGCAAGCGCTCGGAGATCTCGCGCAGGATCAGCCTCGCCACGTGGCGATCGGTCTCCGAGAGCTCCACGTCCTGCAGCCATTTCAGGGCGCGATGCGCGGACAGCGCGCAGAAGTCCTCGATGCGCGTCCCCCCCACCAGCACCGCGCGCGACTCCGCTCGCAGGCGCGCGCCGCCACACACCGGGCAGGCCCGCAGCGACATGTACTCCTCCATCCGCTCCCGCGTCCACTCCGAGTCCGTCTCGCGGTAGCGACGCTCGAGGTTCGCCACCACGCCCTCGAAGCGCGTCGCGTAGTTGCGCCTGCGTCCGAAGCGGTTGCGGTATTCGATCTGCAGCTTTTCCCCGTTCGTTCCATACAGGAACAGGTCGCGCTGCTCTTCGGGCAGCTCTTCCCAGGGGGCGGCCAGGTCCACCTCGTAGCGCTTGGCGATCGCTTCGGTCACCTGCTCGTAGTAGTTGCTCGCGCTGTTGGCCCACGGCGCGATCGCGCCTTCGCCCACGGACAGCGCCGGGTTCGGCACCACCAGCTCGGGGTCGATCTCCATCTGCGACCCCAGGCCCGTGCAGCGCTCGCACGCGCCGTGCGGGGAGTTGAAGGAGAAGATCCTCGGCTCCAGCTCCACCAGCGAAGGTCCGTGCTCGGGGCAGGCGAAGCGCTCGGAGAAGGTGATCGATCGCTCCGTCTCGCCCTCGCCGGCGAGGATCTCGATCTCCACCAGCCCATCGGCCAGGCCCACCGCGGTCTCGATCGAGTCGGCCAGGCGCTTGCGCAGGTCGTGGCGCATCGTCAGACGGTCCACCACCACCGAGATGTCGTGCTTGTAGCGCTTGTCGAGCACGATCGACTCCTCCAGCATGCGCACGCGCCCGTCGATCTTCACGCGCGCGAAGCCATCCGCGCGCAGCTCCTCCAGCAGCTTGCCGTACTCGCCCTTGCGCCCCCGCACGATCGGCGCCAGCACCATGAAGCGCGTGCTCTCCGGCAGCTCCATCGCCTGGTCGATGATCTGCTCCGCGGACTGCCCCTTGATCGGGCGCCCGCAGATGTGGCAGTGCGGCTTGCCCACGCGCGACCACAGCAGCCGCAGGTAGTCGTAGATCTCAGTGACGGTGCCCACCGTCGAGCGCGGGTTGCGCGAGGTCGTCTTCTGGTCGATCGAGATCGCCGGCGAGAGGCCCTCGATCGAGTCCACGTCGGGCTTGTCCATCTGGCCCAGGAACTGGCGCGCGTACGCCGACAGGGACTCCACGTAGCGGCGCTGGCCCTCGGCGTAGATCGTGTCGAAGGCGAGGCTCGACTTGCCCGAGCCGCTCAGGCCCGTGATCACGACCAGCGCGTCGCGCGGCAGGGTCAGCGAGATGTCGCGCAGGTTGTGCTCGCGCGCGCCGCTGACGACGATCTGGTTGCTCTGGGGCATCGAGCGCTAATGATACGCGGGCGAACAGATGTTCGGGTCCGTCGCAGCGCGGAGCGAGGCGCTCAACCGCCGGGCTGCTCGAAGAGCGAGCCGACATCGAGATCGGCCACGCCCGCGGCCGGCGATGGAACTGACGCGCCCACTGAATAGGTGGCGCACGCGCGATAGCCATCCGGGCCGGGATCGGTGCGCACCTCAACGGCCTTGCCCGGCACGTCGACGAGCCAATAAATGGGAACGCCCGCCTGCGCATACAGGCGTGCCTTGACGCCGCGAGCGATCGCATGCGAGCTCGCGGCCACCTCGACGGCAAGCAGCGCGGTGCGGGGGTGGCGCCCAGACGATGGCTCCCCCTCGACGAGCGCCAGGTCCGGCTCGGGCACCGAGCTCGGAGGCACCTCCAATGGGAGCTGCACGCGCAGCCATGTCTGGGCACGCGCCAGGTGGCGTGTCAATCGCGCGATGACCGCCGCGTGGCCCGGGCCCTGGGGGCTCATGTCGACGAGCCACCCCTCCAGCAGCTCGACCGGCTCGCCATCCAGGGCACCCGACGCAACCATCTGGCCGTAGGACTCGACATCGAGCCTGTGGAGCGGCAGCGGTGGGACGGCCTCGGTGGCCATCCGCTCATCATAGAAGCAGGGGGTTGGACAAGGTTGGCCAAGATACTCAGCGACGGGGATGCCAACCGCGAGCGACCCGGGCCTCAATGGGCTGCCTGGCGGCGAGCCCGCTCGTCGTCGCTACCAACCTCAAACCGCCGGCGCGAAAAGGTGGCGCCCCATCAGCGACGCCGGACCTCAGCCGATCGGATCGGTCCCCCGCGTCGGCGGCAACAGCGCCCCGATGATCCAGAACAGCGGGATGAAGATGCCGACGATGAACATGATCCAGTGACCCTTGCGGATCGCGATGATCCCAAGCGTCACCAGCAGGACAAAGTACAGCGCGCCCAGCAGAACGACTCCTGGTGTGGAGACAGCCACTGGAAGCATCACCCAACTCCTTCCTCGCGCATCATGCGCCAGAGGCTTACACGCAATTGGCCGCGCGCCATCACCTGCAACGGATGAAATCATCGCCTGAGACTCGCGCTCCAGCGGCATCGCTCCAAATGCCGCTCGTTTCCCCCCGGCGCCATCGCGCGTGACAAGCCTCCCACCGCAAATCTGAGCGGCGAGCCGCGTACCGGACACGCTATCCAGTCGGATCACAGGTGGATCGTCGCGCCCAGATGCCGCAGCACCGCTATTCGCTGCGCGAGTCCGCTTCCACCTGCGACCACAAGCCACGCTCTTCCGCGGTGAACGGCGGTGATTTCACCCTGCCAGTCTCCTGGTGCGTTGAACAGGCCGGGCGCTCGAGGGACTGCCTTCATGCCGGGGATGGGCGCAGGCTCGCTGCCTGGGTGTTGAGCGTCGAGCAGGATCGCGGTCTCGAGCGGCCAGTTGTGCAGGTAGTACTCGCTGTCGGCGCACGAGAAGAACGCGCGCCCGATGATCTTGCCCGGGTAGGGCTCGATCGTGGCTGCGACGTGGCCCCACTCGGGTTCGAGCGCGGGGAGCCCGTGAGCGCGGATCTGGCACGGGCCCAGCGCGCCGCGCTGGGGTTTTTGCCACCAGCGGATCGTGCCCACGAGCTCAGCCGGCGCCGCTTCGAGACCGAAGGCGCCGAGCGTCTTGCCGTGCGCTCCGAGTGCGAGCAGGCCGGCGCCTGACGCATCGGTCGTGCTGTCTTGCGGCAGATCGATCTGTACGAGACGCAGGTGATAGGGGAGCCGTGCGTGCGTGATGAGCGTGGTGGGATGTCCGTACGCGATGACCGCGTGCACGTCGGAGGTGAGCAGCGCTGTGGCTCGCATTTTGTGGCTTTCTCCTGTTGTGCCGGCGATCGCTCCGATCGCGACAGCGTGCCTGGTCTCGTCGTGCCCGAGCGCGGAGCCGGGCGTCTCGATCGGGAGGGTCGAGCACCAACCGCCGTTGGCTTCCTGTATGCACCAGCCGTACTCGCCGCCTTCGAGTGCGGGAGAGATATGCCAGCCTTCGGACCGCTGGCGTTGTATCGCCGGTTCGAACGCTACGCGCCGTGCGCCGACGCCACGCCGCGGTGAGGATCCGGTGCCCAGGTGCCCGACGAACGCCGCGGCCAGCCCGCCGGCCGCCGCGATGGCGCCCAGCGCGATCGTCACGCGTCTGCGCCGGCGGGCCTGACGGAGACGCGCGTCGCGAATTGCGCCGGCTTCTGTGCTCGCGGGTGCGTCGCTCTTCGGCGCCTCGACAACGACCATAGAAGCTAGTATAACTAGCATCATGATTAGGGTCAAGCTCGACCGTTCCGATCCCACGGCGCTGCACGAGCAGGTGGCGGCCCAGATACGCAGGTCGATCGCCGAAGGTGACGCGAAGCCCGGCGAGCGCCTGCCCCCCGCGAGAGATCTCGCCGCCGTCATGGACGTCAACACGAACACCGTGCTGCGGGCCCTTCGCGAGCTGCGCGACGAGGGGTTGCTCGAGTTCCGCCGCGGCCACGGCGTGCGCATCAGCGGGACGCCCCAGCGCGGCGCGGTCATTGCGCGCGCTCGCGAGCTCGTCGGCTTCGCACGCCAGCAGGGCTATCCGCCCGAGGAGTTGATCACGCTCATCCAGGGGCTTCGCTGAACCGTGTTTCTGCCGGCCGCCCGAGAAAAGTGCGCCTGGGGGGAATCGAACCCCCGACCTGCGGTTTGAAAGACCTTAGCAGCCGTATCGTGGGATGGTGTGCAGTCGCTGATTTGGCTCTATGACTAGGGAAACGCCCCACTGCCCTCGGGGGTTGTGGTGCCCAATGGTGTGGGGCTTGTTTGCACTTTGTTTACACCCCCCGCCTCGAATTGAACGTCATTACGGTCCATCGGCCGACGCAGGCGCTCGACCGCGCTCACGCGAGTTGGAGAAGCTGCTCGCCCTGGTTGCGCGAGGAATAGCGACCTGATGCCAGCACCGCCCGCAACCCGGAACGGTAGATCGCATCCTCACTCCACGGCGAGCGTTCAACAATGTCCGCGAGATCCTCCACAGGCGGCACACACACAAGTCCGACGTAGCTCTGCTTCTGATTCAGCATGAAGCGGCGGGCGCGATCACGCAGCAGAGCGACATCCGCGACGCCAGCCGCAGCCGACCTCACGGTGAGCCGACCACGACCGGCAATCCAGCGCTCACGGCGCTCGTCCCCGCCCGGCGCCAGCTCGAAGCCATCCGGGTGGACGTCTGTATGGAAGAGCCGCTCGACTGCCTCCTCCAGGTCATCCGGCGCGACCAGGAGATCGATACGCCCCTCCCCGGGTCGCTGCGGCGCCCCTGCCAGCGCGGCAGCCACCGGACCTATCAGGACGCCCAACTCGCCGACCGCGGCGGCCGCTCGCAACCCATCGCGACAAACAGGCCAGGAGCTGCCCAGCAGGGCTTGGAGCCGTTCTGTCGGATCGAGGTCGAGCTGCTCACAAGCCAGCTCCACGAGCTTGGGCTCGGCCGGGACGATCTGCACTTCCAACCGCACGCCCGCCGCAGCGGCGATGCGATCGAGAGACTCAAGACTCGGATGCTGGGCGCCGGACTCCCAGCGAGAGAGCGTCTCGCGGGCGATCCCAGCCCGATGGGCAAGCTCATCCTGAGTGAGGTCCCGCCCCCGAAGCGCTCTGACGACCTCAGCCGATTCCATAATCGCATTGTGACACATCCGTCACAGACACTGGGAACCACAGCTCCCTGGCAAGGCGAGCAGCGTGTGGCGGGACGATCAGACACGAGACTGCCGAGAGCACTGCCCGGATGCGACGTTTCCCTGCGCATCGTCTGCACCCCGCCCAGGTGCCGGAAGATCCCGACGCCGCCTACTCCCCCGTGTCTTCGCTGCTCTCCGCCAGCTCGTGCGCGCGGCGGGCGGCGAACTCGGCGACCTGCTGCTCCACGCGCCGCAGACCCTCCATCTCCTCTTGGAGGCCCTCCGTGATCTGTGCGTCCTCGTCAGCCATCAGGACGCCGCGCTCGCCGACGGTGTAGCGGGTCACGGCGATCGGCGTGGCAATCCCCTGCAGGGTCAGATGGGAGACTGCCTCGTTGCGGTCGGCGCAGAGGATGAAGCCCACGGTGGCGCGATCCTCAGCGTGCGCGACGAGTGCATCGACGGCATTGACGTACAGGTTCATCTGGCCCGCGTATGCCGCCCTGAAGGGGCCGAGCTTCAGGTCGATGACCACGAAGCGGCGGGTCGAGTGGTGGAAGAAGAGAAGGTCGAGAACGAACTCCTCGCCACCGATCTGGAGCGACTTCTGGCGCCCCGCGAAGTAGAAGCCCTCGCCCAGCGCCAGCATGAAGCGCTCGATGTCGCCCAGCAACGCCACTTCCAGGTCGCGCTCCTTGGCGCCCTCGGCGAGCCGCACGAAGTCAAGGACGACCGGATCTCGGGCGATCCGCTGCACGGCCTCGGCGTCGTCCACCTCCAGAGTCCGAGCGAAGTTGGTGATCGCCGCCCCCTCGCGCTCGTGCAGGCGGGTGGCGATGTGAGTCTGCAGCTGCGCCCGCGTCCAAGCACCGGCACGCTGAACGTACCAATCCCTGGTGCTGCGGTCGTCGAGCTTCTGTACCAGCTCGACGATGTGCCCCCACGGGAGATCTTGCACACCGTGTGCGAGATCTTCCTGATCTGGCCAGGCCACGGCAAAAGACCGCATACGAGCGAGGTTCGTGGGCGAGAACCCGGTGGCCCCAGGGAAAGCCGCTCGCAGATCAGCCGACAGCCGCCGCACCACCCCTGGGCCTCGCCGTCCCCGCTCCGGGCCCTTCTCCGCCTGGCGCCCCTCGATTTCCTTGCCGATCTGCCAGTAAACCCCGATCAGCTCGGCGTTGATCGCCCTCGCCGCCCGCGCCTGCGCGCTGCGGATGCGACCTTTGATGTCCTCAAGGAACTCCTCGTAGCTCTGGGTCGCAGGCCCCAGGGCCTCGCTAGACGATGTGGCGGGAAGGTCAGACATGAGGCTCCAGAGGGTACTGCCCGGATGCGACGTTTCCCTGCGCTTCGTCCGCACTCCGCCCGATCCGCAGGGGCTCGCCGATGTCCCCGTCGAGCAGGTGGACGTAGGTGGTGAGCGTGAAGGCGGCGGAGTGGTGGCCGAGCCAGCGCTGGACCTGCACCGCGTTGCGGCCCTCAGCGAACAGCATTGTGGCGCATGTGTGCCGGAAGGCGTGGAAGCCGACCCACTCCAGGCACGCCTCCTCGCGTGCGGGCTGGAGCACTCGGCGGAAAACATTCTCCGCCGTCAGCGGCGAACCGTTGGCAGCGGCGAACACAGGGTCCTCCTCACGCGGCCACTCGGACTCTGAGCGGCGCCCCCTGAGCTCCAGGACGAGTGCGTGGTCCAGCGGAATCTCCCGGCGGCCGTAGCGGCTCTTGGGTGGCCCCATGCGGCCCTTCACAAGCGCGCGGCGGACCTTGACGTGCGGCGTGGAGCCGTCGAGTTCCAGGTGGCGCCACTGGAGCGCCACGGCCTCGCTGATCCGCACGCCCGTGGCGGCCAGGAACCAAAAGAACAGCCGCCAGCGCTCCGGGAACAGCGCGAGCAGCCCTGCCAGCTCCTCGCGGCTCATCGCCCGGACCTCTTCCTCCTCGGCCTCCTCGGCGGTCGGGCGGTGCGGCAGGTCCACGTCACGGGCGGGGTTGGAGCGCAGCAGGCCCTCACGCACGGCGGTCGCCAGACACGCCCGCAGGGGAGTGACGACGTTGCGCACCGTCTGGTCGCTGAAGGTCCGCCCCTCCTGCTTGGCCGGATCGCACAGCCACGCCACGAACTCGGCCATTCGGCTCGGCGTGATCTCCGTGAGCGTCGGCTGGCATCTCTCCCCCGGCCAGCAGCTCGGCACGAATCTGGCGCACGTTTACACTTCTGTTTACACTCTCTGGCCCCCAACGGCCCCACCGAACCCCCTCCGCCCAAAGAAAAACCCCGCATTAGCAGGGCTTTCCTAAGATGCGCCTGGGGGGAATCGAACCCCCGACCTGCGGTTTGAAAGACCGCTGCTCTTTGGCACCCCGTAGGTTGCCGTTGACCACTGAGCTACAGGCGCGTGGTGGTGCTGCTGGTGGTGCGGTTGGGCATTGTAGTTGGATCGGGTGGCGGCGGCTACCCGTGTCGCCGGGCTTGCGGCGGGCGCGTCACCCACTTGGGCGTGGCCGGGTCAGCCCTCGATCGCCGCATAGACCTCGTCGAGCAGTTTGTCGCGGTCCGGGAGGTCGAAGTTGTCGGCGAGGTAGCGGTCGGCCTGCTCGCGCGGCTCGCCGTTGAGGGCCATGTTGAGGGCGATGAGGCGAGCGCCGTCGAGATCGGCCTCGCCGCCGGAGGCGAGGCCGGAGGCAGGTGGCACGGGGGGCAATGGCTGCTCCGAGGCGCCATTGGTGGCGGTGGGGGCGGCTGTGCGTGTTTCGCTGGGGGATGCCGCGGGGGACACCACCGGCGGCGGCTGAACCGCTGCGGCTGGAACCGGCTCGCGCTCGTCGGGCGCGGCGCCACCGTCGTAGAGCTCTCCCATGTTGGCCTCCACCGCGCACAGATCCGAGGCGAGGCGTTCCCCGCCGGCGCGCAGGCCCTGGACGAGGGCGCCGACCTCCTGGTCCATCGACTCGACCTTCTCCAGCAGCGCCGCCGTCGCCTGCGAGACCGCCTGCACGTGCTTCTGGGCGCGCGCGATGGCGTCGCCCCGGGTGCGCTGCGCGTCGTCGTCGGCCTCCCGGCGCGTGGCAGCGGACTGCTCCGCGGCCTGGCGCTCGATGTCGGCCGCCGTGGTCTCGGCCTTCTCCAGGATGCTCTGCACCTGGCCGGCGGCCGCCGAGCTGAGGGTTTCGCGGCCGCGCTCGGCGAGGGCGCTTTCGAGCTCCTCCACGTCAGCGGCGAGGGTGCGCAGGTGGGCGTCCACCGCGGCCTTCTCGTAGCCCCGGCGGCCGATGGGGAAGTCGCGCCTTTCGATGCTCTCGCGGTCGAGGTCCACTGCGCAGAGAGACTAGCGGACGGTCAGGAGAGCAACTGCCGCCTACACCGGATCCGGGGCGGGGGCCTGGAGTGCCTCCAGCTCGCGCAGGTCCCGTCGCAGCTCGCGTATCTCATCGCGCAGCTGCGCGGCATACTCGAAGCGCAGATCCTCAGCCGCGGCGAGCATCTCCTCTTCGAACTCCACGACCATGCGCCGCAGCTCGTGCTGGGGCATCTCCTGCGCCTTGCCCCGCCCGCTGTGGCGCCGCGCGGTGCGCTTGCGGGGGACCTTGGACTCGGCCTGCAGGAACTCCGCGATGTCGGAGATGCCCTTGACGATCGTCGCCGCCGTGATGCCGTGCTCCTCGTTGTACCTCAGCTGGATCTCGCGCCGGCGGTCGGTCTCCTGGATGGCCGCGCGCATGGCCTTCGTCTCCCTGTCGGCGTACATCAGGACGGTGCCCCTGATGTTGCGCGCGGCGCGGCCGATCGTCTGGATCAGCGAGGTCTCGCCGCGCAGAAAGCCCTCCTTGTCGGCGTCCAGGATCGCCACGAGCGAGACCTCGGGCAGGTCCAGGCCCTCGCGCAGCAGATTCACGCCCACCAGCACGTCGTACTCCCCCAGGCGCAGATCGCGGATGATCTGGATGCGCTCGAGGGTGTCGATCTCGGAGTGCAGATAGCGCACCTTGAAGCCCATCTCCAGGAGGTACTGCGACAGATCCTCGCTCATCTTCTTCGTCAGGGTCGTCACCAGCACGCGCTCGTCCTGCTTCACCCTCTGACGGACCTCGTTCATGAGATCGTCGATCTGATTGCGCGTGGCGCGCACGTGCACCTCGGGGTCCACGATCCCCGTGGGCCGCACGATCTGCTCGACCACCCTGCCCGAGCGCGTGCGCTCGTACTCGCCGGGGGTGGCGGAGACGAACAGCAGCTGGGGGGTGATCGAGAGGAACTCCGCGAAGGTCTGCGGCCGGTTGTCCATCGCCGAGGGCAGCCGAAAGCCGTAGTCCACCAATGTGCGCTTGCGCGAGCGGTCGCCCTCGTACATGCCGCCCGTCTGCGGCACGGTCTGGTGGGACTCGTCCATGAAGCAGATGAAGTCCTTGGGGAAGTAGTCGATCAGGCAGTAGGGGCGCTCGCCCGGCTGGCGCTGATCGAGGATGCGCGAGTAGTTCTCGATGCCCGAGCAGAAGCCCATCTCGCGCAGCATCTCCATGTCGTACTGCGTGCGCTGGCGCAGGCGATAGGACTCCAGCGGCTTGCCCGCGCCCTCCAGCTCCGCGCAGCGCTCCTCGAGCTCGCGGCCGATCTCCGCGACGGCCGTTTCGATGGTGCCCTCGCGCACGTTGTAGTGCGTGGCGGGCCAGATGGCGACGTGCTCGAGGTCGTCCTGCAGCAGCTCTCCCGTGAGCGGATCGAAGTGCTGCAGGCGCTCCACCTCATCGCCGAACATCGTGGCGCGAAACGCCGTCTCGGCATACGCGGGGAAGACCTCCAGCGTCTCCCCCTTCACGCGGAACGTCCCCCGCGAGAGAACCGTGTCGTTGCGCGCGTACTGGATCGACACCAGCTTGCGCAGCAGCTCATCGCGGTCGATCTCCTCGCCGCGGCGCAATATCTGCATGTTCATCTCATACACTTCGGGCGAGCCCAATCCGTAGATGCACGACACCGAGGCCACCACGATCACGTCCCGCCGCGCGAACACGGCCGCGGTGGCAGCGTGCCTGAGCCGATCGACCTCCTGGTTGATGGCCGAGTCCTTCTCGATGTACAGATCGCGGCTGGGCACGTAGGCCTCGGGCTGGTAGTAGTCGTAGTAGGAGACGAAGTACTCGACGGCGTTTTCGGGGAAGAAGGTGCGGAACTCGTTGCACAGCTGCGCGGCGAGCGTCTTGTTGTGCGCCATCACGAGCGTGGGCCGCTGCACCTCCTGGATGACCCCGGCCATCGTCATCGTCTTGCCCGTGCCAGTCGCCCCCAGCAGCGTCTGAAAGCGCTCACCGGAGCGCACGCCCTCGGCCAGGGCCTCGATGGCCTTGGGCTGATCGGCTGTCGGCGTGAACGCGCTGTCGAGCTTGAAGGGGGGCATAAAGCGGGCGATCACTACCGTAGCGAGCCCGTGCCCGGCGCGGGTTGTTGTTGGGAGGGGGGCCGCCGGGGCGGCCCGGGTTGGCCGCGGCATGGTGAGAGAGCGGCGTCTGCCGCCCACGCGGATCAGTCCAGCCCGAGCTGGCGCGGGTAGGTGGCCCGGTATTCCTGCTGCGCCTGCATCACCTTCTGCACATAGGCCTGCGTCTCCGGGAAGGGTATGTCGCCGACGCTCAGGCTCCCGCGCGCGTGCGCGAGCCATTCATCGACATTCGCCAGGCCGGCGTTGTAGGCGGCGATCGCGGGGAGCTCGTGGTTGCCGTAGTGATCGAGCAGATAGCGCAGATACCAGCTGCCGTAGGCGACGTTGATCGCGGGGGTGGCGAGGTCGGCGGTGGTGAAGCGAATGCCGCCAGACCTGCCGGCGATGAAGTTGGCCGTTTCCGGGAGGATCTGCATCAGGCCCAGAGCGCCCGCCGAGGAGGTGCTCGGTTCGAACTTGCTCTCGGCGTAGATCACGGCCGCTATCAATGCGGGGTCGAGGCGCTTGTCCGAGGCCTGCGCGCGAATCACGGCCGCGTCGCGCAGCGGCAGGCCGGGTTCGCGCCCCGCGTGCTGGAGCTGGGTGGCGATCAGCGTGACCAGCAGCGCCGTCAGGGCGATGCCTGCGAGCGTGCCCAGCGCACGGGAGCGATGGCGGGTTCTCACCCTTCCAGCTTCTCAAGAACTGCCGACAGCTTCGCCGCCAGCTCGGTCTCGGTGCCGTCGTTGCGCACGACGAAGGTGGCCCGCCCGGCCTTCTCCTCCTGCGAGAGCTGGCGCGCCACGCGCTCATCCGCGAGGGCGTGCTCGCGGCCCGCGGCCCGCTCCGTGCGCAACGCCTCGCCGGCCACGATGGCGATGGTGGCGTCGAACATCTTCTCCATGCCCGCCTCGAACAGCAGCGGGATCTCGACGATCGCCGCGCGCGGCGGTCCCGTGGCGGCGCGCACCTCCACCAGCCACTCGCCGATGCGCCCACCCACCAGCGGCCACAGCAGGCCCTCCAGCCAGCGGCGCTCGGAGGGGTCCTCGAAGGCCCTACCGGCGACCGCCGCCCGGTCCACCACCCCCGCGGGCGCCACCTCCGGACCCCAGCGCGCCACGACCGCATCGCGCACCTGGGGATCGCCGTAGAGCTCGTGCACCACCGCGTCGGTGGAGAGCGTGGCGGCGCCCAGGCGCTGGAGCGCGGCGAGCGCGGTGGACTTGCCCGCGCCCATGCCTCCCGTCAGCCCGACGATGGGCACCACGGGTTGGTCCTCCACAGCGGCCCGCGTCCGTCAGGCGTTTGACTGCTCGGTCTGCTCAGCAGCCGCGTCAGTCGGCTCCGCGACTGGCGCCTCGGCGGTAGGCGACGTCTCATCCGGAGTCTCAGCAGCCGGCTCCGCGACCGGCGCCTCGGCGGTAGGCGCCTCCTCCTGCTCAACCGGAGACTCCTCGACGAGGGCCTCCTTGGCCTGCGCCTCCTCGACCGGAGGCGTCTCAACAGCAGCCTCGTCCTCAGCGGTGGCCTCCTCAGCAGGGGCCTCCTCGACCGGGGCCTCCTCGACCTGCGCCTCGCCAGCCGGCATCTCCGCAGCGGGCGCCTCGGCGACCACATCCCCGGCAGCCTCCTGCTGTGCGCTCAGCTCGGCGGCCCACGCGGCCTGGCCCTCGGATATGGAGGCCCCCCCACCCTCATCATCCTCCCCCTGCACCTGCACCAGCTCGGCCGCGCGCTGCGCGGCGGCCTCCGCGAGGCTGCCCTTGAGCGGCAGGATCTGGTCCTCCACCCGCTTGGCCGACAGCGACAATCGCCGCCGCTCGCTGTCGATCTCGAGGATCTTCACGCGGATCTCATCCCCCGGATGCACCACCTCGCGCGGGCTTTCCACGTGGTGGCCCGCCAGCTCGCTGATGTGCACCAGGCCCTCCACGCCATCGAGGATCTCCACGAAGGCGCCGAAGGTGACCACCTTGGTGACCTTCCCCTCCAGCTCGTCATTGACGTTATAGGTGTCCACGATCCGCTGCCACGGGTCCTCCTGGGTCTGCTTCAGGCCCAGCGAGATGCGCTGGCGCTCGCGGTCGATGTCGAGCACCTTCACCTGCACCGTGTCGCCGATGTTGAGGATCTCGCTCGGGTGGTTCACGTGCGACCACGACAGCTCGCTGATGTGGATCAAGCCGTCGATGCCATCGAGGTCCACGAACGCCCCGAAGTCCACGATATTGGAGATCTGGCCCTCCACCACGAGGCCCGGCTGCAGGCGATCGAGGATCTGCTGGCGCACCTCCTTGCGCTCTTCCTCCAGCACCGCCCGGCGCGAGAGCACCACGTTGTTGCGCGAGCGATTGAGCTCGATCACCTTCGTCTCGATTTTCGTGCCCATGTACTCGTCCAGGTTGGGCACCCGGCGGATGTCCACCAGCGAGGCCGGCAGGAAGCCGCGCACGCCCAGATCGATGATCAGGCCGCCCTTGACGACCTCGATGACGCTGCCCTGCACCGCCTCGCCGGACTCCGCCGCGGCCTCGATGCGCCGCCACGCCTTCTCGAAGCGCGCGCGCTTCTTGGACATGATCAGGCGGCCGTCCTGGTCCTCCTTGGTGAGCACCAGCGCGTCGACCTCCTCGCCCAGCGTCACCTCCTCGCGCGGATCCACCGACTTGCGGATCGACAGCTCGTTCGCGGGGATGACGCCCTCGGACTTGTAGCCGATGTCCACCAGCACCTCGTCCTTGTCGATCCGCACCACGTGGCCCGTTACGACCTCGCCCTCCTCGAAGGGCTTCATCGTGGCCTCGTAGTTGGGGACCACCTGCCCATCGACTTCGAGCAGCAGCCCGCGCGAGCCCTCCACGGCCTGGGCATGGGGATTGTCGATCAGCGCTTGCACCGTGCGAAGCCTAGCGCAGGCTCGTATCATTGGCCTCTCATGCCCATCAGAGCGACCAAGCGGGGAGCCGACCGCACCCGCTTGCAGCGCGACTGCGACGTGCTCATCTGCGGCGCCTCATTCGCCGGCCTGGCGGTCGCGCGCGAGCTGGCCGGCAGCGGCGCGCGCGTATTGATGATCGATCGCTACGACATCGGCGAGCGCCAGACCTCCGCCTGCGGCATCCCCACCGGGTGGCTGCACGCGCTGGAGCTGGGAGACTCGCTGTTGCAGACCTTCGACGAGATCGTCGTCCACACGCCCTTCCACAGCGGCCGCTGGAGTCTGCCCTGGACGTTTTCGACTTTCGATTACCCCGAGCTGTGTGCCCTGCTCTACGCGCAGGCGCACCACGCGCGGCCACCCAACTCCTCCCCTCCCACGCCAGCCGGCTCCGCGCCCGCAGACATCGAGTTCGAGACGGCAGCCATCGCCGGACGGGACGGCTTGGTGGTGCACACCGACCGCGGGGATCTCCACGCGCCGCTGATCGTCGACGCGCTCGGCTGGCGACGGGTGCTCTCGGGCGCCGCCCGCCCCATTCAGCCGCCGAACGCGCGCCTCTCGCGGGGCCTTGAGGTGCACCCGCGCGGCGCCGGTGAGGAGATGGAGCTGTGGATCGACCACCGCTACATCCGCTCCGGCTACTCCTGGAGCTTTCCCGCGCGCGATGAGCTGCGCGTGGGCGTGGGCTCCTTCTGGCCCGCGCACCACGTCAAGGAGCCCACCGTGCGCCTCGCCGGCGACCTGGGGTTGGCGCCCGCGGGCTATCAGGGCAACTGGATTCCCCACCAGCTGCGGCCCGCGATCGAGGACGGCGTCTTCTTCGTCGGCGACTCCGCCGGGCACTGCCTGCCCCTCACGGCCGAGGGCATCCGCACCGCCCTCTACTTCGGCCTCGCCTGCGGGCGCGAGCTGCGCCTCGTGCTCGAAGGTCGCGCTACGCGCGCGGAGGCCCTGCGCCGCTACAGCCGCTTCTCGGACTCCCACGCCTGGAAGTTCCGCTCGCTCCTGCAGGTCCAGCGCGCCGTCGGCCGGCTCACGCCCACGCGCGCCGTCACCGCCATCGTCCGTGCGCTGGAGCGCCCCCGCGTCTGCGACTGGGCCTTCGCGCACTACCTCCAGATCGCGCCGCCCTCGTTCGTGCGGGAGGGCTCGCCGCGCCTGCCCCCGCGTCGCGCCTTTACAGCCCCCCGTCGTCAGCCTATTGTGCACTGACGTGAGCGCCCACACCCAGCCGCTGGCCGTGCGGCGAACCGCTTCACCCGGGATTCTCGTCGTGGGCGTGGCTGCCTTCGGCGTCTACCACCTGGCGCTGGCGCTGTTCATGGCCGTCGCGCCGCACGCCTTCTTCACGAACGTGGGGCCGTTCGAAGCGGTCAACGTCCATTACATCCGCGACACCGCGACCTTCAACGCGGCCATCGGCGTGGCGCTGCTGGTGGCCCTGCGCCGCCCCTCCTGGCGGGTGCCCCTGCTGGCGCTCGTCGCCCTGCAGTTCGCGCTGCACAGCGTCAACCACCTGGTGGACATCGGCCGCGCCCACCCCGCGTGGCTCGGCTACTTCGATTTCTTCTCACTCGCCGCGGCGACGCTCGTGCTGGCGTGGCTGTTGCGGGTGGCTCTCGCGGAGGAGGGCACTTCTCACAAAACACCGGAAGGAGCCCCACAATGACTCGCATCGCAGGCGTCCCCGAGAACACCAGGAACCCAATCGTGCGCGCGAGCTACCTGGCCACCCGCCGACAGCTTGGGCGCATGGTCGAGCCGGCCGCCGTCTACGCCCACCTGCCAGGTCTGTACATCGGCTACGGCATGTTCGAGATGGCCACAACCAGACTGCATCGCGTCGACGAGCGCCTGAAGGTGCTGGCAGAGATGAAGGCAGGCACTATGGTGAACTGCGAGTTCTGCATCGACATCGGCTCGTCGTTGGCCCGCAAGGAGGGCATCACTGAGGAGCAGTTGCTCGCATTGCCGCACTATCGGGAAAGCGAGCAGTTCAGCGATCTGGAGAAGCTCGTGCTGGACTACGCCACGGCGATGAGCCGCACGCCGACCGAGGTCACCGACGAGCTGTTTGCCGCCCTGCGCCGGCACTTCGACGAGCGTCAGTTGGTCGAGCTCACAAACGTGATCGCCCTGGAGAACATGCGCGCCCGCTTCAATTCGGCGTTCGACATGACACCCGCCGGCTTCAGCGAGGGCATGGTCTGCGCGGCGCCCGAGACGATCTCCGCCACGACCAACGGCGCGAAGGTCCACGGCGACGACGCACACAACGCGGTGAGCAGCGCCGTATGAGGGTCTTCCTCGCCGGCGCCACCGGCGTGATCGGCAGGCGGCTGCTGCCGCTGCTGGTGAAGGATGGTCACGACGTGGTCGCCATGACGCGCTCGCCCGAGAAGGTCGATGCGTTGCGCGCGGCCGGGGCCGAGCCGGTGGTCGTGGATGCGCTCGACAGCGAGGCGCTGAAGGCCGCCGTGGTGGAGGCCCGCCCCGACGCGGTGATCCACCAGCTGACGGCGCTGCCGCAGCGCATCGACCCGCGCCGAATCGAGCGCGACTTCGTCGTCAACGACCAGCTGCGCAGCCGTGGCACGCGGGCCCTCGTCGCCGCCGCGCAGCAGGCGGGCGTGAAGAGGATCGTGGCGCAGAGCATCGCCTTCGCCTATTTCCCCGGCCCGCCGGGCACGCTCCACGTCGAGACCGAAGTGCTCCATCTGGACGTGCCCAAGTCGTTCAAGCGCTCGGCGCAGGCTCTGCACGATCTGGAGTGCGCCGTGCGCGGGGCGCAGGGGACGGTGCTGCGCTACGGCTACTTCTACGGCCCCGGCAGCTCGATCTCCTCCGGGGGATCGATGGCCGAGGACCTGCGCCGCCGGCGCATGCCGATCGTGGGCCGCGGCGAGGGCGTGTGGTCGTTCATCCACATCGACGACGCCGCCCGCGCCACCGTCGCCGCGCTCGCGCGCGAGAACAGCGAGGGCCGGGTGTACAACGTCGTCGACGACGACCCCGCGCCGGTGCGCGAATGGCTGCCCGCCCTGGCCAACGCGCTGGGCGCCCCGCGCCCGTGGCGAGTGCCCACCCCGATCGCGCGCCTGGCCGCCGGCAGCTACGGGACGATGGTCATGACCAAGGGCCAGGGCGCCTCCAACGCCCTCATCAAGCAGGAGCTCGGCTGGAAGCCCGAGCACCCGAGCTGGCGCGAGGGATTTCGCACCGCCTTGGGGTGAGGAGTGGCTGGAAAGATCTTTTGGGTCAGCGCTCTGCGCCTGCGCCAATTACCACAGCACCGGCACGCCATATGCGTGCAAACGCCGATCAACACTGAGAATTGACATGCCCTCGGCTTGGGCCTGCGCGACGAGGATCCGGTCGAAAGGATCCCGGTGGTGCATGGGGAGATCAGCGATACGCACGGCATGCGCGTCTGTTATCGGCAGCCCACGAACGCCCTGCTTCCCCAAGCGCTCGTGGAAGTCGGCTGGCGCCTGGAGCTTGCCCAACCGTCGTTTGATCGCCACCTCCCAGACCGATGCCGCGCTCAGCCTGCGTTCAATCCCGTCATCCTCGATCAGAACTCGAGCGGTCGCCGAGAGACGCGAATCTCCCTCCAGGAACCAAAGCGCAGCATGAGTATCGATGATCAGCAAGGCTAGCCATCGCCTTCAAAGTCCCTGAGGACATCCTCGGGGAGGTCATCGAAGTCATCCGACATCTTGATCTGACCCTTGAGCGATCCGAAGAGGCTGGTGCGCGCCTTGGTCGGGCGAACCGGCTCAATCCTCGCAACCGGATGACCCCTGCGAGTGATCACGACCTCCTCGCCACCCTGCGCCGCATCGACAAGCCGCGAGAGGGTCGTCTTGGCCTCGTGCATTCCTACGCTGATCGCCATAGGTCCGATCGTAACAGCTTCTAGCTAGACTAGCTAGAGTTCGTCACCGGCGCACCACCAGCGCCACCCCAGCCACGAGCAGCACGAGCCCGACGATGCGGCTGGCGCCGATCGCCTGGCGGTGCAGGCCGAGCAGGCCGAAGCGGTCGATGAGCACCGACATCGCGAGCTGGCCGCCGATGACGACGGCGGTGAGGCCGCTGGCGCCGAGGGTCTGAACTGTGAGGATCGCGACCGTGACGTAGACGGCGCCGAAGAGACCGCCCACGAGCGCCCACCAGGGCGCGTCGCCGATCTTGCCGATGCCGCCAAGGCCACCCTTGTAGAAGGTGGTGATGAGCAGCAGCGCGGCGGTGCCGACGAGGAATGAGACGCTCGCCGCCTGGAGACTGCCGACGGACTTGCCCAGGCGCGAGTTCACGGGAGCCTGCATGCCGACGAGGCAGCCCGCGCCGGCGCCGAGCAGAACGGCCAGGCCGCGGCTCACCTGGCCTCCAACCGAGGGATGTTGGGCGGCAAGCCCGCGCCGACCTCCGGCAGGCGGGATCGCCGTGAGCTCACTTGGCCTCCAGCCAGTTGCGCCCCACGCCGACGTCGATGGCCAGCGGCGGATCGTGCTCCCAGACCCCGGTCATCTCGCGCTGGATGAGCTCGCGCGCGACGGGGACCTCATCCGGGGGCCCCTCGAACAGGAGCTCGTCGTGGATGGTGAGGATCAGGCGCGTGGCGAGCCGGGCCACCTCGAGCGAGTGCCGGCAGCGCACCATCGCGAGCTTGATGACATCGGCGGCGGTGCCCTGGATGACGGTGTTGACGGCCAGGCGCTCGCCGAGGGTGCGCACCTGGAAGTTGCGCGCGCGCAGCTCGGGGATCTGGCGGCGGCGGCCCCACAGCGTCTTGACGTGACCCTCCTCCTTGGCCCGTTCGATCGTGTCCGCGATGAACTGCGCCACGCGCGGGAAGCGGGCGAAGTAGGCGTCGATGAACTCCTTCGCCTCCTCGCGGGGGATGTTGAGGCGGTCGGCGAGGCCGAAGTCGGAGAGGCCGTAGACGATGCCATAGTTGATCATCTTGGATTTGGAGCGCATGCCGGTGTCGATCTGCTCGGGGGCCACTCCGAAGACCTGCGAGGCGGTAGCCGTGTGCACGTCTTCGCCGCGGCGGAAGATCTCTTTGAGCACCGGCTCCTCGGCGGCGTGGGCGAGCACGCGCAGCTCGATCTGGGAGTAGTCGGCGGAGATCAGCACATTGCCCTCCTCGGCCTCGAAGCAGCCGCGGATCTCGCGCCCCAGGGGGGTGCGGATGGGGACGTTCTGCATGTTCGGGTTGGTGCTGGAGAGGCGCCCGGTCTGAGCGACGGTCTGCAGGAAGGTGGTGTGGATGCGCGAGCGCTCGTCCACCTCCTGGGGGAGCACGTCGAGGTAGGTCTTGATGAGCGTCGAGAGCTCGCGCCAGCGCTCGATGCGCGGCACGACGACGTGCTCCTCGCGGATCGCCTGCAACACGCGGGCGTCGGTGGAGTAGCCGGTCTTGCCGCGGCGCTTGCGCGAGAGGCCCAGCTTCTCGAACAGGACCTCCCCGACCTGCTGGGGGGAGGCGATCAGGAACTCCGTGCCGGCGAGCGCGAAGATTTCTCCTTCGAGCTCCGCCATCTCCTCGCGCACGCGCTGGGCGACCTCCTGCAGGCGGGGCACGTTCAGGCGCACGCCGAGGATCTCCATGTCGCGCAATACCGCCACCAGCGGCAGCTCGATGTCGCGCATCACGTCCTGGAGCTCGCGCTCGGCGATCTGCTCGCGCTGCCACCGCGCGAGGGCCCCCACCAAAAGGGCCTGCGCCGCGACGGGGTCCTCGAGGTCGCTTGAGAGGCCGCGCTCTTCGCAGAGCTCGGCGAAGGGGTAGCCGCGGCGGGCCGGCTCCAGCAGGTAGGCGCCCAGCAGCGTGTCGTGCACCAGTCCTGGTGCAACCAGTTTCAGCGCCTTGGCGTCGTGGGCCACCACGGAGCGCTCGCCGCAGGCGCGAACCACCTCCTCCGGCCCCTGGCAATCGCCGGCCAGAATGCCGCCGTCGTGGGCCACGGCGAAGCGCCAGGATGGTCCCTCGGCGAACAGCGCGCCCTCGGGCACCTCCGCGGGCACGACCGCGACGTTCAGCTCCAGGGCCTCTGCCCCCACTCCCGCCTGGGCGTCCCCTCCCTTTCCGGACCCTCCACCCTGGAGCCTGGCGATGTCGGCCGGCGTGCCATGACGCACGGCCGCCGTGAGCGTGATTTCCGCCACAGCCGCGGGCGCGGCCAGATCAGGGTCGCCGAGGGCCTCCTCCAGACGGCGCAACGGATCGCGCAGCTCGTACTCGCGGAAGACCTCGCGCACACGCGAGCGGTCGGGCTCGCGCGCGGCCTCGGCGGTGGGGTCGAAGTCGATCTGCACATCCCTCTGCACGGTCGCCAGCTGCTTGGAGACGCGCGCATCCTCCGCGTGATCGATGAGGCTCTGCTTGCGCTTGGCCCCGCCGATCTCGCGCACGTGCCCCAGCACTCCCTCCAGCGTTCCGAAGCGCTGGATGAGATCGCCGGCGGTCTTCTCCCCTATCCCCGGGATGCCGGGGATGTTGTCGGAGGTGTCGCCCTTGAGGCCGTAGAAGTCGGGGATCAGCTCGGGCGCGACGCCATAGCGGTCGAGCACCGCCTGGCGGTCGTAGATCTTAGTGTCGGTGATGCCGCGCGAGGTGGCCATCACCTTCACGAGCCCCTCCTCGTCGATCAGCTGGAAGACGTCGCGGTCGCCGGTGACGATCATCACGGGCACTCCCGCCCCGCGCGCGCGCTCGGCGAGCGAGGCGATCACGTCGTCGGCCTCGTAGCCCTGCACCTTGACGTTGCGATAGCCGAAGGACTCCACGAGCGGTTCCATCGCCGGCCACTGCTGCTTGAGCAGATCCGGGCGCGAGCGGCGCTGGGCCTTGTACTCGGCGAACAGCTCCGTGCGCCCGGAGGTCCCGGCGTCCCAGGCGACCACGGTGGGGCACACCCCATACTCGGTGACGATCTTGACGAGCATCGAGGCGAAGCCGAAGATGGCGTTGGTGGGCACCCCGGTGGAGGTGGCGATCGACTCCGGCAGCGCGTAGAAGGCGCGGTAGACAAGGCTGGGGCCGTCGATCAAAAAGAGCCGCCGCTCTTTCGCGCTCCCGTTGTCGGCCTCGCTCATCGCCGAGCACTTTAGGGCAGGAGGCCGGCGGCCCGCGAGCAATAACATGGCAACCCGACTAATGAGGAGGGTCCGGCTCGCCGGCCTCCAACAAGCAAGGGAGCCCGAGGACCGTGAGCATCACCCCCAGCGCGCAGTACCGCCTGACGATTCGCGTACGCATGGATGACACTCCGGGCGTGGTCGGCCAGGTGACGACCGCGATCGGCGAAGCCGGTGGGATGGTGGGCGCGGTGGACCTGATCGAGGCCGACGCCGGCGGGAGCGTGCGGGATGTCGTGGTGGACGCGGCCAATCGCGAACACTGGGGCAGGATCCTGGCGGCGATCGAGGCACTGGAGGGCGTGGAAGTGGTGGACACCACCGATCGCACCTTCCTGCTGCACGTGGGGGGCAAGATCGAACAGCACAACAAGCACCCGCTGAAGACGCGCGACGATCTCTCGATGACCTACACCCCCGGCGTGGCGAGGGTGTGCATCGCCATCCGCGACGACCCCGACAAGGCGTTTCAGTACACGATCAAGCGCAACACGGTGGCGGTGGTGTCCGACGGCACGGCGGTTCTCGGCCTGGGCGACATCGGCCCCGCGGCGGCGATGCCCGTGATGGAGGGCAAGGCGTGCCTGTTCAAGGAGTTCGCGGGCGTGGACGCCTTCCCGATCTGCCTGGACACGAAGGACCCTGAGGAGATCGTGCGCACGGTGAAGCTGATGGCGCCGGGCCTCGGGGGGATCAACCTCGAGGACATCTCCGCGCCGCGCTGCTTCGAGATCGAGGATCGGCTCAAGCGCGAGCTCGACATCCCCGTCTTCCACGACGATCAGCACGGCACCGCGGTGGTGGTGATGGCCGCGCTGCTGAACGCCGTGAAGCTGACCGAGCGGCGCATGGAGGAGTTGCACGTGCTGGTGATCGGGCTGGGCGCCGCGGGCGTGGCCGTGACGAAGATCCTGCTGGCCGCGGGCGTGCGCCACATAATCGGCGCCGACTCGCGCGGCGCCCTGCACGTCAGGCGCGAGGATTATCTGGACGGCTCGATGAACCCCGTGAAGCGCTGGTTCGCGCAGGAGACGAACCCCGAGTGCCGCGAAGGCAGGCCCGCCGAGGTGATCGACGGCGCCGACCTGCTGGTGGGCCTCTCCGGCGCCAGAGCGCTGCCCGCGGAGGCGCTGGCGCGCATGAACCACGACGCGATGGTGTTCGCGATGGCCAACCCCAACCCCGAGGTGAACCCCGAGGAAGCCGCTCCCCACGTGCGCATCATGGCCACGGGCCGCTCGGACTACCCCAATCAGATCAACAACGTGCTGTGCTTCCCGGGCATCTTTCGCGGCGCCCTGGACGTGCGCGCCCCCAGCATCACCGAGGAGATGAAGATGGCGGCCGCGCAGGCGATCGCCGGCATCGTGCCCGAGGAGGAGTTGCGCGAGGACTACATCATCCCCTCGGTGTTCAACCGCGACGTGGCGCCCGCGGTGGCCGCGGCGGTGGCCGATGAGGCGCGCGCGAGCGGCACCGCGCTGGCCGGCCAGGAGGTGGGCTACGCGCACGGCGACGCCGCCACCTCCCACATGGGCGCCCAGCCAGCCAACGCCATGACCCAGACGGGCGAGCATCGGGTGCAGATGCCAAGCTGAGAGGCGAATGCCAAGCTGAGAGGCAGGCAGGTGTCATGCTGATGCTCCTATCAAGCTGAGGATGTGGTGATGCCGTGCGGGTGACCGTAACCGGAGCGACGGGCCTGATCGGCCCCGCCCTCGTCGCCGGCCTGCGCGCCCGCGACACGCAGGTGACGGTCCTCTCCCGCGACCCGGAGCGCGCCAGGGCCAAGCTGGCCGGCACGACCCCCGCCCCCCGGCCAGACCAACCCCCGCCCCCGCCGCTGCAGGCGCTGCCGTGGGACCCGCTCGCCGAACCCGCCCCCGCCGAGGCCCTTTGCGGATGCGATGGCGTGGTGCACCTCGCCGGCGAGCCGATCGCCCAGCGCTGGACCGCCGCTGCCAAACGCGCGATCCGCGAGAGCCGCGTGCTGGGCACTCACAACCTCATCGAGGGTTTGCGCGCGCTGGACTGCGCGGCGCGCCCCGGCGTGCTCGTGAGCGGCTCGGCGATCGGCTGGTACGGCTCCCACGGCGAGGAGCCCCTTGACGAGGAGGCCCCCGCCGGCCGGGACTTCCTGGCACAGGTGTGCGCCGCCTGGGAGGCGCAGGCGCAGACCGCCGCAGAGCTGGGGGTGCGCGTGGTGCAGGTGCGCACCGGCGTGGTGCTCGACCCGCACGGGGGCGCGCTGGCCAAGATGCTCCCCCCCTTCCGCCTGGGCCTGGGCGGCCCCGTCGCGGGCGGCCGCCAGTACATGTCGTGGATCCACAGCGAGGATCTCCTGGGCATGATCCTCGCCGCCCTGCGAGGCGAGTGGTGGCTGGGCCCGATCAATGCCACCGCCCCCGCCCCCGTCACCAACGCCCAGTTCGCCAAGGCCCTCGGCCGTGCCCTGCATCGCCCCGCGCTCCTGCCGGTCCCGGCGCTCGCGCTGCGCGCCCTCTACGGCGAGATGGCCGAGATCGTCACGAGCGGCGCCCGCGTGCTCCCCGCCAAGCCGCTGATGCTCGGCTACCGCTTCCGCCACCCCGAGCTGGACGAGGCGCTGCGCTGTGCGCTGAAGTGAGGGCTCGGCGCCGGGCGACGGCCGGCGCTGGAGTGAGGCTCGGCACCGGATTCGGGGCCAGCGCCGGGTTGACGGCCGACGCCGGAGCGAGCGATCAGCCCGCGCCGAGGGATCGCCAGAACACGAGATGCCCGCCCACGACGCGATCGACTCCGTAACCGGAGAGCGTGGTGTCCCCGCTGGCCTGGATCGAGTAACGCCCGAGGACCGAGTCCCTGTTGCGAATGCGAAAGAACTGTTCGATGACGGCCCGCTTGTTGTTGCCGTGGGAGTCGGCGTTGCGGATGGACTGCAGCACGACGCTCATGGCCTCGTAGCCGTAGAGGGCATCGGGGGTGGAGGCTTCCTGAAAGCGCCTGCGGTAGTCCGCGAACACGCGCTGGGCCGCGGCCGGGTAGACGCCGGCCGGGAGGATCGGGGTTGAGATGTAGGTGCCGGCGCCGGCCGCGCCGATCTGTGCGGCGAAGGCGGGGGTGAGCATGGTGTTGGGGGCCAGCAGCAACAGGTGAGGATCGGCGGCATGAAGCTGCTGGAAGAGGGCGACGTCCCCCGGGGAGGGGGAGGCGCCGCTGAAGAAGACGGCCTGCGCGCCGCTTTCGGCGACCTTGGCGGCCTCGGAGGCGAGATCGGTGCCGCCGGCGGTGTCGAGGCTGTCGTGGGCGAGCACCTTGACACCGGCTGCCGTGGCGTCCTGGGCGACGATCTGCGCGAGCGGAACCTGAAAGGGGTCCTGATCGTCGATCACATACAGGCGCCTGACGCCGAGGACGCCCATCAGCCGCACCTGCGCGGCGGCCTGCACCGGATCGGCGGGCAAGAGCCGCCCAAGGCTGCGACGGCCGGTGGGGTAGAAGCGTTCGGGCTCGTCCTGGCCGGCGTCGAGCGAGGAGGTGAGCCCGACATAGGGACTCCAGGGGCTGACCTGAAGAATGCCGGCGCCGTTGACGATGGGCAGCGAGACGGCCGTGGCAGCGGAGTTGTAGTCGCCGATGTAGCCGATGGTGCTGGTGTCCTGGGCGGCGGTCTTGGCGTTGGCGGCGGTGATGCCGGGATCCCACTGCCCGGTCCTGGGGTTGGCGTCGTCCAGCGAGTAGTAGCCGACGCGGAAGGACCCGACATGACCTCCGGCGTCATACAGCGCCAGCTTCTCGCCGTTTACGATCTGCCGGGAGGCGGCGCCAAGCGGCCCCTGGAGGGGCAGGCTGGAATAGACGGTGAGCGGGTTGCCGGCGTTGCCCGAAGCGCCCGAGACGCCGATGCCCCCGCAACCGGAGAGAGCCACGAGGAGAGCCGGGGCGAGGGCGGCGAGTAGGAGGGCGAGGGCCAGCCGGCGATGCCCGCGCGGACGCACCGGCCGCTCAGGAGGGCCGGCGCCCGGGGAGATAAGCGGCGAGGATCTTGACGCAGGCACCGACGAGGATGATGACGGCGGCGAGCATGAACGCGTCGAAGCCCTTGGCGCCCAGCGCCCACAGCACGATCCAGACGACCAGGCCCGCCGTGAGGGTGAGGATCAGTCCCATCGGCGCAGCATCCTATCGAGCGAGGGACGCGGCAAGCTCCGCGACGAGCGCGCCGACCGCCCCGGCGGGATCCCTGGACTGGCCCGCGGCGCGCACGAGGCGGGTGCCCACGATCACCCCGTCGGCCCCGGCCTGCGCGGCCTGGCGGGCCTGCTCGGGAGTGGAGATGCCGAAGCCGAGCGCGACGGGCGCGTCGGTTGCGGCCTTGGCGGCGGCGATGATCTGCGCGAAGCGCTCGGAGAGCGCGGCGCGCTCCCCTGTGGTGCCTACCACGGAGACGGTGTAGAGGAAGCCGCGCGCCTGCGCGCCGATCTGTGCAAGACGCTCCGGGGGCGTGGTAGGCGCGACGAGGGGCACGAGAGCGAGGCCGCGCGCATCGCAGGCCGCCAACGCCTGCGCTGTCTCCTCCAGCGGCAGGTCGGGCACGATCAGCCCGCAGGCGCCGGTCTGCGCGAGACGCTCGAGGAAGGCGTCGATGCCGGGCGCAAGGACCATGTTGGCGTAGCACATGAGAACCACCGGAATGGAGGGGGAAAGGGCACGCGCCACCTCAAGAACCCCCGCGACATCGGCCCCGGCGGCCAGCGCGTGGGTGGCGGCGGCGTGGATGACGGGGCCGTCGGCGAGCGGATCGGAGTAGGGCATGCCCAGCTCGATGATGTCGGCGCCGGCATGAACGCAGGCTTCGCCGATGCGCAGGGAGCCCTCGAGCGTGGGGTATCCCCCCATCAGGTAGGGCATGAGCGCGGCGCGCCTGCTGTGCTGGGAGAATGCGAGGGCGATGCGCTCGATCCCCGTCTGCGCCGAAGGGCCGGCCGCAAGTGGCGTCCCCGAGTTGGTCATGAGGTCAACGCAAGGACCTCGGCGAGATCCTTGTCCCCCCGTCCGGAGAGGCAGATGAGGTCCAATTCGCCGTCCTCCTGCGCAAGCGCCCAGGCCAGCGCATGGGCGCTCTCGAGCGCCGGGATGATCCCCTCCAGGCGCGTGAGCTCGCGGAAGGCGGCGAGCGCATCGGCGTCGGTGACGGCCACGTAGCGCGCGCGGCCGCTGTCGCGCAGAAAGGCGTGCTGGGGACCGGTGCCGGGGTAGTCCAGGCCGGCGGAGACGGAGTGGGCCTCGAGGATCTGCCCCTCCTCGTTGGCGATCACCGACGACAGCGAGCCGTGGAGGACGCCGGTGCGGCCGGCGCCGAGCGAGGCCCCGTGGCGCCCGCTCTCGATGC
>CAZOQI010000052.1:0-4450 GCA_964582105.1 uncultured Solirubrobacteraceae bacterium
CCACTGGCCGCGCCCTGCGCGGTGAAAACGAGATCACTCATAACCCAAGTCCCTCAAAGCGATCGAATCCCTCTCCAACATCCCGTACGGTCCCTAGGACCCCGCGACAACGCGGGAGGACCCAAACCCAACCTATGTCCAAAGCCCCGACCCCCATGACAGAAGCCGTGACAGGAGTACTATAGGCACAACTGATGGCTCTTGTCAAGTCCCTTGTCAAAAGCGAGGCGGGCGGGGCCGCCATCGAGGTGCTCAGGCCCCCGTGAGCTCCCGATAGAGCTCGTTGGCGCCGATGCCGGTGAGCCCGGCGAGGACCCTGGCGGCCGGGCGCGCGCGCGCGCCCGCGTCGATGAGCGCGCGCAGCGCGGCGAGCGCCTCCTCGCGGCTGGCCCGACCGGGCGCGGATGCGCCGATGACGAGCGCGATCTCACCCCGCGGCGGGTGCTCGCGGTAGTGCGCGGCCAGCTCGGCGGCGCTCCCGCGGCGGACTTCCTCGTGCAACTTGGTCAGCTCCCGGCAGACCGCGGCCGGGCGCTGCGCATCGAGCGCGGCGAGAGCCTCGAGCGTCGCGGCGAGCCTCCCGGGCGACTCGAATGCCACGAGGGTATCGGGCTCTCCGCCCGCCCCGCCGAGCAGCCGCTCCAGCTCCGCGCGCTTGCGCGGCAGGAACCCCGCGAAGCGGAAGCGCTCGGCCGGCAGCCCGGACGCGACGAGCGCCGTGACGGCGGCGCAGGGCCCCGGCAGCACCTCCACCTCGAGCCCGGCGGCGAGCGCGGCGTGGATCAGCGCGAAGCCGGGGTCCGAGACGAGCGGCGTCCCCGCATCCGAGACGAGCGCGACGCCGAGCCCGGCCCCCATGCGCGCCAGGAGCTCCCCCGCGCGCGCCCGTTCGTTGTGCTCGTGAAAGCTCACCAGCTCCCGCCCCACGATCCCGTGGCGCTCCAGCAGGATGCGCGTGCGCCGCGTGTCCTCGCAGGCGAGGATGTCAACCGCGCCGAGCGCGTCGAGCACGCGCAGCGTGACGTCCCGCAGGTTGCCCAGCGGCGTGGGGCAGACGATCAGCCGGCCTGCATGCGCGCCATCGGGGCTCATGGGTGCGCAACTATAGATTGGAGCGATGGCCTCCCCGCGCCGCCCCCGCCTGCCGCCCGCGCCGGCGGACCCCCCGCGCTATACGCGCTACCGCGCGCGGCGCCACCTGCGCGAGGATGCAAACGACGGCGGGACGTTCCTCGCAGCCCCGCCGCCCCCCGGGCGCGGCCTGCGGCGCTGGCCGCGGATCACCAGAGGCCGCGTCGTCCTGGCCGTGCTGGCGCTGCTGGCCGGCTGGCTGGCGCTCTCGCTGGCGCTGTTCCTGCTGAGCGCGGCGTTCAACCGCACCAGCCCGCCCGCGGACGTGCAGGGCGTGCTCGACCCCGCGGGCTTCCCGCTCACCTCCGCCAACAACATCCTCGTGCTGGGCAGCGATCGGCGCCCCAGGAACAGCAGGGAACCGCACGCGCAAACCACGGGCCCGGGCCGCTCGGACTCGATCATGCTGATCCGCACGGGCGGCGGGCACGCCGCGCGCCTGTCAATCCCGCGCGACACGGTCGTGGAAATCCCCGGTCACGGCCTGCAGAAGATCAACGCCGCGCATGCCTTCGGCGGCCCGGCGCTGTCGATCGCGATCCTCAAGCGCTGGCTGGGCATCCCGATCAATCACGTGGTGGAAGTGAACTTCGAAAACTTCCCGCAGCTGATCGACGCGATGGGCGGCGTGGACTACAGCGGCGGCTGCATCTACAGCCGCATCGACGGCGGCTACAGCCGCGGCGGCTTCACCCTGCGCCTGCCCGCGGGCACCCACCACCTCGACGGCAGGCAGGCGCTCGCCCTGGCGCGCACGCGCGAGAACCTCTGCGCCCCTAACCAGACCGACCTCAACCGCGAGGAACACCAGCAGGCCCTCTTCCAGGACATGAAGTCCCGCCTGCTCTCCCCCGCGAGCTTCCTGCGCCTGCCCGCGATCGCCTGGAGCGCCCCGCCCGCGATCGTCTCGGACATGAGCGGCCCCACCCTCCTGGGCCTGTTCGCCGCGCTGGCCGTGGACGGCACGCCGCCCACGCGCATCCTGGAGCCCTCGGGGACCGTCACGCTGCCCGACGGCGAAGAAGGCCTGAGCGTCTCCGAAAGCGAGCGCCGCGCGGCGGTGGCGCGCTTTGAGGCGGGATAGAACATAGCATTAACTCGTCCAAAGTGCTATCTTTACTCTGCAAGTGCCACGTTCTCCGTAACCGCCTCCGAATGCACACCTTCCGCACCCTCGAGCGCCAGATCGGCATGGTCCCCGCTGCGATGGCGCGGACGCTGGGCGAGATCGACCGGGCGCGGGGCGCGGAGTCGGCGTTTCGCGGTGAGCACCCCGAGGCGCTGCGGACGCTGAGCGAGATCGCGCGGATCCAAAGCGTGGAGTCCTCGAACGCGATCGAGAACATCAAGGCGCCGGCGCAGCGCCTTCGGCAGCTGATGGCTGAGCAGACCAAACCGGCCAACCGCGGCGAGGAGGAGATCGCGGGCTATCGCGCAGTGCTGGACACGATCGACAGGGATGCGGCGCAGATCCCCTTTACGCCGAGCGTGGTGGAGCAATTGCACCGCGATATGTACCAGTTCACGAACACCCCGGCCGGCCGCTGGAAGAGCGTGGAGAACTCGATCCAGGAAGTGCGCCCCGATGGCACCCGCGTGATGCGCTTTCAGACCGTCCCCGCGATCGCCACACCGGCGGCTATGGCGGAGCTGCACGAGCGCTTCGCCGCGGCGCGGGCCTCCGGCGAGCACCACCCGCTACTGCTGATCGGCTGCTACGTGTTCGACTTCCTGGCGATCCACCCCTTCCGAGACGGCAACGGCCGCATCAGCCGGCTGCTGAGCACACTGGCGCTGTACCAGGCCGGATACGAGGCCGGCCGCTTCATCAGCCTCGAGCGTGTGATCGACGACAGCCGGGAGACCTACTACGAGGCGCTGCGCGCCGCGGGGCACGGCTGGCACGAGGGCGAGCACGACATCGCCCCGTGGCTGCGCTACTTCCTGGGCATCCTCACCGTCGCCTACCGCGAGCTGGAGGGTCAGGTGGGCACGGTCGCCGGCCGCGGCTCCAAGCGCGAGGCGATCCACCGCTTCATCCGCGGCTCGATCTCAGACGAGTTCACCGTCGCCGACGTGCGCCGAGCCGTACCCGCCGCCAGCCAGTCCTACATCAACAAGACCCTCACCCGCCTGCGCGAGCAAGGCGCCATCGAGCCCCTCGGCGCCGGCCGCGGCGCGCGCTGGCGGCGGCGCGCTTGAAAGCTCACCCCGGCGCCGTCTGCACCCTGATGGCCTGCTCGACGTGGCGCCCGCGCGCGGTGAGCTGCCAGGCGTTGGGCGCTCCCTTGACGGGGCCGAGGCCGCGGTTGTAGACGAGGCCGAGGTGCTCGAGGCGCGCGAGCAGCTTGGACACCTGCCCCTGGTCGGTTATCCCGGCCTCGGTGGCGATCTTGCGGTTGCTCGCGTCGGGGTGGGCGGCGATGACCATCAGCACGCGCACCGTACGGTAGGTGATCCGCATCTCCAGCCCGTCCAGCGGGTCGCGGTGTGCGTGGGGGGTTTTTGTGGGGAGGGGAGGGGCCGGTTTGCGCAGCTCCTTCTGTGCCGCCGCCTGACCGAGGTAGGGCATCACGATCACGCCCATCAACTCGCCCAAAAGGCCCGTGAGGGGCTTCGCGCGCGGCTCTGAGAGGCGCGTGTGGATCACGGACAGCACGGCGCCGACGACTCCCTCCGCCGTGAGGGGGGGCAGCTGGATTGACTTGCGCGGCGTCGCGGAGCGTCCTTCGCAGCGACCCTCGTCGATCGCCCTGACGAGCGCCCGAAGCACGACCGCGCGGCGCTCCAGCACGCGCGGACCGGCCGCGAGGGACTCCACGACGCACAGCCTCGCGGTCGCGGGCTCCTCATCCAGGAACACGAGCAGCGCCCACAACCCCGCGCGGATCCGCTCCCGCCACGAACCCTCGCGCTCATACGCCTCGATCACCTGCGCGCTGAGGCGGCCGATCGCTTCCTCGAACGCCGCCAGGAAGCACTCCTCGCGGTCGGCGAACAGGTCATAGAACGTGCGCCGCGATACACCCGCGCGGGTCACGACGTGAGCGACCGTGACCGACCCCGCGCCCTTTTCCGAAGCGACCTCGGCCATCGCGGAGAGGATGCGCATCCGCTGGATCTCACTCACGTGCTCCCGCGGCAGGCCATCCGCAGCCGGCCGCGCCTGCTTGCGCGGCCCGGCCTTCACCTCACGGGCGGACATGAACACCCCTCCCGCCTACTTCTTCTTCGCCTTCCGGCGCTTCCTGGGCTTGCGCGCCTTCTTCGCCTTCGCGCAACCCGTCACCGCGATCTTCACGTTCTGCTTGAGCACCGC